>JBGAGX010000017.1:0-79475 GCA_044226515.1 Flavobacteriales bacterium | reverse complement strand
GCCACCCACCGGATAGGGAAGCACGGTATCGGTGACCAACGCGCTCGGCGCGGAGTAGGCTGAATCGAACTCCGTCTTGTCCGGGGCGCCCACCTGCCAGCAGCCCTGCAGGCTGTCCAGCGTGCGGTCCGCGCCGGGGTCGAAGGTGATGTGCCAGGTGATCGGCGTCTGTGCCATGGTCAGCGATCCGATCAAGACGAAGGGAAGGGTGTAGCGTCGCATCATGGGAGCTCCATTTCCAGGAAGACAGCCGTGGCCCACGGGCCGCTGCCTCACAACGCCCGCTTCTTCCGGAAGAACGCCTTCATCAGGTCGGCGCACTCGGCCTCGAGGATCCCGCCGGTGACCTTGGTCTTCGGGTGCAGCAGCAGCGAACTGCCGATGCGCCGGTAGCCACCCTTCTCGTCGAACGCCCCGAACACGATGCGGCCGACGTGGGCCCAGTTCATGGCGCCGGCGCACATCACGCAGGGCTCCAGGGTCACGTACAGCGTGCAGTCGTGCAGGTACTTGCCACCGATGTGCTCGGCCGCGGCGGTGATGGCCTGCATCTCGGCGTGCGCGGTCACGTCGTTGAGCCGCTCGGTGAGGTTGTGCGCCCGGGCGATGAGCTTGTCCTGGCACACGATCACGGCGCCGATGGGCACTTCATCGGCCGCGAAGGCGCGCTCGGCCTCGCGCAGCGCCTGGCGCATCCAGTGCTCATCGTCGTGTCTGAGGATGGGCGTGCTCATGAGGCCAGTGCCGCGGCGGACCTGCTGTGTTGCTCCTCCCCCACCAGCAGACCGTCCACACCGGCCTTGATGTCCTTGATATTGAGCTGCAGCGTGTGGCGCCCCTGCCATTCGTTCGCCTCGATCGTGTAGAGGATGCTGAAGGGCTCGCCCCGCTTGATGTGCTCCAGCCATCGGCCCTGCCGGAAGGCGATGGCGTCGAAGCGCCGCTCCTTCGGGTCCTTCGTCATGGCGATGGAGAGCTTGAGGTGGTCGTCGCCCACGATGCGCGCGCCACCGGTATCGATCACGCCGCGCGTGAGGAAGACGGGACGCATGTTGTGGGGGCCGTAGGGCGCCATGTGCTCCACGATGTTCAGCAGGCGGTCGTTCACCTCGGCGAGCGGGACCTCCACGTCCACCTCCTCCTCGGGCACGCGCATCTCCTCGGTGAGCTGCTCGCGCGCGATGCGCTCGAAGCGTTCGCGGAAGGCCTCCACGTTGTCCAACGGCATGGTGAGGCCCGCGGCGTAGGTGTGCCCGCCGAACTGGTCGAGCAGGTCGCTGCATGCGCTGATGGCCTCGTACACGTCGAAGCCCTTCACGCTCCGCGCGCTGCCGGTGGCCTTGCCGTTGCTCTCGGTGAGCACGATGGTGGGGCGGTAGTGCGATTCGATGAGGCGGCTGGCCACGATGCCGATCACGCCCTTGTGCCATTCGGGGTGGAAGAGCACGGTGCTCCACGCCTCGCGCAGCTCATCCGTGCTGGCGATCAGCTCCAGGGCCTCGGTGGTGATGCGCTTGTCGAGGTCCTGGCGCGTGATGTTGTTCGCGTTCACCCGGTTGCCGATCTCCTCGGCCTGCGCCAGATCGTGGCTCAGCAGCAGCTCCACGGCCTGCCGCCCATGCTCGATGCGGCCCGCCGCGTTGATGCGTGGACCGATGATGAAGACCAGGTCGGTGACGTTGAGGCGGCGCTTCACGTTGGCCATGCCGAGCATCGCCTTGATGCCGGGCCGCGGGTCGTCGTTCAGCCGCTTGAGGCCGAAGTGCGCGAGCACCCGGTTCTCGCCGGTGATGGGCACGATGTCGCACGCGGTGCTCACCGCCACCAGGTCGAGCAGCACCTCCAGCTCGGTCGGTGCGATGCCGTTGTGCAGCGCGAGCGCCTGCAGCAGCTTGAAGCCGATGCCGCAGCCGCTGAGCTCCTTGTACGGGTAGGGGCAGTCGTCGCGCATGGGGTCGAGCACGGCCACGGCGGGCGGCAGCTCATCCCCGGGGCGGTGGTGGTCGCAGATGATGAAGTCGATGCCCTTCTCCGCGGCGTACCGCACCTTGTCCACGCTCTTGATGCCACAGTCCAGCGCGATGATCAGGGTTACGCCCTCCTCCGCGGCCTTGTCGATGCCCTGGGTGGACACGCCATAGCCCTCGGCGTAACGGTCGGGGATGTAGAAGGTGATGTTGCCCGTGAAGCGGAGCAGGAACGAGTACACCAGGGCCACGGCCGTGGTGCCGTCCACATCGTAATCGCCGAACACCATGATGCGCTCGCCGTCGCCGAGGGCGCGTTCGATGCGTTCCACCGCGCGGTCCATGTCCTTCATGAGGAAGGGATCGTGCAGCTGGCCCAGGTTCGGACGGAAGTACACGGCGGCCTGCTCGGGGGCCGTGATGCCGCGCTGCGCGAGCAGGTGGGCGGCGACCGAAGGGCATCGGTCATGCGTCAGTCGTTGCACCGCCGCCACCTCGGGCGCGGGCCTCATCCTCCAGCGTTTCATCGTCAACGTTCTTTCCCCGAAGGTAATGACCCCATGGAATGACGAAGGCCCCGGTGCGAACACCGGGGCCTTCGTCCACGCGCAGGGCACCGCTCAGCGCACCACCTGGAAGGCGCGCGCGCGGGCCACGCCGTTGTCGGTGCGCAGCACGTAGCGGTACACGCCGCTGCCCAGGGCCTGCACATCCACCTCCACCTGCGGGGTGTTGGCGCGCACCGCCTGCTGCAGCACCACGCGCCCGGTGGCATCGACCACCTGCAGGGTTGCGGCACGATCAAGGCCGTTCAGCGGCACGGTGATGCGGTCGCTCGTGGGCACCGGCCAGGCCTGACCCAGCACATCGGAAAGGAGCGCGTCGAACTCCTCCACGCCCACCACGCCGTAGAACCAGTCGTGGCTTAACTGGATCATGCTCCGGCCCACGCCCGCATCGCTCATCTGCTCGGGGCCCACGCCGAAGTAGACCACCTTGTAGGTGCCGTTGTCGCAGCGCAGGCCACCGACCTGGGCGGTGTTGGTGTTGTAGTACAGGATCCCGGTGGCCGGCGCGACCGGGGTGATCTGGTCGGGGTAGGTGTTGCCGCCGAAGGCATCGGCGATGCCGCTGTTGGGCACCGCACCGAACACCGCATCCGCATCGATGAAGTTCACCGTGGTGCTGGTGTTGCTGCCGTCGGCCACGTAGGTGGCGTGCAGGTGGCTGGCGTAGAAGGCCTGCGTGGCCGCCGTGCCGTAGCTGCCGCTGGCGCCGCTGTTGTCCCAGCCGATGTCCTGGCCGGCGATCATCACGTCGCCGCCGTTGTCCATGAAGGCGGCGAGCACCGCCACCTCGTCATCGGTGAGCGCCGGGAAGGTCCAGCTCACGTTCACGTACAGGTTGTTCACGTCGCTGAGCGCGTTGGCCTGCGCGAACTGGAGGAAGCGCTCCTTGGTGGTGGCGGCGTAGGCCTGGTTGTTCGCCTGGGCCAGCCCGTCGAGGTAGAGCTGCTCCCACGGCTCGGCCTGCGCGTGCGTAACGATGAGGTCGGTGATGCCGCTGATGACGTTGTACTCCTGCGACAGCACCGGCGCGCCGGGGTTGTTCACCGAGGCCACCTCCAGCAGGTAGCGGCCGATGCCGGGCGCGGCGTCCGGGGTCACCTGCACCGCGATGCTCGCCGGGGTGCCGTTGAGCACGGTGACGGTGCCGGGGTTGGCGATCGCGGAGCCGTCCACCAGCACCGTGCTCGCCCATGTGGCCGGCGAACCGTAGCTCGTCAGCGTCACCTGGTAGTCCTCGTCGGCGCCCAGCAGGTTGGTGAAGGTGCCGTTGAAGGCGCTCACCTGGCCGCTGCTGCCACCCGTGTAGGCGGGCGAAGCGCTCGCAAGGTCGCCCACCACCAAGGTGGTGCCGCCATCGGCCAGCACCTCGCGCGCCTGGTACACCTCGCTGTGGTCCTCGCTCACGAAGGCCACCACCTCGCAGTTCTGGATGTTCCACGCCTGCGGCACGTTGAAGGTGTAGGTGCGGGTGACGCTGGTGCCCGCCGTGGTGGTGGTGACCACATCGCCCCAGGTGGGCGTGAGGTAGGCGCGCAGCACGTGCAGGTGGTCGTAGTTGGTGTGGTTGCCCGAGGGACCGTAGTCGGTCTGCCAGCCGATGATGTGGTTCTCCTTCAGCAGCACGCTGATGTAGTCGTCGCCGCCGGGGCTGTTGGCGGTGTACAGCAGCTCCACGTTCACGGTGAGGTCGCGGGTGCCCGCATCGAAGCTGCTCTCCACGCCGAGGTTCACCGGCGAGGGCAGCGCGAGCATCTCGTCCACCGCACCGGCCCAGGCCCCGCGGCCCAGGTCGTCGGCGCCGTTGAAGAGGTGGCGGTTGATCACGCCGGCGGGGTAGCCGCCGATGGTGAAGTAGGCGTCGATGGCCGTGCCGTCGGCCGTCTGAAAGTCGGGCTCACCCGTGCCGGGCACCGCATACGGACCGGCATGAACGCCCACCACCACGATGCGCGGACCGTGCAGGGCCTCGAGGTCGGCGGCAATGGCGTGGCCCTCGGGGCAGTAGCCGCAGTGGATGCCGGTGAAATCCTCGAGCAGCGCGGTGCGGTCCTGGGGCACTTGCGACACGAGGGACTGGCCGTAGGCGGCCACGGGAAGGAAGGGGAGCAGGGTAAGGATCTTCTTCATCGCCGGTCGGTTATGGGCCGATGAAACTAAGCGCTTCGCGGCATCACGCCGTGATCGCGTGCCCGGAACCTTGGACGGCTGATCGCTCAGCGTTCCTGGTACACCACCTGCAGCACCGTGCGGCCCACGGCCGTGAGCGTGCCCTTGTCGATCACGGACAGGTCGTCCTTGTGGGTGTGCCAGCTCTCGTGGAAGGCCTTGGTGTTCTCGTCGTAGGCGATGATGTCGATCGTGGGGATGCGCAGGTCGCGGTTCACGATCACGTGGTCGTCGATGCCCACGAAGTACTTGGTCTCGTTGCGGAAGTAGCGCTCGTAGCCCAGGTCGGCGGCGGCCTTCCACACCTTCTGCACCACATGCGGGGCGAACTGCATGCTCAGCTGCTCGCGGTAGAAGGTGGCGTCGGGCGTGCCGCACATGTCGAGCAGGATGCCGTAGCGCGCGGTGTAGTTGGGCACGTGCGGGTTCTTCGCCCAGTACTGCGCCCCCAGGCACCAGGTGAGCAGCGTGTTGGCGTTGGTCTCCATGGCATCGCCGGGCTGCCCGAAGTCCTCCGCGTCGGTGAGGAAGATGTCCACCCCGATCGCGGGCGCCTGCTCCTTCAGCTTGCGCGCCACCTCCAGCAGGATGCCCACGCCGCTGCCGCCGTCGTTGGCACCAAGGATGGGCTCGTTCTTGCGCGTGTCGTCCTTGTCGGCGAAGGGACGCGTGTCCCAGTGCGCCAGCAGCAGGATGCGGTCCTTCTTCTCCGGGGCCCAGCTGGCGATGAGGTTGCGCAGCGGCAGCTTCTGCCCGTTGAAGGCGGTGACGGTGCCCGTCTGCTCGATCACCGTGTCGGCCACCTGCTTCAGGAAGCCCACCATCCAGTCGCCGCAGGCGGTGTGGCCGGCCGAACCGGGGTTGCGCGGGCCGAAGTCGACCTGCTTCTTCACGAAGGCATAGGCCGAATCGCCGTCGAAGAGCGGCACCTTCACCGCGGGCTGCGGCTGCTCGTGCGGCGCGGGCGGGGTGACGGTGCCGCCGTTGTCGCTGCGGCACGACTTCAACAGGAAGGCGGCGAGCAGCAGGGCCACCAGGGCGATGGCCGTGATGCGGAGGGCGGTGCGGGGCATGGCGTTGTTCTTAGGCGCGGCTCCAGGTGGTGCCTTCCTTGGTGTCCTTCAGCACGATGCCGAGGGCGAGCAGCTGGTCGCGGATGCGGTCGCTGGCGGCGAAGTCCTTGCGGGCCTTGGCCTCGGCGCGCATGCCGATGAAGACCTGCACGAGCCCGTCGAGCGCCATGTCGTTGCCGGCGGCGGCGACCTCGCGCTTGAGACCCAGCACGTCGAAGACCATGGCATTGAACAGCGCCTTCAGCGCGCCGATGGCGTCGGCGCCGAGGGCCAGCTTGCCGTCGTTGGCGGAGTTGATCAGGCGCACGCCCTCGAAGAGCTCGGCGATCATCACCGGGCTGTTGAGGTCGTCGTTCATGGCGTCGTAGCAGCGCTGGGCGAGCGCGTGCACGGCGGCGTCCTGCGCGGCATCGGGCGCGGTGGCGGGCTTCAGCTTGTCCAGCACGTCCACCGCGGCCATCAGGCGCTCCAGGCCCTTCTCGGCGGCCTGCAGGGCGGCGTTGCTGAAGTCGAGCGTGCTGGCGTAGTGGCACTGCAGCATGAAGAAGCGCACGGTCATGGGGCTGTACCCGCGCTCGAGCAGCTTGTGGTTGCCGGTGATGAGCTCCTCGGGGGTGAAGCCGTTGCCCTCGCTCTTGGCCATCTTGCGGCCGTTCACGGTGAGCATGTTGCCGTGCATCCAGTAACGCACGGGGGCCTGCCCGTCGGCGGCGACGCTCTGCGCGATCTCGCACTCGTGGTGCGGGAACTTCAGGTCCATGCCCCCGCCGTGGATGTCGAAGGTGCGGCCCAGGTACTTGGTGCTCATGGCGCTGCACTCCAGGTGCCAGCCGGGGAAGCCCTCGCCCCAGGGGCTGGGCCACTTCATCAGGTGCGTGGGGTCGGCCTTCTTCCAGATGGCGAAGTCGAGCGGGCTGCGCTTCTCGTCCATGCCCTCGGTGTCGCGCGTGTTGGCCTGCAGCTCGTCGATCCTGCGGCCGCTGAGCTCCCCGTAGGCGTGCTTGGCCGCGAACCCGGGCACGTCGAAGTACACGCTGCCGTTGACCTCGTAGCCGTAGCCGGCGTCGATGATGCGTTGCACCATGCCGATCTGCTCGATGAGGTGGCCCGTGGCGGTGGGCTCGATGCTGGGCGGCAGGATGTTGAAGAGCCGCATGACATCGTGGAAGCCGTTGGTGTACTTCTGCACGATCTCCATGGGCTCCAGCTGTTCGAGGCGGGCGCGCTTGGCGATCTTGTCCTCGCCTTCGTCCACGTCGCCCACCAGGTGGCCCACGTCGGTGATGTTGCGCACGTAGCGCACGCGGTGGCCCACATGGCTCAGCCAGCGGTACAGCAGGTCGAAGGTGGTGAAGGTGCGCACGTTGCCCAGGTGCACATCGCTGTACACGGTGGGTCCGCACACGTACAGGCCCACGTGGGGCGGGTTCAGCGGCTTGAACTCCTCCTTCTCACGCGTGAGCGTGTTGGTGATGCGGAACGGGCCTTTTCGCAGCTCGGTCATGGCAGGGATCGGAAGGCGCGAAGGTAGCGCGGGGCGTGGCGGTGGCCCGTGTTCGACGGATGAAGTCTACCTTACGGGTTGAATACGGACCGCCGCATCCTGAAGCCCTTGAGCACCATCGACTTCTTCGACCCCTATCACAACAGCGCGGATCAGGACGATGGGTTCGTGAGCGTATTCTGCTTGAACGGCTTTGCGACCAGCCTGAGCGAAAACGAGCCGGAACATGGTGATCTCCATGCCTGGTACGCTGACGGTTCCTTGCACCTGCTCACCGACCTGGACCTGAACGATGTGGCGCAGCTCTACGATGCCAGCGGCCGCTTGCTGGCGCAACGGCCCCTAATGGCAGTGCCAGGAACGCGCGTGCAATGGCCCTTGCCCGCGACCGCCACGGGCATCTACGTGTTGCGCGTTGGCGGCCATGCCACCCAAATACACATCCCATGAAGCGCAGCATCGCCACCTTGAGCGCCTGGGCGCTGCTGGCCTTGGGCGCCCATGCACAGGTGAACTGGGCGTCGACTGGATTGCCTGGGATGTCCTTTGGCAGTCCCACTTGTCTTTATGTGGACACCACTGCGGATGTGCTTTATTTTCTGGGAAGCCGAGGCTTCAATTACACCAACTGGCTTGACAACAGCGTTGTGGCCTATTCCAACGGTGCTTGGACCATTGTTGATTCTTTAGGAAGTCAAGGTTTCGGGACCTTCGTACACAACGACACCTTGTTGGCCAGTACAACGAATGCCCCTCAGGTCCGCTATTTCAACGGCAGCGAATGGCTGGCCTACGGGGCGTTCGATGGCCCCGTGTACAAGTTCACGCTGATCGAGGACACGCTCTACGCCCTGGGCGCTTTCACCGTGGCCGATGGGCAGGTGTGCCACGGCCTGGCCCGGCGCGATGGCGGTACGTGGCAGCCCGTACACGGCTTCCCGTACAACCAGGCCATGGTGCGCGACATGGTGAAGTACCAGGGCCAGCTGGTGGTGACGGGCCAGATCAACGATGTGAACGCCCGCGACGTGGCCGTGTGGGACGGCACCAGCTGGAGCCCGCTGGGCGGCGGGCTGGCCGGCAGCCAGGGTTCGGGGGAGTGCCTCGCCATCTACCAGGGCGACCTGTACCTGGGCGGGGCCTTCCGCCTCAGCAGCGGCAACGCCGGCCACGGCATCATGCGCTGGAACGGACAGCAGTGGAACCCCGTGGGCCTGAGCGTGACCTACGCCCTGGGCAACTACCAGCTGAACGCGCCGGTGTTCGCCCTGGCCGTGCACAACGACCTGCTGTACGTGGGCGGCGGCTTCAACTACGCCGGGGGCCTGCCCGCCAGCAAGGTGGCCACCTGGAACGGCCACCGCTGGTGCAGCCTGGGCGGCACCATCGTGAACGTGGTGGAGGAGATGGCCTTCTACCACGACACCCTCTTCGTGGCCGGGCCCTACACCGCCGACAGCATTGACGTGGAGGGCCTGGCCAAGTACATCGGCTCCGCGGCGGACGACAGCTGCGAGGTGGTGGCCACGGGGGTGGTGGAGGTGGGCGGCGGCGGGCACGGCCTGCGGGTGCTGCCGGGCGTGGTGGCCCAGGGCCTGCCGCTGGTGCTGGAGGCTGCGGAGCCGCTGGAGCGCGCGCTGGTGCTGGATGCGGCCGGGCGCGTGGTGCACGTGCAGCGGGGCGCGGGGCGGCGCATGGAGCTGGCCACGGCCGGGCTGGCGCCGGGGCTGTACACCGTGGCGGCCACCGGTGCCGGTGGAGCCCCCGTGGGCACGGCGCGCTTCGCGGTGGAGTAGCCCCCCTACTTGTCCTCGTCGGTGATCACGCCGTTGCCGGCGTAGTGGCCCTCGATGTACATCTCGATGCGCACGAGCCTGCCGTCCTTGTCGTACTTGTACACCTTGCCGTTCCACAGGCGGCCGGCCTTGAAGTCGCCCACCTTGCTCAGGCGCAGCTGCTTGTCGTAGAGGGTGTTGTACCCGTTCTCCTGGAAGCGGGCGGTGTTGGGCTTCTCCTCGGCGGCCACGGCGGGCGCGGCCTTGCCGGCGGGCTCGGCCACCACGGCGGTCTCCTTGTGCACCGGCTTGATGTACCTGCTGGTGGCCTCGTTGAGGTCGCCGCCGTTGAACTGCGCCACCTGCTGCACCTCGCCGTTGGCGTAGTAGCGCTTCAGGGTGCCCTCCTCGCGGCCCTCCTTCACGGTCACCTCCACCTCCAGCTGCCCGTTCTCGTGGTAGTAGCGCTGCACGCCGTCGCGCACGCCGTAGGGGTTGAAGGTGAAGTCCTGCGCGAGCTGCCCGTTGGGGTGCCAACGCTGGAACCTGCCGGTGTTGCGGTCCAGGTCCCAGGTGCCCTTCTCCTCCACCTTGCCATCGGCGTAGTAGGTGGTGTAGGCGCCCTTGGGGCGGCCCATCTCGTAGCGCACCTCGGCCTTCACCTGCCCGGTGGGCCAGTAGCTGCGCCACAGGCCCGTGCGCCGGTTGTCGGCGTAGCGCCCCTCCTCGATCAGCTGACCGTCGGTATAGCCGGGCTTGTCGGCCTTGGGCGCCTCGATGCGCCACCAGCCCTGCCGGCGGCCCATCTCGTCCAGCCGGTTCAGCGTGTCGGCGTTGGCGGGCGCACCCTGACCGGCCGCATGGGCTGCGGGGGCGGCCGTAAGCAGCACGGCGAGGAGGATGGGGCGTACGAAGGACATGGCGGTCCAGAGGTTCGCACCCGCGATACGAGAGCTCCGCGCGCGGGGTTACGCCTCAGGCCTCCTGCTTCAGCTGGCGCTTCAGGTTCGCCATCATGTCGTCCACCATGGCGCGCAGGTCGTATTCGGGCTTCCAGTCCCAATCGGCGCGGGCGGCGCTGTCGTCGATGCTGCGGGGCCAGCTGTCGGCGTAAGCCTGCCGCTGATCGGGCGCGTAGCCCATGGTGAAGCCGGGGATGTGGCGGGCCACCTCGGCGGCGATCTGCTCCGGGTCGAAGCTCATGCCCGCCAGGTTGTAGCTGGTGCGCACCTTGATCCGTTCCACCGGCGCCTCCATCAGGTCGATGGTGGCGCGGATGGCGTCGGGCATGTACATCATGGGCAGGGTGCTCTTCGGCCCCAGGAAGCTGGTGTACGTGCCGTGCTTGATGGCCTCGTGGAAGATGTGCACGGCGTAGTCGGTGGTGCCCCCGCCCGGCGCGCTCTTCCAGCCGATGAGGCCCGGATAACGGATGCTTCGGACGTCCACGCCGTAGCGCTGGTGGTAGTACTGGCACCACCCCTCCCCCGCCAGCTTGCTGATGCCGTACACCGTGGTGGGCTCGGTCACCGTGCGCTGGGGCGTCATGTCCTTGGGCGTTGTGGGGCCGAACACCGCGATGCTGCTGGGCCAGTACACCTTCTTCAGCTTGCCCTCGCGCGCCAGCTCCAGCACGATCAGCAGGCTCTCCATGTTGAGCTTCCAGGCGAAGGCAGGGTCCTTCTCGGCCGTGGCGCTCAGCAGGGCGGCCAGCAGGTACACCTCGGTGATGCCGTGCTTATCGATGATGCGCTCGATGCCGCGCCGGTCCGTGGCGTCGACCATGGCGAAGGGGCCGTCCTGCCTCACCTGCGGCTCCTTGATGTCGGAGGCCACCACGTTCTCGTTGCCGAAGCGGGCCCGCAGGCCCTCCACGAGCTCGGTGCCGATCTGGCCCGAGCTGCCGATCACCAGGATCTTCTTGTCGCCCATTGTCGCGCTGGAATGGGCCAAAGCTAGCCGGGAACGGCTTCCCGGGAAGGCCGCCGCCGCACGCCTACCCGTATCTTCGCCACATCGCCGCGGCCACCCTTCGCATGGACCCCCACCGCCTCCGCAACCTGCACCGCCCGGACATCCTCCGGGCCCGGCTGGAGCGCGAAGGCGCGTCCCGCACCACCCTCTCGTTCTACCGCTACGTGCGGCTGGCCGATGTGGTGGACCTCCGGAACACGCTCTATGCCGAATGGGAAGCCCTCGGCGTGCTGGGCCGCGTGTACATCGCCCCCGAAGGGATCAACGCCCAAGTGAGCGTGCCCACATCGGATCTGGAAACGTTCCGCCAGGCCTTGGACGCGCGGGAGGCCTTCGCCAACGTGCCGTGGAAGATCGCCGTGGAAGATGATGGCAAGAGCTTCCTGAAGCTGATCGTGCGGGTGAAGAAGAAGATCGTGGCCGACGGCCTGGAGGACGGGGCCTTCGACGTGACCGACGTGGGCGCCCACCTCGACGCCGCCACCTTCAACAAGAAGATGGAGGAAGGCGCACTGGTGATCGACATGCGCAACAACTACGAATGCCTGATCGGGCATTTCGAAGGCGCCTACCTGCCCAAGGCGGACACCTTCCGCGGGGCCATCGAGGAGGTTGTCGAAACGCTCCGGCAAGCTCAGCGCGGCAGCGACCAGGAGATCCTGCTCTACTGCACCGGCGGCATCCGCTGCGAGAAGGCCAGCGCCTGGTTGAAGCATGAAGGCTTCACGAACGTGGGCCAGCTGCACGGCGGCATCATCGACTACGCTCGCCAGCTGAAGGCCGTAGGGCTGAAGAGCAAGTACCTCGGCCAGAACTTCGTCTTCGACGAGCGCCTCGCCGAGCGCATCACGGACGATGTGGTGAGCACCTGCATGCAGTGCGGCACCCCCAGCGACCGCATCACCAACTGCCACGAGGCCAGCTGCAACCTGCTGCTGGTGCAGTGCGACGCGTGCGCGGCGAAGTATGCCGACTGCTGTTCGCCGAGCTGCCGCGAGATCCACCAGCTGCCCATGGAGGTGCAGCGTGCCTGGCGCAAGGGCCGCAGCACCCGCAGCACGAAGACCAAGGCCATCAGCGACCCCGAAGGCCTGCGCCGCCGCATCCGGGAGGAGGAGGAACTGCTGGCGCTGAACGGCACCCTGCATGCTTCGGTCGTCGCAGCCAGAGGCGAAGGCGCACCGGAGCTGACATCCATCATGACCTGAATCCGTACGGGCGCGGAATTTCGCGCCCCAACCACCGCGAAATGCCCATCTACCACTCCCTCGGCAAGATCCCGCACAAGCGGCACACCGTGTTCAAGAACGGCAAGGACCGCATCTACTACGAGCAGCTCTTCGGCACCATCGGCTTCGATGGCATGAGCTCCCTGCTCTACCACATCCACCGACCCACGCAGGTGAAGGCCCTCGGCAAGCCCAAGGACCTGACCCCCAAGATCGCGGTGGAGAAGAACATGCGCTCCCTGCGGCTGCACGGCTTCAAGGCGAAGCCCGAGAAGGACCATCTCGCCGCGCGCAAGCCCATCCTGGTGAACAGCGACGTGGCCATCGTGCTCGCCGCCCCGCAGGCGAAGAGCGTGGACTACTTCTACAAGAACACCGACTGCGACGAGGTCATCTTCATCCACAAGGGCAGCGGCACGCTCCGCACCTTCCTCGGCAACATCGATTTCAAGTACGGCGACTACCTGGTGATCCCCCGCGGGATGATCTACACCATGGAGTTCAAGGACAGTGACAACCGCCTCTTCATCGTGGAGAGCCACCGCCCGGTGTACACGCCGAAGCGCTACCGCAACTGGTTCGGCCAGCTGCTGGAGCATTCGCCGTTCTGCGAGCGCGACATCCGCCGTCCGAAGAAGCTGGAGACCATCGACAAGAAGGGCGACTTCGTCATCAAGGTGAAGAAGCAGGGCCTGCTGCACGAGCTGGTCTACGCCACGCACCCCTTCGACGTGGTGGGCTGGGACGGCTACAACTACCCCTACGCCTTCAGCATCCACGACTTCGAGCCGCTCACCGGCCGCGTGCACCAGCCGCCGCCCGTGCACCAGACCTTCGAGACGGACGCCTTCGTGATCTGCAGCTTCGTGCCGCGCCTGTACGACTACCACCCGCAGGCCATCCCCGCGCCATATAACCACAGCAACATCGATGCGGACGAGGTGCTCTACTATGTGGACGGTGAGTTCATGAGCCGCAACGACATCGGCCCCGGCCACATCAGCCTGCACCCCGCCGGCATCCCCCACGGCCCGCACCCCGGCGCGATGGAGCGCAGCATCGGCCAGAAGGAGACGAACGAGCTTGCGGTAATGGTGGACACCTTCCGACCTTTGATGGTGACGGAGGAGGCCTTGAAGCTCGATGATGGCAAGTATTGGAAGAGCTGGCTGGAGTGACCCTCAACCTGAAATCCGAACGACCATGGCAACCGGACTGAAAGACGTCGATTACGGCCTCGAGAAGATCATGAAGGAGGCGGAGGACTTCCTTCCCCTCTGGGGCACCGACTACGTGGAGCTCTACGTGGGCAACGCCAAGCAGAGCGCGCACTACTACAAGACCGCCTGGGGCTTCCAGAGCGTGGCCTACGCCGGCCTGGAGACGGGCGTGAAGGACCGTACCAGCTACGTGCTGCAGCAGGACAAGATCCGCCTGGTGCTCACCACGCCGATGACGCCGGACAGCCCGATCAACGACCACCTGCGGAAGCACGGTGACGGTGTGAAGGTGATCGCCCTGTGGGTGCCCGACGCGCGCAAGGCCTGGGAGGAAACGACCAAGCGCGGCGCCAAGAGCTTCATGGAGCCCGTGCGCGAGGAGGATGAGCACGGCTACGTGGTGCGCAGCGGCATCCACACCTACGGGGAGACGGTGCACATCTTCGTGGAGCGCAACGCGTACAAGGGTCCCTTCATGCCCGGCTACAAGGCGTGGAAGAGCCACTACAACCCGCCGCCCACCGGCCTGAAGTTCATCGACCACATGGTGGGCAACGTGGGCTGGGGCGAGATGAACACCTGGGTGGACTTCTACGCCCGCGTAATGGGCTTCGCGCAGCTGGTGAGCTTCGATGACAAGGACATCAGCACCGAGTACACCGCGCTGATGAGCAAGGTGATGAGCAACGGCAACGGCCGCATCAAGTTCCCGATCAACGAGCCGGCCGAGGGCAAGAAGAAGAGCCAGATCGAGGAGTACATCGACTTCTACCACGGCGCCGGTGTGCAGCACATCGCGGTGGCCACCAACAACATCATCGAAACGGTGAGCGCGTTGAAGGACCGCGGCGTGGAGTTCCTCTACGTACCGCCCACCTACTACGACGACGTGATGTCACGCGTGGGCGAGATCGACGAGGACCTGGCGGTGCTGAAGGAGCACGGCGTGCTGGTGGACCGCGACGACGAGGGCTACCTGCTGCAGCTCTTCACCAAGCCGGTGCTCGACCGCCCCACGATGTTCTTCGAGATCATCCAGCGCAAGGGCGCCAAGAGCTTCGGCAAGGGCAACTTCAAGGCCCTGTTCGAGGCGATCGAACGGGAGCAGGAGAACCGGGGGACGCTCTGAACCTCCTAAAAGGCAACACCACGGAAAGGCCGGGACCGCCGCAAGGGGTCCCGGCCTTTCGTCAATGCAGCACCACCAGGCGTCCGGTGGTCACGGGCCGTCCGTCGCGGAGGAGCGTCACGGTGTAGGTGCCGTTCTCCAAGGCCCCAGCGTCGACAGTGGTCGTGGGACCGGATGTGAGCCCGTTCCGCAGCACCGCACGACCGGCCGCATCGAACACCCGCACCTCCTGCGCCCCTGGTGGAACGCGAAGGTTCACCATGTCCGAGGCCGGGTTGGGCCACACCAGGGAGGCGGCCTCATCGCCCAGCTCCGGCACCTCGGCCAGCACGCACAGGGAGGTCAACGGCGCGGTCTCGATCTCGCCCTGCGGCGAGAGCGCATGACCGGTGAAGCCGTCGAAGTCAGCGGGGTAATGTTCGAAGCGGAACACGCTATTGCCGGTGATGGCCGTACCCTGCGCGACAGGCGCACCGCCCATGCCGATCGGGCATACGTATGACCATTGCACCACTCCGCTCGGATCGGTCCAGATGGCCTTGCCACCGGGTCCGTTGGTGGCCAGGAAGCCGCCGTCCACCGGGAACACACCGCCGATGTTCTGCCCGAAGAAGTCGGTGGGCGTGGGCGCGGTCCAGATCCACTGCTGCGCGGCCGGCAGGAAGGGCCCGGATGAGGGCACCGTGTACACACCGTTACCGTCGATCGGCGGAGCGATGATCTCCACGCTGGAGTAGTCATCCCCTGGACGGTTCAGGCCGTTGTTGAACACGAGGATCTTTCCTTCATCCGGGTGCCCCGGCGGAAGCCAGGTGGCGTGGTGCTGGCCGAAGAGCTTCTGGTCGGCCACGGTTCCCCGGCCGTACGCGCGCGGGTTCCCCCAGCGGTAGAGCAGGTCGCCGCCATGCCCACTGTTGCCGCCAGTAGAGCCGGCCGCCTCGGCGGTGGTGGTGCTGTGGTCGATCACCCAGAGCTCGTCGAGGTTGTGGCTGCTCACCAGGACCTGATCGTGCGTGGCATCGTAGGCGATGCTGTTGAGGTGGATCCAGTCGAAGCTCGTGGGCGGTCCGAGGAAGAAGTTGATGTCGACCCGCTCGGGATGATCGGACACGACCCCGAAGCCGGGCAGCCCGCTGTCGAAGTCCTGCACCAGGTGGTCCCACAGGCGCCATTCCCACACCACGTTCGCATCGGAGCTTCCCACCGGCTCCAGCTCCAGGATGCGCTCGCTCCAGAGGTATGCATTGGTCGCCGCGGGATCCTTGCCGTGCGCGATCGCGTCCGCTCCGGTGCGCCGGTCCCACACGAGCACCAGGATGTGCCCGTTCGGCAGTACCGTGAAGTCGTGGTGCTGGCAGAGCGAATCGTCGCTGATGGTGTAGCTCCAGAGCAGGGTGCCGTTCCACGACCAGCGCTCGAGGACGCCACCGCTCCCGCCACCGTTGAAGTTCGCGTTCTGCGTGTTGCCCGCCCGGAGCAGGGTGCCGTCAGGCTGCAGCTGTGCGCTCAACGCCGGCGTGTAGCTTCCGCTCCATGCGTGCACCTGCTCCCCGCACGGGTCGATCAGGTAGGTGGTGGTACTGGAGAGCGGGGCGAAGAGCATGTAACCCGATGGAGGGACATCGTACTGCACCAAGCCGACGGTGCGCTGCGCCGGGGCCCCAACGGCCAGCAGCAAGGCGAACGGAAGAAGTGATCGCATGGAGTGATGATCCGGAACGCAGGGAACAGGACCATGACATGGACACCCCGCGCACGTGATGGTTTGATCGGGTCGGCCACGCAGGCCGCTCCAGGACCGCTCGCCGGTCAGCCCTTCGGCTTCAGGTCGTACACCTTGCGGATGGCCATGAACTCCTGCTCCATGTCCAGGTCCAGGTCCTTGAGCTGGCCCGTGCGCACATCGAACACCCAGCCATGGATCATGGGCAGCCGCTCCTTGTACCAGCGCTTCTGCACGTGGTCCAGCTTGATCACGTTCATGCACTGCTCGAGCACGTTCAGCTCCACCAGGCGGTCGAAGCGCGCACGCTCGTCGGTAATGGCATCGAGCTCGGCCATGTGCAGGCGGTACACATCGCGCAGGGTCTGCAGCCAGTTGTTCAGCTGGCCCATGTCGCTCGGCTCCAGCGCGGCCTTCACACCGCCACAGTTGTAGTGCCCGCAGATCACGATGTGCCTCACCTTGAGCTGCTCCACGGCGTATTGCACCACGGCGTTGACGTTGCCATCGAGCGGCACCACCTGGTTGGCGATGTTGCGGTGGATGAAGACCTCGCCCGGCTGCAGACCCATGAGGTCCTCGGCGGTCACGCGGCTGTCGCTGCAGCCGATGTAAAGGAACTCCGGATGCTGCCCTTGGGCGAGCTTGTCGAAGTAGGCTGGGTCCATGGCCAGCTTATCGGCCACCCACTGCTTGTTGTTCGCGAAGACCTGCTGGTAGAGATCCATGGGCGTGCGTGTAGGCCACGAATGTACCGGCCGCTCAGCGCCGCATCAGCTTGAAGGCGATGCCGCGGCCCATCTTCCGGAAGATGGCCAGGTCGATCCACACCAGCGCGAAGCCCTCCAGGATGGGCACCTTGTCATCGCCGCCCAGGTCGATCGCATCGCCGAAGCCCACGGCCTTCACCAGCTCGCGCACGGCCGCCTTCGCCCGGTCGCTTCCACAGGCCATGAACATGTCGGCCACCTGGTCACCGTAGCGCACATCGGCGAGGTTCTCCCAGCCGGTGCAGTTGAAGACCTTCACGGCGTCGGCCCCGGCCTTGCGCAGGGCCTCGAAGCCCGCCGCCGTGCCCAGGGGACCGGCCATGTTGGTGGCGTCCATCACGAGCTTGCCGTTGAGCAGATCGCCCAGCGATGCCGCCAGGTCCGCCACCACCTTGCCCGGCGTGGCGATCAGCACGGCGTCACCGGCCTTCACCGCATCAGGGATGCCCATCACCCGGGTGCCGATGCCTTGGGCCCATTTCAGGGTGTCCTCGTCGCCGGGGTTGCGCGCCCCGATGAGGATGTCGTGTCCTGCGGCCTTCCATTTCTCCGCGAGCGTACCGCCGATGTTGCCGGCGCCGATGATGGTGATGGTCATGTGCCTGCTGATCTGATCACTTGAGCGTTCCAGGTGGGTCCTCGCCTTTCCATCGAAGCGACACCCAGGTCCGGAACCACCTTTCCATTGGAAGATCCAAAGGTCATCGATGTACAAGCATCCACAATGGGTAGCGCTCATTCGTGTGGTACTGACAAAAACGTAAGTACCGCATCCATCCGGGTTCGGCGGCGATCTTCGTGGCACCTAGCCGGCCCTGCGCATGCCCGATTTCACCCACGACGGCCACGTATACTACAACCCTCTGGAGTTCGCCATGGCGCACATCGGCGGTACGTGGAAGAGCCCCATCCTCTACCGCCTGAAGAAGGACAAGCAGCGCTTCAGCGAACTGAAGAAGAGCATGGCGCACATCAGCGACCGGCAGCTGGCCGCCGCGCTGCGCGAACTGGAGAAGCACGGCCTCATCTCGCGCAAGGTCTACGCCGAAGTGCCGCCACGCACCGAATACGCGCTGACGCCGTTGGGCGAACAGGCCATCCCCGTGATCGAGACGCTTCGCCAGTACGGCCTCGACCTGATGAAGGCCGCCGGGATCAAGAGCGAATTCTATTTCCCGCGGAAGAAGAAGAAAGGCAAGCGGGACCGATAGGGAGATCCCGCGCCGGTCGGGCGGCTGCTCAGGATGGACATGGCCTCCCCTATCTTCGCCGCATGCGCCGCCTCACCGGCTGGATCCTGCTCGCACTGCTGGTGCACGCCACCATGCTCGTGTTCCCCGCAGCGCATCTTTTCCGCCATCACGTGCGCCAGACCATGTGGCGCTCGTTCCACGGCCGGCACGATCAGCGTACCGTGCGCTTCTCATTCCAGGTGGTGAACGGCGAGGTGCAGGAACCCGGCTTCGCCTGGGAGGAGGAGGGTCATGAATTCGTGTTGAACGGCACGCTGTATGACGTGGCGTCCATCGCCTTCACCGATGACCGTTGCGTGGTGGAGTGCGTCGCCGACCGGCGGGAGTCCATCGCGGCGCAGCTGGTCAAGCTGTTCGCTCCCGAGGACCGCGAAGAAGCCGGCACCGGACCGGGCGGAGCCGTGAAGCTGAACCTGCGGCTCGACCCCTTCGTGCTTCCCCAGCCGCCGATCGAAGCGGTCGGATCCGCGGTGCACCAAGGCCTCGCTCCGGACCGCCACGCCCCACCGCCTTCGTTCGTGGGTGCAGTGCCCACGCCGCCGCCCAGGGCCTGACGGACACCCCGGCGACGCACCGATCGCCGCCCGTTCCCGGCGCAGCGCCAGCCGCTCGCGCGCCTTCCCACTTCCAAGCCCATCCTGGCGTGCGCATCAACGCATCCGTTCTCCTTTTCCTCCTGGTCCTTGCTCCGCTCACCCTGCACGCCCAATCCGTGCTGCAGGGCACCGTGCGCGAGCAGGGCGGTGATGCTCCGCTGTCACAGGTCCACGTGTACATCCCCGAGCTGAGCATCGGAACGCTGAGCGATAGCGCGGGGAAATTCCTGCTGCCGGTGCGCGTCAACGGCCGCTTCACGGTGCAGCTCACCCACCTTGGGTACGAGAGCGGATTCGCCGTGGTGGAACTGCACACCGATACGGTGCGCCTGGGGATCGAGCTGCGGCCGGGGCTCATGGAGCTGAAGGACGCCGATGTGGTGGGCATCCAGGTGAGCGCGCCGCGCAGCACGAGCCGCACGGTGACCACGCTCTCCGCTGACGAGATGCGCGAGCGCGGGTCCCTCTCGGTGAGCGATGCCGTGGCGAAACTGCCCGGTGTCACCCAGCTCACCACCGGCGCGGGCATCAGCAAGCCGGTGATCCGCGGGCTCGCCGGCAACCGCGTGCAGGTGAACATGCTGGGCCAGCGCTTCGACAACCAGCAGTGGCAGGACGAGCACGGACTGGGGCTGAGCGACCTGGGCGTGGACCGCGTGCAGGTGATCAAGGGCCCGGCCGCGCTCCAGTACGGAAGCGATGCCATCGGCGGCGTGCTCAACGTGCAGGAGGAGAAGCCCGCCCCCGTGGGCACCACCGTGCAGCAGGCGCGCCTCGGCCTCATGGGCAACACCGGCGGGGTCCAGGTGGCCTACGGCATCCGCTCCAGCAACAGCAAGCGCTGGTGGCGCCTCACCGGCGGCGCGGACAGCCATGGGGACTACGCCAGCGGCGGCGGCGACCGCGTGCTGAACAGCCGCTTCGCCATGTACAACGCGAAGGCGAGCATCGGCTGGCGCAAGGGACGCTGGACCAGCGCGAACCACCTCCACGCGTCCTTCAGCCGCTTCGGCTTCGTGTTCGACACGCTGGAGCGGGCCACCGGCGACGCACGCTACGCCCGCGCCTTCAACGGCCCCTACCACCAGGTGGGCTTCGTGGTGCTGGGCAGCGAGAACGCGCTGTACGGCGAGCGCACCAAGTGGACGCTCAACGGCGGCCTCACCACCAACCGGCGCCAGGAACAGGAGGGCGGCAACAAGATCAGCCTGGACATGCTGCTCAACACCGCCTCGCTGCTGGTGCAGGCCACCACGCGCACGGGCGACCAAGGAAGCTGGTCGAACGGCGTCGCGCTGCTGTACCAGACCAACACCAACTACGGCGCGCGTGTGATCATCCCCGATGCGCGGACGGCCGAGGCCGGCCTCTTCAGCTACTACCGGCAACGCGTTGGCGCGGCCACGGTGGAAGGCGGCGTGCGCTTCGACGACCGGGCCATCCGCACCTTCAGCACGCTCAACCTCAACCCGCCCACCTCGCCGGTGGCGCCCTTCGATCGCAACTGGACCGCGTTGAACGGCAGCCTCGGCCTGGCCTGGGACCCCGTGGAGGAGGTGAACGTGAAGGCCGGCGTGAGCAGCGGTTACCGCAGCGGCAACCTCGCCGAGCTCAGCAGCAACGGCCTGCACGAAGGCACCTACCGCTACGAGGTGGGCGATCCCGACCTGCGTGTGGAGCAGAACCTGTGCGCCGAGCTGGGCCTCACCTGGGAATGGAAGGAGCAGGTGGAGCTCACCGCCACGGCCTACCGGAACCGCTTCCTCGACTACATCTTCCTCACGCCCACCGGGACCGAGCACCTCGGCTTCGACGTGTACCGCTACGAGCAACGGAACGCGCTGCTCACCGGCGGCGAGGCCGGCATCGACATCCACCCGAAGGCGTTGCGGCAGTGGGACCTCACCTGCAGCTACAGCACCGTGCGCGGCACCACCGATGATGGCGGGCACCTGCCCTTCATGCCGGCCGACCGGCTGCGCACCGAGCTGAGCTGGACGCCCAGGACCGGCACCTGGGTGCGCTTCGGCAGCGTGCAGGTGGCGGCGCAGGACCGGCCCGCGCAGTTCGAGACGGCCACCCCGGCCTATACCCTCTTCAACCTCTCAGCGGGCACCACGCTGCGCCAGCAGCACCACCCGCTGAAGCTCTCCCTGTTCTGCAACAACCTCACCGACAAGCGCTACGTGGACCACCTCTCGCGGTTCAAGTACATCGGCCTGTCGGACATGGGGCGCAACGTGGGCCTCGCGCTCCAGCTCACCTTCTGACCGACCGGAGGCCTTCACCCGGAACCCAACGAAAACAACCTGTAAACAATCAAGACCAAGATGAACAAGCAGATCCTCACCATCCTCGCCGGCCTCGCGCTGGCACCGACCGTGGCCCTTGCGCAGAGCAACCAGCTCTCCTTCGGCGCCGACATTGCCCTGCCGCAGGGTGATTGGAGCAAGGAGTACAGCCTCGGCGTAGGCCCCAACGTGGGCTTCGAACTGCCGGTGGGCTCCAAGCTCGGCGTCACCGTGCAGGTGGGCTACACCTTCCTGATGCTGAAGGGCGATGCGAAGGACATCCTCGACGGTGCCTCGCTCATCCCCGCGCAGGCCGGCCTGAAGTACTACTTCACCGAGAGCCAGAAGGGTTTCTACGCGCACGGCCAGGTGGGCATCCACAGCTTCTCCGAGAAGTTCAAGGCCCTGCCCGCCCCCTTCAACACGGAGGCCGAGACCGAGTCCACCACCAACTTCAGCTGGGCCATCGGCGTGGGCTACCAGCTGGAGCGCTTCGACCTTGCGGCCCGCTACAACAGCATCAGCCCCAAGGAGGAGGAGGGTGGCGGTGAGGCCGAGGCCCTGAGCTACATCGGCGTGCGCGTGGCCTACCTGCTCAACCTCGGCAAGTGATGAACCGTCCGATCATCGCCTGCGCCCTCGTCGCGGTCCTCACCGGAGCGCTGGCGGGCGGCTGCAAGAAGGAGACCGACCCGCGCGTGCCGCCGTCCATGAGCTTCAAGACCGGCAGCGGCTACACCTCGGCGAACGACACCGTGGGCCAGGCCGACACCCTGCTCATCGGCGTGGTGATCGACAGGACGGAGGACCCGCTGATCAGCCTCAACGTGAGCGTCGCCTATGATGGTGGCGGCTCCACGACCGTGCACAACATCGACCTCAGCGGCGAGCACGTGGAGCACGACGAACAGGTGATCACGCGCGCGCAGGCCGGGAGCGAGAAGTGGATCTTCAGCGTGGTGGACCGCGACGGCAACATCACCACCAGGAGCCTGCTCCTCACCGTGCAGTGAACGGAACGACACGTCTAAGCGCGAAGGGCGCCCGCGGCAAGGTGGGCGCCCTTCGTGTTCCCGGGGACCGCCCGCGCTCAACCGGGCAGGTTCCCCATCTTTGAGGCATGCCCAAGAAGATCAGCACCTCGTTCCTGCACCATCCGCGTGTGGCCGTGAAGAAAGGCTCCGGCTTCCGGCTGAAGCGCTTCACCACCGACATCGACACACCGTACGACAAGCAGGACCTGAAGGCGCTGCTCGACAAGGACCGCGAGCACATCGCCGACCTGCAGGACGTGCTCTACGCCTCGGGAAGCCATTCGGTGCTCCTGGTCTTCCAGGCCATGGACGCGGCCGGCAAGGACAGCTGCGTGCGTCACGTGATGAGCGGGGTTAACCCGCAGGGCGTGGTGGTCACCAGCTTCAAGGCCCCCTCCACGCTCGAGCGTTCGCACGACTTC
This sequence comes from Flavobacteriales bacterium, assembly GCA_044226515.1. Taxonomy (GTDB): domain Bacteria; phylum Bacteroidota; class Bacteroidia; order Flavobacteriales_F; family PHOS-HE28; genus PHOS-HE28. Next base: position 56,780 of record JBGAGX010000017.1, on the reverse strand, counting down.
CTGTGGCGGCACCACCTCGCCGCCCCGCCGCGCGGCTTCATCGGCATCCACAACCGCAGCCACTACGAGGAGGTGCTCGTGACGCGCGTGCACCCGGAGATCATCCTGGGCCAGCGGCTGCCCGGCCTCACCAAGGCGAAGGACCTCGGGAAGAAGTTCTGGAAGCAACGCTACGCCTCCATCCGTGCCTTCGAGGAGCACCTGGCCGCCAACGGCACGGTGATCATGAAGTTCTTCCTGTACATGAGCCGGGACCAACAGAAGAAGCGCTTCCTGGAACGCATCAATGACGCGGACAAGAACTGGAAGTTCAGCGCCAACGATGTGAAGGAGCGCGCCTATTGGAAGGACTACATGGCGGCCTACGAGGAGGCCATCCGCGAGACCGCCGCGCCCCACGCGCCCTGGTACATCATCCCCGCCGACGAACAATGGGAGAGCCGCGCCCTGGTGGGACGGCTGCTGCGCGAGCAGTTGCAGGCCATGGGCCTCAGCCACCCACGGCTCGACGAGGCCGCGCTCGCCGGGCTCAAGGCCGCGAAGGCGACCCTGCTCAAGGAACGCAAGTGAACCCGACCCCATCGCCGGGTACTTTCGCCCCATGATCCGCTCGGTCCTCGTGGGCATCTGCGCCCTCCTCGTCATCACTTCCTGCAACAAGGAGGGCGACACGCCCAACACCACCCCGTCCATCACCTTCCGGGCCGACAGCGGCTACGTGCACACCGACACCACCGCGGGCACGTCCGACACCCTGCGCGTGGGAGTGAACGTGGCGAAGGGGTCCCTCGATCTGGAGGCCTTCATCGTGCGGGTGACCTACAACGGTTCCGACGTGGAGGTGACCGATGATGTACCGGTCAGCGCCGGCTCCTTCTCCTTCGAGAAGACCATCGTGACCCGTTCAGTGGCCGGCACCGAGCAATGGGACTTCGGCGTGCGCCAGTCCAACGGCGACCTCGTGTACCGCGCCATCACGCTCACGGTCCAATAGACGGGCGCGTTCGGGTAACTTCGCGCCGCCCGCAACGGCGGGCGCCCTCAGCACCATGTACCGTACGCACACCTGTGGCGAGCTCCGCCTGAACGACGCCAGGAAGACCGTGACCCTCGCCGGATGGGTCCAGCGCGCCCGCGACCTGGGCGGCATGACCTTCGTGGACCTGCGCGACCGCTTCGGCATCACCCAGCTCAGCTTCAACATGGAGCGCGACAAGGGGCTCTGCGAGCAGGCGCGCCAGCTGGGCCGCGAGTTCGTGGTGCAGGCCACCGGCATCGTGCGCGAGCGCGAGAGCAAGAACGCCCACATGCCCACCGGCGAGATCGAGCTGGTGGTGACGGAACTGAAGGTGCTGAACGCGGCCAGGACGCCGCCCTTCACCGTCGAGGAGGAGACCGACGGCGGCGAGGAGCTCCGCGCCCGGTACCGTTACCTCGACCTGCGCCGCGCCAACGTGCGCCGCAACTTCGAGCTGCGCCACCGCATGGCCATCGAGGTGCGCAACTACCTCAGCGCACAGCACTTCCTGGAGGTGGAGACGCCGGTGCTGATCAAGAGCACTCCCGAGGGTGCGCGCGACTTCGTGGTGCCCAGCCGCATGAACCCGGGCGAGTTCTACGCGCTGCCCCAGAGCCCGCAGACCTTCAAGCAGCTGCTGATGGTGGCCGGCTTCGACCGCTACTTCCAGCTGGTGAAGTGCTTCCGCGACGAGGACCTGCGCGCCGACCGCCAGCCCGAGTTCACGCAGATCGATTGCGAGATGGCCTTCGTGGAGCAGGAGGACATCCTGAACACCTTCGAGGGCATGGCCAGGCACCTGTTCCAGGCGATCCACGGCATCACCTTCGATGGGGCCTTCCCGCGCATGTCGTTCGATGAAGCGATGAAGGCCTACGGCTGCGACAAGCCCGACCTGCGCTTCGGCATGAAGTTCCACGAGCTCAACGACCTCGTCCAAGGCAAGGGATTCAAGGTGTTCGACGAGGCCGAGCTCGTCGTCGGCATCAACGCCGAGGGCTGCGCGGGATGGAGCCGCAAGCAGACCGATGCGCTCATCGAGTTCGTGAAGCGCCCGCAGATCGGCGCCACCGGCATCGTGTTCGTGAAGTGGACCGAAGAGGGCCTGAAGAGCACGGTGGACAAGTTCTTCACACCCGAACAGCTCCAGACCTGGGCCACGCGCTTCGGCATGAAGCCCGGCGACCTGCTCTGCCTGATGGCCGGCAAGGCCGACAGGACCCGCAAGCAGTTGAACGAGCTGCGCCTGCACCTGGGCGATCTGCTGGGCCTGCGCGACCCCAAGGTGTTCAAGCCGCTCTGGGTGATCGATTTTCCGCTGCTCGAGCAGGATGAGGAGACCGGTCGCTGGCACGCCATGCACCACCCCTTCACCGCGCCGAAGCCCGAGGATGCGCAGAAGCTCTTCGACCAGGTGGACCTCGGCAGCGTGCGCGCCAACGCCTACGACCTGGTGATCAACGGCACCGAGATCGGCGGCGGCAGCATCCGCATCCACGACCGCACCATGCAGGAGGCCATGTTCCGCGTGCTCGGCTTCACGGACGAGGACGCGCGCTACAAGTTCGGCTTCCTCATGGACGCCTTCGAGTACGGTGCGCCCCCGCATGGTGGCGCGGCCTTCGGTTTCGACCGCTGGGTGAGCCTTTTCGGCCACCGCACGGACATCCGCGAGTTCATCGCCTTCCCGAAGAACAACGCGGGCCGCGACGTGATGATCGACGCGCCCAGTCGCATCGACGACGAGCAGCTGAAGGAGCTGGGGATCGTGGTGAAGGGCTGAGCGCTTCAGTGCTTCCGCACGGCCTCGAACAGCGCTGACAGGTCCACCGGTGCGCCCGTGCGCTTCAGGGTTCCGGCCTTGCGCGTGGCCTCCGCAATGCGCTCGGTGGTGAGCGGGTGCGAGCTGAGGAAGGCCAGTCCCGCGGGCATCTCCTGCGCTTCGCGCTCCAGCAGGCCCAGCAAGGCGATCATGCCCTGCGGGTCCACGCCGGTGGCGGCCATGCGTTCCATGCCCACCGCGTCGGCCTCGCTCTCCAGTGCCCGTGAATAGGCCAGTCCGCGCAGGTCGTCGGCGCGCTCGGCCACCAGCGCCGCCAGCGCGTTGATGTCGCCGACCACCAGGGAGATGAAGGCCGCGCCCGAGAGGTCGCGCATGACGTTGCGCGTGCTGTGGCGCAGCTGCACGTGCGTGCCCTCGTGCGCCAGCAGCGCAGCGAGCTCCCCCGGGTCCTGCATGCGGTCCAGCAGGCCGGTGTACACCACGATGTGCCCCCCCGGCAGCGCGAAGGCGTTCACCTGGTCGTCCTGGGCCACGTGGTACTGAAGCTTGAGATCGGGCGCGAGCTGCAGCCGGTCGCCGAAGCGCTGCAGTGCGGCCGAGCGGGTGGAGTCGAGCGTGAGCGTGGGCGCCATCGAGGTCCAGTAGGCCTCACCGATGCGGCGGTCGGCATCCAGCGGAAGCATGGTGGCGAGCCAGCCCGCGAGCATCGGGAGCAGCCAGACGTACGCCGCCACCACCAGGCCCGCGAACGAGAGCAGGAACCACACCGGCCGGCTCAGCAGGATGGGGATGGTGCCGTCGGCCTTCCGGGCCTTGGCCGTGCGCTGGAAGTGCTCCGCGAACTGGCGCTGCACCGTCGCATCCTTGATGATCACGACCTGCGGTGGCGTGCCGAAGCTCAGGCGCAGCGCACCCCCGGTGAGCTCCCAGGTGAAGTTCCGGTCGCGTACGGACCATTGCTGGCGCGCGCCTCCATGCTCCACCTCGAGCACATCGGGGGCGCTCCAGCGCACGTGGGCCTCCTTCGGCAGGGATGAGAGGCCGTCGTAGTAAGTGACGGGGATGGGACCGGTCATGGTGGTTGCAAAGCTGCGGATCCCGATCTTCGGGCGAACGGCGCCTGTCCACCCCACGGGCCGCCCATCCCGATGAAGACCCCCGAACTGACCGAGCTCAAGCGCTCCCTGACGGTGCTGCACATGGCCTTGTGCATGGGCTGCGCGGGCTTCCTGGCGGTGCAGGCCTACCTATGGAACGAGGGCACCATCCCCATGGGCCGTGGTGATGCGGAGCCGCTCAAGGCTGTGGGGCTGTTGATGGCCGTGGCGTTCCCGGTGCTTTCGGTGGTGCTTTTCCGACGGCGGGTGCGGGCCCTGCTGCCGGGCAGCGGGTCGGTCGCCGTGCTGCGTGCCGCGTGCATCCTGCACTGGGTGTTGATCGAAGGCGCGCTGTTCTTCAACCTGGTGGTGTTCATGCTCACAGCCGACCGCAACACGGCCGGCGCGGCGCTGCTGCTGCTGGCCTTCCTGGTGCTGCGCGCGCCCACGGAACGCAGGATCGACCGGTGGTCCATGGGAACCCCTTGACCGCATGCGCTCCTCATGATGGACCTGCTGCCGATGCTGCTGATGGGCGGCCTGTGGATCGCCGGGGCCTTGGGCGCGCGGTTCGTGGAGCAGCTCCGCGACCAGCGCATGCACGACGAGCTCGTGCTCCTCTTCCCGTTCTACCGGGCGCTCACGGACAAGCGGCGCGCGGCGTTCCGCTCCCGGGTGAAGCGCTTCCTGGAGGAGAAGGAGTTCCACGGCCGCGGGATCGAGGTGACGCGCGACATGCGGGTGATGGTGGCCGCATCGGCCGTGCAGCTCACCTTCGGCCTGCCCTCGCTCGCGCTCGTGCACTTCACCCGCATCATCGTGTACCCCGACAAGTACCGCAGCCGCATCAGCCGAACGGACCACATCGGGGAGGTGAACCCCGGCATGAAGGCCATCGTGATCTCGTGGAAGCACTTTCGCGAGGACTATGCGGTGCCCGATGACGCGCGCAACCTGGGCCTGCATGAGATGGCCCACGCCCTCTGGTTCGAGAACCGGATCCCGAACGAGGAGCACGGATTCCTGGATGACACGCTGATGGCGCGCTGGCGCGAGCTGGCCCGGGAGGAGGCCGGGCGCATCCAGCGCGGGCAGGGCCGCTTGTTCAGGAACTACGCCGCCACCAACCAGGAGGAGTTCTTCGCCGTGGCCGTGGAGTACTTCTTCGAACAGCCCAGGCAGTTCCACCGGAGCATGCCCGACCTGTACCAGGTGATGCGCGACCTGCTGGGCCAGGACCCCGCCCACGATGAGCCCGGGCTTGCAGGCCGGCCTTGAGCCCCATCCTCCACCACCCCGACCGACCGGCCGCATGGATGACGAAGGCATCACCGACCTCCTCCACCTGTTGATGGGAGCTCCCCTGGTGGGCGCGGCGGGCTGGTTCAATGGCCTTCGGGGCGGCGCGCGCATCAGCCTCACCCCCGCCCAGCGCGCGGTGGTACGCACGTACTTCCCGTTCCACGGCACGCTCTCCGCAGAACAGCAGCAGCGATTCGAACGGGTCACGGGGCGCTTCCTGAACGACAAGGAATGGATCGGCGCGGGGATCCGGCTGGAGGATGCGATGAAGGTGATGATCAGCGCCTGCGCCGCCCAGTTGCTGCACGGGTTCGACGAGCGCATCACGCTCACCCACTTCAGCCGCATCATCGTGCACCCCGATGCCTACAAGGCCCACCGCAGGGAACGCTTCCACCAGGGCGAGGTGAACCCCAAGGGCGGGGTGATCCGCCTGTCGTGGGCCCATTTCCTGGAGGGCTATGCCCGCGCGGGCGATGCGCACAACGTGGGCCTCCACGAGATGGCACATGCGCTCTGGTTCGAGGACTTCATCCCCAACCACGAGGATGGCTTCCTGGACCCGGTGCTGCTGGACGAATGGAAGATCCTGGGCGATCAGGAGACCGCCGCGATCCGCGCCGGGAAGCCGAGCCTGCTGCGGGACTATGCCGCCACCAACCAGGAGGAGTTCTTCGCCGTGGCCGTGGAGTATTTCTTCGAACGGCCCACGGCCTTCCGGGAGCAGTTGCCCGAACTGTACGCGGTGATGAGCGGACTGCTGAAGCAGGACCCTGCGAAGGTGGTGTAGGACCCCAGCCCCTTCGATGCCCGGCTCTGGCCCGCGCGCGAGCCCGGCCTGCAGCCACACACCCTTATCGGTGAAAAAGCCATGAAGCACTTTCGTCGTCCGGATGCGTTGAACGGCTGAACGCGGTGCAGCGGCTTGGAAACACGAAGCCCCGCTTGTGGCGGGGCCTCGGACTCGGAGTTGGCCGACCAGGGCTCGAACCTGGACTCTTCTGAACCAAAATCAGACGTGTTGCCAGTTACACCATCGGCCATCGGGTGCACCTGCCTGCCTCTCGGCGGGCTCTGGGTTCGGTACCGGGGTACTTCCCCCAAAGGCGGGGCAAAAGTAGAAAGATCCCGTGTTCCTCAACACACCCCCCATCCGGAACGGACTTTCGGGTAATTTCGTCGCCTTGGGCAAGGCTTTTCCGTCGGCGCCACCGGCGGGCAGCGGCACCCGAACGACCGTTCGCAACGGACCAAGATCCCTGCATGGACTTCAAGAAGCTCAACATCGCCACCGGGTGGACCGTGTTCCTGGTGGCCACCTGGACCTATATCGCCACCATTGAGCCCACCGCCAGCTTCTGGGACTGCGGCGAGTTCCTGGCCACCGCGAACAAGCTGCAGGTGGGCCACCCCCCCGGCGCTCCGCTCTTCATGCTGCTGGGGCGCATCGCCAGCGCCTTCGTGAGCCCGGAGAACGTGCCGGTCTCCATCAACATCCTCAGCGCCCTCTGCAGTTCGTTCACCATCCTCTTCCTGTTCTGGAGCATCACGCACATGGCCCGCAAGCTGGCCCTGCGCGGCGAGAGCGGCGAGCTCACCACCGGCCAGCTCATCGCGGTGCTCGGCAGCGGCGTGGTGGGCTCCCTGGCCTACACCTGGAGCGACAGCTTCTGGTTCAGCGCCGTGGAGGCCGAGGTGTACAGCATGTCGTCGTTCTTCACGGCCATCACCTTCTGGGCCATCCTGAAGTGGGAGAGCGTGGCCGACGAGGCCCACAACACACGCTGGCTCATCCTCATCTGCTACCTGCTCGGCCTGGGCATCGGCGTGCAGCTGCTGGCCCTGCTCTGCATCCCCCCGATCGCGCTCGTTTACTATTTCAAGAAGTTCAAGACCACGCCCCGCGGTGTGGTCTACACCCTGGTGATCAGCGCCCTCATCCTGGGCGCCATCCAGAGCGTGATCATTCCCGGTGTGGCCAAGGTGGGCTGCTGGTTCGAGCTGCTCTTCGTGAACGACCTCGGCATGTCGTTCAATGCGGGCAACCTGGTGGCCGGCCTGCTCTTCGTGGGCGGCATGGTGTGGGGCCTGCTGTGGACGCAGCGCAACGGGCGCGCCATCCTCAACACCATCATCCTGGGCGTGGGCGTGATCCTGCTCGGCTACAGCACCTATGCGATGACCGTGGTGCGCAGCCTGGCGAACCCGCCCATCGACGAGAACAACCCCGAGAACGTCTTCAACCTGGTGAGCTACCTCAACCGGGAGCAGTATGGCGACCGCCCGCTGCTCATGGGCCAGTTCTGGGATTCGCCGCTCGACGACAAGCGCGGGGACGGCACGCCGGTGCACACCGCCACCTGGCTGGTGCAGAAGAACGGCCGCACGGTGAAGACCTTCTACGACGGCTGGAGCGCCTCGCACTACATGGAGGCCAACCCCGGGCTCACCCTCGTGGAGCGCTACGTGATCACCGACGCACGCAAGGCCACCGAGCCCATCTACGACCCGGCCTTCACCATGCTCTTCCCGCGCATGTACAGCTCGCAGGCGAGCCACGAACAGGCCTACAAGGAGTGGAGCGATTTCAAGGGCGTGCCCGTGCGGACCACGGACCGCGAAGGGAAGCCCACCATCATCTACAAGCCCACCCAGGGCGAGAACATGCGGTTCTTCCTGGATTACCAGGTGAACTGGATGTACTGGCGCTATTTCCTCTGGAACTTCGCCGGCCGCCAGAACGACATCCAGGGCCACGGCGGCATCACCGAGGGCAACTGGCTCAGCGGCATCAAGGCGATCGATGCGCAGCGCCTGGGCAACCAGGACCACCTGCCTTCGAGCATGACGGCCAACAAGGGCTTCAACAAGCTCTACCTCCTGCCGCTGCTGCTGGGCATGATCGGCTTCGTGTTCCAGCTGGTGCGCCACCTGCGCGACTGGACGGTGGTGATGCTCCTGTTCTTCTTCACCGGCCTGGCCATCGTCATCTACCTCAACCAGTATCCCTTCCAACCGCGCGAACGGGACTACGCGTACGTGGGCTCCTTCTATGCCTTCGCCATCTGGATCGGCCTGGGGGTGATGGCCCTGTACGAAGCCGCACGCGGCATCACGCAGCGCGACCTGCTGATCGCGGTGGGCTCGGCGCTCGGTGTGGGGGTGCTCAAGTACTTCGTTGAATCGATCACCGCCAGCGATCATTCCATCTCCTACGCCCTCTTCTACATGGCGCTGCTCGCCGGGGCGGCCCTCCTGCTCATGCACCTGCTCGGCCGCGTGCTGCGCAACGACAGTGGCCCGGCCGTGGTGGCCACCCTGCTGGGCCTCGCCGTGCCCGTGGTGATGGTGAGGGCCGAATGGGACGACCATGACCGCAGCCACCGCACCCCGGCGCGCGACCTGGCCGCCGACTACCTGGAGAGCTGCGCCCCGAACGCCATCCTCTTCACCAACGGGGACAACGACACCTTCCCACTGTGGTACGCCCAGGAGGTGCAGGGCATCCGCACCGATGTGCGCGTGGTGAACCTGAGCCTGCTGAACACCGACTGGTACACCGACCAGATGCGCCGCCGCGCCTACGAGAGCGCACCGCTGCCCATCACCATGGCCCCCGAGAAGTACCGCCAGGGCACCCGCGACGTGGTGGCCATGCTGCCCCGCGAGAAGGATCCCGGCTACATGGACCTGAAGAAGGCGATGAACTTCGCGACCGACGACCGGAACATGATGCTGCTGTTCTCGCGTACCCAGAAGGACGCCTACCTGCCCAGCTACAAGTTCCGCATCCCGGCCGACAGCGCCACCGTGTTCGGCAACGGCACGCTGACGGTGAAGGACACCGCCGACTGGACGCCCGAGGTGCGCTGGGCCATCACCGACCAGCGCGGCAACCCGAAGCAGATCCTCATGAAGAACCACTTCATGGTGCTGGACATGCTCGCGAACAACAACTGGGAGCGCCCCGTCTATTTCGCGGTGACCACGGGCCCCGACAGCTACATCAACCTGCAGAACCACTTCCGCCTCGAAGGCCTCACCTACCGCCTGGTGCCCAAGCTCGGCCGCTCGCGCAACCCCAACACCTATGGCACGGTGGGAACGGACGTGATGCTGGACAACGTGATGAACAAGTTCAAGTGGGGCAACATGGACACGGAGGGCACGATCTACCTGGACGAGAACATCCTGCGCATGACCACCAACCTGCGCCTGCAGATGGCCACCCTGGCCGATGCCCTGGCCGGGGAAGGGCGCAAGGAGGAGGCCCGCAAGGTGCTCGACCTCTGCCTGGAGAAGATGCCCGAGCGCAACGTGCCCTTCGACCGCATCATGCTCCCGGTGATCGAGGCCTACTACGCCGCCGACGACAAGGAGAGCGCCGCGGACCTTTCGGACCGCCTGTTCAGGATCATGGACGAGAACATGACCTACATGCTGAGCCTGGAACCGGAGTTCGTGCAGAAGGTCTCCCAGGAGTTCGAGATCACGCAGGCGGTGATGCAGCGCATCGCCACCACCATGGAGCTGCGCGACCCGAAGAACCCGCTGGCCGAAACCCTCAAGGCCCGGATGGATGAGGTGAACGGGCTCTATGAGGCCAAGCTCGAGGAGGTCAACGCCGCCGGTCGTCGCACCGTGAAGATGAAGTTCTGATGCGCCTGCGTCTGGTCTCCACCGTCCTGCCCCTCATCCAGCAATTGGATAAGCGGCTGCTTTGGCGGATGGACACCCGGGAGAAGGTCCTCTACATCACCTTCGACGACGGCCCCATACCCCAGCTCACCCCGTGGGTGCTCGACACGCTCAACGCCCATGGTGCGAAGGCCACGTTCTTCTGCCTGGGAAGGAACGTGGAGGCCCACCCGGCCCTGTTCAAGCGCCTGCTGGATGAAGGGCATGCCGTGGGGAACCACACCTACGACCACCCCAGCGGCTGGCGCTCGGACCGGAGCGCCTACTACCGCAGCGTGCTGCGCTGCCAGGCGCTGACGCGCACCGACCTGTTCAGGCCGCCCTACGGCCGGGCCACCAGCGCACAGATCAATGCCCTGCGCAAGCGGTTCAAGCTGGTGATGTGGGACGTGCTCAGCGGGGATTTCGAGGAGCGGATGACCGGCCAGGACTGTTTCGATATCGTACGCTCCAAGGCACGCCCCGGTTCGATCATCGTGTTCCACGACAACCTGCTCTCCGAGATCCGCATGCGCTACGCGCTGCCGCGCGTGCTGGAGCACTTCACGAAGCTGGGCTACCGCTTCGCTCCGCTGCCGGCCACCACCACGGGCTCACCGGCCTGACGCCAGGCCGTGATGCCGCCTTCAAGGTCATGCACTTCCTTGAAGCCCATCTTCATCATGCGCGTCATCGTCTGGCGTGAACGACCGCCCGAGGCGCAATAGATGAACACCGGACGTTCGCGGTCAAGCTTGGCCAGCCCGTCCATGAAACCCGGGGCGGAATAGTCCAGCATCTGCGCACCGTTGATGATGCCCTCCTGGCATTCCTCCGGCGTACGGACGTCCAGGAGGAGACCCTTGGTGCGGGCAAGATCGGACTTGAAGGAGGCGACCGGAAGGGTGCTCGAGGTGCCTTGGGCGCTCACGCCAGCCGCGAGTGTCAGGCCCAGGCAAAGGGTCAGGACGTGCTTGATCATGGTGATCGGAATATGGGACGAAACTACGGTGTGCTCCGCTCCTGCTGTGTGACCCCGCTCACCGCCCGTCGGAGACCACCTTGTACTCCACGCGCTGGTTCTCGGCATGTTCCTGCTCGGAGCATTGAACGCCCGGGCCACAGTGGTTCAGAGGCACCTCCACCCCGTAGCCCTTGCCGGTCACGCGCTCCTTCGTCACCCCCTTGCTCCGCAGGTACTGAACGATGGCGTCCGCCCGGTCCTGGGTGAGCTTGCGTGCCTTCTCCGCCGGCATGCGCACATCCTCGTGCACGCCCACCTCGAACGTGAGGCCGGGGTTCACCAGCATCCGCTCCGCGAGCGCATCCAGACCGGCCTTGGCCAGCGGGTCAAGCGTGGCCCCGTTACCGGCCCAGCGCACGTGCTTCAACGCCACCGGACGGCCCACCCGCACCTCCTCCATCTCCAGCGGTCTTACGGCGTTCAGATCGATGATGCCCTGCTTCATGCCCACGGTGCTCACGGGCAGGCTCATGCTGAAATAGCCGGCCTTCTCAAGCAGCACCTCGAACTGCTCGTTGCCCTGCAGGCGGATGGTGAGGTCGCCACCGGGACCGGTGGTCCGCACATCGCTCTGGAAGCTGCTCAGGTTCACCACGTTCACGGTCACCCCCTCCACGAAGCCGATGCCCTCGGCACGGTGCACCGTGCAGCGCAGCCAGATGCCGGCGTCGGGAATGAGGTGCAGCTCACGCGAGACGATCTGCTGCTGGTCGATGTTCTCGGTGCTCGCGTGCGCCTCTCCGTCGAACCGGCCCTTCAGGCGGGCCAGCAGCTTGTACTCACGACCCTTCTCCACGGTGAAGGCGAACTTGCCTTTCGCATCGGTGTTCGCGTTGTCCAGCACGTTGCCGTCCATGTCCAGCAGCCGCACCTCCACGTCGATGGCCGGTGAACCGTTCTCGTCGTCGACCACCACACCGGTGCACAGGTAGCGTTGTTCGAGAGGCCGGTGCATATCGAACAGGTAGATGTCGTCGTCGCCCGCACCGCCAGGCCGGTTGCTGGTGAAATAGCCCGAGCGACCCGCCGCATCGATCACGAAGGCGAAATCGTCCTTGGGCCCGTTCACCGGGGCGCCCACGTTCATCACCATGGCGTAGGATCCCTCCGGGGTCCGTTGGGCCGCCTGGATGTCAAGACCGCCGAGACCGGGATGGCCGTTGCTGGCGAAATAGAGCGTGCCATCGGCGGCGATGTACGGGAACACCTCGTCATAGGCCGTGTTGATCACCGGACCCAGGTTCTCGGGCTCACCCCACCGGCCGCCCACATCGCGGCACATGTAGAGATCGGTACCCCCAAGCCCGCCGGGCATGTCGCTCACGAAGACCAATACACGCCCATCCGGGGAGATCGCGGGATGGCAGACGGAGCATTCGGTGTTGTTGTAGAGGAAGGGCTCCACGCCTGTCCAGGTATCCCCCTCGCGGTGGGCATGCTGGATGCTGAGGCGATGCACCCCGCTCTTGCTGCGCGCGGTGTTGGTGCGCGTGAACCACAGCTGGTCGCCCGCTGCGCTGCACGAGGCCGGGCCATCATGGTCCTTCGAGTTCACGCTCCCCTTCACCGGACGCGGGTTGAGCAGGTCGCCGTCACCGCCGCGGTCGGCGATGTACAGATCGAGGAAGGGCTGCCCGTTCCACGCGGCCTCGCGCTTCACCCCCACTTTCTCCCGGCGCGAGGAGGAGAACATCACGCTCCCCGGCCCGGCCCAGGTGGCGGCCATGTCGGCATAAGGGGTGTTGCAGCTCACCGCCCGGATGCTGAACCGGTCCATGCCCTGGGTGAACTTGTGCGCGAAGTCGGTGATGTTGCTGCGGAGCCCGTCGGCCTGCGGCCTGGTGACCGCCAGGTACTTGTCCATCCACTCCTCCGCCTCGGCGTACTTCCCGTTCCCCTTGAGCGCCATGCTGTAGTTCAGCAGGTCCTCCGGTCCGCGGTTCAGGAACTTCACGGCCTGCGCGCACCACACCTCGGCGTGCTCGGTATCGGCCAGCTTGAGGTAGCAGTCGGCGAGGCGCTTGGTCACATGCTCGTTCACCGCGCCCTGCTTGGCCGCCAGCAGGTACTCATCCACCGCCTGGCGGTAGGCCATCTGTTCGTAGTAACGGTCCGCGTACCGGGTGTGCGCTTCCGAGCCGCCCTGGCCGTGCACGCGCACCGCCAGCGACAACAACAGCAGGACCGACAAGCGCAGGCGTTCCATCAGAAATAGCGCGGTGAGATGGTGCGCCCCTTGTTGAGGTTGAAGTCATAGCTCACCATCACCTCATGGGTGCCGGCGTTGTAAAGACCGATCCGCGTGGTGGTGGCATCGAAGGCGTAGCCGGCACGCAGCTGGTCATTGAAGCGGAACTGGGTCATCACACCGAACCCGGTCCCCACCCGGTACATGGCCCCGAACCAGATCCGCTCCCGCAGCAGGAAGTTCGCGTTGATATCCATGGACAGGGGAGCACCCTCCACGGCCCGTGCCATGATGGAGGGCTTGAACTTGAGGTCGGGCCCCATGTCGAGCACATAGCCGGCGATGAGGAAATAGTGCCGCGCCTCGGTGGTGATGGTCACCCGGCTGCTCGATGCATCGACCAGTTCGTTCTCCATGAGCTTCGGCGCGCTCAGGCCGACGTAGTGGCGCGGCCCGTGCCAGTAAAGGCCGAACCCGAAATTGGGCAGCGCCCGGCTGTTGATGTTGATGCTGTTGGGGTCGGGGTCCACGGTCACCAGCGAGGCGATGTCCGCCTGGTACATGTTCACCCCACCTTGAAGGCCGAAGGACAACCGGCTGGTGGCACCCGTTCGGATGCGGTAGGCGACATCGAGGTAGGCGCCGGTCTGGCTGGCCGGCCCGGTCTTGTCGTGCACGATGTTGCCACCGAGCGCCAGGCCGCGCAAGGGCAGCGGCGAGTGCAAGGCGAGCGCCTGGGTGCTGGGCGCACCTTCGAAGCCCACCCATTGATGGCGGCTCAAGGCCATCACCGTCATCACGTCCGCGCTGCCCGCATAGGCCGGGTTGAAGGCGAGCGTGTTGAACATGTACTGGCTGTACAGCGGGTCCTGCTGCGCGGCCACGGGCCGGGATACCAGCAGCGCGAGCAGCGCCACCACGATGGGCGTGTTCCGTGGGCTCCTCATCGGTTCAGGTAGATGAAGCCCTTGTACACGTCAGACCCGTCACCGAGGTCGACCACGTAGTAATAGGTGGCCGTGGGCAGCTCACCGGGGATCGTCGCGCTCTGGGAACGGCCGTTCCACACCACGCTCCGGTTGTCGTAGCCGCTTGCCCGGTAGAGCTCGTTCCCCCAGCGATTGAAGATGATCACCTCGTTCTCCGGGAAGCCTTCGATCCCCGGGATGATGAGCACATCGTTGATGCCATCACCGTTGGGCGAGAACGACTCGGGCACATAGATCGGGCTGTCGTACACGCAATCACTTCCGCCCTGGATGGTGATCATGTTGCAGTAGTTCGCGTCCCGCACGGACACGGTGTAGCCCTCGCTCTCGAGCAAAGGTTCCGAGGTGAAGATGTACGGGGCCGTCGTGGTGATCGACCCTTCAAGCCCGGTAACGACGTAGGTGCCCGGCACGCCTCCTTCGATCACCAGGTTCACGCGGTAGGTGCGGTCCTGTGCGATGCAGGTGATGAAGGTGTCCGCCACGGCCACGCCTTCATTGATGGTCACCTGCACCAGCGCCGTATCCGAACCGCACACCGGCACCACCACCACGTAGCTGTAGTCGTACTGTCCGGCGGCGAGCTCGCTCGGCTGGATGATGCTGCCGTCGAGCACGCCCGAACCATCGAGGTCGGTCCATGCACCACCCGGTTGGGCGTTGGGGCCCACGGCGTTGAAGAGGTCGTAGGGCGAAGGCAGGGTGTTGCACAGCGAGACCTGGGCGTCCCACCCGGCGTTGGCGGGCTCGTTCACAAGCACCTGCACCACCGCCGTGGTGTCCTTGCAGAAACCGGAGCCGGCGAGGGCATAGGTATAGTTGCCGGCCAGGTTCACGCCCGGCACGAACACGCCGTCCACCTCCATGCCGAAGGGATCGATCCAGATGCCACCGGGATCCGGTGTTCCCACCAGCATGTCGAACAGGTCGATGGGGGCATCGGAGGCACAGACCACCATGGCGGTGTCACCACCCGGATCGGGATAGGGGGTGGTGATGATGAAGACGGTGGCCGTGGCATCGCCGCAGCCGGGCGAGGTCACGGTGTAGGTGAAGGGATACGAGGACCCCGGCGGCAGCATCGAGGCGTTCAGCCAGAACGCGTTCAAGGCGCCGGTCCCGAGCACGTCCCCCCAAACGCCACCGGCATCGGGCACGCCGCCCAGCGAGCTGAACATGTTGTACCACACCTGGCCGCCGCAGATGGTATCCGTGCCACCGATACCAGGGAAGCCGCCCTGACTGATGGACACCGTGATCGTGGCGGCATCCGCATTGCAAGGACCAATGCCCTGCACCGTGTACGTGAAGTCGTAGTCGCCGGGGGTGAGCAAGGTCGGGTCGAGCAGGCTGCCATTGAGCGCACCGGTGCCGTTCACATCGGTCCAGGTGCCGCCCGTATCGGCGAGAGGCCCCAACGCCGGGAAGAGGTCCACCGAAGGCTCCGAGGAACATACCGAGAGCGTGGAATCCTCGCCGGCATCGGGCGCCTGCGTCACGGTGATGGTGAGCAAGGCCACATCGCTCGCGCACGGTGCAAGTCCGGCCACGGTGTAGGTGTACACACCGGAGCCATCCACCGCAGGCGCGAAGACCGGTCCGTGCGGCAGCGCACCGGGCCCGGTCCAGGTGCCACCGGTCTGCGGGCTTCCGGCAAGCCCGGTGATCAAGGGGAAATTGGGCGCCGTGGAACAGACGGCGAGCGCATTGTCGAGCCCGGCGAACGGAGCCGGATTCTCCGATACCACCACAACGGCCTGGTCGTTCGGGCACACGCCCAATCCAACAACGGTGTAGGTGTACACGCCCGGGGCATCGATCGCGGGGTTGTAGACGGCGGGGTGCGCCGCGCCACCCGGACCGGTCCAGGACCCGCCGGATTGCGGGGTGCCTTGGAGCGAAAGGAACAGGTCAGCGGAAGCCCCGTTGGAGCAGAAGGTGATGGCCCCGGCATCGCCGGCATCGGGCGCAGCGGTCACCTGCACCGTCACCACTGCGGCATCGGCCTGGCAGTTGCCGATGGCCGGCATGGTGTAGGTGTATGCGCCGGGAGCGTCCGTGCCCACCTCGAAGAAGGCGTCCGTCGGGGTCGAGCCCGGTCCGGTCCAGGATCCTCCCGCATCCGGTCCTCCGCCGAGGAGGCTGAAGAGGTCGACCTGCCCGGAGGTGTTGCTGCAGAGCGCTGTGAAACCGTCGGTACCGGCGAACGGTCCTTCGAGGACCTCCACCGTGAGCGTGGCCGAGTCGGCCATGCAGTTGGCCGAGGCGGGGATCACGTAGGTGAGCGCGTAGGTGCCGGTGCCTGCGGAGTTCGCATTGAAGATGCCGTTGTTCAATGCCCCGGTGTTATCCTCATCGATCCAGAACCCGCCCGACTGCGGTGAGCCGGTGAGCAGCGGGAACAGGGCCACCGCCTGCTCCGAAGCGCACACCTGCACCGCACCATCGTTCCCTGCGTTCAGGGCGCTGGCCACCTGCACCGCGACGGTGGCCTGGGCCGCTGCGCAAGGACCACCGCCGGCCACCGTGTACGTGAACGTATAGGTGCCCGGGGTCAACCCAACCGTGCTGAAGATGGATCCGCTGAGGCCGCCGGAATTCCCATTGTCGGTCCAGGTGCCACCCGATTGCGGAGCACCGCCAAGGCCGGAGTACAGATCGATGCCCGGATCGTCCACGCACGCCGCCAGCGTACCGTTCGTTCCGGCGGTGGGAGCCTGGAAGACCGAGATCTGCACGGAGGCCACATCGTTCACACACGGCGCGAAGCCGAGCACGGTGTACGTGTACGTGCCGGATGCGCCGTTCGTTGGGTCGAAGAACGGGCCCTGGCTTGCCCCACCGGGACCGGTCCAGATACCACCGGGGTCCGGTGTGCCCAGTAGCAGACCGAGGAGCGCCTGAGGTCCATCGGTGGAACAGAGTTGAACCGCAGTGCTCACGCCGGCTTCGGGCGCCTCATTCTCCACCACGGTCACCTGCGCGGTATCGTTCGCGCACGGTGCTTGGCCTTGCACCACATAGGTGTAGATCCCGTCCACCGATCCGCCGGGCACGTAAACGCCGGGGAAGGCCGCACCTCCGGGTGCGGTCCAGGTCCCGGACAGGTCGGGCGTTCCGCCCAGGGCATCGATCAACAGGAACGATTGCTGATCGCTGCACACGGTGACCACCGCATCGCTGCCCGCATCGGGCATGGGGTTCACGATCACCGTTGCCACCGCCGTCGCGTTCACACAGGGCGACTGACCAAGGACGGTGTAGGTGTAGCTCCCGGACGGGTCCACTCCGGGGATGAAGACCCCGTTGTGAACGGCACCGAGCGGGTTCGTCCACGTGCCGTTCAGTTGCGGGTTCCCGGTGAGCACGTTGATCAACGGGAACGGCAAGGCGTTCGAGCAGATGGTGATCAGCCCGTTCGAACCCGCGTTGGGCGCGGTGTTCACGGTCACCGTTACAGTGGAGGAGGCGCTCGCACAAGGGGCGATGCCCGGCACCGTGTACGTGTACACGCCGGGCGGATCGACACTGGGAAGGAAGGTGCCGGAGTGGGTCTGCCCCCCCGGCTTGGTCCATGTTCCGCCCACCTGCGGTGCGCACCCCAACGCGAGGAAAAGGTTGGCCGACGCACTGGTTGAACAGAGCGCGAGCGATCCCGGGCAGCCGGCGTTCGGAGCGGTGTTCACCACCACGGTGACCGTGGCCGTGGAATTGCCGCAGGGCGCTGTGCCCGCCACCGTGTAGGTGTACGTGCCCGGAGCGCTCGTTCCCGGAGTGAAGACACCGTTGCTCACCCCTCCACCCGGCGCCGTCCATGTACCGTTCAGCGCTGGCGAGCAACCGAGCTTGTCCACCAAAGCGAAGGCCGGCGCACTGGAACAGGTCGTGAACGTGGCGCTGCACCCGGCATTGGCAGGGGTGCTCACGGCAACGGTCACCGTGGCCACATCCGTTGCACAAGGTGGCACGCCGGCCACTGTATACGTGTAGGTCCCTGGGGGGGTCGTCCCCGGTACGAAAGTGCCGCTGAACGGAAGTCCGCCCGATGTTGACCAAGTGCCGGTGGGCGAGGGCGTGCCGCCCAGGAAGGTGAAGAGGTTCACCGCACCACTTCCTGCGCAGAGTGTTACGCTGTTGGAATTGCCCGCATCGGCCTCATCCACTTCGAACACGGTCACCGTGGCGATGTCGTTGGTGCACGGGGCGGTGCCGTTCACGGTGTAGGTGTAGGTGCCCGGGGTGCTCGTGCCCGGCACGTAGGTGCCGCTCGGGAACGGCTGGTTGAGCGGGTCCTTCCACGTGCCCGTGGGCACCGGACCACCTGTGAGCAGGCTGAACAGCAGGAAAGGCGCTGCATTGCTGCAAACCGTGGTGGACACATCGTTACCGGCGAAGGCCGCCGTGTTCACCGTGATCGTCAGGGTCGCCGTGGCGGGGCTACAAGGGAAGGTGCCCGCCACCGTGTAGATGTAGCTGCCTGGAGGGTCCAGGCCCGGCACGAAGATGTCCCCATGCGCCACGCCGTTCGGATCCGTCCAACTGCCCACCTGGGAGGGGTTGCAGTTCAGCGCTGCACGCATGGAGAACGCCGCGTCGGTGCTGCACTTGTTGATCTGGGTGTTGCAGCCGGCATTGGGCTCGGCCACTTCGGACACAGTGACCGTGGCCGATACGTTGACGCAGGGTGGTGTGCCGCTCACCGTGTACGTGTAGGTGCCCGGGCTGTCCACCACGGGGTTGTAGTTCCCCGAGACCGGATTGCCACCGCGTGTCCAGGTACCACCGCTCTGGGGTGAGCAACCGAGGGAGGGGAAGAGGCTCGCTGCGGTACCGTTGCTGCAGAATACGGCGCTGCCGTTGCAGCCCGCGTTGGGCGCGGCCACCACCGTCACTGTCACGGTGGCGGAATCGGAGGCGCAGGACAGGGTTCCGGTGAGCTTGTACTTGAAATTGTAGACGCCCGGGCCGGGGATGGAAGCGTTGAAGAACTGCCCGCTCAATGCGCCGGTGCCGCTCAGGTCGGTCCACACGCCGCCCTGCTGCGGTGAACCTCCCAGGCCGTTGAACAGGTTCACGTTGGTGCTGGAGCCGCATGCCGTCATCGATCCGCTGGAGCCCGCCTCCAGATCGGGCACGATGGTCACCACCACCTCGGCATGGTCCGAGTTGCAGAACCCAGCACCCGGCACGGTGTAACGGAAGTGGTAGGTTCCTGCCGGCATGCCGCCGCAGAGGAAGAACTGACCGCTCAGCTGGCCGGTGTTGTCCAGGTCGGTCCACGTGCCGCCTGCATCCGGTACACCGTTCAGCGCCGCGAAGAGATCGACGCTGATCTGGCCCGAGCACACCGTTGCACTGCCGTCATTCCCCGCGAAGGGAGCCTGGCTCACGTTCATGGTCACCGTGGCGGTGGCGTTGGTGCAGGGCGGCGTACCGCTCACCGTGTAGGTATACACGCCCGGCGTTCCGGTGGAGGGGAAGAAGGTGCCGCTCACCGCACCTCCACCCGGTCCGGTCCAGGTGCCGCCGTTATCAGGCGATCCGCCCAAGGCGTCGAAGAGGTCCACCGGAGCGGCATCCGAGCATACGGACTCCGTGGTGCTCGTTCCGGCAACGGGCTGCCGTTCCTCGTTCACCAGCACGAACGACTGTGCGTTCGCGCACGGGGTGATCCCGGCGACCGTGTAGGTGTAAACCCCTTCAGGATGACCGGGGTTGGCCGGGTCGTAGGTTCCGCTCGAAGCCTGGTTGTTCGGCTTGGTCCACGTTCCACCGGGGTCGGGGGAGCCCCCGAGCAGGGTGATGAGGCTGACGGGCGATGCGTTGCTGCAGATGTCCAAGGAACCGTTCGTGCCGGCGTTCGGGGCCGTGTTCACCACCACCGTGGCTTTGGCCGTGTCGTTCTCGCACGGCGCGGTCCCGACCACCACATAGCGGTAAACCCCGGGCGCGCTTACCCCCGGGGTGAAGACCCCGCTCATGGGTTGCAGCGTGGGGCTGAGCCAGGATCCACCGGGATCCGGGGATCCACCGAGCACGGTGAGGAGGTTGAACGCGGCGTTGGTGCTGCACACGGTGATGGTGCCGTTCGTACCCGCGTTCGGGGCCGTGTTCTCCACCACCTGCACCGTGGCCGACACCGCCGGGCAAGGTGCCGGGGCGGTCACCGTGTAAGTGTACACACCGGCGGGATGATTGATGTTCGCCGGATCGTAGGTACCACCGAAGGAGGTGCCTCCCGGACGGGTCCATGAGCCTCCGATGTTCGGCGTGCCGCCCAGGTATCCGAAGAGGGCCACCGGTGCATCATCGCTGCACAGGGTCACCGATCCGTTCGTGCCGGCGCTCGCGGCCTCCGACACGCTGATGGTGGCGGTGGCCAGATCGTTCACGCACGGGGTCGTTCCCAGCACCGTATAGGTGTAGGTGCCAGCAAGCGAGGTGCCGGGCGTGAAGGTGCTGCCCGCCGCACCACCGCCAGGAGCCGTCCAGCTGCCCGTTGCATCAGGGGATCCCCCCAGTACCGTCAGCAGGTTGAACGCGGGATCGGTGTTGCACACCGCCAGGGTGCCGTTCGAACCCGCATCCGGCGCATCAATGACCGTTACGCTCACCGTGGCCGTGGCGTTCGCACAGGGCGCAAGGCCCGTGACCGTGTAGGTGTAAAGGCCAGGCGTGGAAACGCCCGGGTCGAAGGTGGCGGAGACCGGGCCACCGAGCGGGCCGGTCCAACTGCCTCCCGTGTTGGGGGAACCGCCCAGCTGGCTGAACAGGTTGAAGTTGCTGGCGTCGGAGCACCTCACCACGCTTGCGCTGGTGCCTGCGTTCGGGGCCGTGTTGACGGTCACCGTCACCGTGGCCGTTGCGTTCGCGCAGGGTGCCTGGCCCACCACCGTGTAGGTGTACACACCAGCGGGATCGGTGCCCGGTTGGAACACCCCGGAATGTGCAGCGCCACCGGGCTTGGTCCATGTACCGGTGAGGTCAGGGGTGCCGCCAAGCACGGAGATCAGGTTGAGGTCGGCATCCGTGGAACAGACGGTGACCGACCCGTTGGTGCCCGCCACCGGGGCGCGCCGCACCGTGATGGTGAGCGTGGCCACCGCGTTCGCGCATGGGGGTGTTCCCGCCACGGTGTAGGTGTACACCCCGCCCACGTCCACTGCCGGGTTGAAGGTGTCCGAATGCGGGGCGTTGAGCGGATCGGTCCATGTGCCACCGGGCTGCGGCGCGCCATTGAGCTGGGCCCGCATGCTGAAGGAGGCCACGTTGCTACACACCGTGGTGGCGCGGCTGATCCCCGCGTTGGGTGCGGCCACCTGCGTCACCGTCACCGTGGCGGTGGCGTTCGCACAAGGTGGGATGCCGGCCACTGTGTACGTATAGACACCCGGTACGCTCGTACCCGGGGTGTAGGTGTTCGTTACCGCACCTCCACCAGGCCCGGTCCACGAACCACCGGTGTTCGGGCTCCCGCCCAGCTTGGTGAACAGGTCGAAGGCCGCCGCGTTGCTGCACACGGTGAAGGTCCCGTTGGTGCCGGCGTTCGGCGCCGCGTTCACGGTCACCGTCACCGTGGCCTGGTCGTTGGTGCACGGCGCCGTACCGCTCACCGTGTAGGTGTAGACACCGGGGGTGCTCGTACCCGGAGTGAAGGTGCCACTAACGCTGCCCCCGCCCGGCCCGGTCCAGGCTCCTCCGGTGTCGGGCGAACCGCCCAGGCTGCCGAACAGGTTCACGGGCGCGCTGGTGCTGCATAGGCCCAGGGTCCCGTTCGAACCGGCATCAGGTGCCTGGATGATGGTCACCGTAACCGTAGCCGATACCGCGGGGCAGGAGCCCGTGCCCGCCACGGTGTAGGTGTAGGCGCCCTGCGCCGCGGTGGAAGGATCGATCGTCCCGGAGGACGCACCGCCCCCGGGAGCTGTCCAGGAACCACCCGCATCAGGTGTTCCGCCCAAGAGACCGAACAGATCGGTCGACGCGGCCGTGGAGCACAAGGTCACCGCACTGCTCGTACCCGCATCCGGGCCTGTGATGATCAAGGCGGCCCAGCCCGCCGCCACCCCCGAACCGTTGGACACCCAGTGCAGGGTGAGGCAGCCGGAGGGGCCGGTGGCCGTGATCGTCTGGTTCAAGAGCGAGGTGGCGCCCGAGCCCGTCACGATCAGCGGGTCACTGGTGGATGGACCGTCGTGGATGTACAGCAGGTCGTTCGTACCGCCTTGGACCGTCCAGGTGGTGAAGAGGATCGAGGTGGCCGGCAGACTGCCACTGCCGCCCGCGGGGCACAGGGTCGCCGTCAGGTCCTCATTGTTGGCGTAGTCGCCGCTCGCTCCGCCACTGTCGTACAAGGTACCGGAGCAGCTCGACCAGCTTGCCCCATCGGCCATCACGAAGGACTGACCGTCAACCGGATGCGATGCTCCGATGGCGAAAAAGGCGGACAGGAGTCCGCCCCGCAGGATCTGCAGGAACGTGGGAGAGGAACGCACCGCTTGGTCTGTGCCCGGTAAGAGGCAGCGCAAGGTAGGCAAATAGCCCCCCCGAGCGCCAGTCCCGGCGCTCCGCTTCGCCCTATGGGACAGCTGGTTCGATAAGTCTACCGGGGGGATCGACCATCTGACCGGCCTCCCCTACCCCAAGCTCACCGTTCGGCCCTCAAGGTGTGGCGGTGGCCGTGGTGCCCGCCGTTGAAATGGTTTTTCCGAACGTGAGGGCGAGCATCACCTCATGCGTGCCACTGCTGTAGTTCCGCAGGTTCGTCGTGGTCATGTCGTAGGAATACCCGAACTGGAACCGCTGCTTCATCCAATACCCCACCATGAGGGCGACGGCATCGTTGGTGCGGTAGGACGCACCGAGCCACACCATGTTGCGGTAGCGCACCGTGGCGGTGAGGTCGATCTTGGCCGGTACCGGGGCCACGTACTTGAACAGGAAGGAAGGCTCCAACGTCAGGTCGTCGCCCAGGGGCAGCCGGTAGCCGCCCATGGCGTAGTAGTGGTTCTCCAGGCGGCTCAGGGTCTCGGTCTGGTCGTTGAAGAAATAGATCTTGTTGTGGAGAAGCTGCGGCGCCGTGGCCCCGGCCCACCACCGTTCGTGGTACACCAGGAAGCCGAAGGTGGCGTCGGGCACCGTCTCCCCCCTCAGCTGGCTGTCCATCACCGGATCGTAACCCTGTTGGTACTTGATCTTGCTGCCGTCGATCAGGAACTGCTGCAGGCCTATGGCGAGCGACAGGGACAGCTTCACCCGATCGGTGAGGCGCAGGTGGTAGGCGTACGAGAACTGCGCTCCGGTGCGTCGCGTGGGACCGACATTGTCCGTGTACATGAAGCCGCCCAGGCCCATGTGCGTGCCCACCGGCGAGGTGGCGCTGAGCATGAAGGTCCGCGGAGCGTCCTGGATGCCCACCCATTGGTTCCGGTGCGCGCTGCGCATCTCGAACCAGGGGCGGCTGCCGGCCACGGCCGGGTTGTACAGGTAATCCTGGCTCACGTACTGCGTGAGCTGGGGCAGCTGTTGCGCGCGGAGCTGGAAAGCCCCAAGGGCCACCAACACCAGCAGGAGGGATCGTCGCATCAGGTTCATGGCTTAGCGGATCACAGTGAGCGGACCGGTGTAGGGCTCGGGGAACTTCGGGTCGTTGAGCTCGATGACGTAGTAGTACGTGCCCACGGGAACGAAGCCGCCCTTGTAGCGACCGTCCCAGGGCTGGCCGTAGCCCACGCTTCGGAACAGCAGTTCCCCCCAGCGGTTGTAGATCTCCACCTCGCAATCAGGGAACAGCGTGATCAGGCTGATCACCCACGTGTCGTTCCAACCATCGCCATTGGGGGTGAAGCCGCTGGGGATATCGATCTCGGGCACCACGGTGATCAGCACGTCCGAGGTGTCCGTGCATCCGTTGGGCGCCACCACCGAGAGGGTGAACAGCTGCGTACTGGCGATGCTGATCTCCGGGTTCGGCACCGTGGCGTCGGCGAACAGGCTGTCGGGCTCCCAAGCGAACGAGCTGCCCGGTGGGCCGCTCGGCGAACCACCCAGCTGGACCTCACCACCACCGATGATCGTGCGGTCCGGACCGGCATCGGCGATCGGAAGCGCCAGCACGGTCACCAGCACCGAGTCCACGTCGGAACAGGGACCGTCGCTGGCGGTGAGGGTGAAGATGTACGAGCCCGCCGGCAGGGTGCCCACGTTGAGCGTGGGGCCCGATCCGATCACCGTTCCGGTCCAGTTCGCCCACGTGTAGGTGGTGCCCCCGGTACTGGTCGAACCGTCCAGCACGATCGCCACCTGCTCGCACAGCGATAGATCAGGCCCGGCATCGGCGACCACGGTGATGAGCGCGTTCACTGTGACCGGCAGGGTGGTGCTGCACCCATTCGCGTCGAACACGGTCGCGATGTACAGCCCCGGTAGCAGCCCGGTGATGTCCTCCTGTGCGGAGGTGAAGCCAGGCCCTGTCCAGCCGATGGTGTAGCCCGGCGTTCCTCCGGAGACCGTGATCGCGATGGCCCCATCGTTGGCGGTGGCACAGCTGGCGTCGGTCACCGCATCCACCGCGATGTCCAAGGCCGCCGGCTCACTGATCACGAATGCGAGCGTGGTGTCACAGCCCACCAGGTCTGTGATGGTGAGGTCCCAGGTGCCGGCACAGAGCCCCGTGGCTGTGCTCACACCCTGTCCGTTCGGTGGTACGGGTGTCCACGTGAACACGAGCGCGCCCACCCCGCCCGTCGGGTTCAAGGTGATGCTTCCGTCGCACGCACCGTTGCAGGTCACCGGGGCGACGACCGCGTTCGGATCGATCGGCGTGAACGGCAGGATGGTGAACGTGACGGTGGTGTCACAGCCGTTGGCGTCGGTTATCGTCACGCTCCAGGTGCCCGGACACAGGCCCGTGGCGTTCGGCGTACCCTGTCCGCCACCCGGCTGCGGTGTCCAGGAGTAACTGTACCCGCCCGCGCCGCCGCTCGGGTTCACCGTGGCGGTGCCATCGCAGGGACCGAAGCAGGTCTCCTGGGTGAACGTAAGACCCGCGTTGATGGCCAGGCCCTGCGTGATGGTGAAGGGGATGCTCACCGCACAGCCGTTGGCATCCGTGACCGTGAAGACCAGGTCCCCTGCGCACAACCCACCGACCGCCAGGGTGTCCTGCGCCACCGGCGTTCCTCCGCTCGTTGTCCATTGGATGCCGTACGGCGCCACACCACCGGTGACAATGGCCGTGGCCGTGCCGAGGCAATCGCCGAAGCAGAGGTTGTCGGTCGTGGTGAGCGAGGCCTGCAGCACCGGCGGTTCCACCACGGTGTAGGAAGCCGTGGTGTCGCAGCCGTTCGCATCGGTCACCAGCAGGTCCCAGGTGCCTGCGCACAGGCTGTCCACCGATGCCGTGCCCTGGCCCAGCGTGGGCTGCGGGCTCCAGAGCAGGGTGAAGCCGCCCACGCCGCCCTGCACCACCACATCGATGGAGCCATCACACGCGCCGTTGCAGGTGATGGGATCGATCGTGGCCGTGATGGCGATGGGTGAGGGCCCGAGGATGAGCACCGGTTGTGTGATCGCACAGCCGGTGGAGTCGGTGATCGTCACCGCATACGTGCCCGCGCACAGACCGGAGGCCTGGGGTGTGCCTTGACCGAGCGGCGGGACCGGGCTCCAGTCGTACGTGTAGGCGCCCGCGCCACCCGTGGGCGCCACGGTGGCCGTGCCATCGCACGTGCCCGCACAGGTCACCGGCGTGGAGCTGAGGTTCGCCACGATGGGCGGCGGATCCACCACCAATGCGGTGTCGATGCTCACGCACCCGTTCCCATTGGTCACCTGCACGAAGTAGGTGCCGGCGCACAGGCTGTCGAGCGCGTTGCCCGGCTCGTTCTGGTCGACGTTCTGCGCATTGAACCAGGCCACGGAGCACACCGGGATGCCGCAGTTGAAGCTCACCGTCACAAGGCCGTTGCAGTCGCCCGGGCAGCCCGTGAGACCGTTCGTGGTGGACAGGAGCTCACCGTCCAGGTCGGTGACCGGCACGGCGGTGGAAACGTTGCAGCCGTTCGCATCCGTCATGGTGACACTGTACAGGCCCGCGCACAGGCCGATCGCCAGGCTGTCCGTGGAGAACACGGCACCCGCTTGCGACCAGCTGTACACATAGGGGGCGGTCCCGCCTACCGGGGTCGCTACGGCGGTACCGATGCACTGGCCGCAGGCGCTCTGCGTGGAGCCGGTGGTGAGCGCGAGCACTGCGGGCTCCGTGATGGTGAACGTGAGCGTGGTGTCGCAACCGTTGGCATCAGCGACCAGCACGTTCCAACCGCCAGCGCACAGGCCGCTCACCGAGGCCGTACCCTGGCCTGCACCGGGTGCGGGAGACCACAGGTAGGTGAGCGCACCGGTGCCGCCCTGGGCGATCAGCGAGATCGCACCGTCGCAGGCGGCATTGCATGTGACGTTCTGCACGGTGGCCGTTGCCGTGATGGGCTGCGGACCGAGGATGAGCACGGTGACAGTGGTGTCGCAGCCGCTCTGGTCCGCGATGGTCACGCTGTAGGTGCCCGGACACAGGCCTGTGGCCTGCGGCGTGCCTTGCCCACCGCCCGGCTGCGGAGCCCAGGTGAAGGTGTAGGGTCCCACCCCACCGACAGGACCGGTGGTGGCCGTTCCATCGCAGACCCCGGCGCAGGAGGCGGGCGTGGTGCTCAGGTTCGGGATGATGAGCGTGGATGGAGCGACGGTAACGGTATCGATGCTCACGCAGCCATCGCCGTTCACCACCTGCACGTAGTAATCACCGGTGCACAGGTTGGTCACAGTGAACACGTTCGACGCGATCAGGTTGGCCTGACCGTCGTACCAGGTGATGGCGCAGGGCCCGTTGCTGCAGATGAAGCTCACCCCCGCCTGGCCGTCGCAGGCGTTCGCGCACAAGGTCTGCCCATCGACCGGCGTGAGCAGCTCACCATCGGAATCGCTGATCACCGCGGTGGCCTGCACGGAGCAGCCCGTGCTGTCGGTCACGGTCGCCGTGTAGAGCCCAGCGCACAGGTTGATGAGCGAGGGGCCCGTGCCGACCACGGCACCATTGGCGTCCGTCCAGTCGATCTGGTAAGGCGCGGTGCCGCCGGTCACCGTCACATCCGCTGTGCCGTTGCACAGCTGGCATTGGCTCGCGTTGCTGCTCATCGCCGCAGCAAGGGCCTGCGGTGCGTTGATCACGAAGGTGAGCGCGGTATCGCAACCGTTCGCGTCCGCGAGGACCACGCTCCACGTTCCGGCGCAGAGGCCGGTGGCGCTGGCGGTCCCCTGTCCGTTCGGGGGTACGGGCGACCAGGTATAGCTGTACGCACCCGAACCACCGGTGGGTGCCAGCCCGATGCCCGCATCGCACTGGCCCGCGCAGGTGATGGGCGTGACCGTCGCATTGGGCTGAAGCGGAGCAGGCCCGAGGATGAGCACGCTGTAGGTCGTGTCGCAACCGCCCGCGTCCTGCACGGTGATGTCGTACACACCCGGGCACAGGCCCGTGGCCTGCGGTGTGCCTTGTCCACCGCCCGGTGCGGGGCTCCAGGTGATGGTGAACGGCGGCTGCCCACCGCTGAGGCCGATCGTCGCCGTTCCGTCGCAAAGACCGCTGCAGCTCACCGGTGTGCTGCTGATGCCCGCCGTCACCGGAACAGGGCTGATCACCGTGGCGGTGTCGATGCTCACGCAGCCATCGCCATTGGTGACGAGGACATAGTAATCACCGGCGCAGAGGCCGCTCAGCGTATCGGCCACGCTCGGCTGGATCACTGCGTTCATGTCGGTCCATTGCACACTGCACGTCGGCACGCCGCAATTGAAGGACACCGCCACCGCGCCATCGCAGGTGTTGGGGCACGAGGTGCTGCCATCGGTCATCGTGAGCACCTCGCCGTTGCTGTCCGTGACAGGAACGGTGGCCGCAAGGCTGCAGCCCGAAGCGTCCTGGATCAGCACGGTGTACAGACCGGCGCAGAGGCCCGGTTGCACCGGGTCTACCGTGATGAGGTTGATCGGCGCACCCCAGGTGTAGGTGATGGTACCGGTGCCGCCCGTGGTGTTCATGGTGATCTCGCCCACGCACTGCTGGCATTGGCTGGGCACCACGCTCACGGTGTTCGCCAGCGGCAACGGCTCCGTGATGGTGAAGGTGAGCAGCGTATCACAGCCGTTCGCGTCGGCGACCGTCACGCTCCAACTGCCGGCACAAAGCCCCGTGGCGTTCGCCGTTCCCTGTCCACCGCCCGGTGCAGGGCTCCAGGTGTAGGTGTACGTGCCGGTACCGCCCGTGGCGCTGAGCGCGATCGAGCCATCGCACACGCCAGCGCAGCTCGCGTTCTGCACGGTCGCCTGCGCGTCCACCGGTGATGGACCCGGAACCACCACGCTCAAGGTGGTGTCGCAGAAGGCCGCGTCGAAGATGGTGAGGTCGTAGGCGCCCGCGCACAGGCCCGACACACTTGGCGTGCCCTGGCCGCTGGCCGGAGCGGGGCTCCATGTATAGCCGTACGGTTGCTGCCCACCGGTCGCGACCGCCACCACCGCGCCATCGCACGAACCGCTGCATGTCTCCTGATCGATGGTGAAGCTCGCATCAAGGGGGGTGTACGCACCGACGACGAAGGTCTCGGTCGTGTCGCAGCCGTTCAGGTCCGAGAGGGTGACCTGATAGGTGCCCTGGCACAGGCCCGTGGCCGAGTTCGTGCCCTGACCGCCGCCGGGCGCGGGCGACCACACCACGGCATAACCGGGCGTGCCACCGAAGGGATACACGTTGGCCGCACCGGAGCACGGCCCAGCGCAGGTCTCATCGAAGACCTCCAAGTTGGTCACCAGGGGCGGGGGCTTCACGATGATGAAGCTCGCCGTGGTGTCGCAGCCCACGCTGTCGGTGATCGTGATCTGCCAGAAGCCGAGGCACAGGTCGCTCACGTTCGGGGTTCCCTGCCCCACCGGGGGCGTGGGGGTCCACAGGTAGCTGAAGCCACCCGCTCCGCCCGTGGGCGCCACGGAGGCCGTGCCGTTGCAGATGTCGTAGCAGGTCGCATCCGCGAAGACCAGGCCTGGATCGATCGGCTGTTCGGGCAGAACGGTGAAGGCGAAGACCGTGTCACATCCCGCCGCATCCGTGATCGTGCAGGTCCAGTTCCCTGCGCACAGGCCGCTCACCGAGGCCGTGCCTTGTCCGGCTCCGGGTGAAGGCGACCATAGGTAGGTGTAGGTGCCGCTTCCACCGGTGGGCGCCACCGAGGCGGTACCGGTGCAGGGCCCGTTGCAGTTCTCGTTGGTGAAGATGCCGTTGGGCACGACCGGTGCAGGTGCGGGCACGTTCACGACAAAGACCGTGTCACATCCGGCCTGATCACCGATCTGCACGGTGACCGCACCCGCACAGAAGCCGCTTGCACTGGGCGTACCCTGGCCGATGGCCGGCGCGGGCGTCCACGTGAACGTGTAGGCCGGCACACCGCCGGAGGTGGACAGGCTTACCGCCCCGTCGCACACGTCCGCGCAGCTCGCCGGGGTCACCGTTGGTACGGAGGTGATGCCCGAGGGTGTGACCACCGTGAACTGCACCGTGGTATCGCAGCCCGCCGCATCGGTGATGGTCACGTCGTACACGCCCGGGCAGAGGCCGGTGGCCGTATTGGTGCCCTGCCCACCGCCGGGTGCGGGGTTCCACAGGATCACGTAGCCGCCGGTGCCACCCGTTGGAAGCACCGTGGCCTGCCCGTCGCAGCTGCCGCCGCAGCTCGCGTTCTGCACCGTGAGGGCCGGGTCGATCGGTGCCGGCGCGGTGATCGTGAAGGTGATCGTGGTATCACAGCCCGAGGCGTCGGTGATGGTGAGCGCGTAAGTGCCCGCGCACAGGCCGGTGGCGTTCGGCGTACCCTGTCCACCACCCGGTGCGGGCGACCAGGCATAGGTGTATCCCGGTGTGCCACCGTTCACGGTCGCACCTGCGCTGCCATCACATCCGTTCCAACAGGTGGTATTGGTGATGGTCAAGACCGCATCGATAGGCGGTGGTGCGGTGATCGTGAAGGTGAGCGTGGTGTCGCAACCTCCGCTCGCGATGGTCACCTGCACGGTGCCGGCACAGAGACCCAGGGCCTGCGCCGTGCCCTGACCGTTGGAAGGCACCGGCGACCAGGTGTAGGTGTACGCACCCGTCCCTCCCGTGGGGGACAGCACCACCGAACCGTCGCATCCATTGGCGCAGGTGGTGTTGTCGACCGTGGGGTTCGGCACGATCGGCGGAGGCGCCCCCACCGTGAAGGAGATGGTGCTGTCGCATCCCGCCGCATCGGTCACGGTGAGCGTATAGGCTCCGTCGCAAAGACCGGTCACGTTCGCCGTGCCCTGGCCACCCCCGGGCGCGGGCGACCAGCCATAGGTGTAGGTGCCCGTACCGCCGGTAACGATCACACCCGCCGTGCCATCGCACACATCCGGGCAGCTCGCGTCCACCACCTGCAGGGAGATCTGCAAGGGCGGAGGGGCGGTGATGGAGAAGGACACCGTGGTGTCGCAGCCCGCCGCATCGGTGATGGTGAGCGTGTAGTTGCCCGCGCACAGGCCCGTGGCGTTGGCCGTGCCCTGTCCGCCACCGGGAGCGGGGCTCCAGGCGTAGGTGTAGCCTGGCGTGCCGCCGCTCACGGCCGCCACCGCGGAACCATCACAGTTCCCGCTGCAGCTCGCGTTGGTCACGGTCAGGCCCGGCGCGATGGGTGCAGGTGCGGTGATGGTGAAGGTGATCGTGGTGTCGCAGCCCGCCGCATCCGTGATCGTGAGCGAACCCGGACCCGGACACAGGCCCGTGGCGTTGGCCGTGCCCTGACCACCAGCGGGTGCAGGTGACCAGGCGTAGGTGTAGCCTGGCGTACCGCCGGACACGGTCACCGAAGCACCTCCATCGCAGGAGTTCCAACAGCTCGCACCCGTGGTGGTGAGCGTGGCCGCGAGCGGCGGCGGCGCATCGATGGTGAGCGTGAGCGTGGTGTCGCACGCCCCGCTCGTGATCGTCACCTGCACCGTGCCCGCGCAAAGCCCAAGTGCCTGCGCCGTGCCCTGGCCGTTGGAAGGCACCGGCGACCAGGCATAGGCGTACGTACCGGTCCCTCCGGTGGGGTTCAGCACCACCGAACCATTGCAGCTGCCCGGGCATATGGCATCCGTCACCACCTCGTTCGGCAGGACCGGCGGCGGCGCGGCGATGGTGAAGGCGATGGTGCTGTCGCAGCCCACCGCGTCGGTCACCGTGAGCTGGTAGGCCCCCGCGCAGAGGCCGGTGGCGTTCGCCGTGCCCTGACCACCGCCGGGCGCAGGCGACCACTGATAGGCGTAGCCCGGGGTTCCACCAGTGACGATCACACCCGCACTGCCATCGCAGGCTCCGGGACAGCTTGCCGGGTTGGTCTGCAGGGAGAGCTGCAGCGGCACCGGGGCCGTGATCGTGAAGGGCACGCTCAGCGTGCATCCGTTCGCATCGGTCACGAGCACCGTATGGCCGCCCGCGCAGAGACCGGTCGCCACCGCGGTGCCCTGGCCACCACCCGGTGCGGGCGACCATTGGTAGGTGTAGCCCGGCGTGCCACCGCTCACGGTGACGGTGGCCGTGCCATCGCAGTTGGTGCCGCAGGTGACGTTCGTCTGCGTGGAGGTCTGCGTCAGGGGCGGTGGCTGCAGCACAATGAACTGCACCGTGGTGTCGCAGCCGTTCGCATCGGTGACGGTCAGGCTCCAATTGCCTGCGCACAATTGCGACGCGTTCGCCGTGCCCTGCCCCACCGGCGGGTTCGGGCTCCAGCTGTAGGTGTATGCCCCCGTTCCGCCGGTGACGGCGACCGCGATGCTGCCGTCGCACACGCCATTGCAGCTCGCGTTGGTCACCGTGCCGTTGGGCGCGAGCGGCGGCGGCGCGGTGATGGTGAACTGGACGGTGGTGTCGCATCCCGAGGCGTCGCTCACCGTGGCGCTCCACGTTCCTGCGCAAAGGCCGCTCACGCTCGGCGTCCCCTGACCAAGAGGAGGCACCGGGCTCCATGTGTACAAGTATGGACCGGTCCCACCGGTCACCACCAGGATCACCCCGCCATCGCACACGCCGGCACAGCTCGCATTGGTCACCGTGGAGCTCACCGCCAACGCCGGTGGCTGGGCGATGGTCACCGGCACCTGGATGCTGCAGCCGCTGGGTTGGTCCGTAACGGTCACCGTGTAGGTGCCGGCGCACAGCCCCGTGGCGGTGGACGTGCCCTGGCCGCCACCCGGTGCGGGCGACCACGAGAAGGTGTACGGTCCCGTGCCACCGCTCGGTGTCACGGTGGCCGTTCCGGTGCATGTCCCTGCGCAGAGCACATCGGTCTTCAACACCGAGGCCAGGATCGGGGCGGGCTCGGTCACCACGAAGCTCGAGGTGCCCGTGCACCCGTTGGCGTCGGTCACCGTCACCGACCAGTTGCCGGCGCACAGGCCGCTGGCGTTCGGGGTGCCCTGCCCCACCGGCGGCGCCGGGGTCCACGCGTAGGTGTACGTGCCCGTGCCGCCCGAGGGGGCCACGGTGGCCGTGCCATTGCACGCGGCGTTGCAGGTCACGTTGGTGAAGGTGAGGTTCGGTGAGACCGGCAGGAGGTTGATGGTGAAGGTGGTGTCGAACTGGCAGTTGTTCTGGTCGGTGATGCTCAGGTTGTTCGCACCGGCGCACAGCTGGTTGAAGAAGGTCCCGCTGCCCGCGCCGTTGTTCCAGGTGTAGACATAGCCGCTGCCGGTGCCACCGACCGCGATCGCGTTGGCGGTGCCGTTGCATACGCCCGCGCAGGTGGGCGGGGTGATGGCGGGGAAGAAGATCACGCCCAGGGGCGGCGGCCCCAGCACCTGCACCGTGGCCGCACAACCGATGTTCTGGCCCAGGTCGGTGACGATCACCAGCTTGTTGCCCACGCAGGTGCCCGTCCACGTCTGTGTGTTCGGTCCGGTGGCCCAGGTATAGGCGAAGGGGCCCACACCGCCGATGATGGTCACGGTCACCGTGGCATCGCAAGCGCCGTTGCAGCTCACATTGTACCCGTTGTAGTTGGTGAGCACCTGCGCGTTGATCGTGAACGGGGTCTGACCCGGGCCTGTGCCGCAAACGCTGATCCCTCGGAAGTCATCGGCGGGCCGCACTGCCAAGGTGCCCCAGGGTGTCTCCACACCGCGGACCAACAGGTGCGACGAACCGGGTTCCACCGCATCGCGCACGCCGCCGGCATCGAACGAGCGGGAGGCTTCGATCACGGAGCCTCCGGCCATGAGGCTTTTGCGCCCGCCGCCGGTGAAGCGCAGGTCGCCCGCCACCACGTGGTTGCCGTTCGTCACCAGGGTCCCCTCCTTCAGCACCAGCGCATGCTGGCCGTCGAGCTTCAGGTCGGTGAGCAGGTTCCACCCGCCCGTGCCATCGATCACCACATCGCCGTGCAGCAATACGCCGCCGATGTCCACATCGGCCACCTGCCGGCGCACGCCCATGCGCGTGGCGCCCGCGAAGGCCCATTGAACGGCGCCCTTCATCACCCAGCCGCCACCAAGCTCGAGCTCCGCGCGCGGGCTGCCGGCCACCGTCACCGAGCCGTTGCGGAGGGGCACGATCCGCAGGTCCCCGCAGGCGCGCGTGCCCACGATGTCGATCGTCACCGCGGTGGAAGGCGCCACCACCACCGCATCACCGGCATGCGGTACGCCCGCCCCACCCGGGCCGCCCGGGGTTAGCGACCAGTTCGCCGCATCGTCCCAGCGACCGCTGCCGCCGGACCAATGGTAGGTCCGACCCTGGGCCAGGCCCAGGAGCGGAAGCGCGGACAGGACCAGGTGAAGGAAGGTCCGGGACAGGAGGCGTGTCGGCATGGGGTGTCCGTTGATGCTCATTCGAAGACGGGGCAGCTCACGATCCGCTTGGCGGGGTCCTCCCGCTTGCACGGGTAGATCGCGAGGATGAACTCGTGGGTGTTGGCGCTCGCCACCCGCAGGTTGCTGGTGGTGATGTCGTAGCTGTAGCCGAAGCTGAAGTACTGGAGGAAGGGCACCCGCAGCATGAAGGTGACCGCGTCGGTGTTGCGGTAGCCCACGCCGAAGCCCACCAGGCGTTTCCACTCCACCATGGCATTGAGGTCGATCGCGAGCGGCGAGGCGGGCGACACCTTGATGAGGGTGCTGGGCACCAGCGCGAACGACCGGCTGAACTTGATCCGTCGCCCGCCGCTGAGGAGGTAGTGCCGCGTGAGCCGGCTGTCGTCGCCCACCCCCTCGATCCTGTTCCCGAGGATCTGGTGCATGGACAGCCCCAGCCAGCCGGTCTTGCTGTACATCCAGGCGCCGGGGGAGATCACCGGGAACACCATCACCGAACCCTTGCTGTTGAGCACCGGGTCGTTGTAGTTGTCCAGGGTCATCGAAGCCACGTCCAGTTTGAACTGCTTCATGCCGCCGAAGAAGCCCAGGGAGAAGTAGGCGTCCTTCGACATGCGGATGTGGTAGGCATAGGCCAGCAGGAACTGGGTGTAGCCGATCGGCCCGGTGTCATCCGCCTCCACGAACGCGCCGATGCCGTGCCGGTTGGCCATGTACGGCTTTCCCTTCTGCTTGATGGACCCGTGCAGGCTGGCCCAGGCCGTGGTGGGCGCGTTCTCGAATCCCGACCACTGCTTGCGGTAGCCCAGCCGCACGTCGAGGCAGTCCTTGCTGCCCGCCACCGCAGGGTTCACGCTGAAATGATTGAACACGTACTGGCTGTACTGCGCGATCTGCTGCGCGCCGGCCGGCAGGCACAGCAGCAACGCGAGGATCGGGAGCAGGCGCTTCATCGGATGATGGTGATCGATCCGGTGTAGGGCACGGACCTCCCCTTGATCTGCTTGAGGTCGATGTACCAGTAGTAGGTGGCCACCGGCAGCGGCCTGCCATTGTGCGTGCCGTCGAAGGGCGTACGGTAGCCCGTATCGCCGAACACCTTCTGGCCCCAGCGGTCGTAGATCTCCACCTGGCAACCGGGGTAGTCGCGGATGCCGGAGATCTCCCAGGTATCGTTCACGCCATCCCCGTTGGGCGTGATGGTGTTGGACGGGTTGATCAGGCGCTTCACCTCCACGATCACCTGGTCGGTGTAGGTGCACCCGTTGATGGTGGCCGTCACCGTGTAGGTGGTGGTCTCCGTGGGCGAGGCGATGGGATCGGGGATGAGGTCGCCGCTGAGCCCCGAAGTGGGCGACCAGTCGCAGTCGGTGCAACCGGTGGCCAGCAGCTGCGTGCTCTCCCCTTCGGCGATGGTGACGTCCGCACCGGCATCGAGGTCCACGTTCACGATGTCGGCGCCCGGCCCGCTGGTGGCGATGGTGAAGCCGCACTGCGCCGGGATGGTGGCACCGTTGTTCGCCGCACCCGCCACGATCACCCAGTACTGCGTGTTGGGCAGCAGGGCCGGCGTGGTGAGGACGAAGGCCTCGGAGTCCTGCAGGCAGGTGCTCGCGGCCGTGAACGATCCGGGCAGGCAGGAGCCATCACCGCCGAGCACCACCACGCTGAGCTCGTTGTCCATGCCCGGTGTCACGGGGCAGTCGATGTTGCCGATTGACACATCGACCGTACCGCCCACGCTGTTGGTGGTGAAGGTGTACCAGAGCACGTTGGCCGTGCCGGGGCAGAAGCCCGGCCATCCCGTGGCGCCCGTGTTATCGCCGGTAACGGCCTGCTGCGCGCAGAGCAGGGCGGCGGTGCTGCAATCGTCGTTCGGCGGCTGCGCGTACCCCACGAGCGCTGCGAGGAGGAGAAGGCAGGTGAGGAGGGCTCGGCTCATGCGCGCTGCACGCGGCCCGCAGGGACGCACGTGCGCTGGAGCCGAAGGTAGACGGGGCCGCACGGCCGCTTTCCGCTGGCAGCGCGGCAGTTACGCACAAGCCCATGTTGGCCGCAGCACGCGGTCCGGACCCGGTTCCACACGAAGCCCCGCCGGGGTCGGCAGGGCTTCGGAGCGGTGGTGACCCCACCAGGAATCGAACCTGGATCAAGAGTTTAGGAAACTCCTATTCTATCCGTTGAACTATGGGGTCGCTGCGGCGGGCGGCGAAATTAGGCCGGCGTTGCGGAATGGCCGAAGGACCGCAATTTCGCCACCGATGATCAAGCAAGCGCTGAAGGAGGCCTATGCGGCCCTGCCGTTCAAACAGCAGCTCTTCCGCCTCATCCGCCCGCTGCGCCCCCCGCAACGCCTGTACAGGCACCTGCATTTCCACGGCGTGATCACCGTACCGGTGCCCGGCCACGGCAGCTTCCGCATGCGCCACCGGGGCTACCTCATCGAGAACGAGCTCTTCTGGCGTGGCCTGGCAGGCTGGGAGCCCGTCTCCACCGACCTGTGGACCCGGCTCTGTGAAGGGGCGTCCACCATCATCGACGTGGGGGCCAACACCGGGGTGTACACCCTGCTCGCCCGAACGGTGGACCACCGCGCCACCATCGTGGCCCTGGAACCCATGGCCAGCGTGTTCCGCATGCTGGAGGACAACCTGCGGCTCAACGGGCACACCGCAATGGCCCTGCAGGCCGCGGCCAGCGACCACGATGGCACGGCGCCGATCTACGCCCCGCCCGACGAGCACGTGCTCTCCGTGTCCTTGAACCGCACGTTCAACACCTTCGACCCGGCCGTGCGGCCCGTACCGGTGACGGTGCGGACCCTCGACAGGATCGTGGAGGAACTGGGGCGTCCGCCGGTGGACCTGATCAAGATCGACACCGAGACGCACGAGCCCGAAGTGGTGCAGGGCGCGCTGGCGGTGCTGCGCCGCGACAGGCCGTCCTTGCTCATCGAGATCCTCAATGACGAGGTGGGACGGCGGGTGGAGGCGCTGCTCGATGGCCTCGGGTACCGCTACTTCAACATCGACGAGCACCACGGTGTGCGACCGGTGGAGCACCTGGTGCGGCGGGGGCCTTACAACTTCCTCGTGTGCCGGCCCGAGGTGGCCGCGCGCCTGGGGCTGGGCTGATCAGTCGAGGTCGTCCACGACCCGCAGCCGCTTGGAGAAGACCTCGCGGCCGCGCACCATCACCTTCACCGTGTAGCGCTGCGGTGGCCGGTAACCCAGGTCGAAGGCGAACACGGACTGCTTCACGCCGGTGTAATGGTGCTCCTCCACCAGGACCTTCGCCTCATCCAGCACCTGCACCACCACATCGTTCGTGTCGTTCGCGAAGTAGTCGAGCCGCGTGGGGCCCAGCGTCCGTGTGGGGAACAGGCCGATGGCGGGCACCGTGTCGGGCACCTGCACCACGCCCGGCTCCACCCTGAACGGCGCGTACACCAGGTTGCCGAAGTCGCTGTCGAACGACCGCAGCAGGTGGCCCTTCTCATCGAGCAGGCGAAGGGTGCCCCGACCGCCCTTCCAATTGTACCAGAACTCGAGCCCGTCACCCGCCGTATCGGCCAGCATCAACGTGTAGCAATCGGCGGGCAGGTGCAAGGTGTCGTTGTAGAGCGTGTCCGGCCGAAGGCCGCCGAGCGGACGGACGAGCACGAGCACCCCCTCGCTATCCACCACGCGCAGGCTGTTGTGGCCCGGCTCGGCGTTGGTGCGCAGCTGCACCACCACTGTGGACGGCAGCACATCGGGGCCCCGGAACGGTACGCTCAGGCGGTCATCCCCGCTCCAGCCGTCCTTGACGCCATTGGGCAGCAGGGCCTCCACGGTGAACCGGTGCGGACCGCTGCCGCCGCCCAAGGCACCCTCAAGCTCCACCTCCGCCGTGCCGTTGTACGGGAGCTCGCCATGCCATTCCAAGCTGCGCGTGGCCAAGGCGTCGGTGCCGTAGCGCAGGGTGAGGGATCGCAGCGGCGCGCTCCCCCGGTTGCGGATGCGCACCCGCGCGCCACGGCAGCCGGGCACCCCTTCGCCCCGCGCGCCGGGAAGCTCCACCGCATCCACCGCGACATCGTTCAAGGCGCGAGGCTTCCCGTACACGACGGCGTAGGCCGTGATCGCCTCCACGGCCCTCGTGGTATCGAGCGTGTACGGCTCCATGTCCAGGTCGACAAGCACACGCGACCCGCCCTTCACCAGCCGGGCCGGCACCTGCACGTGCTCCGCTTCGTGCAGCTCGCCGGGGCACCAGTTGGCGCGGTCGAAGATCCAGGTGCCGGCCTGCGGATGCACGGGGTTTGAACCGCACTCCTTCCAGATCCGACGGGCTTGTATGGTATCCCCCTCGATCTTCATGAAGCGGGTGCGGGCACAGAACTCTCCGCAACCGTCGTCCTGCATGCCATGGCCGGTATGGTTCACCCGCAGCTCCATCGCCGCCGCCGCGGCCGGCAAGTCCACCGCACGCGGCACCAGATCGGCCTCAATGCTCCGGTCGCGATGTCCATAGCGGAAATTGCCGTCGTACAACGGCACTACCGCAAGCACCGGTGCGGCGGGCGGACCGGCGATGAACTGGAACTCCACCGTGAGCGACCAGCCCCGGTCCTCGTTGGGCTCGAAGCCCGTGTGCTCGTAGGTCACCTCGGCCGGCCCATTGAACACCGGTGCCAGATCGGTGAGGTCGGCGGTCCAGGTCCAGGACCAGTCCTTGCCGAAGCCCCCGCCATACGGCGTAAGCAACCGCGCCACCTCGATCGTGTCGCGCGAGCCTATGGGGTGAACGTGGAGGCGATCGAGGTAATCCCAATCGGCGCACCGCATGCCTGCGGGGCAGCCCAAGGTCACGGCCACGATGATCCGGCGTGCCTTGTTCCCGTTGGGAAAGGTGACGGTGCTGGGATAGCGGTGGAAGCCCTTGGACGGGTCGGTGACCACGGCGAGGTGGTCGTGGGAGCGGACCTTGAGGGTGTCGCTCCGTGCGGAAGCGACGAGCGTGATGAACAGGGACAGGGCAAGGAGCGGACCGCGCATGCCACAAACATGGGGCATGCGAGGCATACCTGCTGTGGTCGATGGCCGACATCGGTGGAATGGCCGGAATAGCCGGTGAAATGACCCGAACCGCCTTGCGCTGGACGCCCACTTGTGCTTAACATTGGAGCACTTACCCCACCGCATGAAAAAGTTCTACGCGCTCAGTCTGGCGCTGTGCGCCGTCACCGCCCAGGCCCAGGTCACCATCGGACAGAACGAAATGCCGCACGCGGGTGACGCCCTCCTGCGCACGCGCGCCACCAACATCACGGTGAACTACGCACCCACCGGTCCCAACTACGCCTGGGACTTCTCCAACCTCTCCGCAGCGGCCCAGGAAACGAAGAACTACCAGACGGTGGCGTCCACCAATTTCGTGTACGCCCTGATCTATGCGGACCTGGCCTTCAACCCGAACCGGGCCAACCACGCCACCGACGGCGTGGACATTCCCTTCTACCAGATCCTCCCCATCGCGAACCCCTACACCTTCTACCTGCACAGCCCCACCCAGTACAAGAAGGTGGGCTACGGCGCGGAGCTCTCCGGCATCCCGGTGCCCATCACCTTCGCGCAGCAGGATGTGGTGTACCAGCTGCCGCTGAACTACGGCGACCAGAGCACCTCGAGCTCGGCCTACGAGATCAACGTGCCCAACCTGGCGTACTACGGCTACGCACAGACCCGCAGCAACGATGTGGACGGCTGGGGCTCGATCACCACGCCCGCAGGCACCTTCGACGCGCTCCGGGTGCACACCACGCTCGCCGGCCGCGACACCATCAACCTGGACACGCTCGGCCTGGGCTTCGCCATTCCGCGCCCCGTGGTGCACGAGTACAAGTGGCTCACGCCGGGCAAGCGCGTGCCCGTGCTGCAGATCAACACCACCGAGCTCTTCGGCGCCCAGATCGTCACCGACATCTGGTTCTACGACGAGCCGCGCAGCATTGACGTGGTGGCCCCGCTGGCGAGCACCTTCTGCGCCGGCGGCACCTACACGCTCACCTATGAGGAGAACGGCTCCTACAACCCCGGTGGCTTCCTGGTACCGGCGAACGTCTTCACCGCGCAGCTCAGCGACGCGAGCGGGAGCTTCGCCAACGCCGTGAACATCGGCACGGTCACCTCCACCCAGTCGGGCACCATCACCTTCACCATCCCGGCCAACACGCCCCCGGGCAACGGCTACCGCATCCGGGTGAACGCCAACAGCCCGAACACCACCGGCAACGACAACGGCTTCGACATCACCATCGCACCCGGCACCGTCCCCCTGGCGAACGCCACGGCCGGCGGCCTCACCCAGTTCTGCGATGGCGGGAACGTGACCCTGAGCGCCGACCAGGACCCGAGCTACAGCTACCAATGGCTGCTGAACGGCGACACGCTCCAGGGCGCGACCGGCGCCGACCTTCTGGTGGGCGCATCGGGCACCTACGCGGTGATGGTGGCCAACAGCTGCGGCTTCGATCAGAGCAACGACATCGCCGTGGCGGTGAACCCCATCCCCGTGCACACGCTCGACCAGGCGTCCTACACCTCGTGCCAGGGCCAGGACGTGACGATCACGGGCATCGACCAATCGGGGGTCACCAC
This sequence comes from Flavobacteriales bacterium, assembly GCA_044226515.1. Lineage (GTDB taxonomy): Bacteria > Bacteroidota > Bacteroidia > Flavobacteriales_F > PHOS-HE28 > PHOS-HE28. The sequence goes on along the minus strand of JBGAGX010000017.1, from coordinate 16,144 downwards.
CCTCAGCTACCAATGGACGCTCAATGGCAACACCCTGCCGGGCGAGACCACGTCCTCCATCACCACCTCGGCGCCGGGCTTCTACACACTGTACGTGACCGACACCCAGACCGGCTGCGGCTACACCACCCCCGATGCCCAGCTCACGGTCGGCACGGCGCCCACGGCCGGCATCGCGGCCCAGGGAGACACCACCTTCTGCGATGGAGGCTCCGTGGTGCTCGATGCCACCAATGCCGACCCGCAGGCCACGTACGCGTGGTACCTGGACGGCAATGCCATCAGCGGCGCGACCAACGCGACCCTCACGGCCGACTCCAGCGGGTCCTACACCGTGGTGGTGACCGGAGGGAACGGGTGCGCCAGCGACCCCTCGAACGCCATGCTCGTCGCCGAGAACGCCCCGCCCCCCACCCCGCTGATCACGCAGGGCAGTGACACGCTCTACGCCAGCGGAAGCGGTGCCTTCCAATGGAACTACCAGGGCAACCCGCTCCCCGGCGCCACCGATGCCTTCATCGAAACGGCCACGAGCGGCGACTACACGGTGACGGTGACCGATGCCAACGGCTGCAGCAGCACCTCCGATCCGTACACCTACATCGCCACGGGTCTCGCGAGCTCCGGGCCGGGCACCTTCGCCGTGTACCCGAACCCCGGCGATGGCCTGTTCCTGGTGCGCCTGCCCATGGCCCCCGCTGCGGGCGACCGCTACACTGTGCTGGACGTGACCGGCAAGGTGGTGCGTGCGGGCCGCTTCACCGGCCTGGTGAACACCGTGGACCTCACCAACGAACCCGGCGGTGTGTACTTCCTGCAGCTCGTTACCGCTGGCGCCACGCGTACCGAACGCCTGGTGAAGCGCTGACCCCATCGTCACACGATCTTCGCAGGCCCGGCGATGAGCCGGGCCTGCTCATTCCGGCCGCCTTCCGTTCCGTCCCGAACCGTGACCGTTCCATCGGTGTTGGATTGCAGTGACGATCGAATGCGATCTAGCCTTGCACATACCGACCCGAGCACGACCGCTCCGACCCCTTCCCTATGCTCAAGCACATCACGCTCATTTCCTCCACCCTTCTCGGTGTTCTCCTGCTTTCCAGCGGTACCCAGGAGGACAACGGCAAGGCCGGCAAGACGGGCTCCCCCGGAGAGCTCACCTGCATCGATTGCCACGACGACTTCGCCCAGGGCGCCGGCGGTGGGTCCATCACCCTGGGCTCCACCAACATGACCAACTGGGAGTACGTGCCCGGCACCACGTACCACATGACATCCACGGTGGCCCGCACCGGAACCAGCCTCTTCGGCACGGGTGTGGAGTGCCTCACGAACACGAACACCAACGCCGGAACCCTAACCATTACGAACACGTCCACGCAGATCAAGTCGGCCACCGTGAACGGGGTCTCGCGCAAGAACGTGGTGCACACCCTCAACGGTGGGGCCTCGAACAACTCCAAGGTCTTCGCCTTCGACTGGGTGGCACCCGCCACCAACGTCGGCAACGTCACCTTCTACTTCGCCGGTGTGGCCGCCAACGGCGATGGCGATGAGCATGTGGGGGACTATGTCTACGTCGGCAGCCAGGTGGTGACGCCCGCCGTTTCCACCGGCATCAGCGAGGAGGACGCCACCTTCGGCGTGGCCCTGTACCCCAATCCGGTGACCGACCTGCTGCGCGTGGAGTACACCCTTGCAGATGCGGCGAACGTGGAGGTGACGCTCTTCGACCTCAACGGTCGCCTGGTGGCCGAGCTGCTGAACGCGAAGCGCCAGCCGGGACGCCACAGCGAGCTCGTGGGCGATCTGGGCCACTTCACCGCCGGCACCTACGTGCTGCGCACCCGCCTGGGCAGCGACCTGGTGCAGCGCCGCGTGGTGCTCACGGGCGCGCGCTGACCCAATGATCTTTCACCGAAGGCCGGGATGAGGGATCATCCCGGCCTTCGTGCGTCCGGAACCTCGCTGGGAGCCCCGTCAAGGAGGCCACTAGCTTCACACCACCAACGTCCAGGCCTCATGTACCGCACTACACTGTTGCTATCGCTCCTGCTGATCCATGCGCTGCACCTGCGCGCTCAAACGCTCGCGCGGGAGGACGTGCTTCCCCTCTTCGGAATGCTGGGCAAGGAGCGATGGCACGATGCGTTCCAGGAGGCCGACCGCCTGATCAAGGCGCATCCGAAGGACACCAGCGACCTGATGGGCATCGTGAACTACGCCTCCATCCTCAGCGCGTGCGCCCTGGTGGCCGATGGTGAATTGAGCTACAAGAAGCTCGGCCGGCATGTGGACCGTTTCGTGGGCAAGCGGCTGTGGATGGCAGCCCACCCAACCACGCTGGACACAGCGTCGGTCGGCTTCAACATGAACGTACTGAGCGTGAAGGACGATGCGGTGACCGCGCGGAGCGTGGCCGCGAACAAGGACGCCACCACCATCTACTGCTTCGAGCAGTACCGCTTCGATGCATCGTTCGATCCCATCCCGTTCGATGGGCAACGGACGCGCATGGGCGGTGTGCTCGAGCGCTACGAGCCCAACCCGAACGGCTCACGCATCTGGATCCTACGCCTGCACCTCGCACATGCGGTCATCCGCAACGCTTGACCGGCCCGTAAGCGGTAGGTTCGGAACGGAATGCTAGCTTTTACCGACCAAACCACACCATCATGAACGAATACAAGCTTGCGCTGAAACGTTTCGCGGAATTCAGCGGTCGTTCCCGCCGACGTGAATACTGGATGTTCGTGCTGTTCAACATCCTCTTCTCCATCGCGGCCGTCGCCATCGATAGCATGATGAGCGGTGGCACCATGCAGGGTGGCGGGATCGTGAGCGGCCTGTATTCCCTGGCCGTGCTCGTTCCCAGCCTCGCGGTCGCTGTGCGCCGACTGCACGATGTGGGCAAGTCGGGGTGGTTCCTGCTGATCGTGCTCATCCCCCTCATCGGTGCCATCTGGCTTCTGGTGCTGCTGGCCACCGACGGACAGCCCGGCACCAACAAGTGGGGGGCCAACCCCAAGGAGATGGCTCCGGCCGCCTGAACCGGACCCACTCCAGGACCCGGCCGCGGGGTGCCTCAGCGCACTTCGCCGCCGGGTCCGGTCTTTTCGGCCGGCTGCACGAACACCAACTTGCCGCCCGCATCCTCGGCCATCAGCACCATGCCCTGGCTCTCCACCCCGCGCATCTTCCGCGGCTCCAGGTTGGCCACCAGCACCACCTGCTGACCGGGCAGTTGCTCCGGTGCGTAGTGCATGGCGATGCCGCTGACCACGGTGCGCGGCTGCGCCTCACCGATGTCGATGCTCAGCTTCAGCAGCTTGTCGGCCTTGGGTACGCGCTCGGCCGCCACGATGGTGCCCACGCGCAGATCGAGCTTCGCGAAATCGTCGAACGTGATGCTCGGCTTGGGCGCCGGAGGGGCAGTAGCAGGACCAGGTGCAGGAGCAGGGGCGACCTCGACCGGCGCGTTCGCGAGCAGGCGATCGACCTCCGGCTGGATCTCCGCATCGGTGATGGGCTTGAAGAGGTGCTCCGGCTTGCCCAACTCCAGCCCTTCGCCGATCAGGTCACTGCGGAAGGCCTCGCTCCATGGCAGCGCACCGATGCCCAGCATGCGGCGCAGCTTGGCGGTGGTGTGTGGCAGGAAGGGCTCCAGCACGATGCTGAGCACCGCTGCCACGTTGAGGCTGTTGGCGAGGATCGTGCGCGTGCGCTCCGGATCGGTCTTCTCCAGCTTCCAGGGCTCGCTGTCGCTGAGGTACTTGTTGCCCGCGCGGGCCACGTTCATGGCGCTGCTCAGCGCATCGCGCAGCCGGAAGTGGTCGATGTGCTTCGCCACCTCCTCCACGCTGCCGTGCACCGCGCTCCACAAGGCCACATCCTGGTCGAGCTTCTCACCTGCGCCAGGTGCCTTGCCGTCGTAGTACTTGTGGCATAGCACGAACACGCGCTGCACGAAGTTGCCGATGATGGAGACGAGCTCGTTGTTGTTCTTGTCCTGGAAGTCCTTCCACGTGAACTCGCTGTCCTTCTGCTCGGGGATGATGGTGGCCAGGCAATAGCGCAGCTCGTCCTGTCGCCCCGGCCAGCGCTCCAGGTACTCGTGCAGCCACACGGCCCAGTTGCGGCTGGTGCTGATCTTCCGTCCCTCCAGGTTGAGGAACTCGTTGGCCGGCACGTTCTGCGGCAGCACGTAGCCACCGTGCAGCTTCAGCAGGATCGGGAAGATGATGGCGTGGAAGACGATGTTGTCCTTGCCGATGAAGTGGATCAGACGGGTATCGCTGGACTTCCACCATTTCTCCCAATCCGTGTTGTGCTCCTTGGCCCAGCGCTTCGTGGCGCTGATGTAGCCGATGGGCGCATCGAGCCACACGTAGAGCACCTTGCCCTCGGCGCCGGGCAGCGGCACGGGCACGCCCCAATCCAGGTCGCGCGTCATGGCGCGCGGACGCAGGCCGTCCTTCAGCCAGCTGTTGCACTGGCCCAGCACGCTCGCCTTCCACTCCTTGGGGTCGTGGTGTTGCGCGCCATCGAGCACGCCGGTGTTGATCCAGGTATCCACCCATTGCTGGGCCTCGTCCATCTTGAGGTACCAGTGCTGCGTGGGCTTCAGCACGGGCTTGGCGCCGCTGAGGGTGCTGCGCGGGTCGATGAGGTCCTTGGGGCTGAGGGCGCTGCCGCACTTCTCGCACTGGTCGCCGTAGGCATCGGGGTTGCCGCAGGTGGGGCAGGTGCCCATGATGTAGCGGTCGGCCAGGAACTGCTTCGCCTCCTCATCGAAATACTGCTGCTCCTCCTGCACGCTGAAGGCGCCGTTCTCCAGCAGCTTCAGGAAGAAGCCCTGCGAGGTCTCGCGGTGCAGGTCGCTGCTGGTGCGGTCGTAGATGTCGAAGTGGATGCCGAAGTCCTGGAAGGCCTGGCCCATCAGCGCATGGAACTTGTCCACGATAGCACGGGGCGTGGTGCCCTCCTTCATGGCACGGATGGTGATGGCCGCACCGTGCTCGTCGCTGCCGCAGATGAAGAGCACCTCCTTGCCACGCTGGCGCAGGTTGCGCACGTAGATGTCGGCGGGCAGGTAGGCCCCGGCGATGTGGCCGATGTGCAGCGGCCCGTTGGCGTAGGGCAATGCTGCGGTGATGGTATGGCGGGCGATGTCCTTCACGGTGTCTGGCGCTTCGGACCGCGAAAGTACCGGGTATCAACAGTTGGCGGTTGTCAGATGTCAGGCCACATGCCAGCGCCCCTGCTCCTGTCGCGGTCAACTTCGCGTCGCAAGGTCCATGCTGATCCCGCCCGTCCTCCGCCCCGGCGACACCATCGCCATCATCCCCACCGCCCGCGCCATCACCGCGGAGGAACTGCGCGAGGGCATCGCGCTGGCCGAGCGCTGGGGTCTGAAGGTGAAACTGGGCGCGGGCATCGGTCGCAAACACTTCCAGCAGTCCGGCACCGCAGAGGAACGCGCCGCCGACCTGCAGGCCGCGCTCGATGATCCCTCCGTGCGTGCCATCTGGTGCGCCCGCGGCGGCTACGGCACCGTGCACCTGCTCGATCACCTCGACCTGAGCGCCCTGCGCCGCGACCCGAAGTGGATCGTGGGCTTCAGCGACATCACCGTGCTGCACAACGCGCTCCACAACCTCGGCATCGCCAGCCTGCACGCGCAGATGCCCTTCAACATCGGGGCGAAGACGGATGAATGCAGAGAGACGCTACGGGCCGCGCTGTTCGGGGAGGAATACGGAGTGGCGAGTGGCGAGTGGCGAGTTACGAGTCCTGCAGGACCTTCACTCGCTACTCGCCACTCATCTCTCGCCACTCCGCGCGAAGGCACGTGCGAGGGCATCCTCATCGGCGGCAACCTCTCCCTGCTCTACGCCCTGCGCGGCACGCCCTACGACATCGACCCGCGTGGCAAGATCCTCTTCCTCGAGGACCTGGACGAGCTGCTCTACCACATGGACCGCATGGTGCAGAACCTGCGGCTGGCGGGCTGGTTCAAGGGCCTGGCGGGTCTGGTCGTGGGCGGCCTGAGCGACATGCGCGACAAGAACCCCGAGGACCCCTTCGGCAGGACCGCCGAGCAGATCATCGCCGATGCCCTGGGCGACACCACCTACCCCGTGTGCTTCGGCTTCCCTGCTGGCCACATCGACGATAACCGGGCGCTGCGATTCGGCGAGAACGCATGGCTCACTGTGACCGCGGAAGGTGCCACGCTGGCGTTCGGTGGTCGGTCCAACGTATGAGCCATTCCGCGCTGCCACTCCGGCCCTGAGCCGGTGTCGCCCAATGAGCGGTGGAGATCCACGCGACTCCGGGTCGAACCCGGAGTGACATTCGTGAAAGGCTGAAAAGCCGAAGCTCAGCGCCACCGCTTCCGGTGCAACGCTGAGCTTCGAAGGGGGAACGTCAGTAAAAAGAGACGTTCTCTGCGCCTGAGCACCTTTGCGGCCGCATTAGTTCCGCTCGAACTTGTTGTACCCGGCGGGGATCTCGAACAGCGCGGGCTTCTGCACACCCTTGGTGATCCTCGTCACCTCGAGCTTGCTCACCTCGGCGCCGTCCAGCTTGTTCTCCACGCCCAGCATGGGGAACACGCCCTTGGCATCCTTGATCTCCAGGAAGAACACGGCCTGCTCATCCTTGCGGTTCAGCGTTTCCAGCAGGGGCACGAAGAAGGTGAACTCGTCGTTGGCCACCCAATAGGTGAGGACGCGGTCCTCCTTGGCGCTCTTCACCACCCACTTCTCGCACTTGTAGCCGGCCATGTCCTTCATCTCGCCGGTCTTCTTCACCTCGGTCTCCACGTCCTTGGGCAGGCGCATGTTGGGCACGTCCATGTAGAGCTTGCGGTCGGGGCTCAGGGCGATCACCGTGCGGTCGCGGGTGTCCACCAGCATGATGCCCTGCACATCGCCACGGGCGCTGATCTCCTCGACACGGATGTGATCACCCTTCACGTAGTACTTGTAGTTGGTGATCACGGGACCGGTGGTCTTCGTGAACTCGATGATGCCCTCGAAGGCCTGAGCGTTCGCCAGGGTGACGGTGCCGAGCAGGGCGAGGGATGAGAGGAAGCGTTTCATCGTTCGGTGATGTTGGTCGATGGACCGGTCGCTTGGTGTGTGTGGCCGAAAGATCCTCAACTTCGACCCTTCAACGGTCCCTGGCTTCGACGGGTTACACACAGGGTCCGGTTGTTTTCATGGCTGAACACCTTCGCACCGGCGCCCTGGGGGAGCAACTCGCGTGCCAGCACCTGGAGCGCAAGGGCTTCACCATCCTGCACCGCAACTGGCGCCACGGCCACGACGAGCTCGACATCGTGGCGCGCGACGGCCGTTTTCTGGTGGTGGTGGAGGTGAAGACCCGCTCCACCGACCGCTTCGGCCATCCCGAGGAGGCGGTAGGCCCCGCCAAGGCCCGCAAGCTGCTCCGCGCCGCCGACGCCCTCATCGCCACCACCGGTACCGACCTGGAGCTGCGGTTCGACGTGGTAAGCGTGACCCTCGGGCCCCGTGAACCCGCCATCCTCCACATCCCCGACGCCTTCTACCCCACCCTCGATGAGCACCGCTGACCGCAAAGGATCCGGCAAGGGCAAGCGCCCCAAGGCCGCCGGCGACCGCAAACCCGGCGAGCGCCGCCCCCGCACCCGCAAGCCCGGCGACGACGCCAAGGCCCAGGACGATGCCTGGCGCCGCGAGTTCCGCGGGGAGGAGCCGCGCAACGAGGAGGAACGCCCCTCCTACGCCCGAGGCAGGGCTTCGGAGGACAGGCCCCGCAGCGCTCCCCGTACCGGCGACCGCGACGACCGCCCGTACCGCGGACGTTCCGAACGATCCGACGAGCGCCCGCGCCGCAGCGACCGTGGAGACCGACCGGCACGGCCTTACCGCGGTCGCGACGAACGCGCCGATGACCGTCCCCGCCGCAGCCCCCGAAGCGACGAACGGCCCGCGCGCCCTTACCGCGGACGGGATGAAGGCGGCGACGAACGCCCCTCCTTCGCCCGAGGCCGGGCTTCGGAGAACAGGCCTGCACGTCCATACCGGGGCCGCGCGGAAGGAGGCGATGAACGTCCCGCTCGCCGCCCCCGCGCCGAGGAGGACCGGCCCCAGCGCCGCAGCAGCGACCGCGGAGACCGTCCCGCACGTCCCTATCGTGGCCGCTCGGAAGGCGATGAGCGACCCGCTTCGGCCCGAGGCCGGGCTTCGGAGGATGGGCCGCGCCGCAGCGCGCCACGCAGCTACGACCGCCGCGATGCCGGGTCAAGGTCCGGTGAGCGCCCCTACGGCCGCAGCAACGACCGGGGCCGCTACGGCGACCGCCCCTCGGGTCCGCCCAAGGACCGACGCGAGTACCGGCCTGATGATCCCGACGCCCGCAAGCCTTACCGAAAGGGCGAACGCAGCCAACGCTTCAGCCTGCCCAACCCGGCGAACGAGGGCCTGGTGCGCCTGAACCGCTACCTCGCACAGGCCGGTGTGGGCAGCCGCCGCGAGGCCGATGAGCTCATCACCAGCGGCGCGGTGACCGTGAACGGCAAGGTGGTGACCGAGCTCGGCACACGCATCAAGCCCGACGATGTGGTGCACTTCGGCGGGCAGAAGCTGAGCATGGAGCAGAAGCGCTACGTGCTGCTGAACAAGCCCAAGGACACCATCACCACCACCGACGACCCGCGCGAGCGCCACACGGTGATGGACCTGATCCGCAACGCCTGCACCGAGCGCCTGTACCCCGTGGGCCGCCTGGACCGCAACACCACCGGCCTGATCCTGCTCACCAACGACGGCGACCTGGCCAAGAAGCTGACGCACCCCAGCCACGGTGCCGAGAAGATCTACCACGCCACGCTCGACAAGAACATCAGCGCGCAGGACCTGCAGCGCCTGGCCGATAGCAAGCGCGAGGTGGGCATCAAGCTGCACATGGGCCGCAACCGCATCGTGCGCCGCATGTTCGAGGCCCTGGGCTACGAGGTGGTGAAGCTGGACCGCGTGGTCTTCGCCGGCCTCACCAAGAAGGACCTGCCCCGCGGCCACTGGCGCCACCTCACCGACAAGGAGCTTACCTTCCTGCAGCGCCTGAAGGAACCCGCCAAGGCCACCAAGGCCGAGCGCGGCGGGGGCAGGTTGCGCGGGCAGCAGTTCGGGGATGAGTAACCCGGAGCCTCAACCTCTTCAGCACGGGAAACTCGCGCGGTGAGGCTTTACCGAGCGCATAACTGGCCCGAACTATAGTTCTCGTCCTCGGTCGGAAGGCCTTGGTGGCGGCCTACCTTGCACCACGCCCGGTACCGCTTCCGGGCCACCGAAGACCTGTAGGTGGTCTTCATCCGAAGGCGTAACACGGCTTTAAGTCCTTCGCTGGTCATCTACGATCCCGGACAAGAGGATCAACAAGCGGCAGGTGAACCCGGGAACTGAGCTCCCGGCGCCCGTTCAGGTCCCCCGTTCACGCGCCAAGCCCCACCCGGGCACCAGCGCCTGTCCGCACCCCGCTCCGCGAGCGGGGAACCGAGACCCTGCACGAAGCGCCCTGAGCGAGCGGACCGGCCCCTTGCCCCGCACAAGACAGAAGACCATGGAGACCGTGAAACCCAATGCCCCCACCGGCCAGTTCCGCATCGCCCCCGGCACCTGGGGTGGCCTGAAGTTCAAGCTCAGGAACAAGTTCGCCCAGCTCACCGATGCCGACCTCGCCTTCGAGGAGGGCAAGGAGGATGAGCTGAGCGGTCGTCTGCAGATCAGGCTGCGGAAAAGTGAGATGGAGGTGCGCGACCTGATCACCAAGATCCAAGGTTGAGCGCGCGGTCCGGCGCCCCCCCGCGCCGGTCGCGAAGGGGGCCCGGCGGTTCGTCGCCACCGGGTCCCCCGCACCGCCACCGATACAACACCCATTCCCCATGGACCATCCCAAGCACGCCACCCCACCCGGCATCTTCCGCATCGCACCCGGCCATTGGGCATCGCTCCGCATGAAGCTCCGCAAGCGCTTCACCCAGCTCACCGACGCGGACCTGGTGATGGTGAGGAACGGCGAGGCCGACCTTACCCGAAGGCTGCAGACCCGCCTCAACCTGAGCGCCGCGGAAGTGCGCCTGCTCATCACCGAGCTCTGAACGGCTCAACGATCACATCCCCCATGCCACCGACCGACCGATCCGCACCGCCGAGCATCGCCCACCTGCGCCTCCTGCGACGCAACGCCGCCCGGTGCGCGCGCTCCAACATCGTGGTGCGGGTGGAGACGGTGAGCCATGCCCATCACGCGGCCTTCTGCTCCGTGGAACAGCGTCTGCGGGGTGGCCTCTGGCACACCTGCTCGGTGGAGGAGCTGACGCGGCTCGCCGAGGAGGCGCTGAGGCCGCTCATCGGCATGGGCTACGTGCCCATGATCATCGTGCGCCACAACGACCTGCGGAACGCGCTGGTGCTGCGTACGCCGCTGCGCCTGCGGGAGCCCGCTGCATGGAGCGCCCGGCTGCGCGCCTGGCTGGGGAAGCCCGGCACAGGCGACGACCGCCATGCCTTCGCCGCCGTACGCGACCCCTTCGGCTGGTTCGCCGCCTTGCAGCGCGAAGCCGCGCCCGGACCACGCTCGGCCCCATGAAACACCTGCACACCCTGCCCCCCTTCATGCACGGCGGTGTGCTCCACGCGGTGATCGAGATCAGCGCCGGCACCAGCATGAAGCAGGCCTACGACCCCGCGAGCGGCACCATCGTGCCCGTGATGCACGACGGCAAGCCACGTCGCATCGAATTCCTGCCCTACCCCGGCAACTACGGTTTCGTGCCCGGCACGTGCATGGACCCCGCGCAGGGCGGCGACGGGCATCCGCTCGATGTGCTCGTGCTCTCGGACTATGTTCCCCCCGGCACCCTCATGGCCGTGATCCCCGTTGCCGTGCTGAAGCTGCTGGACGGCGGTCTGCGCGACGACAAGGTCATCGCCGTACCGTACGATCCGGCCCTGCGCATTCTGCCCGTGCACGACCTGCCCGACCTGCGCGACCGCTACCCCCGCGCGCTCTCCCTGGTGGAGGAGTGGTTCACCCACTACGATGCCGCACAGCCAGCCCAGGCCCTCGGTTGGGAGGACAAGGCCGCCGCCCTCGCCGCCGTTGCGAAGTGGACGGTGCGGTGAAGCGCCTCCGCCGGACCGCTGGAGCGTTCTCGACCGCGAGGTCCCTCCCGGTGCACTGCATCCCTGACCCGGCACGTTATTGGCCTAACACGCGGCTGTGAACGAACGGGCTTCCTTGAAGGTCAGGGCCTTGCACATGCGGGATACTTTGCGCATCGTGCCTGTACTGCGCAAGCTCCGCAAGGTGCTCCTGGTCTCCGTGGGGGTGGTCGTGCTGTTGTTCGGCGCCCTGGTGGGCCTGGCCTACGTGTACGAGGATGAGGTGCTCGATGCGCTGCGCAACGAACTGAACACCCACCTGCGCACCCCGGTGCAGGTGGAGGGCATGGAGCTCACCCTGCTGCGCCGCTTCCCGCAGGCCAGCCTCCGCCTGCGCCACGTGATGGCCCTGGAAGTGCGCACCGACAGCGTGCCCGCAGACACCCTGCTCTACGCCGACGACCTCTACCTGGAGTTCGGGCTGTTCGACCTGCTCAGCGGCGACCACACCGTGAAACAGGTGCACGGCCAGGGCGTGCGGCTCTTCCCCGGCCTGGACGCGCACGGGGAGGGCAACTGGCGGATCTGGAAGAGCGACAGCAGCAGCACCGCCTCCACCGCCTTCGCGCTGAACAAGGTGAGCTTCGACGACCTGGTGGTGCGCTACCGCGACGCCCGCAGCCGGTTGGAGATCCTCGCGCGCACACCCGACGTGACCCTGAGCGGCCGCTTCGAGGACGCCGGCAGCACCGCCCGGCTGCGGGGTCCGGTGGAGCTGGTGCGTTGGTCGGACAAGGGCCGCACCGTGCTGAACGACCGCAGCGGACAGCTCGCGCTGCAGCTCGAATGGGGCGGCGCCGATGGTGCCTTCCGCATCACCCAGGGCGAGGTGCTCACCAACGATGTGCCCTTGAACGTGACCCTCGACGTGGTGCCCGGCACGAACGGCGAGGCACTGGACCTGAAGGCCAATGGCCTGGGCCTTCAGCTGGCCGACGTGGTGGCCCTGCTCCCCGAGGCCGCGGTGAAGCGGCTGCAGCGCTACGGCATCGACGGCGAGGCCGACCTGGCCCTTCACTACCGCGGACCCATCGCCACCGGCCCCAGCCTCAGCGCAGGCCTGAAGGTGCGCGACGGGCGCATGAAGGAGCAGCGCAGCGGCACGGTGTTCAAGGCCATCAACGGCGAGTTCGCGGTGGACCTGCGTCCGGACGGTACGCCCAGCAAGCTCGTGGTGAAGGGCTTCAGCGCCCGCACCGCCAGCGGCACCGTGAGCGGTGCGCTCGACCTGCAGGGCATCACCAACGCCAAGGTGAAGCTCGACATGAAGGCCAACATCGCGCTGGCCGACCTGCTACGCTTCGCCCAGGTGGACACGCTGGAACAGGTGCAGGGCGCGCTGCTGGGCGAGGTGCACGCCAGCGGCAAGCTCCGCGACGTCGCTGACATCCGCGCCACCGACCTGCGTGCGCTCACCATGGCCGGCAACGCCCGCCTCACCGACGCCAGCCTGAAGCTGAAAGGCGTACGGCACCGCCTCTCCGAACTGAACGCCGAGCTGGCCCTGAAAGGCAACGATGCCACCGTGCGCGGGCTGAAGGCGCAGGTGCAGGGCCAACCGCTGGAGCTGAGCGGCACGCTCGGCAACCTGATGCCCTACCTGCTCTTCCCCGACCAGCGCCTGGCCATCACCGCCAAGCTCAACAGCCCCGGCATCGATCTGGCCGCGCTGCTGCACGAGGAGGGCGGAGCCCAGGGCACCGACTATGCGCTGGTGCTGCCCGCCCTCATCGATGTGGACCTGCAGGCCGATGTGGCGCAGCTCGCCTTCGAGGACTTCCGAGCCGAGGCCATCCACACGAAGCTGCGCCTGCACGACCGTGTGCTGCGCGCCGCACCGCTCACCTTCAACACCGCCGGCGGCGCAGTGCTCGCCGAGCTGGAGCTCGATGCCCGCGACGCCCGCAGCTATCCCCTGGCCATCACCGCCACGGTGAAGGACATGGACGTGAGCGCGCTGTTCAAGGAGTTCCAGGACTTCGGGCAGACCTTCATCGGCCACCGGCACCTGAAGGGGACCACCCACGCGCAGATCGCCTTCGCCGCGCCATTGAGCCCATCGCTGACCCTGGACCAGGACCGCCTGGTCTGTGTGCTCGACCTGGGCATCAACAAGGGTGAGCTCGTCGGTCATCAACCGCTGATGGAGGTGGCCGACTACCTGAAGGGCCAGAAGGTGGTGGCGCCCTTCGTGGACACCGATGAGCTGCGGAAACGGTTGGCGCACGTCACCTTCAGCGACCTGGAGAACCAGATCGAGATCCGGAACCGCACGGTGCACATCCCCGCCATGGTGGTGCACAGCAGCGCCATGGACATCGAGGTGAGCGGCTCGCAGACCTTCGATGGCGGCATCGACCACCACCTCAACTTCCGGCTGGCCGACCTGTTCCGCAAGAGCGAAGGGCAGGACGAGTTCGGTCCGGTGGTGGACGACGGCACCGGCATGCGCGTGTTCCTGCACATGTACGGCACCACCACCGACCCGCAGTTCGCCAACGACGGGGCCATGGCCGCCGCGCGGCGCAAGCAGAAGCTGAAGGAGGAGAGCGCCACGCTGAAGACCATCCTGCGCGAGGAGTTCGGCAAGGCGCCGGGGGAGCGCACCGGCACCACGGGGACCGACCAGCCCGTGTTCTCGGTCGATTGGGGCACCGACAGCACCACCACCCAGGTGGCACCGCCCCCGAAGAAGCGCAAGGGCCTGGGCCGTCTGCTGAACGAGGAGGAGGGGAGGCCGGTGATCACGATCGAGGAGGAGTAGCGGAGCGAGGCGAACGCAGGGACGCGGAGGCGTGGAGCATACGATACGGCCGCCGCGCACAAGCGCGGAGCGGACCTTCAGGTATCTCCTGGCATGCATTTCTCTGCGCCCCTGCGCCTCTGCGGCCATCCTCATCTTATCCCGATCTTCACCCCGTGGACCTCTACTCCCGCAAGCAACGCTGGAAGCTCGTGCTCGCCGCGGTGGCCCTGCTGATCGTGGGGGCCTCGTTGTGGTACAGCAGCCGCATCGTGAACAAGATCCGCGCGGAGGAACGCCAGAAGGTGCAGCTGTGGGCCGAGGCCGTGAAGAACCGCGCCCAGCTCGTGAACTACACCGACAGCCTCTTCGTGCGCCTGCGCGACGAGGAGCGCAAGAAGGTGGAGCTGTGGGCCGAGGCCACCGACCGGTTGGTGAGCGGCGACCTGGGCGACCTCAGCTTCTACCTCAAGGTGATCAGCGACAACACCACCATCCCCGTGGTGATCACGGACGAGAAGGGACGCATCGGGCAGACGCGCAACCTGGACAGCCTGCTGGTGCTGGACACCCTCGCCCTGCGCCGCGAGGTGCTCGCCATGGACAGCCTGCACACCCCCATCACCATCAACGTGTACGGCTCGCAGAAGCAGTTCCTGCACTACCAGGACAGCAAGCTCGTGACCGAACTGCAGCAGGTGATGGACGGCATCATCCGCAGCTTCATCAGCGAAACGGTGATGAACGCCGCCAGCGTGCCGGTGATCTACACGGACAGCAGCCGCACCCGCGTCCTCGAGGCCAGCAACATCGAGCCCGAGGTGCTCAACGATGCCGCGAGATTGAAGCTGCGCATCGTGGAGATGGCGGCCAACAATCCGCCCATCGCGGTAAGCCTCGCCGGCCGCGGCCGCAACTGGATCCTGTACGAGGAGAGCCGCGTGATCACCCAGCTGCGCTACTTCCCCTATGTGCAGCTCGTGATCATCGGCCTCTTCCTGCTGGTGAGCTACGCGCTCTTCAGCCTGTTCCGCAACGCCGAGCAGAACCAGGTGTGGGTGGGCATGGCCAAGGAGACCGCGCACCAGCTGGGCACACCGCTGAGCTCGCTCATGGGCTGGATGGAGGTGCTCAAGGGCCGCGACATGGACCCCACGGCGCTCAACGAGATGCGCAAGGACGTGGACCGGCTGGAGGTGATCACCGAGCGCTTCAGCAAGATCGGGTCCGCCCCCGACCTCGTGCCTGAGAAGCTCTACCACACCCTGCGCGCCACCGTGCTCTACCTGCGTCCGCGCCTGCCCGCCCGCGCGCACATCGAGGTCCTCGCCCCGGCCGACCCCGAGCGCCTGGTGCCGCTGAACCGTCCCCTCTTCAGCTGGGTGATCGAGAATCTGGTGCGCAACGCCATCGACGCCATGGAGGGCCAGGGCAGCGTCACGATCGAGATAATCCCCGAAGGACCCGAGGTGCACGTGGATGTGACCGACACCGGAAAGGGCATGCCGCCCTCGCAGTTCCGCACCGTGTTCCGTCCGGGCTTCACCACCAAGAAACGCGGATGGGGCCTCGGTCTCTCGCTCAGCAAGCGCATCATCGAGCAGTACCACGGCGGGCACATCTTCGTGAAACGAAGCACCCCGGGGAAAGGGACGACGTTCAGGATCACGCTCAATGCGTGAAAACCAGGGGCAGGAGCAAGGGCAGGAGCAGGAACGCCGGTGAAGCCCTACTAGCTTCGAGGAAAATACCAGACCATGGGCGGGTTCCGGGACATGATGGTGTACAAGAAGGCCTTTGAGATGGCACGCATCGTCTTCGTTCTTAGCAAGCGCTTTCCTGCTGAGGAGAAATACGCATTGACCGATCAAGTAAGGCGATCATCCCGGTCGGTCTCAGCCCAGTACGCCGAAGGGTACCGAAAGAAGCGCTACCCGGCCCATTTCGTCGCGAAGATGACCGACGCTGATGGTGAGAACACAGAGACCCAGGTCTGGCTTGAGCACGCCGTTGCCTGTGGTCATGTATCAGGAACGGACATAGCACCAATACAGGAGATCTCCGAAGAAGTCGGACGCATGCTCGGCGATATGATCGAACACCCCGAGAAGTACTGCGGCAAGCGTTCGTGACATCCTGCCCCTGCCCCTGCCCTTGCCCTTGCCCCTGCCCCTGCCCCTGCCCCTGC
>JBGAGX010000016.1:0-84103 GCA_044226515.1 Flavobacteriales bacterium | reverse complement strand
ACACGCATGAAGTAGGTCACGCCCAGGCTGAGCGGGTTGGTCTGCATGTCGGTGAACTGCACGTAGTTGCGGGCAACGGCCACACGGCGGCGGAAACCGGCGTCGGGGTTGCTGAACTCGTACTGGTAGTTGGTGACACCACCCACCGGGCTCACGAACACCTTGTTCTGCAGCAGGTTGTCATACACACCGCACTCGCCATTGGACGGCTTCACCGGACCCAGGGGCAGCAGCACCTCGTGGCCGAAGTAGGCCGGGGTGAGCGGAGCCGGGTTCGGCGACTGCGTGGTGAATTGACCGTTGTCCTGCAGTACCACTTGATCGAAGCGGTCAAGCAGCGCCCAGCTACCGTTCCCGTTCGCGCAGCAGATGCCATCACCGAAGCTGTCGAACAGGAAGAAGTACCACAGGTTGCCGAAGGTGGTGCTCAGACAGAGCGTGTTCACGATCGTGCTGTTGTTCGCATAGGGTCCACCGCTGGCCTCCAGGTTGAAGCTGCCATCGAAGATCGCCCAGGTGGTCTGGGAACCATCGTTGTCGGTGTTGATGCGCACTTTCAGCGTTTGACCGCTGGCGTTGTACACGCTGCTCGCGCCGTCGTTGGTGGTGATCTCGTCGTTCGTGGCGTTCGGGTTGCTGGTGCTCACCGTCAGGGTATGCGTACCCGTGGGCGAGGATACCAAGGGAAGCACCACATCGGCGCTGTCACCGTAGGCCAGCGAACCGACCCAGTCGTACACGTACACCGGAGCGCCACCATCGATCTGCACGCTCATCTTCACCGAAGTGAGGGTAGCCTCGCCCAGGTTCTTCAGGCGCACGATCGGGTTGAACTTGGTGTCGCACAGCAGACCGTTCGGGTCTCGTACCTCGCTGATGGAGGCATCGTAGATGGCCGGGCGCTCCAGCTTGAGGCCGAAGGTGCCCTCCACGCCCACACCACCGGTGTTGTACACCAGCAGGCGATAGTCCGTGTTCGGGGTCAGCGACAGGCTATGCCAGCCACCACCGTTGCCGGCGGCCACTTCGCTCGATGCGCCCTGGCTGGTGCAGGCCCCGTCGTACAGGGCGTAGCTGATGGCCGTGGTCGTGTACATCGGGTTCTGGGCCGTGGTGGCGAGGTAGAGGTCGTGCTCGGCGTTCAGGCCGCTGTTGAAGCTGAACCACACTCCCTGCACCGGGAACGCGCCCGAGAGCGAGGTGGGGCCATCCACATAGGCACAACCGTTGTCCTGCATGGTCTCCACGCCGCTGCCGGTAAGGGCGGCGGTGATGGCGGTCGCATCGGCGCAACGGTCATTGGTCACACCAGGGCTGCATACCGGGGCGCAGAACGCGCTCAGGTTGAAGGTGCCTTCGGCACCGCCGGCACCATGCACGGCGATGTAGTAGGTCTCGCCGGTCAGGGCCTTGAAGGTCATCTCGGTGCTTCCGCTCGGGCAGCCCGACAGGTTGTCCACGCCACCCACGCACTCCAGGTTGGAGCAATCGGGAAGGGGGCGGAACACGCTGATGCGGGTGTCGAACCCGGCCTGGCTGCACGTGCTCATCACCACATCGTTGTCGGACGTGGCCGTGTAGCTCCACCAGCTCACGCCGCCGGCGTTCGGCAGACCGTTGTAGGCGCAATCGCTCGAGGGCAGGCTGTTCGGACCTCCGATGGTGTAGCCGAACTTGGTCTCACCGCAGGCGATGGCAGTGGCCTGGCCGCAGGTGAAGTTGGGCGTCACACAATTGATGGTCGCGGCCCAGCCGCTGTAGTTGAAGGATCCATCGCTGGTGAAGGCGAAGGTGAGGCAGCCGCTCGCGTTGGTCGCCAGCACCATGCCGGCCGTACCGATGTTGGTGGGCAGGGTCGTGCCCCACCAGCCGCCGGTTCCGTACACGTTGTTGCCGAAGGGCGCCCCGTTGGCCGTGGCGATCTTGGGCGAAGCGGTCGAGGGTCCATCGTAGATGTAGAGGGGGTCCCAGCTGCTCTCGGTATCGAACGAGCTGAACTGCATCAGGATCTTGTCGCCGGCATTGTCCGGGCAGAAGGTCGTGACGTTGTTCTCGTTGTCGCCATAGTTGCCACCGGCTCCACCGGAATCGTACCAGTTGTTGCCGCAGCTCGGGGTGGTGGTGAACACCGCAGGGTTCGCACAGTTCGGGGAGAACTCCACACCCAGGCCGTCGCAGTTCTGGCGCACGTACACCTGGTAGGCCGTACCGCTCACCAGGCCGGTGATGATGACCGGTGAACTTGAGGCCGTGACCACGGTACCGCCGCCGGCGCTCGCACCGGTGCCCGGGGTGAAGCCCACGGGACCGTACTCGATGATGTAGGTACCGCCGCAGTCAACACCAGGGATGGCGGACGGTGCGCAGTTCCAGGATACCATGCCGGAGGTGCTGCCCATGGCCGTTGCGCTCACCCCGGTGGGCGTTACACAGGGCGGGGGCGGTGCGCAAGTGATGCTCGCCGTCCAACCCGCGTAAGTGCCCGAACCGTCGCTGGTGAAGGCGAAGGTGAGGCAGCCGCTCGCGTCGGAGGAGGTGAAGGGGCCAGGGGCCACGGCACCCCACCAACCGCCGGAGCCGTACACGTTGTTACCGTACGGGGCGGCGTTCGTGCTGGCGAACATCGCACTGGCCGTGGTGGGACCATTGAAGACGTAGAGGGGGTCCCAGTTGGACTCCGTGTTGAACGCGCTGAAGGTCACCGTCACCAGATCGCCCGAATTGGTCGGGCACAGGGTGGTCACGATGTTCTCGTTGTTGTTGTAGGTGTTCACCGCTCCACCGCTGTCGTAGAACGGATCGCCGCAGCCCGGCTTCGTGGTGAAGTTGAGCGGGCCGTTGTTGTTGCTCGAGCCGTTGCTGGAGTTCGAGCAATCCTGGCGCATGTAAACCTGGTAGGCCGTGTTGCTGGTGAGGCCGCTGATGGTGGTGGTGCCGGGGGCCGTGCTGAAGGGTCCCAGCAAGGCGATGCCACCGCCGATCGTGCTGCCGGTACCTGGCGTGAAGCCGGGAGCGCCGTACTCAACGTAATAGGTGCCGGTGCAGCTCGGGCTGTTGCAGGTCCAGTTCACCACAGCGGTGCTGGAGAGCACGGTACCCAAGGTGGCCACAGGCGTGGGGCAGGGCGGGGCCGGGGTGATCGTCACGAAGTAGTCCTCCGTCTCCCCATAGTAGTACTGGCTGCACGCGCTGCCGGAACCAACACCGTACCCGTAGTATTCACTGCGAACGCGCATACCGATCAGGCCGAGGTTGGCCGAGAACGGTACGGTGATCGCCACCGTGGCGGTGCCACCGTTGTTGCCAACGACCTGGGTGAACTCGCTGGCATCGAAGGTGCCATTGAAGTTCCAATCGAACCACACGTAGGCCAGCGCATAGGCGTCCGTGGTCACCGTCAGGTTGTAGGTCTCACCCTGCGCCAGGTTCGCGGTGTTCCCCGCGCCGGTGTAGGCGTGGTAGGATGGCAGCGTGCAGCCTGTGCCCGTGGTGTTGTTCAGCGTGGCACCGAGGGTCACGTTGTTCGTACAGTAGTAGCCGAAGCTCGTGCTGTTGTACAACGGATTGGCCGGCAGGCAATAGCCCGGGGTGAAGCTCACCGGCAGGCTGTTGATGCTGATGCCGTTGGCGTTGCAGTTCGCACGCACATACGCCTGATAGGTCACGCCGGTGGAAAGACCGGAGATGGTGGCCGTGGTGCTGGTGGCCGGGATCACCGTCCCCGTACCGGGCGTGAAACCCTGCGGACCGTATTCCACCTCCCACGCGGTCTCCACGCAGCCCACGTTCCAGGTCAGCGTGGCCGTGGTGAGCGTGTAGGTGCTCACGGTCAGGTTGTTCGGAGCGGGACAGGGATCGGCCTGTGACACAGTGATCACGTAGTCCTCCACTTCGCCGTAGAAATTGGCCACGCAGGGGTCCACGTTGATGCCGTTGGTGGCGTACATGCAGCGCACGCGCAGGCGGTGTGTGCCCACGGGGGGAGCGCAGCTCAGCACCACCGGGAAGGAGGCGGTGCTGTTGTTGCCGATCTGGCCGTTGGAGTAGCCGATGCGCTCGCTCAGGGAGAACAGGCCGTCATCGTTGTAGTCGATCCAAGCGGCGTAGCCCTCGCTGTAGTAGCCCGAAGTGATCGTGCAGGTGTACGAACCACCGGCCTGAAGCGTCGTGGTGAGCAGCGGGTCGGTCGTGTAGTCGGAATAACCGGTGGTACCGCTGGGACAGGTGCTGCCCGAAATGTTGTTCAGGGTGTTCAACTGCACCGCGGCGATCAGGTCCTGGTCCGAGCAACCGTACACCGTGGACGGGATGCAGTAACACTGCGTGCCGGGCAACTGAGTTACCTGGAGCACGTTGGAGTACACGGTGGTGCCACCGCTGCAGCTGGTGCCCAGGCGGTAGTAGTTGGAACCGCTCACCGTGGTGCTGTAGAAGGGCGTGGTGGCCCCGCTGATCGGGTTCCAGGTCACACCGTTCAGGGAGCTTTCCCATTGGTAGGCGATGCCCAGGCCGGTGCCAACACCGGAAGAACTGAAGTTGAGGGCGCTGCCCGCGCAGGCGCTCGTGGTGTTCACCGCGATCGTGCCGGCCGCAGGAGGGTCCGTGCAGCCGCTCGATTGCGTCACCGTGACCAGGTAATCCTCCACTTCACCCCAAGTTCCGTTGTAGCAGGGGGTGATGGACGCAGCAGAGGTCTCGTAATAGGAAACCCGCATGCCCGTATTGCCCACCACGGCGGACAAGGGAACGAGCACGGTCCCACTGTTGGTGGTCGGGTTTAACGTGGTACTGGCGATATCGCCTGTGCTGTAGGCCAGTTCGCTGGGGTCGTTGAACACACCGTTCTGGTCCCAGTCGATCCACACTTTCGCGGCGCGGTTGTAGTTGCCACCGCAGGTGCCCAGGTTGAGGGTGATGGGCACCGAGGTGCCCTGCATCACCGAGCTGAGCGGCGCGCTGGTCAGGTAATTCGAATAACGCTGGTTGACCGAACCAGGACCAGGGGCCGTGGTGGAACAGGTGGAGGTGTTGCTACCACCACCGAGGGTCACGCCAAGGATCTCCTCATCACCCGTGTAGGTCGGAATGGACCCGCAGTAGCAATTGTAGAAGGGGTTCATCGTCACATACAAGCTGTTCGACGTCCCCGTGTTGCCGGAGCAGGTCACCAGGCAGTGGTAGTAGGTGGCCACGCTCTGGGTGGCGCTGTAGGTGGCCGAGGTGGCACCGCCGATGGGCGCCCAGGTGCTGCCGTTCAAGGAGCTTTCCCATTGGTAGGTCAGACCTGAACCGGTGGGAGGGGTCTGCAGGCCGAGCACGAACGCCGTGCCGGTGCATGCAGCTGCGGGACCCGTGGTGTTGCCGGGTGCGGGAGTGCCCGAACAGGCACTGGCCGCTCCGTTGTTGAGCACCGTGGTCGTGAAGCAGCTGCTCTGCGTTCCGCACGCCGCGTTCAGGTTCCAGTGCGGGTATAGCGTTACCGCGTTCGGGGCCACAATGGTGAGCGGGGAGGCACCGTAGCCCAGAACCGTTCCATTGTATGAGCCTTCCCGCACGGTGACGTAACCCGAGGTGGAGGTGAACGTGTAGGAATTGCCAGCGATGATCCCGCTCACCACGGAGTATTCACCCGCGTAGCTGCACGTACTGATCGTCACGGAAACGCCTGTGGTGGCGCTGGCTGTGGCCGAGCCATACTGCGATGAGTTCAAGCACTGCCCCATGGCGGCTGAACTCATGAGCAGCATCGCTGACACGAATAGCCCTGATTGGATCAGGGCGCGTATCGTTCGATTCATGATGTTGGTTTTGGTTGATGGGTGGGTCGGTCAGCTTCGGGCTGCCATCCGAGGGTAAGGTCGTTCGCCGGAGCGAACCGCCTGGCATGTGTTCCTTCACACGGTCCCCACCACGTACACATGCGGGGAACGGACGGTCGGTAAGGGGTTGGAGCTGTTCTTTTGAACGACGGGGTGTTGGTTGGAGGAGCAATGTATCGAGTGGGCCAACAAAAGGCAAGTGTTCCGTTAATTCCATTCCCCCAACGATAGGAACCTTGACCGAACGGGGTGAACGGTTCGGCAGCCGGACCGCCCGCGCCCGGCGCACCGCAACCCGGGCGGTGACGGGGCCGTAGGAACAGCCATGCGCACGTTACCGATCCTTGCTCTTTGCCTCACCGTGCTGGCTTCCGCGCGGCTAATGGCCCAAACCGATGCTGAGATCCTGGCCCACGATGAACTGGTAAGCCTTCCCGGGGAGGAGCCCGATGCTCCTGTGGACCCCTATGAGGACCTGGTGCGTGCCGCAGGGGGCGACTCCGTCCGTCGCTGTCAGGGGTACGCCTGCAACGGCTGGGTGGAGGACAGGCACCCGGGCGGTCAGCTTCTTCATCGAGGCTATTACCAGGATGGCCAGCTCATCACGTACCGCAACTTCTTCCCCGATGGGACCGTGGAACGTGAGTTCAAGGTGCTGGACAACGTGAAGAGCCAGCTGCGCACCTACCACGCGAACGAGCAGCTCCGGTCGGAGACGCGCTACTTCAACGGCGATCCGCTCATCCACGAGGAGCACTATGCCAACGGGCAGTTGCGCTACGCGGAGGAGAAGCACCGGACCGAACCGTATTATATCCGCATGGACCTGTACCGCCCCGACGGCAAGCCCATCAGCACCTTACGCTTGGTGGACAAGCGCACGGCGACCTTGGAACAGGCTGAATATTGGCCTGACGGGCAGGTGCGCTGCAAGGGGCTGGTCCGCTACGATCCGAACCGGATGGATTCCGAGCGGGTAGGGGAATGGTCCTACTTCGACAACGTTGGTCAGGCCCGGTTCGTGGAGGCGTACGTGGATGGCAAGGTGCATGAATTGAAGCCTCTGGTCACACAGGCTCGCTAGGTCAACCAAGCGCAAGCCCCCGTCATTGCAGGATGGTTCCTCAATGACGGGGGCTTTGGCTTTCCGATCTCGCTGATCGCCGATCGCGGTTCTTTACTTTTTCACCTCCTCGAAATCCACATCGGTCACTTCTTGGTCGCTTGTGGAAGAGGTGTTGGCTCCTTGGGCGCCGCCGTTGGCCTGGGCCTGCTGGGCGGCGTTGTACATCTCCTGGCTGGCGGCCTGGAAGGCGTTGTTCAGTTCACCCATCAGTTTCTCACAGGCCTCGACGTCCTGGGCCTTGTGGGCGTCCTTCAGGCGCGTGAGGGCATCCTCGATGGGTTGCTTCTTCTCGGCGGGGATCTTGTCGCCGTACTCCTTCAGGCTCTTCTCGGTCTGGAACACGAGGCTGTCGGCGGCGTTCAACTTGTCCACCTTTTCGCGGGCGGCCTTGTCGGCATCGGCATTGGCCTCGGCCTCTTTCTTCATCTTCTCGATCTCGTCCTTGCCAAGGCCGCTGCTCGCCTCGATGCGGATGCTCTGCTCCTTGCCGGTGGCCTTGTCCTTCGCGCTCACGTGCAGGATGCCGTTGGCATCAATGTCGAAGGTCACCTCGATCTGCGGAACGCCACGCGGGGCGGGCGGGAGGCCATCGAGGTGGAAGCGACCGATGGTGCGGTTGCCGCTGGCCATGGGGCGTTCGCCCTGCAGCACATGGATCTCCACGCTGGGCTGGTTGTCGCTGGCCGTGCTGAAGGTCTCGCTCTTCTTGGTGGGGATGGTGGTGTTGGACTCGATGAGGCGGGTCATCACACCGCCCATGGTCTCGATGCCAAGGCTCAGCGGGGTCACGTCGAGCAGGAGCACGTCCTTCACATCGCCGGTGAGCACCCCGCCCTGGATGGCGGCGCCCACGGCCACCACCTCATCGGGGTTCACGCCCTTGCTGGGCTCTTTCCCGAAGAACTTCTTCACCGCGTCCTGGATGGCGGGGATGCGGGTGCTGCCACCCACCAGGATCACCTCATCGATGTCGCTGGTCTTGAGGCCTGCGTTCTTCAGCGCGCTCTCGCAGGGGGCGATGGTGCGCTTGATGAGGCTGTCCGCGAGCTGCTCGAACTTGGCGCGGCTCAGGGTGCGCACCAGGTGCTGCGGGATGCCGTCCACCGGCATGATGTAGGGCAGGTTGATCTCGGTGCTGGTGGTGGAGCTGAGCTCGATCTTGGCCTTCTCGGCGGCGTCCTTCAGGCGCTGCAGGGCCATGGGGTCCTTGCGCAGGTCGATGTTGAACTGGCCCTTGAACTCCTCGGCCAGCCAGTCGATGATCACCTGGTCGAAGTCGTCGCCGCCCAAGTGGGTGTCGCCGTCGGTGGCCTTCACCTCGAACACCCCGTCGCCCAGCTCCAGCACGCTCACATCGTGGGTGCCGCCACCGCAATCGAACACCACCACCTTCATGTCCTGGTGCTTCTTGTCCAAGCCGTAGGCGAGGGCCGCGGCGGTGGGCTCGTTGATGATGCGGCGCACCTTGAGACCCGCGATCTCGCCGGCCTCCTTCGTGGCCTGGCGCTGCGCATCGTTGAAGTAGGCGGGCACGGTGATCACCGCCTCGGTCACCGTGGTGCCGAGGTAGTCCTCAGCCGTCTTCTTCATCTTCTGCAGGATCATGGCGCTGATCTCCTGCGGGGTGTACAGGCGCTCCCCGATCTTCACGCGGGGGGTGTTGTTGTCGCCGCGCACCACATCATAGGGCACACGGCCGATCTCCTTCTCGCATTCGCTGTAGGAGTTCCCCATGAAGCGCTTGATGGAGAAGATGGTGTTCTTCGGGTTGGTGATGGCCTGGCGCTTGGCCGGGTCGCCCACCTTGCGTTCGCCGTCGTTCACGAAACCCACCACGCTCGGGGTGGTGCGCTTGCCTTCGCTGTTGGCGATGACCACCGGCTCATTGCCCTCCATGACGGAGACGCAGCTGTTGGTGGTTCCCAGGTCGATGCCGATGATCTTGCTCATGGTGATGGTGATCGATGTCGCCGCGTGCTGTCAACTGGCATGCCAGTGCCGCGCTGTGGAACGGAATGGCAGGAACGGTTCGCAGCCCACGCCCCGCAAGGGGTCGGGCGGCTGACGATCAGGCAGGATGTGTCAGTTGCAGCTGAAGCCCGTGTTCGGCACGCAGAACCCCAGGTCCTGGGTATATGTCCCCTGCACCAGTTCGGCCACTGATTCGGCGTTGAGCTGCTTGTTGTTCACGCTCTTGAAGTACCGGCTTCCGAAGAGCCCGTAGCCATTGGTCACGTTCGTGTAGTCCGGCCGGTCCTCCACGATGCCCGTCACCGGGCTGGCCAGGGACAGGTAGGTGTGGAACTCCTCGCTGGCCACCCAGAACACGAAGTCCAGGCCCTTGAAGACGCGCTTCTCCACGGTAGGGTCGTCCTGGATGCTGGACCCGATGAGCTGATAGAACTGCTGTCCATCGATGATGGCGCTGAACTCCTCGCCACCGTTCAGACCGCCGGTGATGAAGCTCCCCAGCGAAAAGGAGATGGACCGGTAGGTGCTGTCCGTGCCGTTGCGCACCTCCACATACTTGAACACATAGGAGACCTCGTAACGACGGCCGTCGGCGCCGCTGTTCCAGTTCAGCTCGTAGTCCACGTAGTTGCCGTTGGTGTTCACAAGCCCCACCTTAACGTTCGGGTTGGCGTCCGTACCGTTGATCACGAAGTCGTTCACGATCGCGGTGGAGGCCGTCAGCGGAACGCCCTTGGCCGTGGCCTTGAAGCGGTAGGTGTGGTCCTGCACCAGATCACTGGTGGTGCGGAAGTAATAGGCCTTGTGCACCGGGTTGTAGAACACGCCGTCCAGGCGGTTGTTGAGGATCGTGTCGTTCAGGGCGAAGGTGTTAACCACCGTGCTGCCGTTGAGCTCCTCCACCACGGCGTTCTGCAGCTGGCTGTCGGTGTATTCGTTCGAGTCGGGGATCTGGGCGTAGACGAGGGCATCGTCGTTGCCGAGGAAGGCCTTGTTGATGAGCACCCAGTGGGTCCGCTCGCTGCGGTTCAGGATACCATAGACCACGGGGGTCTCCTTGTAAGGTGCGTTCACCTCCAGGTCCGAGCTGCAACCGGCGAAGAGGGCGAGCACGCCGATGGAAGAGCACACGAGGGTCCGGGTCCGCATGGGAAAAGGCCGCGGTTGGTGCGGCAGGGCGCCAAAGATAGCCGGATCGGGCGCCGGGCAAGGGCCGCCTTGCGGCGCCAGGGGGATGGATACACGGGTCCGACCGCCAGCGGAGAGGGCGATGCGTAGCTTTCGCCCCAACCCCAAGGCCTGCCCATGAGCGTGATGAAGGACGTGAAGCGCGTGACCACCCACGTGCTGCAGGAAATGAAGGACCACGGCGTGAAGATCGCCATGCTCACGGCCTACGATTACTCGCTGGCCACCTTGGTGGACGCGGCCGGAGTGGATGTGATCCTGGTGGGCGACAGCGCCAGCAACGTGATGGCCGGCCACGAGACCACCCTGCCCATCACCCTGGACCAGATGATCTACCACGCCAGCAGCGTGGTGCGTGGCTGCAAGCGGGCGCTCATCGTCGTGGACCTCCCGTTCGGCACCTACCAGGGCAACAGCAAGGGCGCGCTGAACAGCGCCATCCGCATCATGAAGGAGAGCGGAGCGCATGCGGTGAAGCTGGAGGGGGGGAGCGAAGTGATCGACTCCATCGGTCGGATCCTAACCGCCGGCATCCCGGTGATGGGTCACCTGGGTCTCACGCCCCAGAGCATCTACAAGTTCGGCACCTACGTGGTACGGGCGCGCGAAGAGGAGGAGGCCGAGCGCCTGAAGCGCGACGCCAAGCGACTGGAGGAGGCGGGCTGCTTCGCCATCGTGTTGGAGAAGATCCCGGCCAGTCTGGCCACCGAGGTGGCCGCGAGCGTGACCATCCCGGTGATCGGCATCGGCGCCGGTGGCGGCGTCGACGGCCAGGTGCTCGTGCTGCACGACATGCTGGGCATCAACCACACCTTCAAGCCGCGGTTCCTGCGCCGGTACGCCGAACTGCACGAGGTGATCACCGGTGCGGTGGAGCGGTACATCAAGGATGTGCGCGACCGCGATTTCCCGAACAGCGAGGAGCAGTACTGAGCGGTGGAACTGCTATTCCACGATGCGGCACTGGTGGCCGTGAACAAGCCCGCCGGGGTCCCCGCCCAGCCCGATCGCACCGGCGACCCCGACGTGGCCCGGCTCACCGGCATTCCCGGGCTCACGGCCGTTCATCGGCTGGATCGACCCGTGGCCGGGGTGATGCTCCTGGCCAGCACCGCCACCGCGCTGGCCGCGCTGAACCGCGCCTTCGCCGAAGGGCTGGTGCGCAAGACCTACCTCGCCATCGTGGAGGGACGGGTGGAGGGCGACCTGGACCTTGTTCATGCGCATGTGCATGATGCCCGGGCCCACAAGGCGCGGCTCGTCGCGGCGGACGCACCGGGTGGATCGGTCGTTCGCTTGCGTGCGCGGGTGCTGGGCCGAGGCGATCGCTACAGCCTGCTGGAGGTAAGGCCGGAAGGAGGACGCTTCCACCAGATCCGCGCGCAGCTCGCCGCCGCCGGCCATCCGATCAAGGGCGATGTGAAGTACGGAGCACGCAGGGGAGAGCCCGACCGGAGCATCGCCTTGTTCGCCTTACGGGCGGAGCTGCCGCACCCGGTGAGCGGGGAGGCATTGGTGATCGAGGCGCCCATGCCGACCACCGGTCTTTGGCCGCGGCTGATGGGGCAGGGTTGAGCGCGCCTCACATCGGGTCCACGTCCACCACCAGTTGCACGCGGCCGTGCTCCGGGGTCCCGAACACGCGGTCGATGGCGTCGGACAGCATGGCCTTCTCGCGCTGGTAAGCTCCGCGTTGCAGCTTCAGAAGAAGCACACGCAGGTGCTTGTCGCGCACGCGCGCCACAGGCGGGGGCTCGGGACCCAGTGCACGCTCCCCGAACAGGGGACGGAGCGCTGCCGCCAGCGCCCGGGCGGCGGCCTCCACCCGTTGTTCGTCGCGGTGCTTCAGGGTGATCTCCACCAGTCGCGTGAACGGGGGGTAGTTATGCGCGCGGCGCAGTTCGATCTCGCGCGTGTACATCCCCTCGCTGTCGTGGGCGTTCACCAGGTCGATCACGGGGTGGTGGATGTCGCGGGCCTGGATGTACACGGTGCCCGGTGCCTGGCTGCGCCCGCTGCGTCCCGCCACCTGGGCCATGAGCTGGAAGGCGCGTTCGTGGGCCCTGAAGTCGGGGAAGCGGAGCAGGCTGTCGGCATTGAGGATGCCCACCACGGAGACCCGCTCGAAGTCCAGTCCCTTGGTCACCATCTGGGTGCCCACGAGCACATCGATGCGCCCTTCACCGAACTGGCCGAGGATGCGTTCGAAGGCCTGCTTGCCGCGGGTGGTGTCCTGGTCCATGCGCGCCACCCGGGCCTCGGGCAGCAGTTCGGCCAGCTCCTCCTCGATCTTCTCGGTGCCGAAGCCGAGCATCTGCAGGCGCCCGCCGCCGCAGGAACCGCAGCGGGACGGCGGTTCGTAGGTGCGGCCGCAATAGTGGCAGCGCAGGTCGTGGTCGCGCTTGTGGTAGGTGAGGCTCACGTCGCAGTGGTCGCACTGGGGCACCCAGCCGCACGCGCTGCACTGCCACACGGGCACATAGCCGCGCCGGTTCTGGAAGAGGATGCCCTGTTCGCCGCGTGCCACGGCCGCCTTCACCGCATCCAGCAGGGCCGCGGAGAAATGGCCGTGCATCCGCTTGCGCCGCGCGGCATCGGCGAGGTCGACCCGCTCGATGGTGGGGAGCGCGGCGTTGCCGAAGCGGGTGAGCAGCTGCGCGAAGCCGAACTTGCCGGTGCGCGCGTTGTACAGGCTCTCCAGGCTGGGCGTGGCCGAGCCCAGCAGCACCCGCGCCCCGTGCAGGGTGGCGAGCACCAGCGCCATGTCGCGGGCGTTGTAGCGCGGCGCGGGGTCTTGTTGCTTGTAGCTGGGGTCGTGCTCCTCGTCCACCACCACAAGGCGCAGCCGGGCGAAGGGCAGGAAGAGCGCGGACCGTGCCCCGATCACCACCGGATGGGCCGCCGGGTCCTTGAGCATGCGCAGCCACAGGTCCGTGCGCTCGCGGGGCGAAAGGCGCGAATGGAAGACCGAGATGCGGTCGCCGAAGCGGGCGCGCAACCGGCCGATCACCTGGGTGGTGAGCGCGATCTCCGGCAACAGGTACAGCACCTGTCCATCGGCCGCGATGGTCTCGTCGATGAGCTTGGCGTAGAGCTCGGTCTTGCCGGACGAGGTGACGCCCCGCAACAGCACGTGCTCGTGCGTGGTGAAGGCCTGCCGGACCTCGTGGAGCGCCTGCTCCTGCGCGGGGCTGAGCTGCGCGGTGGTACCTCCCGGGTGTCCGCCGGCCGCGTCAGCGGCGCGTTCGGTGATGCGCAGCACGCCTTTCTCCACCAAGGGCTTGAGGTGCGCGGCGGTGGCGCCGCTCCTGGCGAGCAGCTCCTCGCGTTTCACCTCGCGCGGTGCATCGCTCAGGCAGCGGCTGAGCTCGATGAAGCGCATGAGCAGGTGCAGCTGCTTGGGCGCTTTCTCCAGCTTGTCGAACCACGCATGGAGCTGTTCCTCGCGCATCCCCTCAGGCCCTTGTTCGACCAGCTGCACGATGCGGGGCTTGTGCCGTTCGCCGATCTCCTCGGCCACCAGCAACGCGCCCTCATCGATGAGCCGCTTGATGGCGGGGATGGGGTCCTTCACCTGCAGCACCTCCGAGGCCTGGGCGAGGGTAAGGCGGTGGCGCTGTTCGAGCGCCGAGAGCAACAACGCCGTGCGCGGGTCGGTCGTGGTGGCCGCGGCCAGGCGCGGCCCTTCGATCAGCATGGTCTCGCTGGTGAGCACCAGCGATCCGGGCATGGCGGCGAGCATCACCTCGCCCATGGTGCACAGGTAATGCTCGTGGATGCGCTGCCAGAGCGCCAGCTGGTGCGCGTTCACCACGGGCTCCTGGTCGAGCACGGCCTGCACGAAGCGCGCGCGGTGACCGACCGGCCGTTCGGTATGTACCCGCTGTACGAGCCCGGAATAGCTGCGACGCGGCCCGAACGGGACCACCACCCGCTGCCCGGGGGCGACCTCCATGCCCTCCACGAGCGCATAGGTGAACACGCCGGGAACGGCGAGCGGCAGGATGATGTCGGCGAAGCGCTCCACGGGGCAGGGCACGAAGATCGGCCGCGCGTCCGGCGGTTGGACATGCGGTTGGGATCCCCGGGCAACCCTCGTCCTTGGTGGCGCGTCCCTGTGGCGGTGCTCTTCCGTACCGGTTATTTTCGCCGCATGCCCTCCGTCTGTTCGCGGATCCTGGTCCTCTCCGGGGCCTTGGTGATGGCCTTGACCGGTCAGGCGCAGCTTGTGGTGACCAACACGCAATCGCCGGCCAGCCTCGTGCAGAGCGTGCTGCTCGGTCCGGGCGTCACCGTCAGCAACATCACCTTCAATGGCGTGCCCGCCAACCTGGTGAACGAGCAGGTGGGGGCGTTCAACGGCGTGAACACCACCCTGGGCATCGGTTCGGGGCTGATCCTCGCCACCGGCAACGTCATGAACGCCATCGGCCCGAACAACAGCGGCAGCAGCAGCCTGGGCGGTGGCAATTGGGGGCAGACCGATCCCGATCTGGAGGTGCTCGCCAATCCGCAGGCGGTGAACGATGCGGCCGTGCTCGAGTTCGACTTCATCCCCACCGGCGATTCGCTCAAATTCGATTTCGTCTTCGGCTCGGACGAGTACCTCGAGTTCGTCAACAGCATCAACGACATCTTCGGGTTCTTCCTGAGCGGTCCGGGCATTTCCGGCCCTTTCACCAACGGCGCCGTCAACATCGCGCTGATCCCGGGGACCACGCAGCCGGTCACCATCAACACGGTGAACGATGTGGTGAACCCGGCCTATTACGTGGTGAACGGCACCGGGATGAACTTCCCGTACAACAGCAACCCGCAGTACGTGCAGTACGACGGATTCACCACCGTCATCACGGCCCGGGCACAGGTGACCTGCGGGCTCACCTACCACATCAAGATCGCGGTGGGGGATGCGAGCGACACCGTGTGGGACAGTGCCGTGTTCCTGAAGGCCGGCAGCTTCCAGAGCAACCAGGTGGCGGTGGTGAGCGAGGTGATCGCAGGAGGCATCGACAGTGTGTTCTACGAGGGTTGCGGGCAGGCGCTGCTCTACCTGGTGCGCGGTGCTCCGTTGGATCAGGACACCATCACTGTGCTTACGGGTGGCACCGCCACCCCAGGTGCCGATTACACACCACCGCCATCCCAGGTGGTCTTCGCGGCAGGACAGGACAGTGCGCTGATCGCCATCGATGCGATCCTTGACAATATCCAGGAAGGCCAGGAGACCATCGACCTGATGGTGATCAACGAGGGTCCTTGCGGAACGGACACCGCCTTCACCGAGATCCTGTTGGAAGAGGCCCCCTTGATCCAGCTCGCGCTGAGCAACGACACCACGCTCACCTGCGCCGATAGCGCCTACGTTCAGGCCACCGTCACCGGGGGCTTCGGCAACTACGTGCTCGATTGGTCCGGCGGGGTGCCCGATGGGTCCTACGCGGGCTGGGTGGACCCGCCCGCGACCACCACCTACGTGCTGACGGTGACGGACGATTGCGGTGTGATCACCCAATCGCAGGACGTGACGATCACCCGGATCATCCCCGCGCCACTTGTCGTGCAGGCGATCCCGGACATCACCGTGTTCTGTCCGGAGACCCCGGTGCAGCTGCAGGCCTTGGCGCAGGGCGGTGAACTGCCGTACCAGTACAGCTGGAGCAACGGGCTCGGCTTCAACGCCTTCGCCAACGTGGCCCCACCGGTCACGCAGAGCTACAGCGTCACCGTGACCGACCGTTGTGGGACGGACACCTTCGACGTGGTGACCGTGACGGTGGATTACGATACCGTGCGGGTCACCATCGCGCCCGACACGACCATCTGCATCAACGACACGCTCACCCTGCACGCCCTGGCCACCGATGGCTGGGGCGCCTACAGCTACCTCTGGAACACCGGTGGCACCACCGATACCCTGGCGGTCTGGCCCACCTACAACACACGCTATTCCGTGATCGTGATGGACGGCTGTGGCATCGCTGATGAGGACTCGGTGGGGGTGGGCGTGAACGCACCGCTCGCCGATTTCTGGTGGGGTGGCAGCCATCAGGTGAACAACTTCCCGATCCCCTTCATCGACAACTCGTTCGGGGCGAACAGCTGGAGCTGGGACTTCGGCGCGCCGGGGCTCACGAGCACCGATCAGAACCCCTACTTCACCTATCCGGAGCCGGGCGACTACTTGGTGCGCCTTGCGATCGAGGACACCCTGGGCTGCCGCGACACCACCTACCGCACCATCACCGTGCAGCAGGAGTTCAACCTGTACGTGCCCAACGCGTTCAGTCCCGATGGCGACGGGGTCAACGAGCTCTTCCGCGCCGAGGGCACCGGCATCCGGGAGTTCACCCTGCGTGTTTACGACCGCTGGGGCGAGCTGCTCTTCGAGACCGAGGACCTCGGCAAGGCCTGGGACGGGACCTTCCATGGCCAGCCGGCCATGCCCGGCGTGTACGTGTGGCAGCTGCGCGTGAAGGCGTTGATCGGGGAGGCCTACGACAGGATGGGCCACGTGACCCTGATCCGCTAGTCGGACCCGTATACGAATGCCATTCCCATCGGAAGGGCAAGCAACGTTCGGCCCCGTAGCGCTTGTCTTCTCCGTGAACATCCACCGGAGACCATGGAGCGCAAGACGGACAAGCGAACGCGAGAGGAGTCCCGCACGGCTTACGACCTCTCCACACCCCTCATCGACAAGTACCTGCGCGAGGTGCGGCGGCACGTGCGGTTCCCCCGTTATTACAAGAAGGCCCTGAACTGGTAGGACTTCCGTAAGGCCTGACCTGTTGAAAAGTGGAGGTCGGCCGCCCCGGGTGCGCGCTGGCATGCGGCTACTTTCGTTCCGAACTTCCGAAACGAACCGCGCGATCATGTGCGTACAGGAGACCTTGAAATGGGCCGCTGCGGGCGCCCTCGGCCTTTCGCTGCTGGCCTGCGGCGGTGGCGGTGCCGCATCCGGCGACGGTGGCACGAAAGGGGGTGATACCCTCGATACGGCGGTCGCCCAGCATGGAACGAACCTGCTCCAGGTAGGTGGAAAGCTGTTCAGCTTCCCCTCGCCGGTGCAGACGGCCCTGCTCTTCAGGCAGCTCGGCATCGGCTACCAGAAGGAGCTGCCGCTGCCCGTGGAGAAGGCGGAGACCCTTACCGGCCGCGCAGCGAGCGCCCTGGCCTTGGGCATGTATGGCGCCGACCTGGCCTACGTCACCATCCAACGCGACGGGAACCGGTCGTTGAGCACCCTGGCCACCATGGAGAAGCTCAGCACGGGTCTGGACCTGTCCAACGCCTTCGACAAGGCGCTCCTGGAC
This sequence comes from Flavobacteriales bacterium, assembly GCA_044226515.1. Taxonomy (GTDB): domain Bacteria; phylum Bacteroidota; class Bacteroidia; order Flavobacteriales_F; family PHOS-HE28; genus PHOS-HE28. Next base: position 66,683 of record JBGAGX010000016.1, on the reverse strand, counting down.
CGGTTCAAGCGCAACGTCTCCTCGGAGGACAGCCTGCTGATGCTCACCGGCACGGCCTTCCGCGCGGCGGATGAGTACCTCAAGGTGAACGGTCGTGACGAGACCTCAGCCCTGGTGCTCGCCGGTGGCTGGATCGAATCGCTCTACCTCACGGTCAACGCCACGTCCAGCAAAGGCGATCAGGTCATCGCGCAGCGTGTGGGCGAGCAGAAGCGCACCTTGGACGACCTGGTCCAGCTGGTGGAGGGCGTGAACAAGGAGGGCTCCTGCGATGCCGTGCTCGCCGAGCTCAAGAAGCTGCAGGCCGCCTATGCCGGCGTAACCTCCTCCTATGTCTTCGAGAAGCCCGTTACCGACGCGAAGACCAAGACCACGCACATCAACAGCACGTCCACCATCACCATCACGCCGGACCAGATCAGGGCCATCGGCGAGCAGGTGATCCGGATGCGCGCCTCGATCCTGGCCTGACCATGAACCTGCGCAAGTTCCTTCCCGCCCTCGTGCTCACGGTCCTGCTGCCGGCCGGCGCCAAGGCCCAATGCGATACCATCGCCTCGCTCTGCGAGAAGCACATCACCCGCAATTACATCCCCGATGGCCAGTTCTACCGTGCGCTCCTCACGGGCGACGAGGTGGCCGAGTTCGGGCTTACCCTGTTCGGTGGCACGACCTACCGGGTGGCGGCCTGCAGCGGGCTCACCGACCGCAACCTGATCTTCACGGTGTATGACCGGGAGCGCAACGTGCTGTTCACCAACCGGGAGTTCGGCAACGACCCCTACTGGGACCTGGCCGTGGCCAACACCATCGATGTGACCATCGAGGCCCAGCTCGACCCCTCCAAGCTGGGCTCCGGCTGCGCCGTGCTGCTCATCGGATTCAGGAAATAACGCCCCGGGCGGGTCCCGGCGGAACCTTTGGGCGGCCCCTTCGTACAGAGGGGCCGTTCCATTTTCCGTACGGACCGCGTCCCCATGAGCGAAAAGATCCTCAAGGCCCTGCTGCAGCTCTTCGCGATCATCGCGAAGGTCGACGGCACATCGGCCGCCGGGCGCTCGGGAGCGGCCATCGTATCGCGCTTCCTTCGGCAGCAGTTCACGGCCGAGGCCGCCGCCGGCCATCTCTCCACCTTCGAGGCCTTCGTGGCCGCCTACCGCTCCAGCGGAGGCGCCAGCCAGAAGGGCCGCAAGCGCACCTCCCTCAATTCCGTCAAGGTCCTCAAGATCTGCACCCAGGTGAACGAGGAGCTCACCCAGCGGCAGAAGTTCGTGGTGCTGGTGCACCTGCTCGAGTTCATCCATGCGAGCGGCGAGGTGGGCGAACAGGAGCTGGAGTTCGTGACCACCGTGGCCGAGACCTTCAACATCGGCACCGCGGAGTTCAGGCAGTGCCGTGCCTTCGTGGACACCCTGGCACGCGAACGCGAGGACGCCCCGCACCTGCTCTACATCGATGCGCGCGAGCACAACGCCATGGGCAAGGCGCGTCATCTCCACGCCCACGGGCTCAACGGGGAGATGCGCGTGCTGCACATCCCCAGCGTGAACCTCTACGTGCTGCGCTACCTGGGCAACGATCGTGTGCTGCTCAACGGCCAGCCCATCAGCAGCGAGCAGCCCTATGTGCTCGGCAACGGGAGCAGCGTGCGGCCCCCCAGTGGCCAGCCCATCTACTACAGCGACATCCTCGCCAGCTTCCTCGAGGGCAAGGGCCGCTCCAACATCGTTTTCAAGGCCGAAGGCATCGAGTACACCTTCCCCAATGGAAGACTCGGGCTCCACGAGCTGCACATGGCCGAGACCAGCGGCAAGCTCATCGGCATCATGGGCGGCAGCGGCAGCGGCAAGAGCACCCTGCTCAATGTGCTCAACGGCAACCTCAAGCCCAGCCAGGGCCGCGTCACCATCAACGGGGTCGATGTGCACACCGAGCGTGACCGCATCCAGGGCGTGATCGGCCACGTGAGCCAGGACGACCTGCTCATCGAGGAGCTGACCGTATTCCAGAACCTGTTCTACAACGCCCGGCTCAGCTTCGGCGACCAGAACAAGGAGCAGATCACCCAGCGCGTGCTGCGCCTGCTGCAGAGCCTGGGCCTGTACGACACCAAGGACCTGAAGGTGGGCAGCCCGTTGGAGAAGACCATCAGCGGCGGCCAGCGCAAGCGCCTCAACATCGCCCTGGAGCTCATCCGCGAGCCCAGTGTGCTCTTCGTGGACGAGCCCACCAGCGGGCTCAGCTCGCGCGATTCGGAGAACATCATGGACCTGCTCAAGGAGCTCGCGCTCAAGGGGCGCATCGTGTTCGTGGTGATCCACCAGCCGAGCTCCGAGATCTTCAAGCTCTTCGACCGCCTGCTGCTCATGGACCAGGAGGGGCATCCGGTGTACTACGGCGACCCCGTGGACGCGGTGGTGTACTTCAAGAAGGTGACCGGGCAGGTGAACAGCGACCTGGGCCAGTGCACCGCCTGCGGCAACGTGAACCCCGAGCAGATCTTCAACATCCTGGAGGCGAAGCTCGTGGACGAGTACGGCAACGAGACCGACCAGCGCCGCATCAGTCCCGAGGCCTGGAACGAGGTGTTCCGTGCGCAGATGGAATGCCGCGTGGCCGCCGTGCCCAACGCCACCGAGGTGCCCAGGAGCACCTTCAAGGCACCGGGCTGGATCGCCCAGCTCTACGTGTACTTCAAGCGCGACCTGCTGGCCAAGCTGGCCAACCGGCAGTACGTGCTCATCAACCTGCTCGAGGCGCCGGCGCTGGCCTTCATCCTGGCCTTCTTCCTGCGCTACACCGGTGGCGCCGAGGGCTATGCGTACCGGCAGAACGACAACATCCCGCAGTTCCTCTTCATCTCGGTGATCGTGGCGCTCTTCCTGGGGCTCACCGTGGCCGCCGAGGAGATCATCCGCGACCGCAAGATCCTGGCCCGCGAGAAGTTCCTCGACCTCAGCTGGGCCAGCTACCTCTACAGCAAGGTCGGCATCCTCTTCCTCATCAGCGCCATCCAGACGTTGCTGTTCGTGGTGGTGGGCAACCGCATCCTGCACATCGAGGGCCTCGGCTTCACGCACTGGGCGCTGCTGTTCAGCACCAGCTGCTTCGCCAACGTGCTCGGCCTCAACGTCAGCGCCAGCTTCAACAGCGCCAAGGTCATCTACATCCTCATCCCGGTCCTCATCATCCCGCAGCTGCTCTTCAGCGGCATCATCGTGCGGTTCGACAAGCTGCACCCCTGGTTCGCCAGCGAGAAGAGCGTGCCCTGGATCGGCAACGTGATGGCCAGCCGCTGGGCCTATGAGGGCCTGGCCGTGGACCGCTACGTGAACAACACCTACGAACAGAACTTCTTCGCCTTCGACCAGCGGATGAAGACCAGCAATTGGAAGAAGGACCTGTGGGTGCGCGAGCTGGGCAACCGCGTGAACGAGGTGCGACGCAACCTCGGCGATCCCGCCAAGGCCGATGTGGTGGCGAATGACCTCGCCCTGGTGCGCACCGAGCTGGGCAAGGAGATGAAGGCGCTGCGCGGCTTCAACGTGCCCGGCCTGGAGCGCCTGGTGCCCGGCGAGGTGGACGCGGCCCTGCTCGAAGAGGTGGACCGCGCGCTCAACACGCTCACCCAGCACTACCGCAACAGCTACAAGCTCGCCGAGCAGGCCAAGGAGAAGCGCATCGCCGAGCTGACGCGCACCCCGGAGGGCCGCGCGGCCTACTTCGCGTTGCTGAACGCCCAGCGCAACGAGAGCCTCGCCGATTTCGTGACCAACAAGAACGACGTGAACGTGATCGTGGAGTCGGACGGCGAGCTGGTGCAGAAGAGCGATCCCGTGTACCTCGAGCCCGTTTCCGACCGCTTCTTCGGCGCCCACTTCTACGCCCCGGTGAAGCGCCTGTTCGGCCTGCGCCTGCCCACCGCCTGGGCCAACGTGATGGTGCTGTGGGGCATGAGCCTGCTCTTCGCCCTCACGCTCTACACCAACCTCTTCCCCAAGGCCATCGAGCGGCTCAGCCGCAAGCCGTGGGACATGGGCAAGTGAAAGCCCCGCTGTTGGGCGGGGCTTCCTGATGCAAGGGTGTGAGGTCGACTACTTCCCGTCCACCTCCTCGATCTGGATCATCTTGAAGGGGATGTTGATGATGGCCTGGTAGTCCTCGCCCGCCTCGAGCATGTCCTCGTCGTCGGCCTCGTAATGCCAGTACACGGTGACCTCGTTGCCCGTGGCGCGCACCAGCTCCAGCTTCTTGAACAGGTCCAGGATGCACTTGCTGCTGCTGGTGTTGAAGTACTCCAGCTGAACGTGCAGCGAGGTGCCGGGCCGCGGGTCGCGGGCGTACTGGTCGATCCAATCGATCATGGGCTTGTAGAACTCGATGGAGTTCTCGGGGATGGAGCGGCCCTTGAGCTCCAGGCGGCCCGTGGCGTCGTCGAACAGCACGGTGGGGGTCTTGGGGGAACCTTCGAGGATGAATGCGGACATGGCGGTCAGGATGGAACGTTGACGTTGAGGCTGAAGAAGGTGCGCTGCTCGCTGTAGGGCACGAAGCCGTACTCGAGCTTGGTGCCGCTGCGGCGTGCGATGTCGATGAGGCCGAGCCCGCCGCCACCGGTGGGGGAGTAGCGGCCGTTGGCGAGCTTCTCCTTGTAGAGCTCGCGGAGCCCGTCGGCGCCCAGCGCGTTCACCTCGTCGAGGCGGGCGCGGAGCCGCTCCACATCGGTGCGGTCCATGAAATTGCCGGTGAGCACCGAGTAACCCTGCCGGGCCTGGGCGATCATCACCACGCCCTGGGCGTCCTCCGCATCGCGGGCGAGGGCCGCGCGCTGCGCACCGTGGTGGTAGAGGTTCTGCAAGCACTCCATCACCACGTTGAACACCCGCTTGCGCAGCCGGTGGTCGGGCTCGATGAGCTCCATCTTCCGCTCCACCATGCCCAGCAGCGCCGTCACCAGGTCGGGCGTGAGGTCGCCCACGAACGAGAGCAGGATGCGCTGCCGTTCGAGGTCGCTGTACAGGTCGAGGATGCGGTGGAGCATGCGGGGCCGCGGAGCGTACCGATCAAAGGTCCATCCGTCCGCTCGGGAAGGCCTGCCGGCGGGCCCCGAGTTTTCCACGGACTTGTCAACCCGCGGTGCCGGATGCGAAGCCGTACTTTCGGCGGCCTTTCCGCCCCGCGCATGGCCTGGTACCGCACCTGGTTCGGAACGCCCTACTACAAGCTGCTCTACGGCCATCGCGACCACGATGATGCCGAGGCCTGGGTGCGCACCATCCTGGACCGCACCGGCGTGGGACCTCAGGCCGCCGTGCTCGACATGGCCTGCGGGCGCGGTCGGCATGCCCGCTGGTTCGCCGAGGCCGGCTGCCGGGTCACCGGCATCGACCTCTCCGCTGAGAGCATCGCCGAGGCTGCCCGCGAGGTGCCCACCGCCACGTTCGCGGTGCACGACATCCGCCGTCCGTTCGCCGAGGGTCGGTTCGACCTGGTGGTGTGCCTCTTCACCAGCCTGGGCTATTCCGCCGACCTGAACGATGACCGCGATGCGCTGAAGGCCGCTTTCGCCGCCCTGCGTCCCGGTGGCCATTTCGTGCTCGACTTCATGAACACCGCCCGCGTGCTGAAGGAGCTCGTGGCGAGCGAGTGCGTCCCGGCCGGGGGGCTCCGGTTCACCATTGAACGCGGCGTGGAGAACGGTCAGGTGGTGAAGCGCATCACCGTGAAGGACGGCGGCGAGGAGCATCACTTCGAGGAGCGCGTGGCCGCGCTGATGCCCGATCAGCTGGAGACGTTGTTGCGGGATGCCGGCTTCCTGGTGCACGACCGCACCGACGGCCCCGTGCCCGATCCGTTCGATCCGGACCGCTCACAGCGCCTGGTGCTCTGGGCCCAACGCCCCCTCGCATGAGCCTGAACGCGACCATCGTTCTGTTCCTGCTGCTGCCGCTGGCGGCCGGTGCGCTGGTGCAGTTCAGCAAGCCGGGCACGATCGCCATGCGGTTGCTGCTCGCCTTCAGTGGATCCTTCCTGCTCAGCGTGGCGCTGGCCCACATGATGCCCGAGCTGTATCAACTGGCCGGCGAGGGTGTGGGGCCCTGGCTGCTCGGCGGCTTCATGCTGCAGGTGGTGCTTGAGTTCTTCAGCCATGGCATCGAGCACGGACACGTGCATGTGACACCGGGCAAGGCCCTGCCGTGGCTCACGCTCGCCAGCCTCTGCCTGCACTCGTTCACCGAAGGCATGCCCTTCGCCGATGCGCATGTGCATGGCGACCTGCCCTTCCTGCTTGGCGTACTGATGCACAAGCTGCCCATGGCCATCGCCCTGGCCACCGTGCTGCAGCGCAGCCAGGTGCCGGCCTTGCGAAGTTGGGCCATGCTGGTGGTGTTCGCCCTCGCCGCGCCGGCCGGCATCGCGGTGGGCGTGGCCGGCGGCAACGGCCTCGGCGAGGCCTTCCTGCACCGTGCGCTCGCCGTGGCCATCGGCATGCTGCTCCACATCGGCACCACCATCATCTTCGAGACCACGCCCGAGCACCGCTTCAACCTGCAGCGCTTCGCCGCCGTGCTCACCGGCGCCTTCCTGGCGCTCTGGATGGTGCACTGATCTTTTTTCCGCCCCGCATACTTGCCTTATCGTTCCGGCGTTCTTTACTTTGAACTGCAAAGTACTTTGAAAATGACCCAGGACGGACACCACCAGGACCTTGCCCACATCCGCGGGCTGATGGAGCGGAGCACGCGGTTCATTTCGTTGAGCGGCCTCAGCGGCGTGTTCGCCGGTGTGGTGGCGCTGGCCGGCGCGCTGGTCGCCCGCGAGCGGTACGAGGACCTGCTGCTCTCCACCGGCGGCATCGGCGTGCGCGCGGAGGGGGTGGGACCCGACCATTCCCTCTACGGGGCCTCGCTGAGCGCCGTGGGGGACCTGGTGCTGCTGGCGGTGTTGGTGCTCGTGCTGGCCCTCGCGGGTGCGGCTTGGTTCACCTGGCGCCGGGCGAAGCGTGTGGGGCAGGGGTTGTGGGACCCTTCGGCCCGGCGCCTCGCCTGGAACCTGGCGATCCCGCTGGTGGCGGGCGGCCTGTTCTGCCTGGCCATGCTCTGGCATGGCAACGTGGCGCTGGTGGCCCCGGCCACGCTGGTGTTCTATGGGCTCGCGCTGCTGAACGCCTCGAAGTACACGCTGGATGAGATCCGCTGGCTCGGCCTCAGCGAGGTGGTGCTGGGCCTGCTCGCCACCGCCTGGGTGGGCGCCGGGCTGTTGTTCTGGGCGCTCGGCTTCGGGGTGCTCCACATCCTGTACGGCGGGCTCATGTGGTACCGGCACGAATCCGCTGGCAACGACGCGGCATGATCGACGGGCTCAATAAGGCGTTCGAAAGCCGCGTTCGGCTCGGCATCATGGCGGTGCTGGTGGTGAACGACTGGGTGGACCATGCGGTGCTGAAGGACCTGCTGAACGTGACCGACGGCAACCTCGCCAGCCACCTGGCCGCGCTGGAGGGCGTGAAGTACGTGCAGGTGCGGAAGCGCTTCGTGGGCAAGCGCCCCAACACCAGCTACAAGGCCACCACCGCCGGCGCGAAGGCGTTCCGCGCGCACCTCGACGCCATCGATCAACTGCTGAACAAGGACCTCCGCCAATGAACGACCGCCTCCGCGCCGACGTGCGCACCGCCCTGGTGGTGCTGCTCCTCGCCATCCTGTTCGACCGCCTCTTCTGGCGGCAGGGCATCGGGCTCAACCTAGCGCTCTTCGCCGTGGCCGCCGTGGGCGCCTCGCTCGCGCTGCGACGGCATGCCTCGGTGGCTGCGCGCTGGGCCCTGGGCGGGCTGCTGGTGAGCGCCTCCATGCTGGTGGTGCACGGCAGCATCGTGGCCATGGTGGCGACCCTCGCCTGCCTCGCCGTGAGCGCGGTGCTCATGCTCGAACCGCTGCAACGCAACCTGCCCGTCGCCCTTGCCGCTTCGGTCCTCAACGGGGTGATGGCGCCCGTGGGCGTGGTGAGCCTGCTGAACGATGGCCTCAAGCACCTGCCGGCCACCCGCTCAGGCTGGCGGTGGACCCGGATGGCCCTGGCACCCCTTGGCATCGTGCTCCTCTACTACTTCATCTACCGCGCGGCCAATCCACGGTTCGAGGCGCTCACCGCCGGTTTCATGGACGGCCTGTTCGACCTGCTCGGCGACCTGCTGGGTGAGCTCTTCACTCCCCGGGTGTTCTTCCTCGGTTTCGGGCTGCTGGTGAGCGCCGCGCTCGTGCACCGCTTCGCGCCGCACCTTTTCGCCGGGCCGGAATGGCCCCTGAACGAGTCGCTGGTGCGCGTGCGCCGCAAGCGCCCGCAATGGCTGCCCGCACTGGCCATGGGCGCGCTCGATCGCGAACGGCGCATGGGCACGATCCTGCTGGTGCTCGTGAACGCCCTGCTCCTTGTGGTGAACGTGGTGGACATCTCCTGGGTGTGGTTCGGCTTCACGGTGGAGGAAGGCTTCAGCCTGAAGCAGTTCGTCCACGAGGGCACGTGGCTGCTCATCCTCAGCATCCTCCTCAGCATGGCCATCCTGCTGCACCTGTTCCGCGGCAACCTCAACTTCCATCCGAAGGAGCGCGGCATGCGCCTGCTGGCCACCGCCTGGGTCGCGCAGAACTTCATCCTCGGCGTGTCGGTGTTCCTGCGCAATTACCACTACATCCACTTCCACGGGCTTGCCTACAAGCGCATCGGCGTGATCGTCTTCCTGGCGCTCGTGCTGGTGGGCCTGGTGACCCTGTACCTGAAGATCGAGCGCCGCCGCACCCTCATCTACCTGCTGCGCGTGAACGGCTGGGCGGCCTTCGTGGCGTTGGTGGGCCTGGCCACGGTGAACTGGGACGGCGTGATCGTGCGCTTCAACCTGGCCCACTGGAACCAGGGCGAGATCGACGTGGACAACTACCTCGCCATGAGCGACAAGGTGCTGCCGCTGCTGTACGACGACCTGCCGAAGGTGGAGGCCCAGATGGCGAAGCACCGCGAGAACCGGGTGCGCTGGGTGGAGCACCTGGAGCCCCGTTCCTTCCGCCACGACCTGGACCGCAAGCGCGACCGGTTCATGGCCCGGCTTGAAGCGCAGGACTGGCGCAGCTGGACCCTGGCGGATCAACGGACCTATGAGGCCTTGAAGGCACGCGGGCTGGTGGCGGACCTCGGAGCGAAGCGCTGAGCCATGAAGGTGAAGATGATCCTGCCGGCCCTGTCCGAAGCGGAGAGCCCCTTCTGGCGGCCGATCAAGTACGCCTTGTTCCCGCCGCTGGGGCTGGCCACGCTCTCCGCCTACCTCGACCCGGACGATGAGGTCGACCTGCAGGACCAGCATGTGGAGCGCTTGCGCCTGGATGATGAGCCCGACCTGGTGGTCATCCAGGTGTACATCACCAACGCTTACCGCGCCTATGCCCTGGCCGACCACTACCGGGCCAAGGGCGCCCATGTGTGCCTGGGCGGCCTGCATGTGACCGCGCTGCCGGAGGAGGCCGCGCCCCACGCCGACAGCATCTTCCTCGGTCCGGGGGAGCACACCTTTCCGGCCTTCCTGCAGGACCTCCGTGCCGGTCGACCGAAGCCGCGTTACGAGAGCGCCGTGCGCTCCCTGGAGGGGATGCCGCCCGTGCGCCGCGACCTGATCAAGCGCGACCGCTACCTGGTGCCCAACTCCATCGTGGTGTCGCGCGGGTGTCCGCACCACTGCGATTTCTGTTACAAGGACGCCTTCTTCAGCGGCGGCAGGGGATTCTACACCCAGTCGGTGGACGCTGCACTGGCCGAGATCGACCGGTTGCCGGGCCGGCACCTCTACTTCCTCGACGATCATCTGCTGGGCAACGCCCGTTTCGCCGCGGAGCTCTTCGCGGGCATGAAGGGCATGGACCGCGTGTGGCAGGCCGCCGGCACCGTGGATTCCGTACTGCGCGGTGACCTGCTCCGAAAGGCCGCGGACGCCGGACTGCGCAGCCTGTTCGTGGGCTTCGAGACCTTCAGTCCGGAGAACCTGCGGCAGAGCAACAAGAAGCAGAACCTGCAGCGCGACTACGAAGCCGCGGTGCAGCGCCTGCACGACCACGGGGTGATGATCAACGGCAGCTTCGTGTTCGGGCTCGATGACGACGGGCCTGATGTGTTCGCGCGCACCGTGGACTGGGGTGTGCGCAACGCGATCACCACCAGCACCTTCCACGTGCTCACGCCGTACCCGGGCACGCGCCTCTTCAACGACATGGAGGCCCAGGGCCGGATCACCACGCGCGATTGGGACCGCTACGACACCCGCCAGGTGGTGTACCGCCCCGCGAAATTGTCGCCCGCGGAGCTCGAGGCGGGCTACCGCTGGGCCTATCGGAACTTCTACGCCTGGTCGAACATCGTGCGCGCAAGCCTGCGGCACGGCAGCGCGAAGCACAGGCTGAAGCACTTCGCCTACACCGCAGGCTGGAAGAAATTCGAGCCGGTCTGGAACTTCCTGATCAAGACCCGCCACCTGAACGACATGCTCCCCGTGCTGGAGGCCATCCTGGCGAAGGTGGGCCGGCCGGGAACGGCACCGGCACCAGCACCAGCGAGCAAGCCCGGACCCATCATCGAACCCATCGCCTGACCATGCGCACCCCGGACCGCATCCGCCGTGAGATCCGCCTCTGGATCCTCTTCTTCATCGCCGCCCTGTGGGTGAGCGGCCTTACCGCCGTGCCGCTGGAATGGGGCACCGCCTGGCTCGCGGACCTTACCCGCGGCTGGCCGGGTCCCTGGCATGCCTGGGCGCAGCGCAGTGCAGATGCCGTTGCGGAGGTGGGAGCGAAGCACGCCTTCCTGTTCTATGGCACGGACTGGCTCGCCTTCGCCCATGTGGTCATCGGCATCGCGTTCTTCGGACCGCTGCGCGATCCCGTTCGCGACCGCTGGGTCATCGAGTGGGGCCTGTGGTGCTGCCTGCTCGTGCTGCCGTTCGCCTTTCTCTGGGCCCCCGTGCGTGGCATCCCCTTCTTCTGGCGCTGCGTCGACGCCTCGTTCGGCGTGCTCGGTGCGCTGCCGCTCTGGCGCGTGCGCTCGCTCATCAACAAGCTCGAAGCTTCCACCTCCGATCCAGCATGAAGATACCACCGCTCACCCGGACCCACGAGGTCCGGGCGGCCGCTGCACTGCTCGCCGTGGCCTGCGTGCTCGCCTTCGCCCCCGATGCGTTCCTGCCCATGCTGGCACGCGCGTTCCTGCTCGAATGGACGCTCCTCTTCGCAGGGCTCGCTGCGTGGGCCTTGTGGCGGCGCAGGCCTTGGTTGACGGGTGCCGGTGCGCTCGGCGCCCTGATGGTGCTGCTGCAACTGGATGCGCCTGTGGCCGGATCCACGCGGGAACGGGGCGACGCCGGTCTGCGCATCGCCCAGTTCAACCTGCTTCAACCGAACAAGCACCATGCGGATGTTGTGCGCCTCGCCCTCGCCAGCGATGCCGACGTGCTCTCGTTCCAGGAGGTGAGCCCCGCCTGGGCCGCGGCATTGCGACAGGGGCTTTCCAGCGCCTACCCGTACGCCCAGGTGGTGCCGAACGACCATTGCTATGGCATCGCGCTCTTCAGCCGGCGGCCCGTGACGCGTATGACGGTCCACCACCTCAGCGGTTCGCCGGTGATCGAGGCCGAGATCGAAGAGGGAACGGGGACCTTGCATGTGTTCACCGTGCATGCAACGTCGCCGGGGAGCCTGGCGGAGCATCGGGAGCGCAACGCCCAGCTGAAGGCGCTCGCGGCGTTGGTGCGGTCGCGTGCCGAGCGCAGCATCGTGGTGGGCGACCTCAATACCGTGAGCTGGGACCGTGCGATGTGGGGCCTTTGCGCGGCCAGTGGATTGCGTGTAGGCACCCTGCCCATCGCGCCCACCTTCCCCTCGGTGCTCGGCCTTTCGCTGATCCCCATCGATCATGTGCTCACAACGCCGGGTGCGCGGGTGCTCCGCAGTGACACTTTCGTGATCCCGGGTTCCGACCACCGCGGCCTTGTGGCCGACATCGCCGTGTGAGCGCCATGGAACGGAGCTGGCAACGCACCCTGCCGTGGATGACGTTCTACGCGATCGCCATGGCCTTCCTGGAGAGCGCCGTGGTGGTTGACCTGCGTGCGCTGTATTACCCCACGGGGTTCACCTTCCCTGTGGCGCCTATCGATCGTACGATCGCCGTCACCGAGCTGTTCCGCGAGCTCGCCACCATGATCATGCTGCTGGCCCCTGGGGCCATGATCGCCCGGCGGGCGCTCGAGCGCTTCGCCTGGTTCCTTTTCTGTTTCGGTGTCTGGGACATCTTCTACTACGTCTTCCTCAAGGCCATCCTCGGCTGGCCGGCGACGCTGCTGGACTGGGACATCCTCTTCCTGATCCCCGTGCCGTGGGTGGGGCCCGTGCTGGCCCCGTGCATCGTGGCCATCGGGATGGTGCTCTTCGCCCTGCTCCTCCTCGACGCGCGCCAACGCCATGCGGCGGCCGGCATCCGACGGACCGAATGGATGCTGCTCGCGCTCGCGTCGGCCATCATGCTCACCACGTTCATCGAGGAGCCGCTCACGCATGTGCTGCGGGGTCATGGGCAGGCGTTCAGCGTGGCGGCGGATGGGGAAGCGCTCGGACAGCTCCGCGACTACATCCCGGCGCGTTACTCCTGGTGGATGCTTGCGCTGGGCGCAGGCCTCGCCACCGCGGTGTTGGTGCGCCTGGCGCGACGTTGGGCAAGGCCCCTGGTTGCCTAGCGCCGCAGGGCCTCCAACAAGGAATAATTGAAACCTGGCGGACGCAACCCCGTTCAAGGGATGCGTCTTCCCTATGCAAACACGTCAGAAAATGGTCGCGGAGGCAAGGTTGTTCCTGCGGTTGGGGCTGATGTCCTTCCTGGGTTTCGCCTTTTACTACATACACATCTTCTTCGGCCTGTTCGCCAATCCGATCGTGCTGAAGGGGCTTGCCATCCTTTTCCTGCTGATGGCCGTGCCGTTGCCCATCATCGCCGTGAACAACCGGAAGCTCTTTCCGGAGCTGGGGGGCGGCGGCAAGCAGGTGGTCCTGCTGGCGAGCGTGCTCATCCTCGTGCATCACTTCATGATGACCTTCGTCTTCGTGATGTTCATGAGCGGCGGGCTGTTGGGATGAACAGTGAGCGCCTATCGAAACATGCGGCACGCGGCTTGCGTTGAATTGAACGAACAGGTCGTCGACCTGAAGAACATCGCCCCGGTCACAGGAGGCAACAGAGCCTGAAGGCAGACAAAAGCCTCTGTCCGAGCCCGTAAGCAAGGAGATGGGGAGAAGAAGGAAGCCCGCCCTGTAAGGCGGGCTTCGCTTTTCTGCCCGTTGATCAGAAGAAGATCTGATACTGCAACGTCGCGCAGTTCATGCGGTCCCCTTTGATGACCTTGTCCGAGGCGACGGCGAATGTGGGCCGGTTCTGCCAATCCAACGTGAACTTCGACCTGTGCTCCTTGATGAAGTAGTTCAGGCCGGCGCTGTATACGTTCATCGCCAGGCCGCCCAGGCGATCGTACTTGGCCATGGTGGCGGTGGCGTAGGGCATGAACCTGCCGAACTTCTCGTTCTTGCAAGGCTTCATCAGATAACCGACCTGCGCATAGATCACCTGGCCCGTTCCGAACATCGGGAAGGCGTTGCCATAGGTCGGTCCCTGGCCCACGATGCTGTTGCTGGCATTGAGATCGGTGCCGTTGGCCGGGTTCATGATCCCATTATAGCGCAGGTAGTTCGTGCCGTAGTTGGTGTTGAAGTAGCCCACGTATGCTGAGATCGCCGTCTTTTTCTCCTTGTTCACCGGCATGTCGAGGAAGCTCTCCACCGCGAAATGGTCCATGTTCTGGTACATGGTGTCGTTCGCGCTCCCGGTCTTCCACATGGCGTTCTCCTGGTGGATGCCGCCCACCGCGATGTTGAAGACCTTCTTCGCGCCCAGATACGTGCCGGTCATGTACGGGGTGGCGTGGCTTTCATGCTCGAAGAACTGATAGATGAGGTAGCCTTGGGTCTGCATATGGTGACCTTTCTGGGCGAAGTTGGCCTCGTCAGCGATCGCGGGCAGGGTCTGTCCGGAGGAAGTGATCGGGAACGGGTCGCTGAGAACGAGGCGGTAATCCAGGTGACCGACCTGGCCCCGGGCGTATAGGCTCAACTTCCGGCTGAACTGGTCCGTCTGGTCCACCGTGGTCTGGGCGAACACCGGTACATCCATGGTCAAGATGGTGCTGACGCTGGGCTGGGAGAAGCGCGAGAGCCCATTGGCGATGGTGAGGCCACCGCCCAGCTTCAACTGGTTCCCTGTCGAGAGCTTGTACTCGCACAAGGCATCATGGAAGAACGCCGCCGCTTTCCGGTTGCCGGTCGAATTGTATTGGGAATTGAAATTGTTCTGACCGAACTGGAAGTAGACAAAGACCTTGTCGGTGATCTGCCCGAACATCTGGATCCGGGTACGCCGTAGCCCGATGTCGAAGGTGTTGGCCTGTGGCATGCCCTCTACCAAGGTACCGGGGTTGCTCTGGTCGAACCGAAGCCAGACCTGGTTCAGGAAGGTGACCTGGAAGTAGTGGCTTCCTGACCGGTTCAGGTTCAGTTTCAGGGCGGACACGTCGTCCTTCTCCTTTTCCTGCGGCTTCTCCTGTGCCATTCCGAGTTGCCCGATGAGCATCAGCGCACCGAGGGAAGCAAGTCTTAGGCGTCTCGTTGGCAGGAAGTGTGGGCCAGGGGCGTACTTCATGGGCCTGTCGCATTGTTGAATGGCAAGATGTAAAGGGCTCGAAGATCGGCACAGGTTGAGGCCCCATGCCTGGTTCAGTCCGGGAGCGGTGGTGCGGTTGACGATCCGGCAACCTTGTGGCCCGCGCGGCGATCCAACTGGATCGTGTGCGTTCCGGACCATGAGTTCGGTGAGAGCTACCGCGTTAAACGGTCTGTTTGCGCTTGGAGGTCCGGGCGGCCAACGGATGCTGTGAATTGGGGATCAAGTGGTCCATCTCCGACATCTCGAAGGTGCCACCTTCCCTGCGGTACTTGTCCTGGTAGGTATGCAGGTGCTCCATCACCGTATGGTCGACCAAGGTGGCGTTGTCGAAGTTCACCCGAACATCCTTGCCCCGGGGGATCTGGTCCAGGTACTTTTTCAAGGACAGGTAGTTCGAGAAGATCACGGCGTTATGGATGTCCACCTGAAAGCGGTCGACCATGGCCTCGTAGTGCACGCCCACGGTGGGCTTGAAGAGGGTCTTCAGCGGGGCGCCCCGGAAAAGGTGGACGAGCAGCTTGAGCATGATCCCGCTGAACACCCCGATGATGAGGTCGGTGGCGAGGGTGATGACAAGGGTGGTGCAGAAGATCGCCAGTTGTTCGGCGCCGATCTGCAGGGTGTGCTTGAAGTGCTGGGGCGCCGCGAGCCGGTAGCCCGTGTACATGAGGATGGCGGCGAGTGAGGCGAGCGGGATGCGGTGGATGAGCGTGGGGAAGGCCACCACGAACACGAGCAGGAACATGCCGTGGAAGAAGTTCGCCCAGCGCGTGCGCCCGCCGTTGTTGATGTTCGCGCTCGAACGTACGATCTCGGCGATCATGGGCAGGCCGCCGATGAGCCCGGAGAGGGCGCTGCCGGCGCCAACGGCGCTGAGGTCCTTGTTGAGGTCGCTCTCGCGCTTGTACGGATCCAGCTTGTCCACGGCCTTTGCGCTCAGCAGCGATTCGATCCCCTGCACCAGCGTGATGCTGATAACGGCCATGAGGAAGGGCAGGGATAGGATCCGGGAGAAGTCGGGGAAGGTGATGCCGTCCATCACCTTCTCGGGCAGGGTGACCAGGAACTTGGGGCCCAGCGTGTACTCGTGGCCATCGGTGAAGAGGTAGGTGTGCTCGTGTTCCAGGTCGAACCGGTGGGCCAGGTACATGCCCATGAGCACCACCACCATGGGCGCGGGGATCATCCGCACGTAGCGGTTGCGCACCAGGGGGAGCAGGATCATGATCAGCAGGCTCACGCCCCCGATGATCGCCACTTCCGGGTTCAGGTTAATGAAGCTGTGCGGGATCTCCGCCAGCAGCTCCAGCGGCTCCTTGCCTTCGGGCTTCACGCCGAGGGCCACATGGATCTGCTTGGAGAAGATGATGACGCCGATGGCGGCCAGCATGCCGTGCACGGCGCTGCTGGGGAAGAAGTCGCCGAGCTTACCCGCCTTCAACCGGCCGAGGATGAACAGGATCGCGCCGGAGACGACGACGGCGGCCAGCATGCTCTGGTACCCCTGCATGGGGTCGATCTGGCCATCAGGCCCGCGGCCCAGGCTCTCCACCGCTCCGAGGATCACCACGATGAGGCCGGCGGCCGGACCATTGATGGTGACGTAGCTGCCGCTGACCTGTGAGACCAGAAGCCCCCCGACCACGGCGGAGATGATGCCGGCCATCGGAGGAACCCCCGAGGCGAGCGCGATGCCCAGGCACAAGGGCAACGCGATGAGGAAGACGATGAAACCGGAGACAAGGTCCTGCTTCCAGTTCTCCTTGAGGCCGGCGATGCGGTCCTTGGGTGTGTGGTCCTTCATGGTACGACCTGGCTTCCGGAGGCGATAAGCGTGCTCCGGGGCC
The DNA here is from genome assembly GCA_044226515.1 of Flavobacteriales bacterium. Lineage (GTDB taxonomy): Bacteria > Bacteroidota > Bacteroidia > Flavobacteriales_F > PHOS-HE28 > PHOS-HE28. The sequence goes on along the minus strand of JBGAGX010000016.1, from coordinate 50,037 downwards.
GCAAACGTCCGCCCCCGGCGATGAGCGGCTCCTAAGTCCCGGATTAAAATGCAATGAGAGCCGCCCCGGGCGCAAGGCGCCTATTTTCGTCCCATGCGTGCCCTGATCGTGGAGGATGAACCCAAGGTGGCCTCGTTCATCGCCAAGGAGCTTCAGGCCCACTCCTTCGCGGTGGACGTTGCGGCTGACGGCGTAAGCGGGGAACAGATGGCACGTGCCAACGGGTATGACATCATCCTGCTCGATTGGATGCTGCCGCGCAAGAGCGGCATCGCAGTGTGCCGTGACCTGCGCAAGGACCTTCCCCAAGTTCCCATTCTCATGCTCACCGCGCTCGATGGGGTGGAGGACCAGGTGAACAGCCTGCAGGCCGGTGCAGACGACTACCTCTCCAAGCCCTTCGACCTGGTGGTGCTCATGGCGCGCATCGATGCCTTGATGCGCCGCGCCCGGGGCAGCAGGGAGGCCTCCAGCGTGATGACGTGCGCGGACCTGGTACTGGACCATGATGCACGGAAGGTCACGCGCAGCGGCCAGGAGATCCGTCTCACGGCCCGCGAGTACGCGTTGCTCCGCTTCCTGCTCCAGCGCAAGGGAAAGGTGTGCACCCGCATGGAGATCCTGGAGCAGGTGTGGGACACGCTGTTCGATACCGAGACGAACGTGGTGGATGTCTACATCAACATGCTTCGCAAGAAGGTGGACAAGCCGTTCACCGAGAAGCTGATCCACACCGTTACCGGCATGGGATACGTGATGCGGGAACCGGGCACATGAACTTCCGGTGGCGGATGGCGATGGTCCTCACGCTGCTCGTCAGCGTGCTGCTCATCGCGTTCGGCTACGTGCTGCATGTGCGGGCCGAGGCCTTGCGGGAGGAGGAGTTCTTCGATCGCCTGGAGGACCGGGCGTTGCTCGTTGAGCGGCTCATCGATGAGGCGCGCACCATGCCGGTGGATGTGGCGGGCCACCTGGCCCAGGTGCTGCGTGATGCGCTGCCCAACGAAGGGCTCGCGGTGATCGGGGTCGACGGTCGCATCCTCTTCGAGCGCGAGGCCACCGGCATCGGGGTGCGGCAGAGCTGGATGGACCAGGCCACGCGCACGGGCAGTGTGCGGGTGGCACAGGGCGAGCGCCAGTACGTGATCATCGACACCCCGGAGGCCCTCCGGAACGGCATCCGCTACACCGTGGCCTCCGCCATCGACGTGAGCGGTTACCGTTCGCTGGCCCTGCTTCGGCGCACGCTGATCATGGCCGGGCTGGTGGCCCTGCTGCTCACCGCCCTCCTCTCGTGGGCCTACGCCCATTGGGCGCTCGAACCGGTCAGGGCCCTGGTGCAGCGGGTGGCGCGCATCCAGGAACCGTCGGAGCGCATCCCCATCCCGCCTTCGCACCGGGAGGATGAGCTCGGCGAGATCGCCACCACCTTCAACGACCTGCTCGCGCGCCTGGAGGACGCCTTCGAGCTCCAACGGTCCTTCATCGCCGGCGCCTCGCACGAGCTGCGCACGCCGCTCACCGTGGTGCGCGGCGAACTGCAGCAGGCCCTGCAGCTCGCCCAGCACGATCCGGACCTGCGTGCGAAGCTCCTGCTCATCCAAGACCAGGCCATCCAGATCCAGGACCTCCTCAACCAGCTGCTGTGGCTGGCCCGCACGCATTCGGGCGCAGAGGCCCTGCCCATGGACGCCGTAAGGCTAGACGAAGTGGCCGACCGCGCGCTCGAACGGTGCCGCATGCGCTACCCCGACAGGCCGGTGAGCTTTGACATGAGCACCGAATCGGAGGACCTGGAGCCGACCGTTCGGGGCAACGCCGTGCTTTTGACCGCGGCCATCTACAACCTGCTCGCCAACGCGGCCAAGTACGGCGGCGAGGGTCGGATCCGGCTATTGGTCGAAGCGCGGCGGTCCGAGGTCCTCATCTGCATCAGCGACGATGGGCCGGGCATGACCGCGGAGATGGTGGAGCGCGCGAAGCAGCTCTTCTTCCGCGGCGAGGGCACGCGTTCCGCCGACGGACACGGCATCGGACTGGCCCTCGTGGAGCGCATCGCGCGCGTCCATCAAGGCCGGCTGAAGCTCATCACCGCGCCCGGTGAGGGGACCCGGGCCTGCCTGCTGCTGCCCGCCCTCACGGAGCAGGGGTCAGCTCTCCACGACCAGTGATTCGGCGTCGGCCCCAAGCTCCAACAGGCCCTCACGCACATCACGCACGAAGCCATCGGGCCCGCAGATGTAGAACCGCTGGCTCAGGTCCGGGGCCAGTTCCATCAGCATCTCGCGGTCGATCCGCCGCTCGTGGAAGCCGATCACGTTCTGCCGGGTGAAGACATTGATATAGTCTTTCCGAAGCAGGCGCGTGAGCTCCTCGTGCATGATCACGTCCTCCACCGTGCGGTTCGAATAGACCAGCCGGTTGCCGCGCAGGAGCTTCATGTGGTGGAGCTGCCGGAAGATGGCCAGGAAGGGCGTGATCCCCGTGCCGCCCGCGAAGAACACGCCGGGCCCCTTGAAGGTGATCGCCCCGAACGGCTCGCTGATCAGCAAGCGGTCGCCCGCGCGCAGACGACCGATCTTCTCGGTGACGCCATGGTGGTCGCGGTAGATCCGGATGATCAGCTCCAGGTCCGGCCATTCCTGAAGGGAAGTGAAGGTGAACGGTCGCGCTGCCCCGGCCATGTCGGGCGCGTCGATGGAGACGTAGGTGCCCTGCCCCGGGACGAACGCATACCCCGGTGGGCGCTCGATACGCAACCGCTTCACATCGTGGTTGATGAACACCGACTCCAGGATGCGTACGCTATGATCGGCCATGCTTCGGCTTTGCCGGCAAGGTAGCGAGCCGCGGCCCCCCGGTCTCAATGACGGTCCTTCGCGGGGTCGTACCCCGGATGCAACCGGAACAGGCTGTCCTGCAGATCGGCAGGCCCGAGCTTCATCTTCGTGAGCTCGTACCGCAGTTCGTTCCAGGCCTGGTGCGCATGCAGGGAGAGCGACTTGGGCTCCACGAAGCCCACGTGCTCGATGCGGTACTCCACGATCGCCCCGCGGCACATGGGACAAGGCTCGAAGGTGGTGAGCAGTACCAGCCGGTCGCGGTCAAGCGCGTCGAAGGCCATGGGCCCCAGGGCACGCATGGCATCGCTCAACGCGTTGATCTCGGCATGGCCGGCTGCATCACCGTCGCGTTGCACGGTGTTGTAACCGCGGCCGATCACCTCGCCCTTGTACACCAGCAGGGCCGCCACGGGCACGTCCAGGCTGGCGATGGCGGTGGTGCCCAGCCGGCCCAGTTCGGCCACCTCATGGTCCGCCAGTCGGTGTTGACCTTCGAACACGTAGGCCTTGTGCACCAAGGCCCAGATCAGGAGCAAGGCCGTCGGCATCGCCAGCACGGTCAGCAGCTTCCGCATGGTCCCGTCGATCAGCGCATGTTCATCACACGCACCGCCGCACGTCGACCATCACGCGCAGTGCGCACCACGATCAGCAGGCCAGGAGCGATGTCGGCGGTGTCGAACGCAAGCGTGTTCGCTACGGTGAAGGCGGTGCGGAGGAGCCTTCCCTGAACATCGCGCAGCTCGATCGGGCCGATGGCATCCCCGGTAGTGGAGGTGATAACCAGCGTCCCGTTGGCCTGGAGCACGGTGAGACCGACAGGCGGGGGGCCATCCGGAATGCTGCTGGGCCCGTTCAGGCAGGCCGGGTAGAAGGGGAAGGGGAGGAGGTTGACCGCGCCCCCCTGGATGAAGTTCTGCTGGGGGCCGCCCAGTCCACCGGAGGATACGCCCATCACGAGCTGACCGCCGACAACGTTGGGCTGCACCACGTTCAACTCGTAGTTGCCGGGCGGAAGGCAGAGGGCGATCGTATCCCATTGCGCGGTGCCGCCCAGGCTGAAGGTGCCGGAGTCGATCGGCGCCCCCGCGTCGTCCGTGAGCAGATAGTCGAAGGTGGCGTTGACCAGACCTCCGCCGAAGTTGCCGAAGCTCAGCTCGATGGGAGCGCACGAGGGAGGACACAGTTCAACGGTGTCGGTCCAGGTGCACATCTGTTCCGTGTAGAAGAGCTTCCAGAGGTCGAGCTGACCCCAGAACGCCGCGGTCGGAAGGTTCGCTCCCGGATGGACCGAGAGGGTGTGGGGCTGCGGTCCCTGCCCGATACCGAAGTAGTTGACGGTCTCCTCCGCCAGGGTATCGCCACCGGCATCGAGGAGCACGAAGCCCGGGTAGTCGAACAGCTCGCTGCTGGAATTGCTGGCCTGGAGCACCAGTGCCGTATCGGTGAACGGATGCCACGTGAGGGGGCTGATGACCAGGCTGTCGCAGGGGGGACCGCCGCCTCCGCCGGAGACGGTGAACTGGTGCTCGAGCGCCGGGGCGAGGTCGCCCGTGGATGTGCCGCCGATGGTGATGGTGTAGGTCCCTGCGGCGAGCGTGCCAAGGTTGAAGCTCTCGTCGTGGGGCACGAGCACCGGGATCCCGATGCCTTGGGAACCTGCGTTCACCGTGATCTGCACCTGACCGCCGACCACGTTGTGGGCTGTACCGATGATGTAGGAATTGGACGCCGAGAGGTCGCCGAAGAGCGTGATGGTGACCGGGTCCGCCGTGGTGGGCGCGGCCGGCGATACCCCGATGTTGTTGACGTAGTAGAAGGTCTGCGCGGCGAGCAGCAGCGGAGCGGCGGCAAGCAGGGAGAGGAGGCGTCGCAGCATGGGTTCCTGTTGGTGTGTGTGCAAGGTAGACACGGCCCAACGGGAAGGCGCTGCCCCGGGGTGGCCGGTTCAGCTCTTCATGTTGTCGAACTGCAACGGGATCTCGAAGTCCTGCTCCCGGCACAAGGCCATCACCGCCTGCAGGTCGTCGATCTTCTTGCCGTTCACCCGGATCATGTCGTCCATGATCTGGGGCTGCACCTTCAGGCCGCTGTCCTTGATGGCCTTCACGATCTTCTTCGCCGTTTCGCGCTCGATGCCCTGCTTCACCTTGATCGTGCGGTACAGCAGCTTGCCACTGGGCGTGGGCTCAGCGCTCAGGTCGTAGGCGCGCACATCCACCTTCTGCTTGGTGCTGCGCTCCAGCAGGATGTCCACGATGGCGTCGAGCTTCAGGTGGTCCTCGGTGGAGAGCTTGATGGCCAGCGCCTTCTTGTCGAAGTCGATGCTGCTGTTGCTCCCGCGCAGGTCGTACCGGGTATCAAGCTCCCGCTTCGCGGTGTTGATGGCATTGTCCAAGGTCTGCAGGTCGACCTTGCTCAGGATGTCGAAACTGGGCATGCAGGAGTGGGGATGGCGGGCGAAATTACCCGTCGCCGCGCTCCGACCCTCAGGAGATCACCTGCGCCTTGGGGTAGCGCTTCTTCCAGAAGTCCAGCTTCTTCATGCTGGAGATCGTGATCACCGTGCGCTCATCGAGGCGCACCTTGATGAGTTCCACGCCCTTTTTCACGGGTTGGCTCAGGATCAGGGGTGGTTTCTTACGCGGCATGTCGTGCGATTTCGTGGCCGAGTTACTCGAAATTACCGTGCCGGGGGGCATGACCGGCCTGATCGTCAGATAATCGGCCGATCGGTCAGCTATTGGTCAACGATACGCCCCAGGATGCGACCTTCAACCCCGTCCATGGCCCTTCAGCTCGTGCCCGTCAGCTCCCGGAAGGAACTGGAGCGCTTCGTGAGGCTGCCTTCCCGGCTGCCCGACCGTCGTCCCAACTACGTTCCGCCCCTGTGGGCCGATGAGCTTGCCTGGCATGACCAGGCGAGGAACCCTGCGCTGCGCGACGTGGACCTGGTGCGGTATGTGGTGCAGGACGGTGACCGGGCCTTGGGCCGTGTGGTGGGCCTGGTGCACCGCGCATACAACGCCGCACATGGCGAGCGAACCGTCCGCTTCCACCAGTTGGACGCGGTGGACGACCAGGCGGTGGTGGCCCGGTTGATCGCCGCCGTGGAGGATTGGGGACGCGGCCGTGGCATGGACCAATGCGTGGGTCCGTTCGGCCTCAGCGACAAGGATCCGCAGGGCTTGCAGGTGGAGGGCTTTGAACACCTGCCTGTCCTGGCCACACCCACCAATCCGGCCCACCTGCCGCGGCATGTGGAATCCCTCGGCTACTCCAAATTGCTCGACTGCCTCAGCTACCGGGTGGAGGTGCCTGCCGCGGTGCCCGAGCGGTATGCGCGCATCGCCGGGCATGTGCTGCACGACCAAGGGCTTCGGCTGGTCACCTTCGACGGCCGCCGGGCCCTGCGGCCTTGGATCGAACCCGTGCTCGACCTGGTGAACCGCACCTACACCGAACTCTACGGTTTCGTGCCCATGAGCCCGGCGGAGATGCGCAAGCTGGCGGCGGACTATGTGCCGCTGCTCGACCCCGAACTGGTGGTGGTGGTGGCCGACCGCACCGACGCCCCCGTGGCCTTCGTGGTGGCGATGCCCGATCCGAGCCGGGGCTTGCAGCGCGCCGGTGGCCGGCTGCTCCCCTTCGGTGCTCTGCACGTATTGGCGGCCATGCGGCGCACCACGCAGCTCGACCTGTTGCTGGGCGCGGTGCGCAAGGACCTGCAAGGGCGTGGGCTCACCGCCGCGCTGGGCATGCACCTGCTGGCGGTGGCCCATCGGCGTGGGTTCACCACCCTCGACAGCCACCTGGTGCTGGAGCGGAACCTGCGGATGCGGGCCCAGCTTGAACGGCTCGGAGGTGCCGTGTACAAGCGTTACCGCATCTACCGGAGGTCGTTGTAGGATCGGCCCCTGTTCACTTTAATCGGCCTCTAATGACGTGGCCTTCAGGGTATTCTACGTTTGCGTCGACCTTGCTGCGGCCACAGGCGCAACGACCCGTTGACCACGACGCATGAAGGGTCCAACACCATGTCCGACGCCAAGAACGGCACCTCCGCTGAACCGAAGGCCCCCGGGGCCATCGCCGGCGCCCCCTTCGACCTGGAGCACGTGCTGCACGAGCTGAAGCACTACCTGCCGGCCCAGGCGACGCTGAAGGACTTCATCCACCACAACACGCTCCACGCCTTTCAGGGGGAGCGCTTCGAGGAGGCCCTGCGCCGCGCCTCGGGCATCTTCGGGTACAAGGTCTGCCTGTCCATCCGCGAATACCGCGACCTGTACCGCCGCGGACGGGTGGATGAGCGCATCCTTCGCCGGGTGGTGAGCGAGCGCAAGGGCGGGGAACTGGCCGAAGGGTGGGTGCGCCGATGCTTGCAGGGCGCGTACACGAACAGCATCGAACCACGGATCGGCACGCTCCGCGCGCTGTGGAAGAGGGATCACCGCATCGACCTCGATGCCATGGTGCATGTGAACCTCTTCCGCATCCTGAACAGCTACCTCGACCAGGGGATCTCCATCTGGCATTTCCCGGTGTGGGACCACGGTTTCCTGTCCTCCATCCGCGAGATCGAACGCAACTCCCTGGTGGGCTTCCTGCGGGGGAAGCGGGCGAAGTCGCTGTTGCTGGATCCCGCCACCACGGTGGAGCAGTTGCTGCGGACCGTGGTGGGCGATGAGCGGTTGTTCGAGCATTACCTCTTCGACCAACAGTTCGCGCACCAGGGTTGGAGCGGGCTGGTCGCGGTGATCGAGAGCGATCCAGGGGTGCTGCTCGACCGGCGTAAGATCACCCTGCAGGAGCTGATCATCCTGGAACTGATCCTGGAGATCGACGCGCTCGATGATCAATTCCCCCACGGATGGGCGCCCCTGGCCGAAGGACTGACGGAGCGCCCCGGGCCCCTGTTCGCTCCGGTGCCCATGACCGAGGCCGATGAGGTCGCCGCCATCTGGCAGGAGGCCTTGGAATGGACCTACTACGACGAGGTGCTCCACGGTCTGGTCCTGAACGCCGAACGTCCGCATCCCGGCGGCGGTGGAGGCGCCCAGGCCATCTTCTGCATCGACGACCGCGAGTGCAGTTTCCGCCGGTACATCGAGGACCTCGATCCCGCGTTCGCCACCTTCGGCACCCCGGGTTTCTTCGGTGTGGAGTTCTACTACCGTCCCGAGCACGGCAAGTTCAACACCAAGGTGTGCCCGGCCCCCGTGACGCCGCGGTACCTGATCAAGGAGGTGGACAAGAAGGGGCAGAAGAGCACGGACGTCCATTTCACGAAGCACACCCACGGCCTGCTCGGTGGCTGGCTCATTTCGCAGACGATCGGTTTCTGGAGCGCGTTCAAGCTCTTCCTCAGCATCTTCAAGCCGAGCATGAGCCCGGGAACGAGCGATTCGTTCCAGCACATGGACCAGTTCTCGCGCCTCACCGTGGAGAACACCGACCCCGCCCACCGCGAGGACGGCCTCCAGGTGGGCTTCACGGTGGAGGAGATGGCCACGCGCGTGGAGAACGTGCTACGGAGCATCGGGCTCGTGGATGGTTTCGCGCCGGTGGTGTACCTGGTGGGCCACGGCGCCAGCAGCGTGAACAACCCGCACTACGCGGCCTACGATTGCGGCGCCTGCTCGGGTCGCCCCGGATCGGTGAACGCCCGCGTGTTCTGCCACATGGCCAACCACCCCCAGGTGCGCATCATTCTGCGGGGCCGCGGCCTCGAGATCCCCGACGGCACCCAGTTCCTGAGCGCGCTGCACGACACCACCCGCGATGAGATCGCCTTCTACGACGAGCGCTCGCTGAGCCCGGAGAACATGAAGCGGCACCTGCACAACCGCATCGTCTTCGCCGAGGCCCTCTCGCGGAACGCCAAGGAGCGTTCGCGCCGGTTCGAGTCCGTGGACACCGCCATGTCGCCCGCGGCCGTGCACGATCGTGTGCGCCGGCGTTCCGTTTCGCTCTTCGAACCGCGCCCGGAGCTCAACCACGCCACCAACGCGCTGTGCATCGTTGGTCGCCGGGCGCTCACCAAGGGCCTCTTCCTCGACCGCCGTGCCTTCCTCAACTCGTTCGATGCGCAGGTGGACCCCGAGGGGCGCTACCTGCTGAACATCCTCAACGCGGCCGCGCCCGTTTGCGGGGGCATCAACCTGGAATACTATTTCAGCCGGGTGGACAACCAGAAGCTCGGTGCGGGCACCAAGCTCCCGCACAACGTGATGGGGCTCATCGGCGTGGCCAACGGCATCGAGGGCGACCTGCGCCCCGGACTGCCCAGCCAGATGATCGAGGTGCACGATCCGGTGCGCCTGCTGATCATCGTGGAGCACGAGCCGCAGGTGGTGCTCGACACCATCCGAAAAGTGGCGGCCACCTATGAGTGGTTCGGCAACGAATGGGTGCACCTGGTGGCCATCCGCCCGGGCACGCATGAGATCTTCCGCTTCCGTGATGGGGCCTTCCATCCGTACCGGACCCTGGAGCACGACATCCCTGAAGTGGACGACATCCTGCCGCTGCTGGAGGAGACCATCGAGAACCATCCGGTACGCCTGCTGAACGAAGCCTGATCCATGGACCTTTTCCTCCCCCTCTTCGTCCTCGTTCCCCTCCTGGGCTTCGTGCTCAGCCTGGCGGTGCCCCGGCGACACGAACTTCTGATCTCGCGTGTGGCCTTCACCACCGCGGGCATCCAGCTGGCCCTGGTGCTCGGCTTCACCGGCTGGTGGATGCTCAACGGGCATCCGGTGCTCAACGTCAAGGAGATCGTACTGTACTCCACGGAGGGCTACGAGTTCTTCCTCGACCTGTACTTCGACAAGATCACCGCCGCCTACCTCTTCCTGGGCGCGCTGCTCAGCTTCCTCATCACCATCTACAGCCGGTATTACCTGCACCGCGAGGAAGGGTTCAAGCGCTTCTTCAACACCATCCTCTTCTTCATCACGGGGTATTCGCTCACCGTGGTCGCCGGGAACCTGGAGACCCTCTTCCTGGGCTGGGAGGTGCTGGGCATCTCGTCCTTCCTGCTCATCGCCTTCTACCGCGACCGTTACCTGCCGGTGAAGAACGCCGTGAAGGTGTTCTCCATCTACCGCATCGGCGACATCGGCCTCATCCTCGCCATGTGGATGAGCCACCACCTGTGGCACGAGAACATCACCTTTCTGAAATTGAACAATTTCGAACTGGTGCACGAGGAACTGCAGGCGCACTCGTTGGTGGGCGTCTTCATCTCGATCTCGTTGCTGATCGCCGCGGCGGCGAAGTCGGCGCAGCTGCCCTTCAGTTCCTGGCTGCCCCGCGCCATGGAAGGGCCCACCCCCAGCAGTGCGATCTTCTACGGTTCGCTCTCGGTGCACATCGGGGTCTTCCTGCTCCTGCGTACCTATCCGTTCTGGGCGCATCAGGTGTCCGTGCGCATCGTCATCGCCCTGCTCGGCCTGGCCACCAGCGTGATGGCCACCTTCACCGCGCGCGTGCAGAGCTCCGTGAAGGCGCAGATCGCCTACAGTTCCATCGCGCAGATCGGCCTCATCTTCATCGAGGTCGCGGCCGGTCTGGAGTGGTTGGCCCTCTTCCACCTCATGGGCAACGCGTTCCTGCGCACCTACCAGCTGCTGGTGTCGCCTTCGGTGGTCACCTACCTCATCCGCGAGCAGTTCTTCCATTTCACCCCGCGCACGCATTCCATCGAGGACACCTGGCCCAAGCGGCTGGAGTATTCGCTCTACGTGCTCAGCCTGAAGGAGTGGAACCTTGACAGCTTCATGTACCGCCGCCTGTGGAACCCCCTGAAGGCCGTGGGCCGCCGGTTGGACGTGTTCAATGTCCACCGCATGCTGCTGCTCTTCATCCCGCTGTACGGGGCCGGCTTGTTCGCCTTGGTGGACCGCGCCGCGCTCACGCCTTTCCTGCAGCGCGGGCTCCCGGTCGTCTTCGCCCTGCTCGGTGCCCTGATGATGCTCAGGGCCTTCGTGGAACGCAGCCATGTGCGCCGCGCGCTCATCATGATCGTGATGGGGCACTTCTGGGTGGCCCTTGCCGCCCTGTTCAACGAACGCACGGGTGTGGAGCACGCGGTGCTCTACCTCAGTGGCGTGGTGGTCTCGGGGGCCGTTGGCTACTTCACCATCCTGCGCCTGCGCCACCACGAGCGGCAGGTGGACGTGAAGCGGTTCCACGGGCATGTGTTCGAGCATCCCCGGCTGGCGCTCATCTTCCTGCTGGCATGCCTGGGCCTCGCCGGCTTCCCCATCACGCCCACCTTCATCGGGGAGGACCTGATCTTCGCCCACATCCACCACGATCAGGTGCTGCTGGCCGCCTTGGTGAGCCTCAGCTTCGTGATCGATGGGTTGGCGCTCATCCGCCTGTATGCCCGGGTCTTCCTCGGTCCCCATGTGAAGACCTACCACGAGGTGGCGTACCGCTCGTCGTAGCGCTTGCCATGGGCCTCTCGCGGTCGCGGTGTTCAGGCCGCGGTGATCAAGGCCACAGCGGTGCCGGCGAGGAGCGCCGAGCCAAGACCGATCAGTACCGGTCGGAACAGGTTGCGGTCGCCGAGCACGATGGTCATGCCCAACTTGAACACGGTGTTCGACGCCGCGGCGATGAGGATGGCGTTGCGGGCCATGGACAGGTCGCCGCCACGTGAAGCACGGGACAGGGAGAGGGTGATGGCGTCCATGTCCGTGGCGCCCGAGGCGAAGGCCGCCACATAGGTGCCTTGCGCCCCGTAACGGTCCATGGCGAAGGCCACCAGCCAGCGCACCGCCATGTACACCAGGGCGAACTGCAGCGCGGAGCCGAAGTTCAGCGGGTTGGTCACCACATGCTCCGGCGTGTCAGCGCCGTCGGGGATGCGGTGCGTGAGGTAGGCGGCGGCCAGGCCAACGGCCGTGGCGGTTGCAATGGGCAACAGCAGCTGGGTGGCCAAGGGCGCGTTCAGCAACCACGCCTCCAGGAGCACCCGTGGGAACATGATGGTGCAGGCCGCCAGAATGCTCACGGAAGCCACGGTGCGACGCACGTTGCGGCCCTTCGCGCGCCGGGCCATGTCCACCGTCACAGCCGTGCTCGATACCAGTCCGCCCAGCACCCCGGCCACCACCGTTCCCATGCGGTCGCCGAGCACCTTGCCCAACAGAAAGCCCACCAGGCTCACCCCGCTCACCAGCACCACCATCGTCCAGATGTCCTGCAGGTTCCACACCCCGTACGGTCCGAACGGTGCCGTGGGCAGGAAGGGCAGCACCACGGCCGAGATGACCACGAACTGGATCAGCGCCCTGATGTCCTGGATCTTGAGGCTGGCCACGAACCGGTGCAAGGGCAGTTTCAAGGACAAGAGACCGGTGACGATCACGGTGACGATCACCGCCAGCAGCACCTGCCCTTCGTGCACCAGCGCACCCAGCAGGAAGGCGAGGATGCCGCTCATCTCGGAGGTGCCGCCGAAGTTGCCTGGCCGGGCCTTGAGGCGGTAGGAGATGATGAGCATGGCCAGCAGGCCGAGGAAGGCCACCACCAGGATCCCGGCCCCGTAGTGGTCGGCGATCAGCGCGGCCATGAAGCCGAACAGGGTGATGAGCGTGTACGTGCGGATCCCTGCGAAGAGCTTGCGCTCCTGTTCCACCACGCGCTTCGCGAACTCCCGTTCCAGCCCGATGAGCAGCCCGATGCCCACGCTCACCAGCAGGCGCACCAGCATCTGGTCCAGTTCAGGCGTGGCCAACGGTCCATGCATGGCAGGCAAGTTACCGGTGCGGGTGGTGGGTCGCTCACGGCGCTCGAAAGCTCGTGCGCCGCTTGGCGTCCATCCCTGATCGGGGTCAATGGGGCCCGGGATCCGGACAGCGTCGTTCGCGATCCAAGCGCCTTCTGTCATCGCTCTGCAAGGCTTCGGCTGCTTTCCACGGATGGTGCCCTGTCAAGCTGGCCGCGGTGAACGAACGGCATGGTTCATGCGTTCTTCGAGCACCATGGAACGTGAAACGATCGTGCAACGCACACTGCTGGTGGACGCCTCTCCGGAGGCCATCTGGAAGGCGCTGACCGAGCCCCAATTGACCAAGCTGTACATGGACGGGCTTCAGGCCCGCAGCACATGGCAGCGCGGCGCCGGCCTCACCTGGGTGGAGAAGAGCGAAGAGGGGGAAGCGGTGCGGTGGAAGGGTACCGTGATGGAGAACCTGCCCGGGCACCGCCTGCGCTACACCAGCTTCCGGATCGATGGCGACCTGCCTGATGAACCCGCGAGCTACACCACGGTGGACCTGAGCGTGGACGTGGAACGCGATGGGCGCTCGCGCATCACCCTTTGGCATGGTGATTTCGCCGGCCTGCCGCACGATGTGCGCCGCACCCGCGAGGCCGGTCGCAAATGGGTGGAGGCGTTGGTGGGGCTGAAGCGCGTGGCCGAGGAGCAGCAGCAGGTGCGCGCAGCCTGATGCGGACCGCCGCGTCCCGGCTTCCCGTCCTTTGCCGACCTTGCACCGCCTGATCGCACCAGCGCATTCGGCCCACGCCATGAAGATGCGCATCAACAAGCTGCTCGATCGGGCCCTGATCCCCAACAACGGGGGTGAACTGCTCTTCTACCAGCGTGGTGAGGAGTACGCCATCGAGGTGGTGGGCATCCGTGGCGAGCTGATGACCACCGCCATCCACGGCTCGGAGGACGCGCTGGCGGAACTGGCCCTGAAGCGGTTGAAGGCCCCGCAGGAGGCGCATGTGGTGATCGGCGGCCTGGGCATGGGCTTCACCCTGGCGGCCGCGCTGCGCATCGTGGGTCCCAAGGGTCGGGTGATCGTGGCCGAACTGGTGCCCGAGGTGATCACGTGGAACCAGGGACCGATGGGCGAGCGAGCGGGGAACCCGCTGAAGGACCCGCGCACCCTCGTGCACCAGGGCGATGTGCTGGAGCTGATCCGCGCCGGCAATGGGAGCTACGATGCCATCCTGCTCGACACGGACAACGGTCCCGAGGGCCTCACCCAGGCCGCCAACAACCGGCTCTACTCCCACCGCGGTCTTCAGGCCGCCTACAAGGCCCTGCGCCCCGGCGGCGTGCTGGCCGTGTGGTCCACCGACCAGCACGATCCCTTCACGCGCCGGTTGGAACAGGCCGGCTTCCGCGTGAAGGAGGAGAAGGTCTTCGCGCACCGCAACAAGGGCACGAAGCACCACCTCTGGTTCGCCACGCGTCCGTAAGGTCCAGGCCGGCGACCGCGCTCAGATCCGCGCCTGGTAGGTGTACAGCTCATAGTAGCGGCCTTCCTTCGCAATGAGCTCCGTGTGCGTTCCGCGCTCGGCGATGCGTCCCTGCTCGATCACCAGGATCTCCGTGGCCTGGCGGATGGTGCTGAGGCGGTGCGCGATCACGAAGGTGGTGCGGTCCTTCACCAGTTCGTTCAGGCTTTTCTGGATCAGCGCTTCGCTCTCGGTGTCCAGGTTGCTGGTGGCCTCGTCCAGGATCAGGATCTTCGGGTCGGCCAGCATGGCCCGCGCGATGGCCACCCGCTGCCGCTGACCGCCGCTCAGCTTCACGCCGCGCTCGCCGATCACCGTGTCCAGCCCCAGTTCCATGCGGTCCGTGAACTCGTTCACGTAAGCGCCTTTCACGGCCTTCATCAACTGCTCCTCGGTGGCGTCGGGGCGGGGGAAGAGGATGTTCGCGCGGATGGTGCCCTCGAAGAGGAAGTCGTCCTGAAGCACCACGCCGAGGTGTTTCCGGTAGCTGCTCAGGCGCACCTTGCTCAGGTCGTGCCCGTCGATGGTGACGGTGCCTGAGGTGGGGTTGAGGTAGGTGGCCACCAGGCCCGCGATGGTGCTCTTGCCGCTGCCGCTGGTGCCCACCAACGCGATCACGGAGCCCTTCGTGGCGGTGAAGTCGATGCCGTGCAGCACCTCCTTGCCCTCCTCATAGGCGAAGCGCACGTCGTGGAAGGCGATGTCGCCCTTCACCTCCTCCAGCACGATGGGCCGCTCCTCCGCGATGTCCTCGGGCTGCATGTTCATGATCTCCTCGGTGCGGTCGAGGCCGGCGAACGCTTCGGTGAGCTGGCTGCCGATGTTGCTCATCTGCACGATGGGCGCGATCATGAAGCCCAGCAGCACGGTGAACTGCACGAACTCGCCGCTGGTGAGCTCGCCGCCCACCATCTGGTACGCACCGATGCCCATGATGCCCGCGCTGGCCAGGCCGAGCAGCAGGGTGCTCATGCTGCTGATGAAGGAGGTGGCGGTGAGGCTGGTCTTCACGTTGTCGAAGAGCCGCTGCACGCCCTGCTCGAAGGTGCGGTTCTCCTGCTCCTCCGCCCCGAAGCCCTTGATCACGCGCACACCGTTCAGCGATTCCGTGAGCCGCCCGGTGACCTCGGCGTTGATCACGCCACGTGTGCGGAAGATGGGCCGGATGCGGCCGAAGGCCTTCATGGCAATGAACGCGAAGAAGCCCACGGGCACCAGGGTGAAGAGGGTCATCCACGGACTGATGTAGATGAGCCAGACCAGCGAGATCAGCGCGGTGAGCGTGCCGCCGATCAGCTGCACCAGGCCCGTGCCCACCAGGTTGCGCACGCCTTCCACATCGCTCATGATCCGGCTCACAAGCGCGCCGCTCTTGGTGTTGTCGAAGAAGCTCGTGGGCAGCGAGAGGATCTTGCGCTGCACCTGGGTGCGCAGCTGGCTGATGAGGAGTTGCGCCTCCACGCTCAGCAGCTGGGTGAGGGCATAGCTTGTGGCGCTCTGCACCACCAGCGCCCCCACCACGGCGCCCAACAGCACCCACAGCATCCGCAGGTCGCCCTGGCCCACCACATCGTCCAGCAGGTACCTGGTGCTTCCCGGAAGCACCATGCCCGCCACGCGGCTCACCACGATCAACAGCAGGCCCAGGAGCATGTGCCTGCGCCGGGGCCAGATGTACTGCCAGAATGCCGTGCGCCAGGTCACTTTGCGCTCGGCCTTGGGCGGGGTGCCCGCGTTGGCGCGGATGCGGGCCTTGGGGCCGTTGGGGATGCGCTCGGCGCGGGAGGTGGGGAGTTTCGTGGAGGTGGGTAGCATGGGCGGGCCCTTGTTGCCCAATACCGGGCCGTTCTGGTGCCAGCGCCGGATCGTCAGGTCAGTGCCTGAACCGCACGAACAACCTGCCGAAGTTCTCGCGGTCCTTGTCGATGCGGTGATAGGTCCTCTTCACCTCCGGCAGCTGCAGGAAGCGCAGCACCTTCTTCTTGAGTTGCCCGCTGCCCTTGCCGGGGATGATCTCCAGCAGGTCGATGCGGCGGTCGATGCAGAACTCCATGGCATCTCGCAGGGCCTCGTCGATCTGGTCGCCCTTGTTGAAGATGTCGTGGAGGTCGAGCTTGTGCTTGGACACGTGGGTCGGTTCTTCGGGTCATACCACCTTGACCCCTTTCTCGCGCATCTGCTCCAAGAGCTTGGCGGGAATGGGCCGGCAGGCGCAATGCTTCACATGCTCCAAGTGCCACTTCACACGCTGCTCGAAGGTCGCATTCGGCGGCATGGGATGCTTCAAGTGCCATGCCTTGTTGAGCTTCTGGATCATGGTCGCTGCTGTTCTGTAAAGTAGCGCTGGTACCACTCCTTCTCCCAGTGGTCGCGCTCGTCGGTGAGCGTTTGCGTGCCATCGAGGAGATCGCGCAACATCCGTAGGGAGCGGTCGTCGCGCTGCGATATAACCGGGATGCCCGCACGGATCAACGCCGCCGCCGCCACCCCCGGACCCTGCTGGTACACCTTGTCCGCGGCAAAGCGGGAACCGAGATAGGTGACCGTGCTTCCGCAGGCGCCGCTCATGTCCATCAGGACCGCGACGTCCACACGCTCACGCAGGGCCCGGTCGCGCATCTCGTACGCGGCCTTGACCATGCCTTCGGTCCAGTCCGTGCCATCCTCCGCCAGCGAGCGGGCCTTGCCGTCCAAGACGTCGAAGCCGTTGCCGCCGTGGCTGTCGGGCGTCATGCGCGGCGTGCCGAAGGAAAAATCCTCCGGACAGAACTTCACCAGCCGCACTTCCGGACACACGAGCCACGAGCGCAGGGGCGTGTGGTCGCCGTTGGTGCTGCCGTCCACCCCGCAGTGGATGCCGCCCAGGCAGGCGCTCATCATCACCACCAAGGGCTGCTCGGCCGTGGGGCGCGGGCGCTGGAAGAAGGCGGGGGCGGGGAGGTGGGCGGGGCGCTCTGCCGTCATTTCAGTTGCTGTGCTTCCTTCCACGCCGCGAAGCGCTCATCCAGGACGGGAGCGATCAGCTCGTAGGTCTCCCACGTGTCCGCACTGCTGTAGAAGTTGCTGCGCGGCTTCAGTACGTGAGCCCGGTAGTCGGCCTTGTAACCCTTGTCGGTGTAGTAGCTGCGTGTAAAGGCCAGTCCTTCATCAGTGAGGTCATCAGGCCCGAACCAGCCCCCATGAGCATCGCCGAAGTATGCGCCTGGGGTCATCTGCCGTTGGCGTGCACGCATCAGGTTGGCCAGATCATCTTCGTCCCCGGGTGCCACGAACATTCCGTTCGCATCCAGCCACAACAGGTACATGCCACTATGGGTCCAGGTGTCCACCTCCTTTACTTTTTCCCCATCGATCTCGTGGAAGTCGGGGTCCTCGAAGAAGTCTGGTCCTTCTGCTTCAGGCGGGCGGTCTCCGGCGCTCCACCATTCCGGCACGGCGACGTCCACGAACCCACGTACGGTCCAATACGCATGTTCCTGGCGGATGTGCTCCAAGGCCTGCTCCGCATGGGCACTGCCGCGGGAACTTAACGTCCCATAGCGCTTGGGTGCACCCCAGCAATACTCGCTGATCTTTCCATCCCATAACCGGAAGAGCCGGTACTCCACCTTTCCATCCACCAGTCCTTCCATGCAGTGCGCATGGGTTACACCACGCAGTGCGCGGCGCTTCTTGAGTTCACTGTACCACTCCCTGAAACCCATTTGGTGAAGTTCTTGATCCGCGTGGGCGCTCGACCGTGAAGATCGGAGGTGATCCGGTGGCCTTCATCTTTCGGCCAACGCCTCAATGATCCCCTTCGCCGCCACCGGGATCTTCGTCCCCGGCCCATACACATCAAAACACCCGGCCTGCTTCAGGAAGTCGAAGTCGTTCGGCGGGATCACGCCGCCGGCCACCACCAGGATGTCGGGCCGCTTGTAGGTCTCGCGCAGTTCGTTGATCACCTCGGGCACCAGGGTTTTGTGGCCGCCGGCGAGGCTGCTGATGCCCAGCACGTGCACGTCGTTCTCGATGGCCTGCTTGGCCACTTCCTGCGGGGTCTGGAACAGCGGACCGATGTCCACGTCGAAGCCGATGTCGGCGAAGCTGGTGGCGATCACCTTGGCGCCGCGGTCGTGCCCGTCCTGGCCCATCTTGGCCACGAGGATGCGCGGGCGGCGGCCTTCGGCCTTGGCGAATTCATCGGCGAGGCGCATGGCCTCCTTCATCTCGGGGTCCTGCATGCTTTCGGCTGAGTAAACACCGCTGATGCTGCGGATCACCGCGCTGTAGCGGCCGTAGGCTTTTTCGAGGGCGTCGCTGATCTCTCCGAGGGTGGCGCGGTGGCGGGCGGCGTTCACGGCGAGATCGAGCAGGTTGCCTTCGGCGCCCTTGGCGCAATTGGTCAGCGCCTCCAGCGCCTCCTTCACCTTCCCCTCGTCCCGCTTCGCCTTCATCGCGGTCAGCCGGGCGATCTGCTGCTCCCGCACCCTGGCGTTGTCCACTTCGAGGAGCTCGATGGTGGTCTCTTCCTCCACCGGGAACGCGTTCACGCCAATGATGCGGTCCTTGCCGGTGTCGATGCGGGCCTGGCGTTTCGCGGCGGCCTCCTCGATGCGCATCTTCGGCAATCCCGTCTCGATGGCCTTGCTCATGCCGCCGAGCTCCTCCACTTCCTTGATGCGCGCCCAGGCCTTGTGCACCAGCTCGTGCGTGAGACATTCCACGTAGTAGCTGCCGCCGAGCGGATCGATCCACTTGGTGATGCCGCTGTTCTTCTGCAGGTAGAGCTGCGTGTCGCGCGCGATCTTGGCGCTGAAGTCGGTGGGCAGCGCGATGGCCTCGTCCAACGAGTTTGTGTGGAGACTTTGTGTTCCACCGAGCACGGCCGCGAGCGCCTCCACCGTGGTGCGCGCCACGTTGTTGAAGGGGTCCTGCGCGGTGAGGCTCCAGCCGCTGGTCTGGCAGTGCGTGCGCAGCGCGAGGCTCTTCGGACTGGTGGCGCCGACCTCCTTCAGCAGCTTGGCCCAGAGCAGACGGCCCGCGCGCATCTTGGCCACCTCCATGAAGAGGTCCATGCCGATGCCCCAGAAGAAGCTGAGGCGGTTGGCGAACTCGTCCACCTGCATGCCGGCCGCGATGCCCGTGCGCACGTACTCGATGCCGTCGGCCAGCGTGTAGGCGAGCTCCAGGTCCGCCGGCGCGCCGGCCTCGTGCATGTGGTAGCCGCTGATGCTGATGCTGTTGAACTTGGGCATCTTCTTCGCGCAGTAGCTGAAGATGTCGCCCACGATGCGCATGCTGGGCCCCGGCGGGTAGATGTAAGTGTTGCGCACCATGAACTCCTTGAGGATGTCGTTCTGGATGGTGCCCTGCAACTGCTCCGGTGGTACGCCCTGTTCCTCCGCCGCCACGATGAAGAAGGCCATGATGGGCAGCACGGCGCCGTTCATGGTCATGCTCACGCTCATCTTGTCCAGCGGGATGCTGTCGAAGAGGACCTTCATGTCCTCCACGCTGCTGATGGCCACGCCAGCTTTGCCCACATCGCCCTTCACCCGCGGGTGATCGCTGTCGTAGCCGCGGTGGGTGGCCAGGTCGAAGGCGACGCTGAGGCCCATCTGCCCGGCGGCGAGGTTGCGGCGGTAGAAGGCGTTGCTCTCCTCGGCCGTGCTGAAGCCCGCGTACTGCCGGATGGTCCACGGACGGATGGCGTACATGCTGCCGTAGGGTCCGCGCAGGTAGGGCGGGATGCCGGCGGCGTAGTGCAGGTGCTCGAGCTGCTCGGTGTCCTTGGGCGTGTAGAAGGACTTGAGGGGGATCTCTTCCCTGTTGGGAATGCTGGCTGCTGGCTGTTGGCTGCTGGCTACTGGCTGGGTAGCGCTTTCCCTCCCGGTCAGCGCTTTGACCAATGTGGAGGTGAGCTGTTCGACGGTGTAGGAACCTCCGATCGGATCGGCCACGCGGCCCAGGAAGCTCTCGTCGCGCAGCAGGTTGTGGATGTTGCGGACGATGCGACGTGCAAGGGCATCGCCTTCGGGCAGGGCAGGGGTGGGAATGGTGAGGCCATCACAGCCGCCGGTGATCGCGGACACGGCCTGTAGCGTGGCGCGGATCAGGTTCTCGTGTGCCGACTTGGTCTCAGCAGGGTAGGACACGACGGCTTGGATCCAGGTGGTATGTGAGCAGTCGTGCTGCGGATTGAACGCATCCACCACGGCGGCCCAGGCCTCGCGGAAGGCGCGCAAGCGTGCCACTTCCAGGAAAAGATCATCCCCGAGGTGCAGACGGAACTGGAGGCGGGCGCAGGCATCATCGATGGTGAAGCCTTGGTCCAGCAGGTGCTGCAGCAGCAGCCGGCCTTGCTCAAGCGCTTCATGGGTGTTCCGCGAAGCGCCATCGCTCACGCTGAAAAGGCGGATGCGCGGGTGTTTGGCGATGCGGTCCTTCAGGTCGCGGGCGTCCGCATCATGCGGCAGGCCCAGGCAGAGGCTGAGGTCGGTGGGGGCCACCTGTTGTTCCTCAGCGCGCTTCAACAGCAGGCCCAGCAGGCCCGGCTCCCCGTCCACCTGCAGGTCGATGCCCGCAAGCAGCACATCGTCGAGCACCGGTGACAGGTCGGCCAAGCGGCCATAGACCTCGACGGCATCGGCACCGCCCATAAGGCCCTCGAGCAGCTTGTCATTTGCATCGGCATCGCTCGCGTCCACGCCCACAGTGGCCCTCCAGGGGTTGCCCTCGCGCTTTACGCCGCGGCGCCTTTGATCCTTGGCCGCGCCCGCGCCGGCCATGTGGAAGGGGGGGAGGGTCTCGTCGCCCACCTGCACGAACAGCGAGGCGAGCTCCTTGTCCTTGAGCTCCTTCTGGATCACGGACTCCCATTGCGCGCGCGTGGAGGGGGGGAAAGCGTCGAACAGCGTTGTGGTTGCCATCGGGGCGAATTTCGGCACGGAAGCCCATCCCGGGCAGGTGGGCATCCCGGCACCTACGGTCTCGTCGGCCCCCAGGGGTCGTTCCATCGGGAATGCCGATCAAACCTTTGGCGCTTAACGTTGTCTTAACGCACCTTGCGGCCCTGCCCGTTACCAAGACCCCATGCGCATCCGTACGCTTCTGCCCTCCCTGCTCCTTTCCGGTGGCCTTGCCGCCCAGACCGCACCCAGCGACAGCCTGTTCGATGTGGACCAGGTGGTGGAGGTGCACATCACCTTCAGCGACCCGAACTTCTGGAACACGCTGGTGACCTACTACAACAACGACCTCGGTGAGGAGCTGGTGGGCAGCGTGACGATCACGGACCAGACCGGGACCCGGACCCTGGACAGCATCACCGTGGCGCTGAAGGGCAACAGCAGTTACAACCACCCCGGGAACAAGAAGTCGTTCAAGCTCGACTTCAATGACTTCATCGACCAGAAGTTCCACGGCATGACCAAGCTCCACTTCAACAACTGCTGGAGCGATCCCACCTTCATGCGGGAGAAGATCTTCTTCGACTATTGCCAGGAGCAGGGCGTTCGGGCGCCGCGCGTGCAGTACGCGAACATCTACATGAACGGTACGATGTGGGGCTTCTACGACATGGTGGAGGCCGTGGACAAGGAGTTCCTCGACCGGCACATCGACGACACCGCGGGCAACCTGTTCAAGGCGGCGGACAATTTCGGCATGGGCGGTGGCGGTGGGGGCAGCACGGCCGAGGCCGATCTGGCCTGGTACGGCAGCACCCAATCGAGCTATTACGATCGGTACGAGCTGAAGACCAATGAAACGGCGAACGATTGGACGGACCTGGTCGATCTGCTTGACATGCTGAACAATGCGCCGGACAGTTACCTGCAGGCCAACTTCCCCTCCAAATGGAAGTGGCACGACCTGCTCCGCTCCCTGGCCTTGGACAACATGTTCGGCAACCTGGACGCCTACATCCAGAGCGCGCGCAACTACTACCTCTATCACGACAGTACCAACGCGGAGTGGCAGTGGATCCACTGGGACGCCAACATGGCCTTCGGCAGCTACCCGGCGCAAGGCCAGAACGCGTTGACCTTGTCGCCGACCTACGTGGCCGCGAACCGGCCGCTGATGACGCGGCTGATGAACATCCAGGCCTTTCGCCTTGACTACCTGAACGAGTACTGCTACGCCAAGGCGAACTTCTCCAACGCCTACCTGGACCCGCGCATCGACTCCATCGCCACCCTCATCCAGCCGCACGTGGCCGCCGATGCCAACAAGCAGTACACCCTAGCGCAGTTCACAACCAACATCACCAGCGACATCACCGTGTCCGGTGGCGGCGGAGGTGGCGGAGGCGGTGGTACCCAGACCATCCGCGGACTCAAGAGCTTCATCACGGCGCGGAACAACAGCCTGGCCACCACGCTCGATTGCTCCACGGTGGGGGTGCAGGAGATGACCACGGAGGCGGCCCTTCAAGTGTATCCGAACCCGGCCGGCGATGTGCTTTCCGTGGTGCTGCCCAAGGGACTTGCGATGAACGATGTGCGCATCGTGGATCTGATGGGTAGGGCTGTGGCCGTGCGCCTCACCGGGCCTAGCGTGGATGTGTCGGCCCTGGCCCCGGGCATGTACATGCTTGTGACGGGCGATGGCCGCGCCGTCCGCTTCGAGAAGAAGTAGGTCACCCGCCTGCCGCGGAGCGTGTCCGCAGGGCATGTACCAGGAGGGTGAGCACGCCCGCGGGCATCAGGGCCGAAACGCCCGCCAGCAGTGCGTAGTAGCCGGGGATGGTGCCGATCCCCGTCCACCACAGAGTGCCTTGGCCGAAGAGCAGCAATTCACTGAGCAGCACGCCGCCCGTGAACAGCGACAGCCCGATGCGGGCCGTGCGATGGGTGGAGATGAACCATCCCTCGAGCAGGGCCATCGCGAAGAGCATGAGGCTGATGGCGCCGAGCATGTTGAGGTGGATGAAGCCGATCACGTAGTTGCGTATGGTGAAGGCCATGACCGCGAGCGGAGGGATGGCCACCGCGGCCTGCATCAGCACCTTCAGGGCCATGCCCACCAGTGCGTAGGTGACGCAACGCCAGGCCCATAATGCGGCCTTGGTGTGAAGCCCGGACTGTGCGCTGCGGATCGACCGGAAGGTGCGCCATCCGGCCCAGGCCTGGAGCACCACGCCCACGGAGTTCACGGCGTACACGACGGGGTGACGCTCGCTCCAGGCGATCGCGAGGGCGAAGGTCATGAAGGTGGAGATCGTCCAGAGCCGGATGGTGGTTCGGTCAAAGGGACGCGGATCCCCGTGGGTCTCGGCCCATCGCGACCACAGCGCGAGGGCGCCGAACCAGAACCAGCCGTTCATCTGGAAGTGCAGGAAGAACTGGATGCTCCAATAGTAGGCCTCGGTCCCGAAGAGACCATTGGCGAGCACGGGGCCGATGGCCCAGACCCCAAGTGTGCTGATGGTCATCATGATCACGGCCATCCGGGCGAGCAAGCGGCTACCGCCGGGCTCCCAGCCTTGCGTGGCCTTCCAGATGCGAAGGGCGATGATGTAGCCGGTTAGCAGGTGCAGGCTTGCGGCGGGGATCGAGATGCTGCCGTAGCCCTGCACGGGGAAGCTGAAGAGCATGGCCGCCACCGCCAGTTGGGCCACAAGCAACAAACGCCGGCTGACCCGGGAGGGCCCCCCGGGCGCCTCGTCACGGAGCAGGAACACCGCCAACGCCGGGAAGAGCCAG
The DNA here is from genome assembly GCA_044226515.1 of Flavobacteriales bacterium. Taxonomy (GTDB): domain Bacteria; phylum Bacteroidota; class Bacteroidia; order Flavobacteriales_F; family PHOS-HE28; genus PHOS-HE28. The sequence continues at coordinate 26,234 of JBGAGX010000016.1, read as the reverse complement.
CCCAGCATCGCCACATGCGAATGGGCGTGCAGCAAGGGCTTGAAGCGGACGAAGGGGATCTCCCAGATGTACACCGCGCGCAGGGTGGTGCCGATGCACGCCGCGATCAACAGGTTCGCGAGGGCCGCCAGGAACCAGCCACGCATGGCCCCGTTCCGCATGGGTGCTGGGTTAAGCTCGCTCATGGTCGGTGCGCCGGGGTGTAGGTCAGGATGAGGTGTGACAAACATCATAAACCGGATCGAAAAGTCCGATGATATTTGTCACACGATCGGGATCGATCATAACACCAAGGAACATGAACACGAACCAATTGACCACAGCCATCCTCCTTGCCGGATCGCTGTTCCTCACCGCCTGTGGCGGAGGCGAGGAGCCCCGCCAGGTGCCGGATGGTGTGAAGATGCCGGAGAGCATGCCCTCATCCGAGGGCGGGGCCTCCGCGCCGGCCGGTATGGTCCAGGCCTCGGACATCACCCTCGGCGATCTCGACAAGGCCATGGTGGAGAAAGGCAAGACCACCTACGATGTGAAGTGCCAAGCCTGCCACAGCACCGGGGAGAACCGGGTGGTGGGACCCGGTTGGAAGGGCATCCTCCAGCGTCGCCAGCCGGATTGGATCATGAACATGATCATGAACGTGGATGTGATGCTCGACAAGGATCCGGAGGCGCAGAAGCTCCTGGAGCAGTGCCTTGTGCGCATGCCCAACCAGAACCTCACGAAGGAGGAGGGACGGCAGGTGCTTGAGTTCATGCGTACCCTTTGACCTCACCGAACGGACCTCCACCAAAACCTGAACCTGATGAAACGTCCCTTGCTCATGACCGGCGCCCTGATGGGGGTGGCGGCAGCGGCCTTCCTGATCGTGAACATGATGCCAGGCTGCAGGCCGAACACCACGAAGACGGTGGTGACCGGTGATGCGGCTTCCAAGGTCTATGTGAAGCCCGGCAGCTACGATGAGTTCTACAACTTCGTGAGCGGCGGCTTCAGCGGCCAGCTGGCGGTGTACGGCATCCCCAGCGGCCGCCTGTTGCGCGAGATCCCCGTGTTCTCGCAGGATCCCGAGACCGGCTACGGGTTCTCGGAAGAGACCAAGGCCATGCTGAACACGAGCCACGGCTACGTTCCCTGGGACGACAGCCACCACCCCGAGCTGAGCCAGACCGACGGTGTGCCCGATGGCAAGTGGTGCTTCATCAATGGCAACAACACCCCGCGGATCGCGCTCATCGATCTGGGGACCTTCCGCACACGGAGCATCATCGAGATCCCGAACTGCGCAGGCAACCACAGCAGCCCCTTCACCACGCCCAACAGCGAGTACGTGGTGAGCGGCACGCGCTTCAGCATCCCCATGGGCGATGATGCGCATCGCGATGTGCCCATCGAGAGCTACCGCGACAACTTCAAGGGAACGGTCTCCTTCATCCACCCCGACAGCAGCGGTCACATGAGCATCGCGTTCCAGATCATCACGCCCGGCGTGAACTTCGACCTGAGCCACACCGGCAAGGGTCCCAGCGACGGCTGGTTCTTCTTCAGCTGCTACAACACCGAGCAGGCCTACAGCCTGCTTGAGGTGAACGCGAGCCAGCGCGACAAGGATTTCATCATGGCGGTGAACTGGAGGAAGGCGGAGCAGTACGCCAAGGCGGGCAAGGGCCGCAAGGTACCGGGCAGGCACCTGAGCAACTGGTACAATGACGAGACGCATAGCACAGAGAGCATGACCTACGACGAGATCGTGCAGCTCGACCCCCGTGAACTGAAGGACATCCTCTACTTCATGCCCTGTCCCAAGAGCCCGCACGGGTGCGATGTGGACCCCACCGGGCGCTACATCGTGGGAAGCGGCAAGCTGGCGGCGCTGATCCCCGTGTTCAGCTTCGAGAAGATCCAGAAGGCCATCGCGGCCAACGACCTGGAGGGTGATTTCATGGGCATCCCCGTGCTGAAGTACGAGAGCGTGCTCCATGGCGAGGTGAAGAAGCCCGGACTCGGACCCCTGCACACCGAGTTCGACGCCAACGGCAACGCCTATACGAGCTTCTTCGTGAGCAGCGAGATCGTGAAGTGGAACGTGGAGAAGCTCGAAGTGGTCGACCGGGTGCCCACCTACTACAGCATCGGGCACCTGTGCGTGCCGGGCGGCGACAGCCGCAAGCCCTGGGGCAAGTACGTGATCGCGTACAACAAGATCACCAAGGACCGCTACCTCCCCACCGGTCCCGAGCTCACCCAGAGCGCGCAGCTTTTCAGCATCGACGGCGACAAGATGGAATTGCTGCTGGACTTCCCCACCACGGGTGAACCCCACTACGCGCAGGCCATCCCGGCCGACCTGGTGCGGCCGCGTGAGGTGAAGTTCTTCAAGATCGACCACAACAAGCACCCCTACGTGTCCAAGGGCGAGAAGGACACCAAGGTGGAGCGCAAGGGCAAGGAGGTGCACATCTGGATGACCTGCATCCGCTCGCACTTCGCACCCGACAACATCGAAGGGGTGAAGCTCGGGGATGAGGTGTACTTCCATGTGACCAACCTGGAACAGGACTGGGACGTTCCGCATGGCTTCGCCGTGAAGGGTGCGGCCAACGCGGAGCTGCTGATCATGCCCGGTGAGACGCAGACCCTGAAGTGGGTGCCTGACCAGGTGGGCGTCGTTCCCTTCTACTGCACCGACTTCTGCTCGGCCCTCCACCAGGAGATGCAGGGGTACATCCGGGTGAGCCCCGCGGGCAGTTCCATCCCCCTCAAAGGAGAGACCCGTTCGGTGGACGCCGGATCCTAGTTGAACGAGCACCGGAAGGGCGCATCGGTGGCATGGCCGCCGGTGCGCCCGACCGACCGAGCACCATGACGATCCCCCATCCCCGACGGACCTCTCGCATCGCTGTGGCCGTGGCCGCGCTCGCCATGATCAGTCTGCTGTACGTGCCCATCTGGCGCATCGACCTCTCCGCGCCGCAGTATCCGGAAGGCCTGGCGCTCCAGATCTACCACGACAGCTTCACCGGTGATGTGGACAAGATCAACGGCCTGAACCACTACATCGGCATGGCCACGATCCACAATGAGATGTTCCCTGAGTTCGCCATCATGCGCTACGCCCTGTACCTGCTCATCGGCTGGGGCCTGGTGGCCGCGGTGATCGGGCGGCGTGGCGCGTTCTTCAGCTGGGTCATGGCCCTCTTCGCCTTCATGATCTGGGCCATGTGGGACATGTACGCCTGGGGGTACAAGTACGGTCACGACCTCGATCCGCACGCCGCCATCAAGGTGGAGGGCATGGCCTATCAACCTCCCCTCATCGGGCACAAGCAGCTCCTGAACTTCGACGCCTGGTCCCTTCCGGACACCGGGGGCTGGGTCCTCTTCGGCGTGATCATCACCGCATGCCTCGTCTGGTTCGTCGAATGGCGATGGCCGAAGCCCACCACCAAGTGAACACCATGCGTCGGACCCTCTTCCGCCTCGGAACGCTCGTCGTGCACCTGTTGCTGCTTTCCTGCGGCAGCCCGACGCCCCGCATCGACTTCGGCAAGGCCGAGTGCTCCCACTGCCGCATGACCGTGGTGGACCAGCGGTTCGCGGCCGCCCTGATCACCAAGGCGGGACGCCAGTACGTGTTCGATGGCATGGAGTGCATGGTGCCCTTCGTGGTCGGCGGCACGGTCACCGAGGATCAGGTCGCATCCTGGTACGTCTGTGACCATGCGCATCCGGGCGTACTGCTCGATGCCGCCTCTTGCCTCTACCTGCATGGGCCGGCCTTCCGCAGTCCGATGCGCGGGGATGTGGCCGCGTTCGCGACGGAGGCGGACCGTGATGCGGCGATGCGGCGGGACGGCGGGGAGAAGCTGGACTGGGCCGGGGTCCGAAAGCTCCTCGCACCGTGAGGCACTTCCTTGGACCACTTCTGCTGCTCCTTGCCCTTCTGCCGGCCCGGGTGACGGCGCGCAGCTGGGCGGTGAAGGCCGGTGGGTCACCAGGACTGCAGGAAGTGCTCCGGCGGGCCGAAGCCCACGATACGGTGTGGATCGAGGGCATGGTGCGCGAAGGCGTGGTGCGGATCGACAAGCCGGTCCGCCTGCTCGGCAGGCCCGGTGCGGGCGTTGACGGCGGGGGCTTGGGCGAGGTGGTGGTGATCAACGCGGATGATGTCACCATCGAGGGATTGATCATCCGTGGCACCCGCATCAGCAACCTGGACGACAACGCCGGTATCAAGGTGAAGGGCGCGCGGCACGTGGTGCTTCGACGGAACCGCCTCGAGGGCTGCTTCTTCGCCATCTACCTCAGCGGCGCGTCCGATGCGCTGATCGAGGAGAACCAGGTGGTGGGGGAGAACCTGCGCGAGGAGCAGATGGGGAACGGCATCCACTTATGGAAATGCAGCGGGGCACGCATCCTCAGGAACACGATCGAACGCCATCGCGACGGCATCTACTTCGAGTTCGTGACCGACTCGCGGATCGAACGGAACACGAGCCGTGGCAACACGCGGTACGGTCTCCATTTCATGTTCAGCCACCGTGATGCCTACGAGGACAACCGGTTCGAGGATAACGGGGCCGGTGTGGCGGTGATGTTCAGCCACCACATCGGCATGCACCGCAACCGCTTCCTGCGCAATCGGGGAGGCAGCGCCTATGGCCTACTACTTAAGGAGATCAATGACGGTGAGATCGGCGACAATGAGTTCACGGACAACACCACGGCCCTGCTGGTGGACGGTTGCAATCGCATCACCGCCAGCCGCAACCGATTCCTGCTGAACGGGTGGGCCCTTCGGTTGTACGCGAACGCCATGACCTGCACCTTCGAGGGCAATGTGTTCCAAGGCAACACCTTCGACCTGAGCACGAACGGCGACCTGATGCTGAACACGATCACAGGTAACTACTGGGACCGCTATTCGGGCTACGACCTCGACCGCGATGGCCGGGGCGATGTGCCCTACCGGCCGCTCGGGTTCTTCGCACTGCTCGTGGAGCGCGTGCCCTACGCGATGGTCTTCTCCCGAAGCCTCTTCGTGGCCCTGCTCGACCGCGCCGAACGCATCATTCCCTCCCTGTCACCCGAGGCCCTGCGCGACGACCGGCCCCTGATGCGAGCGCCGCATGCCTGACGTGGTCTTCGAAGGTGTGGGCAAGCGGTACCGCGCGCTTTGGGCGTTGCGGCACGTGGACGCGAGCTTCGGACCCGGCGAGGTGGTGATGCTCATCGGTCCGAACGGATCGGGCAAGACCACCCTCATCAAATGCCTGTTGGGCCTGGTGCGGCCGTCCGAAGGGCGCGTGCTGGTTGGCGGCAAGGTGGTGGGCAACGATCCGGCCTACCGGAGGTCCATCGGGTACATGCCCCAGATCTCGCAGTTCCCCCCTTCGCTCAGCATCGGCCAGCTGTTCGATATGATGCTCGATGTGCGGGGCATGCGGGCGCAGGAAGCCGATGATGGCCTGGTGGAGGCGCTCGGCCTGCATACCCAGCTCGACAAGCGACTTTCGACGCTTTCCGGTGGCACCTGCCAGAAGGTGAGCGCGGTGCTCGCCTTCCGCTCCAGGCCTTCGGTGCTGGTGATGGACGAGCCCACGGCCGGTCTTGATCCGCTCTCCGCCCGCACCGTGCTGGACAAGGCCGCTGGCGTTCGTGCACAGGGCGGCACCGTACTGATCACCTCGCACCTGTTGGAGGAGGTGGAAACGCTCGCGGACCGGGTGGCGTACATCCAGGACGGGACCTTGCGTTTCCTACTGCCGATGCGTGAGATCCTCGTGCGGACCGGGGCGGACCGTCTTGCCCAGGCCCTCCCCATCCTGCTCAGCACCCCGACCACATGAGCAAGGTCCTCAAGTACACGCTCGTCGACCTGGCCAGGAACCGGTTCGTGCTGGCCTTCGCCGTGTTGTTGCTCGTGCTTACCGAGGGGCTCTTCCGCATCGAGTCCGACCCCATGAAGGCCCTGCTCAGCCTGGTGCAGGTGGCGTTGGCCCTTGTTCCCCTGGTCACGCTCGTGTTCACCATCGTGTACAGCTACGATACGCAGGAGTTCACCCAACTGCTGGCTGTGCAGCCGATCGGTCGTTCGTCCATCCTGGCCGGCCGACTTGCCGCGATGGCCTTGGCGTTGCTCGGGGCCCTGGCCTTCGGTCTGGGCCTGCCCCTGCTGGTGCACCTGCCCGGGGCGGTGTCGCTCCTGCTCTTCCTGTCGACCGCGATGCTGGTGCTCATCTTCGTCCCGCTGGGCACGCTCGTGGCGCTCACGCATCGCGACAAGGCGCGCGGCGTGGGCATCGGGCTCTTCATCTGGTTCCTCTTCGTGCTCGTGTACGATGCACTGCTCATGGCGCTGATGTTCGCCATGAGCGACCGGCCCATCGAGCCGTGGGTGGTGCCGCTCGCCGCGCTCAACCCCATCGACCTGGCGCGGATCGCCGTTATGCTCCGCGTGGACCTCGCGGCCATGATGGGTTACAGCGGCGCCATCTACCAGGAGTTCTTCGGCTCGCTGAAGGGCATCCTGCTCGCGATCGGGCTCATGGCCCTTTGGGCGGTGTGGCCCACGCTGCTCTGCTTCCGGGTCTTCCGGCGGAAGGACCTCTGAGGGAAGAGGGACCGATGTGGGCGCCGCCGCTGGATTTCCCGATCGATGTCCCGATGCACTTCGATACGTTCCGAGCGTGGTGGGACCTGGTCGCACGAACTGACCAAAAGCAGTCCGCGATGTGATGTTCATCATGTGACAAATGTCACAAAGCGGACAAATTGGTCCATGTAACGAACCCGATCGCCATGACCTACCTGCACACAATGCGAACATCCATCGCTCCGTACTTGATCCTGGCCTTGCTCACCGCCTGTGGCGGAGGGGACGGACCGGCCGACGAGTCCACCACGCAGCAGAGCACCCCCCCCGATGGTGGGCAATCCACCGTGGTGGACGAGCAGTCCGAGAAGAACATCGTTGCCGTAGCGGTGGGTTCGAAGGACCACACCACGCTCGTGGCCGCAGTGAAGGCGGCGGATTACGTGGACGTGCTCAGCAATGCCGGTCCGTTCACGGTGTTCGCACCCACGAACGCGGCGTTCGACGCCCTGCCCGCCGGTACGGTGGAGGGACTGCTGAAGCCGGAGAAGAAGGCCGACCTGCAGAACATCCTGGAATACCACGTCTGGGTGGGTGTCCTCAAGCCCGAGCAGCTCACCGATGGCAAGGTCCTCAACATGGTGAACCTGAAGAATGCGAAGGTCTCCAACAAGGATGGCAAGATCAGGATCAACGATGCCACCGTGCTGGCCAGCATCCCCACGAGCAATGGCATCATCCACGTGATCGACAAGGTCCTGCTCCCGCAGTGACCGTATCAGACCCTGTCGCGAAGATCCATCGGGATCTCCGTTCCGGGTGAAAGTCAGCAAAGGCGTCCGAAAGGGCGCCTTTGTTGTTGCGGAGGTCGCTGCCCCGGTCGCGTATCTTGGAGAGGGATCGTTCATAAGCCGGTTGATGAAGGGTGATCCGAATATGAAGGGTATCATGAAATGAGGATGTGATCGGCGGGCAGCTTTGGCGCCCCCAAGATCCCCTTCCATGACCGACACACAGATCCACCCCGAGACGCCCTCCACCATGCACGCGAACCCCGAGCCGCCAACCTGGACGAAGGAGGAGGTGCTGAACGCCTCGCTCGCGTATTTCGATGGTGATGAGCTGGCGGCCACCACCTGGGTGAACAAGTACGCGCTCCGTGATCCGGAGGGAAGGCTATTGGAGCGCACGCCGACCGACATGCACCGCCGCATGGCGCGGGAGTTCGCCCGCATCGAGGCGGCCCACGGTAAGGTCCCGTCCGATCGCTTCGGGGCGCTTTCGGCCTATGGACAACAACGTGCGGCGTTGGACGAGGAGGGGATCTTCCACCTGTTCGAAGGCTTCCGCCACGTGGTGCCGCAGGGAAGCGTGATGGCCTCCCTTGGTGATCCTTACCGGCTCGCATCGCTCAGCAACTGCGTGGTGATCCCTGCTCCACTGGACAGCTACGGGGGCATCTTCCGCAACGACCAGATGCTCGCCCAGCTCTTCAAGCGCCGTTGTGGGGTGGGCTTCGACCTCAGCACCCTGCGCCCGGAGCATGCGCCCGTGCGCAACGCGGCCCGCACCAGCACCGGTGCGGTGAGCTTCATGGAGCGCTTCAGCAACACCACGCGTGAAGTGGCCCAGAAGGGGCGGCGCGGGGCCCTCATGCTCACCATGGACATCGCGCATCCCGACGTGGAGCGCTTCATCACCATCAAGCAGGACCTCGGAAAGGTGACCGGGGCGAACGTGAGCGTGCGCGTGAGCGACGAGTTCCTGCGCGCCGTGGAGGCCGATGGCGACTTCGTGCTGCGCTGGCCGGTCGACGCGGGCGTGCCGAAGTTGACGCGCACCGTGAAGGCGCGCGAGCTCTGGAACACGCTCGTGGGCTGCGCCCATCGCACCGCGGAGCCCGGGATCATCCTGTGGGACCGTCAGCACCGCTATTCCACCAGCTCGGTGTACCCGGGCTTCCGCAACGAGAGCACCAACCCGTGCAGCGAGATCGCCATGCAGGGCGGCGACAGCTGCCGGTTGATCGCCCTGAACCTGTACAGCTTCGTCAAGGATCCCTTCACCACAAAGGCTTGGTTCGACCACGAAGGCTTCGCTGCGGTGACCTACGAGGCGCAACGCCTGATGGACGACCTGGTGGACCTGGAGCTGGAGGCCGTGGACCGGATCCTGGCCAAGGTGGCCAGCGATCCCGAACCCGATGAGGTGAAGCGGGTGGAGCGGGAAACGTGGGAGCTGCTGCGCGACACGGGCCGCAAAGGCCGGCGCACCGGGCTCGGCTTCACCGGCCTGGCCGACGCCCTCGCCGCGATGAACCTCAAGTACGACAGCGATGCCGCCATCGAGGCCACCGAGGACATCCTGCGCACCAAGTGCCGCGCGGAGTTCGACAGCAGCATCGACCTGGCCATCGAGCGCGGGGCCTTCGAGGCCTTCGATCCGGCCATCGAACGCACCTCGGATTTCGTGGCCATGCTGAAGCAGGAGCTGCCCGAGGTGCACGACCGCATGATGCGGTACGGACGTCGCAACATCAGCCTCAGCACCGTGGCCCCCACCGGTACGTTAAGCCTGCTCACACGCACCAGCAGCGGTATCGAGCCGGTGTTCATGCTCGGCTATACGCGCCGCCGCAAGGTGGTGCCGGGCGACCCCGGTGCGTTGACCGGGGCAGGCGCCCGACACACCTTCACCGATGCCATGGGCGACCAATGGGAGGAGTTCACGGTGCACCACCCGCGCCTGCTGGATTGGATGAAGGCCACGGGCAAGAGCGATGCGGCCGAGGGCCCGTACGCGGGTGCCACCGCGAACGACATCGACCGGCGCAGCCGGATCCGCATGCAGGCGGTGGTGCAGAAGTACACCACGCATTCCATCAGCAGCACCATCAACCTCCCTGCGGAAGCGACCGTTGAGCAGGTGGGCGCGATCTACCTCGAGGCCTGGCACCAGGGGCTCAAGGGCATCACCGTGTACCGCGAAGGCAGCCGCAGCGGGGTGCTGGTCGGTACTGCGGAGCGCAGCCCGGAGCCCCATCACGTGAGCCGCCCCGAACGCCTGGAGGCCGACGTGCTGCGCTTCAACAACGGCGAGGAACCCTGGATCGCCGTGGTGGGCCTGCTCGACGGCGCGCCGTACGAGATCTTCACGGGCAAGGCGAACGGAGGCTTCGAGCTTCCCCGGTGGGTGACCAAGGGCTGGGTGGTGAAGCGGAGGGACCCCCGCCTGAACAAGAACATCTATGACCTCGAGTACGCCGATGCGGACGATTTCCGCGTGACCGTGCAGGGGCTCAGCCGCACCTTCGACCCCGAGTTCTGGAACTACGCCATCCTCATCAGCGGCATGCTGCGCCAGGGCATGCCCGTGCCACAGGTGGTGGACGTGGTGGCCAACCTCAACCTCTACGAGGCCACGCTGAACACCTGGAAGAACGGGGTGGTGCGCGCCCTGCAGCGCTACATCCCCGATGGCACGCAAGCGTTGGGCAGGAAGTGCCCTGAATGCGGCGACGCGGAAGGGCTCTATTACGAGGAAGGCTGCCTGAAGTGCCGGAGCTGCGGCGGAACGAAGTGCGGCTAGGTGCCACGCCCTACTTTCGCGGCCGATGTCCACCGTTCGCGTCACCAAGCGCTTCACCTTCGAGACCGCGCACGCGCTGCAGTGCCACGACGGCCTGTGCGCCAGCATCCACGGACATTCTTACGTGCTCGACGTCACCCTCGCAGGCACACCGCGCCGGGAACCGGGCCATCCGAAGGACGGCATGGTGATCGACTTCGCCGACCTGAAGGCCGTGGTGAAGGCCGCCGTGGTGGACCGCTACGACCACGTGCTGCTGCTGCACGAGGACGACACGGCATCACGCCCCACGGGCGAGGCGGCCATGAAGCGCGTGCGGCTCACCCCCTGGCAGCCCACCTGCGAGAACATGCTGCTCGACATCGTTTACACCCTGCGCGCCGCGATGTCTGCCGGCATGGATCTGGTGCACGTGCGCTTGCAGGAGACGGCGACGAGCTGGGCCGAATGGTCCGCGGCGGACGGTGCGTAGGCCCCGCGCTCAACCGGCCATCGCCTCCAGCAGCTCCTTCCGCCGCAGGATGCGGACCTCCTTGCCGTAGAGCTCGATCACGCCCTGCCGCTGGAGCTCGGCCAGCGTACGGATCACCGACTCGTAGGTGGTGTCCGCGATGTTCGCGATGTCCTTCCGGCTCAGGGTGAACGCCAGCTTGCGCGGGTCCTTGGCATCGGTGCCGAAGGCATCAAGGTTCAGCTTCAGCGCCTTCGCCACCCGCTGCTGCACGGTCATGTACCGCTGGTCGCGCAGCTGGTGGTCGGCACGGCGCAGCTCGTCGGCGAAGAAGAGGAGGAAGTGGTAGCAGAAGAGGCTGTTGGCCTTGAGCACGCTGAGGAAGAGGCTCATGGGGATGTGGTTCACCGTGGTGTCGGTCAGCGCGATGCCGGAGGCCGCGTACACCATGGTGCTGCCGATGCCGCGGTGCCCGAGCACATCACCGTCGCCCGCCAGCCGCACGATGCGGGAGGAATCCCTGCTGAAGGCGACCTCCACCTTCACCTTGCCCTGTTCGATCATGAACATGTGCTCGGCGATCTGCCCCTGCGAGAAGATCACCTCCCCCTTCCGGAAGGTCATCACCCCGAGGCGCTCGCGCATGAGCTGCCGCCACTCCGGGGAGCAGTGTTGCTCGATGAGCTCGCTCAGGCGCGCGAGCTCACCCCCGAGGTTGCGTTGCTTGCTGAAAGGCATGGTCGATGCTTCAAAGCTAGTGGGGCCGTGCGGAGCGGCCCGCCTTTCCGGAACGGGGCCAAGGAACAGAGGTCCTCAGCGGCGGACCATGATGGCCGTCATCGAACGAGGAAGGTCGTGCCTTCCTTGAGGCCGGTGGCCAGGTCGTGCACGGTGGTGCTCTCCAGCATGCGCCGCAGGTTCTCGCGTACCTTCAGGAAGCGTTCGTGCAGCGGACAGGGGTGCTCGTGGTCGCATTGCGGCAGGCCGAGCGCGCAGCCCTTGTAGATGGAGTCATCATCGATGAGCTTCACGATGTCCGCCAGCTTCACCGTGCGCGACAGGCGCGGCGGCATCACGAAGCCGCCTCCGGGACCCTTTGACGACACGATCATCCCCGCATGTGAGAGCTTCTGCAGCGTCTTGGCCATGAAGGCCTCCGGGCTGCCGGTGCGCTCGGCGATCACCTTCACGTTGCAGCGCTCCCCGTCGATGGAGGCCGTGGCCACGAGGATCGCGGCGCGGATGGCATATTCACAAGCTTTCGAGAACATCGCGGGCGCCGCAAAGCTACCGGGCCGCCGTGCTGTTCCCCGTCATGTTCGCGCAAGGGCCACGCCCCGCACCTGTGACGATCGGCACATGGCCAAGGCCGGAGGGGACGTACCTTCGCGGCCTATTCCCCAACGATGCAGATCACCAAGAACGCGGTCGTCTCCTTCCACTACACGCTGAACGACCCCGAGGGCAACATCCTCGACTCCAGCGACGGCCGCGAGGCCTTCGCCTACATCCACGGCATGGGCATGATCGTGCCCGGCCTGGAGCAGCAGCTGGAGGGCAGGACCGCGGGCACCAAGCTCAAGGCCGAAGTGGCCCCCGATCAGGGCTACGGCGAAGTGAACCCCGAGCTCATGCAGAAGGTGCCCCTGGACCGCTTCGGTGGCCAGAACGTGGAGGCCGGCATGCAGTTCCAGACCCCCGACAACATGGTGTGGAGCGTGGTGGACGTGGTCGATGGCCACGCCATGCTGAACGGCAACCACCCCCTCGCCGGTGTGACGCTGCACTTCAACGTGGAGATCACCGATGTGCGCATGGCCACGGCCGATGAGCTGAGCCACGGGCACGTGCACGGCGAAGGCGGGCACCACCACTGAGCAGTTTCGGACCGGGCGCTGAAAGGCGTGGATGGCAGGATGGACGGTAATTTGGGGCCATGATGCCCCGTGCCGCCCTGCTCTGCCTTCCCCTGATGAGCGCCACCGCCGCGCTCGCCCAGGTGACGGGTGACAGCAGTGCGCTGAAGCTCACGGGCTACGCCGAGGTGTACTACAGCTACGACCTGGCGCGGCCCGCGGACAACGAGCGGCCGGCCTTTCTGTACAACCACAAGCGCACCAACGAGGTGGCCGCGAACCTGGCGCTGCTGCGTGGGGAATACACCCGCAGCAACGTGCGGGCCGCCGTGGGCCTGATGGCCGGCACCTATGCGCAGTACAACCTGGCCGCTGAACCCGCCGCCCTGCAATACCTGTACGAGGCCACCGTGGGTGTTCGGCTCTCCCGCTCGCGCGACCTGTGGGTGGATGCCGGGGTCTTCCCTTCGCACATCGGGTCCGAAGGGGCCATCGGCGCGGACTGTCCCACGCTCACCCGCAGCGTGGTGGCCGAGAACTCGCCCTACTACGAGGCCGGTGCGCGGCTGGGCTACCGCCCCACATCGAAGTGGTACGTGGCCGCCTTCCTGCTCAACGGCTGGCAGCAGATCCAGCGCCCCGACGGCTGGAACCGCATGGCCGCCGGTACGCAGCTGCAATACACAGCGGTGGGCGGCACCACCCTGAACTGGAGCACCTACGCCGGCGCTTGGGGACCGGACAGCCTGGGTGCTACGCGCCTCTACAGCGACCTCTACACCACGGTGAAGGGCGATGGCTTCGTGACCAACCTGGGCTTCGACCTGGGCTTGCAGCAGGCCTTTCCCGGTTCCACCTGGCAGGGCTGGCTCAGCGCCTGGGGCGTGTACCGGCAGCGCTTCGCCAGGCGGTGGTGGGCCGTGGGCCGCATGGAGTATTTCCTGGACGATGATGCCGTGGTGGTCCAGGGCGGGCTCAACACCCTGGGGCTAAGCCTCGGTGCCGACCTTCAGGTGAGCGATGCCGTGCTGTGGCGCGTGGAGGCCCGCACCCTCAACGACCCCGACAAGCGGTTCACCGACGCCGACGGCCTGCCCACCACCACCAACTGGGCCTTCACCACGGCCTTGTGCGCACGGTTCTGAGGGGGGCGTCGTGCATCGTTGTCCGTGCATCGTGCATCGTGAGCGCACGTTCCCGACGAACAACGGACAACGAACAACGGCTTACTTCTTCGGCTCCTCGGCCACCAGCACGAAGATGTCCTCGTTGTCGCGCTTGAACATGTAGCGCTCGCGGGCGAACTTCTCCAGCAGGGCAGCGTCGCTGTTGAGCTGGTCGATGCGTTCGCGCGTCACCTGGATCTGGCCGGCGTAATAGGCGTGCTCCTCCTGCAGGTCGTGCAGCTGGCGGCGCAATTTCCACGTGGTCCACAGGTCGTGGTCGTCGAAGAAGGCCACCCACGCCACGAAGAACAGGATGCCCGCACCATACCGGTTGCGCAGGCGCCGGGGCACGAAGCGGAGCAGCTTCTCTTTCACGGTGTGAAGGTCGGCCGGGCGCAGGGCAGCGGCGGGGCGGCCCGATCGGCGGAAATGAACGATCGATCGTGGGATCGGGTGCGGGTCAATGCACCACGCAGAAACGGCCGGTACGGGAACCATCGGTCGTGGTCACTTGGAGCAGGTAGGTGCCCGGGGCAAGGTCGCTCACACTGAGGCTGAGGGGGCCGGAGCCTGAAGGTCCATCTCCCATGGCCGCAATGCGTCCGTCAAGGGTGAGGACCCGGTACTGCCGGACCTTGTAGCGGTCCATGGGGATGGTCAGCATGTCGGTCGCCGGGTTCGGGAAGCAGGTGATCGTGGTCGTCGAGGTCGTAAGGTCCGGGCCCAAGCCAACGGTGATCTCGAGCGAGGTCTTCGGGTCGCCAATGATGAGGTCTGAACGGGAGAGGAGTTGGATCCCTGAATAGAAACTCTCAGCCAGGTTTGAACCGGGTTGGCCCAGGTAGCGCTGTAGCGTGTAGCCCATATCCACCTGTTCCGAAGCGAACGCCTGTCGGACCGACCCTCGGATCCCTGAGGCTCCATCTGCCACCAGATCGGCGCAGCGCAGTTTGCGGGTATCAGTAACGCCCGGGTCAAATGAACCAGCTGTAAAGTAGGTGTATGCCATCGCCAGCGCACCGTTGGTCCACTCCAAGTCGGGTGTGCCTTGTACGGGTAGCCCGTCATGGCTGAGGTATGCCGCTACGTTGATCAAGCCGGTCAGCGTTAAGTTGGACGTATCCACTAGCGTATTCCAACCAGCCGTGCCGAGCGGATCCAGATAAGAGTTGAATACACCCCAGAAATAGGTGTTGAACGTCGGCGTCGTAGCATTCTTCACGTCGCCTACGAGGAGGGCATCTTGCATAGATGTCGGGAGCAAGGGGCCGCTTCGACCGATAAGGGATGTCACGTCGGTCGCTGTATATCCGTCGAGGCGGGTCACCAGCAACGTGTGGTCGATAGCGAAAATGTGCTCTGACATGGATTGAAAGAGCGGGTTCTGCGCTCCTCCGCTCCCCAAGATCAATGCTGAATCCGGACTCAACAGTAAGGTCAATTCAGAGTCCATGGAGGAACAGCCATTCGGAGGAACGGAATCACAGTAGCTCGTGCCCACCCGATGCGGCATCCCCTTCATCATCACCATGTAGTTGATCGGCCCGACCAGGTTGTTCGCCGTCATGTAGCCCTTGATCTGGTATCGGATGGCCTGGAACTGGGCCGCATCGACGGTCTCCACGGCAGGGGCGTCCACGGCGATGAGGTTCACGGCCGGAATGGACCGCGCCGCCATGAAGTAGTTGCCCAAGGCCACCGATACGCTGTCGTTGCTGTTCACCACCACCACGACATCATCGTAGTTCACGCTTTGCGCTCGAACAGCCCCGAGCGCGTTCACAAGCACCAACAGTATGAGCAGGGCGTACTTCATGGCATCGGGCTTGGCTGCCCAACGTCAAGATAGCACCGGAATTGCCCGGACAGCGCCTTACGCCATGAACGGATACCGGTGGTCCGTGGGCGGCACGAAGTTCTCCTTGATGGTGCGGGCGTTCACCCAGCGGAGCAGGTTGAGGTAGCTGCCGGCCTTGTCGTTGGTGCCGCTGCCGCGCGCGCCGCCGAAGGGCTGCTGGCCCACCACGGCCCCGGTGGGCTTGTCGTTGATGTAGAAATTGCCGGCCGCGTTCCGCAGGGCGTCGGTGGCCTCCACGATGGCCGCGCGGTCCAGGCTGAACACCGCGCCGGTGAGGGCGTAGGGGCTGGTGGCGTCCACGAGCTTCAGGGTCTTCGCCCACTCGTTCTCGGGGTACACGTAGATGGTGAGCACGGGCCCGAAGATCTCCTCGCACATGGTGGTGCTCTTGGGGTCCTTGGTCACGGCCACGGTGGGCGCGATGAACCAGCCCTGGCTCTTGTCGTAGGTGCCGCCGGCGATGATGCTCACGTTCTTCCGGTCCTTCTTCAATCCGTCGATGTACGAAGCGATCTTGTCGAAGGCCTTCTCGTCGATCACGGCGTTGATGAAGTTCTTGGGGTCGCGCGGGCTGCCCATCTTGAAACTCTCCAGGTCGGCGAGCAGCTCCTTCTTCACGGTGGGCCACAGGTTGCTGGGGATGTAGGCGCGGCTGGCGGCGCTGCACTTCTGCCCCTGGAACTCGAAGGCGCCGCGGCTCAGCGCGGTGGCCACCTCCACGGGGTCGGCGCTGGGGTGCGCGATCACGAAGTCCTTGCCGCCGGTCTCGCCCACGATGCGCGGGTAGCTGCGGTAGGTGCGGATGTTGGCGCCGATGGTGGACCAGATGGTCTGGAACACGCTGGTGCTGCCGGTGAAATGGATGCCGGCGAAGTCGGGGTGGTTGAAGATCACCTCCCCGGCGTCCTTGCCGCTCACGTGGACGAGGTTGATGACCCCGCCGGGCAGGCCTGCGGCGCGGAAGAGGTCCATGATCACCTGCGCGCTGTACACCTGGCTGTCGGCGCACTTCCACACCACGGTGTTGCCCATGAGGGCGGCGCTGCTGGGCAGGTTGCCGGCGATGCTGGTGAAGTTGAAGGGCGTGAGGGCGAACACGAAGCCCTCCAGCGGGCGGTACTCCACGCGGTTCCACGTGCCGGCCGGGCTGAAGGGCTGGTCGCGGTAGATCTGCTGCATGTAGTGCACGTTGAAGCGCAGGAAGTCGGCGAACTCGCAGGCGGCGTCGATCTCGGCCTGGAAGGCGTTCTTGCTCTGGGCCAGCATGCTGCTGGCGTTGATGGCGGCGCGGTACGGACCGCTCAACAGGTCGGCGGCCTTCAGGAAGATGGCGGCGCGGTCCTCCCAGCGCATGCCCTCCCAGTCCTTCTTGGCGCGCAGTGCGGCGGCGATGGCCTGCTTCACGTGGCCCTTGTCGCCGTGGTGGCTGTAGCCCAGGATGTGCTTGTGCTGGTGCGGGGGGCGCACCGGGCGGCGGTCCTTGGTCTCCACCGGCCTGCCGCCGATCCACATGGGCAGCTCGCGCTTCTCCTTCATCATGCGGTCGTACGCGGCGAAGAGCTGTTCGCGCTCCTTGGTGCCGGGGGCGTAGGAGAGCACCGGTTCGTTGAGGGGGGCGGGGCTGTGGAAGATGGCGTCGGTCATGGCAGGTGTCGCTTGGGGCGCGAAGATACCGGGGCGGCCGCTGTGCACCGGTGAGCGTGGTCACCTGCCGGGAACCTGCGATCTTGGAGGCGATGATCTTCCAGGCCGCCCTGCTGATCGTGCTGCTGGTGCAGCTCGCGGACGACCTGCGCGTGACCCGCCGCCTGGCGGGCGACCGCGCGGCCTTCCTGCGCACACCGCTGGTGCGCGGCCTGCTGGTGTGCGTGGGCGCCATCGTGGTGGGGCGCACCATCCTCGACACCGGGGTGGGGGCGGGCCTGCTTGACCGGGGCAAGGCCACGCTCTTCGCCCTCAGCACCGTCACCTCCTTCGGGATCTCCTTCGTATGGTACCGCTACCTGACCTGGCTTGACATGTTCGAGCGCGAGCAGCGCCGCTACATCCTGCTCGCCTTCGCGCTCGCCTGCGGCTCCACGCTGCTGGTGTTCCCCATCACCGACCTCCTTGAGCGGTACACGCCGCTGGTGCTCGACGGCTCGGCATGGAACGATTGGTGGTACAGCACCCTCGCCATCGGCCTGGTGGAGGAGACGGTGAAGCTGCTGCCCTACCTGGTGCTGCTGCGTTTCACGCGCCAGGTGAACGAGCCCTTCGACCATGTGCTCTACGGCTCGATCAGCGCGCTGGGCTTCGCCTTCATGGAGAACGTGCAGTACCTGGAGCGCAGCGGGCTGCACGCCTTCGGTGGGCGGGCGTTCACCAGCAGCGTGTCGCACATGTTCGACACCTCCATCATCTGCTACGGGGTGGCCATGGCCCTGCACCGGGGGCGACCGGTGTGGCCGCGCGTGCCGCTGCTGCTGCTGGTGGCCGCGCTGGCCCACGGCTTCTACGATTTCTGGCTGCTGGCGCCCGGTCGCCCGGCCGCCCTCACCTTCCTCTTCTATCTCGGTACGCTGCACCTGTGGGTGGTGATGAAGACCAACCTGGTGAACATCTCCCCGCACTACTTCGCCGGGGCGCTCGCGGTGAACCGCACCATCCGCTACCGCATCCTTTCGGGCTTCGTGGTGCTCTTCGCCCTGGTGGCGGTGCTGGTGCAGCTGCGGGCCGGCAATGCCGAGGCCTGGGACTTCGCCAAGGAGAACGCGCTGGACATGGCCGGCACCCTGGTGCTGCTCACCATGACCTTCAGCAGCTACACCTTCATCCGCGGCCGCATCGCGCCCTTGCGGGTGCCGCTCGACCTGCGCAAGTGGTTCCTGCCGCGGTACGAGGAAGGGGCCGACCTCAGCGGTCAGCGCATCACCCTGCGCCTCACCACCCGCGGGGAGCCCACCGACCAGGAGACCTACCTCGCGCCGCACCTGCCGGTGGAGGGCACCATCGTGGAGCGCGTGGCCTTCGGCAACGCGAACGATTGGTTCCTCTTCGTGCCCGACCGCCCCGTGCCGCTGGGGGCGAAGTATGTGCCCGACCGCTTCCTGGTCAACCTGCACAGCGACCACGACGCGCTCTCCTTCGATGCCTATGCGCTCATGCGGATGCGGGCCTTGAAGATGCCGCTGGACCTGACGGTGGCCCAGGTGGCACCGGCCGCCGCCTCGAACGCCTTCTTCCGCGTGTACGCCAAGCGCCTGGTGCCCCGGTCCCAGGCGGCCTGAGCCCGGGCTTCGTCACGGATTGCAGTTCGCGCAGTGCATGGGGTCCTCCACCACCTTCCCGTCGGTGCGCCCTTCGAGCGCCGTATGCCCGCACGATGCGCAGGTGCGGCGGAAGGCCCGGACGGCCTCGGTGGGCATGCCGCAGAGGCCGCAGAGCAGCCCCGGCACGGCCTCGGTGATGGCGAAGTGCGGCTCGCCGCACACCGGGCAGCAGCGGGCCAGCTCCTGCGCGAAGCGCTCGGCGGTGGCGCGGATCACGGCCATGCGCGTGGGGTTGCGCATGGCGCGCAGGTCGCTCTCCACCCACACGCTTCCGTGGCGCGCGATCAGCTCAGCGGCCCGTTCGTCGAGCGTGCGCGCATCGGGGATCCCCTTCACCACGGCATCGCCCGCGCGCCAGTGCTCATGCGGCTTCAGCACCAGCCCGTGACCGGGGAAGCGCATGCGTTCGGCGAAGGCGCGCACGTCCGCGAGCGTGCCGCAAACCGCGCCACCGGCCACGGTCTCCAGCGATGCATGGCGGTGCGCCCAGCTTCGGCCGTCGCGCGCGTCGTACAGCACCAGCCACTCCTCGTCGCAGGTAAGGAAGGGCGCGGGCGGGTAGGGCACGAAGGAGCCTTCGCTGGCGATCACCAGGTCGTGGCCGCTGCGTTCGGCACCGTGCATGGCCTTGTGCAGGGCGGCATTGCGCGGGTCGTGCGTGCGCTCTACCTCGCCGCTGAAGGCCCCGAAGCGGTCGGTGTCGAGGTCGGGGATGGCGGCGAAGCCCGCGAGCGGTAGCGCGGCGCACAGGGCCGGACCGATCACCTGCTCCTTGCCGTGCATGGTGGCCACGGCGAGGGAGCGCCCTCCGAAGCGCCGGTGCAGGGCGTTCATCGTCATCCGGCCTGGATGATGCCGAGGTAGAGCGGCATGCCCAACGTGATGTTGATGGGGAAGGTGATGCCCAGCGCCATGGGCACGTAGAGGCCGGGGTCGGCCTTGGGCGCGGCCAGGCGCATGGCGGCCGGCACCGCGATGTAGCTGGCGCTGGCGGCCAGCACGGCGAACATCAGGCGGTCGCCCACGGCAGTGGTGATGAAGGCGCTGCCCCGGGCCACCAGGCTGCCGTTGACCAGCGGAAGCATGATGGCGTACAGGCTGGCGGGCAGGCCGTAGGTGCGGAAGGCGGCGAAGCGCTTGGCGGTGACCATGCCCATCTCCAGCAGGAAGATCGCGAGGAAGCCCTTGAAGATGTCGGTGGTGAACGGGCGGATGCCTTCGGCCTGCTTCGCGTCGGCCACGATGCCGATGAGCAGGCTGCCGATGAGGATGAGCACGCTGCCGTTGGTGAACGAATGCCGCAGCACGTGGCCGAGCGAGGTGTGCTCCGAGCCATCCCGGTCGTACCGCTTGATCAGCACCATGCCCACGATGATGGCGGGGCTTTCCATGAGCGCCATGATCGCCACCATGTGCCCGCCGAAGGTGAGGCCGTGGTGCTCCAGGAAGCCGGTGGCGGCCACGAAGGTCACCGCGCTCACCGAGCCGTAGGCCGCGGCGATGGCCCCGGCGTTCTGCACCCCGAAGCGCCCCTTGATCAGGTGGAAGACATAGAGCGGGATGAGCGCGGCCAACGCCATGCCGAAGAGCAGGGAGGCGGCGATGGTGCCGTCGAAGGTGCTGTGCGCCAGCTCCTGCCCGCCCTTGAAGCCGATGCTGAACAAGAGGTAGAGCGAGATGAACTTGCTGCTGCTCGCCGGCACCTCCAGGTCGCTCTTCACCAAGTGGGCGATGATGCCCAGCACGAAGAAGAGCAGCGTGGGGTTGGTGAGGTTGGCGTTGAGGATGCTGGTGTCCATGCGCGAGATCGGCTCAGTTCTGCCAGGCGTTCCAGAGCGTGCCGGCCTCCAGGTCGAGCGCGAACCAGGCCTTGCGCAGGCGTGCTTCGAGCTCCACCTGGCGGAGCCGAGCTTCGATGAGCGGCACCTCGCGGCCGTTCACCAGGAACAGCGAGCCCTCGCCGGCGTTGAAGCGGCTCAGCTCCGCGTTGAGCAGCCGCGTCTGGTTGTTCACCATGCCGGCACCGAGGAAGACCTGCTGCTCGTAGGTGGTGATGTCGTTCACGCGTTCGCGCACCCGGTTGCGGATGATCTGCCGGTCGCGTTCGAGCCCCAGCTCCGCGTCGGTGAGGCGCAGTTTCGCGAGGGAGAGCTCACCGCGTTCGCGCCGCAGGAGCAGCGGCATCTTGAAGCCCACCCCCAACAGGTGCCCTTCGCCGGAAGGTGTGGGCACATCATCGAGGGTGGCACCGCCGGCGCTTCCCAGCCATTGGTACTTCACGTCGAGCTCGGGCTTCAGCAGTTCGGAGCGGTAGCGGCGGTCCACGTCCAACTGGTCCAATTGGGCGCGGGCGCGCAACAGGGAGGGATGCGTGTCGATGGCGCGGGCGAGGCTGCTGTCGGCGGGCAGGCTGTTCCGGGCGGAGCCCAGGTCCGCGGCCAGCGGCACCACGCCGCCCTGCAGTTCGAGCGGCCGTTGCTGCGCGTCCCAGAGGTGGTTGCTCAACCGCAGGCCGGCGTTGCGGAGGTTGAGGCGTGCCTGCTGCTGGCGCATCAGGCGGTCCTGCCACTGCAGGTAGGCCTCGAGGGTGTCCACCGCGGGACGGTCGCCGCCGCGCCAGCTGCCTCGCACCTGTTCGAGGCGGACCGCTGCGAGCACCACCGCCGTGTCGCTGATGCGCAGTTGTTCATGGGCCGCCACCCAGTCGGTGTGGTCGCTCAGCGCCCCGAAGAGCAGCTGGTTCAGGAGCTGCCTGCGCTCGGCCTCGGTGGCGCGTTGGTAGGCCTGGGCCTTGCGCAGGGTGGCGCGGCGCTGGTCGATCAGCAGGCCCTGCCCCAGGGTGACCTCCGCACCGGCCTTGAGCAGCCCGTCCTCGGGCGTGAGCGCCTGCGGGTTGAGCTGCGCGCCATCGTTGAACTGGTAGCCTCCGAGCAGTTCCACGCCGTACCACGTGGGCACCTTCAGGCCGGCATCGAGCAGCGAGTAGTAGTTCTTGTCGTCGAAACGCTTCTCGTCGTAGGTGGCGAGGGCCACCGGATCGAAACCGCCGCGGGCGCTCTGCACGGAGGCTTCGCCCATGGCGGTGCGCAGCGCGGCCTGCCGCGCCATGGGGTGGTTCTCCAGCACGAGCTTCACGAACGCGTCGCGGCTCAGTACACCGGCCGGAACGCTGTTCTGTGCCCCGGCGGAATGGGCGGCCAGGAGGAGGAGGATGCCGAGCGCGTGCCTCATTTCGCGGTCGCCTGCTTCGTGCCCACGGCCACCGGTTCGGCGTACAGGTCGGGCGGGAAACCGTTCATCTGACGCCAGAGCTCGTACCAGATGGGCACGTCGCCCATGAGGGCGAAGCCGATGGCGCCGCTGCCCGGGCGCAGGGCCTGGGGCCACGGGTGGTCGTCGGGGGCGGGGGCCACGAGCAGGCGGTAGCGGCCGTTGGGGCTGATGAGGTTGTCGATGGCCACCACGCGGCCGCCGTACGTGCCGTAGCTGGTGTTGGGCCATCCACTGAACACGATGCTGGGCCAGCCGTCGAAGATGAAGCGCACCTTCTGCCCCTTGGTGATCAGCGGCATGTCCATGGGGCGCACGTACAGCTCCACCGCGAGGTCGAAGCGGCCGGGCATCACCGTGACGAGCGGGTCGCCCTCCTTCACCGTTTCCCCCAGGCCGGTGACGATCGCCTTGGTGATGTAGCCCTGCTGCGGTGCGGTGACGTAGTAATTCCCGGCGCGCACGGTGTAGTTGGCCAGGTCCACCTGCATCTTGCTCACCTCGGCCTCGGTGGTGTACATCTGGCTCATGCTGGCGTACTTCTCGCTCTCGGCCTTGCTCAGCTTGTCGCGGTAGTCGTTGCGGATGCCGGTGATCTCCAGCTGCGTGTTGAGCACCTCGTTGCGGCTGTCGAGCAGCTTGTTGCGCGCGTCGATCAGGGTGGCGTTCGCGCGCTGGCGGGCCACCTGGCGGCGTTCCAGCTCCACCTTGCTGATGAGGCCCTCGTTGAACTGCTGCTCGCCGCGGGCGTACTGGTCGTCGGCCACCTTGATCTCGGTCTCGGCGGCGATCACGCGGATGCTGTCGCTCTGGAGCTTGAAGCGCGCCTGCTGCACCTTGTTCTGTGCCTGCTCCAGCTTGATGCGCAGGCCGGCGTTCAACGCGTCGATCTGCGCGTCGAGCGCGTGCACCTTCTCCTCGTAGCTCTTGCCGGTGAGCTCCTTCGCGTTGATCTGGTCGGCGGTACGCTCCAGCAGTTTCGGGTCGAAGTACTCGGGCTTCACCTCGCTCAGGCGCAGGATCGTGTCGCCCTTCTCCACGAGCTGGCCCTCCTGCACGTACCACTGCTCCACGCGGCCGGGGATGATGGCGTGCACGGTCTGCGGTCGCTGGTCGGGGTTGAGGCCGGTGACGGTGCCGCGCGCCCGGATGTTCTGCGTCCACGGCAGGAAGAGGGCGGCGAGCACGAGCACGGTGATGGTGGCCACCCAGCGGGAGAAGAGCCGGATGGGGCGTGCCTCCCCGATGGTGCGGAAGCTCTCGAACCGTGCGTTGTCGAGCAGGCTGGCCGGATCGTTCGTTCGGTCGGTCGGCATCGGTCAGATCGGTTGGAGACGGCCCTGGTGGAGCACGAAGGTGCGTTGGCAGCGCTGCTGCAGCCAGCGGTCGTTGCTCACGGCGATCAGCGTCCACGGACGTTCGGGCGCGGTGATGTAACTGAGCACCTGCTCCCGGTCGGGCCGGTCGAGGTCGAGGAAGCTGTCCTCCAGCAGCATCAGCCGTGGCTTGCCGGCGATGGACCGGGCCTGGATGATGCGTTTCACCACGTTGCGGGGCAGTCGCGTGCCCTGCGGGTCGAGCTCGGTGAGCAGCCCCTTCGGCAGGGCGGTCATCTGGTCGAACAGCCCGGTGGCCTGGCACGCCTCCACCACGTCGTCCTCGGTCACCCAGGCGCGGCCCATGGTCACGTTCTCCAACACGGTGCCGCTGAAGATCTCCTCCTGCTCCATGCTGTCGCCGATCACCGAGCGCACCAGGTCGAGGTCGATCGCCGTGACCGGATGCCCGTCGAGCAGCAGGCTGCCCTCGGTGGGCTCCAGGGTGCCACCGATGATCCGCAGCAGGGAGGTCTTCCCCGAGCCGTTGCCGCCCTGGATGCACACCTTCTCGCCGGGGGCGAGCTCCAGGTCGATGCCCGCCAGCACCGGCGCCTGGTTCCAGTACGAGCGAAGGCCCACGCCGCGCAAGGCCACGCTCATGCCGCCGGGCTCTCCCGGCGGCCGCAGCATCTGCATGCCGTCCGTGCGCTCCAAGGGCAGGTCCGTTACGCTGCCGAGCTTCTCCAACGCGGTGAGCACGTCGTACACGTGCTCGATGCACAGCACCATCTTCTCCACCGCGCCGATCACCAGCAGGATCACGATCTCGGCCGCCACGAACTGGCCGATGTTCATGCGCTCGGTCATCACCAGCGTGCCCCCGATGGCGAGCAGGCCCAGGGTGACGAGCACCTTGAACACGACGAGCGCGGTGGACTGCCAGAGGATCACCTTGAAGTGGGCCTTGCGGGCGAGGACGTAGCCGTTCACCAACCGGTCGGTGCGGTCAAGCGGCAGGTCGGTGCGGCCGGCGCGCTTGAAGGTCTCGTGCGCGCGGCCGAGCTCCTCGAGCCAGTGCGCCACCGCGTACTTGTACTTGCTCTCCTCCAGGCTGGTCTCGAGTCCCCGGCGGCCGCTGAAGCGCAGGATGAGGTAGAGCACCATGATGAGCAGCACACCGAAGGCGATGAAGAAGGGGTGGTAGAGGGCCAGCAGCACCAGGCCCAGCACCACCTGCAGGAAGGCGAGCGGCAGGTCGAGCAGGAGCTTCGCGAGCCCCTTCTGCACGGTGAGCGTGTCGAAGAAGCGGTTGGCCAGCTCGGCCAGGTGCTTGCCCTGGACCGCGGCGGTGCTGATGCGCGGCATGCGGAACGCGAACTCCAGCGCGCTGCGTGCGAAGAGCCGTTGCTGCAGGTTCTCGGTGAGGGCGAGCTGCATCACCTGGAGACCGCCGCCCACGCCCACCCCGATGGTGACGAAGGCCACGAGCACGCCCCAGGAGGTGGCGATCTGCCCGCCGCTGATCAGGTTGATGATGGCCTGCACGCCGAGCGGCACGCTGAGGCTGATGCCACCGCCCACCAGTGCGTACAGGTAGATGTGGCCGATCACCCGGCGGTCCAGGTCGAGCAGGCGCAGGAAGCGTTGCCAGGGGGTCATCGCGGTCATTCGGGGTGCGAATATAGAAATACTTGCCGCATGGTTAAGTAATACTAAATTCGCCCCCTGAACGGACCACCGCCATGCCCGGCTTCTCCTCCCACCACGTGCACCTGAGGCCCGATACGGCCCTGTACCTGCGCGACCCGGAAGGCACGGACGTGGGGCGGGCGATGCTCACCGAAGGCCTGGCCGTGATGAGCGAGCTGGGGTTGGAGGCGTTCACGTTCCGAAAGCTAGCGGAGCGGATGGACAGCACCGAGGTGACGCTCTACAAGTACTTCCCGAACAAGCATCGGTTGCTGCAGTACTATTTCCAGTTGTACTGGCTGTGGTTGCGGCAGGTGTGCGGCCGCAGCACCGAGCTCGCCCCGGGACCGCGCGAGGCGCTGGAGGCGGTGGTGAACTGCATCTGCGGCGTGTGGCCGAAGGATGTGCCCCCGCTCCAGCTCGATCCCACGGCCCTGCGCCGGCTGGTGATCGAGGAGGGCATGAAGAGCTACCTGCACAAGAACGTCGATGACGACAACGCGCGGCGCCTGTTCCAGCCCTACAAGGAGCTGAGCGCCTTCATGGCCGAGCGTCTGGTGGCCTGCCGGGCCGATGTGCCCTGGCCGCGCTCCTTCGCCACCACGGTGATCGAGATGGCCCACAGCCTGCCGTTCGCCATGGAGCACCTGCCTTCGCTCACCGAGCTCAGCAACCGGCGCGACCTCAAGCAGCTGTCGCGCCACCTGCTCCACCGCACCATCACCTACCTGGACCACGCACAACCACCCGAACGGAAATGAACCACACCATCACGGTCGCCAAAGGCGACGGCATAGGACCGGAGATCACGGATGCCGTGCTGCGCATCCTCGACGCCGCTGAATGCGGGCTCACCTACGAGCACATCGAAGTGGGGGAGAAGGTCTACCTCTCCGGCAACAGCAGCGGCATCCCCGCCGAGGCCTGGGCCACCCTGCGTCGGAACCCGGTCTTCCTCAAGGGTCCCATCACCACGCCCCAGGGCGCGGGCTACAAGAGCCTCAACGTCACCATCCGCAAAACGCTCGGCCTGTTCGCCAACGTGCGTCCGTGCCGCAGCTACCACCCCTTCGTGAAGACCCAGCACCCGGGGATGGACGTGGTGGTGGTGCGCGAGAACGAGGAGGACCT
>JBGAGX010000015.1:0-86507 GCA_044226515.1 Flavobacteriales bacterium | reverse complement strand
GCCTGCGCCAGAACGGCACCACCGCCACCGCCAACGCTGGCGACATCCGCCTGAACCCCACCACCGGCGCCCACGAGGGCTACACCGACAACGCCCTGGCCTACCCCGCCAGCGGCTGGTACCAGCTGGAGAACGTGTTCACCACGCGACCCAAGGAGCAGTACATCGCTCAAGGCGCCGTCATCTGCACTTTCCCGACCGGGTCCGCTGGTCCCTCAGCACCCAACAGCAACGTGACCCTGGGTCCTTCCCCTTGGCCGATCATCGACAACGCGGGATACGCCAACATCAGTTCGTTCGGCACCTTGGAGACCCCCTACAGCATGTTCTGGGAGGATGGCCGACACCAGTTCCTCTATCAGGACGATGATTTCCTCGCCTTGAACATCTGCCCGAACACCAACATTGGAGGCATCGCCTTCCAAGCGTTGAGCAGTGGCAACTTCACCATCCAGAACAGCCACGTGCGGATGAAGAACACCACCAGCAACGCGCAGACGACCTTCGACCTCGTGGGTCTTCAGACCTGCATGTCGAACATCGGTACCGGCGTGAACATCGTGGCGGGCTGGAACATCCACTACTTCAACACCGCCGCGTTCCAATGGGCAGGGGCCGGTTCGAACGTGCTCGTGGAATTCTCCTTCGACGACCAGAACTGGACGAGCAACACGAACGTGCAGTCGGAGACCACGCCCTATGTTTCGCAGTACAGTCTTTACTGCGATGCGTGCGGGCACCAGTTCACCTACGGCAGCAGCACGTGCTATTACACGGCCGCGACCTGTGGCGGTGGCAGCGGCGCGTGCTCGGCGCCAAGCCTGATCGCCCCCGGTGGCGTTGCCTGGCCGCCGACCAACCAATCCAACACGCCGGGCATTCTCTGCCAGGGTTGGGGCCACACGGGCGGTCCCTTCCTCACCGCCACATCGAGCCTCACCACCTGCGACTGCACCTTCCAATACACGGGGGCTCAAGGTTCCTTCTCCAAGCGTCCGATCCTGGCCCTGTACGCCCAGAACACCGGAGTGGCCAATCCCACGGTGTTCGGTGATTACATCGCAGCGCAACAGGGGGTGATGATCGGGGACAATGCGTGGAGCACCGGCGGCGCCTTCCCGAACCAGAATTTCAAGGGCCCTGGCACGATCAGCGCACAGAAGGCGGTGTTCGCCAATGGCCTGATGCTGAGCGACCACGTGTTCGACAGCTACTTCGACGGAACGGTGCGGGCGGAGGATGCGGCCGCAGGCCGGACCTACGCGCACATGCCCATCCGCGAGATGGCCAACTACGTGGAGAAGATGCACCACCTGCCCACCATGCAGGGTCGTGACGCGTGGAACACGAACGGTGCGTTCAGCGTGGACAACGTGACCAGCCAGATGTGGGTGACCGTGGAGGCCCAGGCCTTGTACATCAAGGAACTGAACGAACGCATGGCCGCCCTTCAGCAATTCCTCATCGAGAAACGCCTGAAGGCCTTGGGCGTGAAATGACCATCGGTCGCGCATTGACCTGGGAAAGGGGCCCGAATCCGGGCCCCTTTCCGCTGCTCGCCCCCGATCGTCACTTTCTGTGCCCATGGTTGACAGAACCTTTCCGAACAGCGGCAACCCCGAACCGAGTCCTGCGTTCCACTCCATAGAACACCCTGTGATCGCCATGGACCTCCGCCTGCTTCGTTGCATCCGTACCGTTCTAGTCGGAACGCTCGCACTGGGGACCTGCGTTCCCGTCATGGCCCAGATCGGTGTCAACAGCACGGCCGCCGCGCCCAACCCGCGGTCCATCCTCGACCTGAGCGATGCCTCGCGCGGCCTGCTCCTGCCCCGCATGACCCGCGCCGAGCGCGTGGCCATCGTGGCACCCGCTCCGGCCAACAGCCTGCTGGTGTACCAGACGGATGACTATGTGCCCGCACCGCCTGCCCTGCCCGAACCCAAGGGCCTCTGGTACCGCGACGGCGCCAATTGGGTGCGCATCGCCTCCGGCGGCACCGCCTGGCAGCTGGGAGGCAACGCCGGCACCAACCCCACCACCAACTTCATCGGCACCACCGACGCGCAGGACCTGAGCGTGCGCACCAACGCCACCGAGCGCATGCGCCTGATCGGCGCGGCGGGTTCCAACCAGGGCTTCGTGGGCGTGAACCAGGCCAATCCCCAGGAGCGGCTCGAGGTGGCCGGTGGCCTGCGCCAGAACGGCACCACGGCCACCGCCAACGCCGGCGACATCCGCCTGAACCCCACCACCGGCGCCCACGAGGGCTACACCGACAACGCCCTGGCCTACCCCACGAGCGGCTGGTACCAGCTGGAGAACGTGTTCGGGACCCGGCCCAAGGAGCAATACGTCGCCTCCCTGAGCGCCAACCCCTGCGGCTATCCGACCGGCGTCCCGACGGGTCCCAACAGCAACGTGACGCTCGGACCTTCCCCTTGGCCCATCATCGACAATAGCGCCTATGCGAACATCAATTCGTTCGGCACCTTGGAGACGCCGTACAGCATGTTCTGGGAGGATGGCCGTCACCAGTTCCTCTACCTCGATGATGACCTCCTCGCCCTGAACATCTGCCCGAACACCCCGATCAACGGCATCGCCTTTCAAGCCTTGAGCAACGGCACCATGCAGATCAACTACGCCAAGGTGAGCATGAAGAACACCGTGGCCGGCGCACTGCCCACGTTCGACCTGGTGGGGCTGCAATTGTGCGGGGACTATGCCGCAACACCGTTGAACATCACCACGGGATGGAACATCCACAACTTCAATGTGGCTCCTTTCGTGTGGTCGGGAAACGGGTCCAATGTGCTCGTGGAGTTCTGCTTCGACAACCAGAACTGGACCAGCAACACCGGTGTCCAGTCGGAGACCACCCCGTATGTTTCGAACTACGGCCTGTATTGTGACGCCTGTGGATCGCCCATCGGCAGCAGCACCTGCTATTACGCATCGTGCGGAACACCTCCGATCGGACCAACGAACACACCTGGCGTGCTCTGCACGGGGTGGGGTTGGGGTGGGCTTGGCGGCGGCGGCTGTGCGTGGAACACGACCACCAGCCTGACCACCTGCGACGGCACCTTTCAATTCTCCGGCGCCCAGGGAGCCTTCTCCAAGCGTCCGTTGCTCGCGCTTTACGCCCAGAACACCGGAGGTTCGACCCCGCCCGTGGCCATGGCGGACTATCTGGTTTCGCAACA
Organism: Flavobacteriales bacterium; assembly: GCA_044226515.1. Classification (GTDB taxonomy): domain Bacteria; phylum Bacteroidota; class Bacteroidia; order Flavobacteriales_F; family PHOS-HE28; genus PHOS-HE28. Next base: position 83,298 of record JBGAGX010000015.1, on the reverse strand, counting down.
AGGCGTGATGATCGGTTCGAACGCCTGGAGCACGGCAGGTGCCTTCCCGAACCAGAATTTCAAGGGCCCTGGCACGATCAGCGCACAGAAGGCGGTGTTCGCCAATGGCCTGATGTTGAGCGACCACGTGTTCGACAGCTACTTCGACGGAACGGTGCGGGCGGAGGATGCGGCTCAAGGCCGGACCTACGCGCACATGCCCATCCGCGAGATGGCCAACTACGTGGAGAAGATGCACCACCTGCCCACCATGCAGGGTCGTGAGGCGTGGAACGCGAACGGTGCGTTCAGCGTGGACAACGTCACGAACCAGATGTGGGTGACCGTGGAGGCCCAAGCCTTGTACATCAAGGAACTGAACGAACGCATGGCCGCCCTTCAGCAATACCTCATCGAGAAACGCCTGAAGGCCTTGGGCGTGAAATGATCCGTTAGGCGGCGAAGCCGGTCCGCAGGGACCATGCGCCCGCATGCGGGCATTCCCTATCTTCGAAGCTGTACTGCAGGTCCCTCTCCTGCTGCAGGTCCTGGTCCAACATCCCACCGCCGAGGGTGGAAGATGCAGCATTGATCCAGCCGAACCGATCTGCCATGGCCCGAAACCCGTTTCGTCGCATTCCGCTCACCTGCATTCCACTTGCAGCGGCGGTGCTCCTATCCCTTCCGCTGAAGGCCCAGGTCGGCATCAACGGAACGGCGGCGGCGCCCAACCCGCGGTCCATCCTCGACCTGAGCGATGCCTCGCGCGGCCTGCTCCTGCCCCGCATGACCCGCGCCGAGCGCGTGGCCATCGTGGTACCCGCTCCGGCCAACAGCCTACTGGTGTACCAGACGGATGACTATGTGCCCGCACCGCCTGCCCTGCCCGAGCCCAAGGGCCTCTGGTACCGCGACGGCGCCAATTGGGTGCGCATCGCCTCCGGCGGCACCGCCTGGCAGCTGGGAGGCAACGCCGGCACCAACCCCACCACCAACTTCATCGGCACCACCGACGCGCAGGACCTGAGCGTNNGCCTGCGCCAGAACGGCACCACCGCCACCGCCAACGCTGGCGACATCCGCCTGAACCCCACCACCGGCGCCCACGAGGGCTACACCGACAACGCCCTGGCCTACCCCGCCAGCGGCTGGTACCAGCTGGAGAACGTGTTCGGGACACGCGTGGCCGAGACCTGGCTTCAGCAGTCCACCAACTCCTGCCTGTACCCCTCCAGCACCACGGACGTGAACGCGACACCGCGTCCATGGCCCGTGATCGACAACCCCACCTACCCCAACATCAGCTCGTTCGGAACGCTCGAGAGCCCGTACAGCACCTATTGGGAGGATGGCCGTCACCAGTTCCTGTACCTCAGCGCCGACCTGCAGGCGCTCGGCATCTGCCCCAGTGGACCGATCACCGGAGTGGCCTGCCAGGCCTTGAACGCGAGCAACATCGCCATTGCCAACTTGCAGGTATCCATGAAGAACACCCTGGCCACGAGCCTTCCGGCCATGGATTACGTGGGCCTGACCCTCTGCGCCACGATGGCCCCGTACACCCCACCGGCAGGCTGGAACATCCACATGTTCAACATGTCCTCCTTCCAATGGAACGGCCCGGGCACCAACCTGTTGGTGCAGTTCGCGCACGACAACCAGAACTGGAGCGGCCAGGCCAACGTGCAAAGCGAGACCACGCCGTTCCAATCGAACTCGAGCGTGTATTGCGATGCCTGTGCGCACCAGTTCACCTACGGCAGCAGCACGTGCTACTGGGCCGGTGCGGGTGGCTGCGGCCCCGGTCAACCGGGAGGCGGAGCTTATCCCCCCACCACCCAGGTGCCCAACGGCACCGCTGGAGCCGTGCTCTGCGGCGGATGGGGGCACCAAGGTGGCCCCTACATGACACAGACCAGCAGCCTGATCACCTGTGATGGGTCCTTCCAATGGGTCGGATACACCACAGGCGGCGGCTATTTCAAGCGACCGCTGCTTGCACTTTACGCCCAGAACCTGGGCTCAGGGCCCACGACCACCTTCGGCGACTACCTCGTCGCGCAACAAGGGGTGATGATCGGCAGCAGCGCGTGGAGCACCAGCGGCTCCTTTCCCAACCAGAAGTTCAAGGGCCCTGGGACCATCAGCGCCGAGAAAGCCGTTTTCGCCAACGGCGTGATGCTCAGCGACCATGTGTTCGACCGGTACTTCGATGGTACCGTGCAGCCTGCGGACGCGGCGAACGGCCTCGTCTACGACCATATCCCCGTGTCCCAGCTCGCCAATTACGTGGAACGGGAACGCCACCTTCCCACCATGCAGGGCCGGGCGCAATGGGACCGTGATGGCGCCTTCAGTGTGGACCAGGTCACGAACCAGCTCTGGGTGACCATGGAAGCACAGGCCTTGTACATCAAGGAACTGAACGAGCGGATGGAGGCCCTCCAGCGCTACCTCGTGGAACAGCGGTTGCGGCAGGCGGGGCTGAAGTGATCCGACCTGCCCACGGTCCTTCCTCTCCATGGGGACATGCCGATCCTATCTTCGCGCAGCCTCATGCGCGCTCCCGCCCGCCTTCGGAACGTTCTTACTGGACTGGCACTGCTCCTCGGCTGGCTCGATGCCCAGCAGGCCCGTGCCGGTACCGTTGACACCTGGCCACAGGCCACCTACTGTTTCGGCATGAGCCTCTCCACCGGCGCGAACGGCCAACTCTTCACGCTGTTCCTGGTGAAGATCTTCGAAGGCAACATCCTCGAAAGCACGCCCCTCACCCGCGAGCAGTTCATCCGCCAGGCGCAGGGCCGCACCTTCAGCAAGGCGAACCCTGACGGCGAGGACCTGTTCCGCCGGTATGGTGTGGCCGCCTGTACGCTGCCCGAGGACAGCGCCTCCCTTGGCTACCTGACGGATTGCGTGACGCTGGACGACCTCTGGAAGCTGCGGTTCTGGGAATACCCCTACGCGATGGTGAGCGGCGAACGCATGGGCAAGGGATGGGCGGAGAAACCGACCACACCCAGCGAGCGGCAGTTGATGCTGCTGAGCGGCTACGGCATCACGTACACCACCGACATCTGCTATGGAGAGAACTTCTTCCGACTGCTGAAGGACATGGGCGATCCGGACTGGGTGGACAATTACCGCAAGGGCTATTGACCATGAACGACGGGCCCGCGGACCTGATCAAGGCCGTCCGGAGCGGCGATCGCGGCGCCTTGGGCCGTGCGATCACCCTGGTGGAGAGCACGCGCCCCGAGGACGCCCGGAAAGCCCTGGACCTGCTCGATCATTGCACCGCGGTCAAGGACGTGCAGCGCATCGGGATCACCGGTCCGCCCGGTGTGGGCAAGAGCACCCTGATCGACGCGTATGGCATGCGGTTGATCGCACAGGGGCATCGTGTGGCCGTGCTGGCGATCGACCCCAGCAGCGTGCGCAGCGGTGGCAGCATCCTGGGCGACAAGACGCGCATGGAACGACTGGGCGCCCAGGAGGCCGCATTCATCCGTCCCTCCGCATCCGGGGGTGGCCTGGGCGGGGTGGCGCGCCGCACCCGCGAGGTGATGCTGCTCTGTGAGGCGGCGGGGTACGACCGCATTCTGGTGGAGACCGTGGGCGTGGGGCAGAGCGAGCTCGACGTGGACCGGATGACCGACCTGAACGTGCTGCTCACCCTCGCCGGTGCGGGCGATGAGCTCCAAGGCATCAAGCGCGGCATCATGGAAAGCGCCGACCTGGTGGTGGTGACCAAGGCCGATGGCGACAACCTGGCCAGGGCCCGCGCCGCACGCACCGAACTGCTGCATGCGGTGCAATTGCTGCCCCCGCGGGACCATGGCGGCAGACCGGCGGTGCTGACCGCCTCGGCCACCACCGGGGAAGGGCTCGACCAGGTGGTGAGCGCCATCGATGCGCTGTACGCGAAGCTCCTGGAGAACGGGCACCTGCGGTGGAAACGTCAGGGCCAAGGCCGTTGGTGGATGCATCGCACCATCGAGGAGGGCCTGCTGGACGCGTTCCGCGCGCATCCGAACGTGAGCAAGGCCTTGCTTGATGTGGAACAGGCCGTTGCGGAAGGCAGGCTCAGCCCCTTCCGCGCAGCGCAGCACCTGCTCGACCTGTTCAGAACAGCTTCCTGACCTCCTCCTTCAGGAAGAGGATGGCCACCTGGCCGGGCAGGTGCGTGAGCTTGGAGGCGTTCTCGAAGATCTGCTGGCTCAGCTGGGTGCCGCTGCGCTCCTCGCCCGTCTGTTCGAAGGCGATGTTGACCAGGCGGATGGTCTCCTCCTTCGCCACGCGCACCTGCTGCCAAGCCTTATCGCTCACATACACCTGCTGGGTGACGTTGTGCTCGAACTCCTCCCGGATGGTATCGAGGAGCGCGAGGTGCAGCATACGGCTCGACATGTTGTGCTTGTGCACCCGGAACACCAGCGGACCTGGGGCGATCCGCTCCAGGAAGAGCGTGAGCCGCTCGTAAGCCTGCAGGCGCAGCGGCAGCGTATGCCGCCGGTCCTCCTTCTTCTGGTCCGTTAAGCGGTCGGTCTGCCGCCGGGCCTGATCGCCCTGCAGGAACTGGCGGATGCTGAAGAAAGCCGTGCCGAACACGATGAGTGAAGGCAGGATGGCAATGAGCAGGTCGAAGAGGCGCTCCTCCGTCATGGTGGAAAGTTCTGTTGACGAATATCGGGAGAGCGGGAGGAACCGGGCCTGCCCCGGGGTGCGGGTTCGTTAGTTTTGCGGCCGCCCGCCGCTTGGCGGGCCTATCGCCCATGCACCTTTCCCCCATGGTCCAGGCCATCGCGGAGCCGGCCACGCTGCTGATGGCCCGCCGCAGCCGCGAGCTCAAGGCCCAGGGCCGCGACATCATCGACCTCAGCCTTGGTGAGCCCGACCATGCTCCGCCGCCCTTCGCGCTGGAAGCGGCCCATGCCGCCCTGGACGGCCCCTGGCACAAGTACCCGCCGGTGAACGGATTCCTCGACGTGCGCGAGGCCATCGCCCGGAAGTTCGAGCGCGACAACGGCCTGCACTACTCGCCCGAGCAGATCGTGTTGAGCACCGGCGCCAAGCAGAGCATCATGAACGTGGTGCTCTCCCTGGTGGGCCCCGGCGACGAGGTGGTGATCCCCGCCCCCTTCTGGGTCACCTACGCCGAACAGGTGCGCATGGCCGGTGGCACCCCGGTGATCGTGCGCAGCACGGTGGAGGAGGATTACAAGGCACCGATCGAGCGCATCGCCGCCGCCATCACCCCGCGCACGCGCCTGCTGATGTTCAGCTCACCATGCAACCCCAGCGGCAGCGTGCTCACCAGCGAGGAGATGGAGGCGCTGGCCGAGGTGGTGCGCAGGCACCCCGAGCTGTACGTGATCAGCGACGAGATCTACGAGCACATCGTGTTCGACGGCACGCACCGCTCGTTCGCGGCCCTGCCCGGCATGATGGAACGCACCATCACCGTGAACGGCCTCAGCAAGGCCTTCGCGCTCACGGGCTGGCGCGTGGGCTTCATCGGCGCGCCCCAATGGATCGCCCAGGCGGCCAACAAGGTGCAGGGGCAGTTCACCTCCGGCGCGAACAGCATCGCCCAGCGTGTCACCAAGGCCTGCATGGAGGCCGACCCGGCCCTGCTCGCCGGCATGCGCAACGATTTCCTGCGCCGCCGCGACCTGGTGCTCGAGGCCCTGAAGCAGGTGCCCGGGTGGACATGCAACCGTCCGCAGGGTGCCTTCTACGTGCTGCCGGATGTGTCCTCCTCCCTGAAGGGCCGTTTCACCAGCAGCGTGGAACTGAGCCTGCACCTGCTCGACAGCGTCGGCGTGAGCGTGGTGGAGGGCGACTCCTTCGGTGCACCGGGCACGCTCCGCCTGAGCTACGCCACCAGCGACGACAAGCTCGTGGCCGCCGTGGACCGCATCGCCAAGGCCATCTCCGCCCTGTCATGAGCATCACCCCCCGCGAGGCTTTCGACCGGTTCGGCGCCACCACCGTGCTGGTGATCGGCGATGTGATGGTGGACGCCTACCTCTGGGGACGAGTGGACCGCATCAGCCCCGAGGCCCCCGTGCCCGTGGTGCACATCACCGACCGCAGTGAGCGGCTCGGGGGCGCCGCCAACGTGGCGCTCAACCTGCGCAGCCTGGGCGCCACCCCCATCGTGGTGAGCGTGATGGGCGACGACCCGCAGGCCCGCCGCATGGAGGAGCTCTTCGTGGCGAACGGCCTCCCCACCGAGGGACTCCTCCGCAGCAACGCCCGGCGCACCACGGTGAAAACGCGCGTGATCAGCGGGCACCAGCACATCGTGCGGGTGGACGAGGAGGTGGAGACCGACCTGAGCACGGCCGACGAGCAGGCCATGCTTGCCCGTATCGATCAGCTCATGGCGGAGAGGCGGCCGGGCGTGGTGGTGCTGGAGGATTACAACAAGGGGGTGCTTACCGCCCAGGTGGTGCAAGGCACCGTGGCCCTGGCCAAGCGCCACGGCATCCCCACCGCGGTGGACCCGAAGAAGCGGAACTTCTTCGCCTACACCGGCGTGGACCTCTTCAAGCCGAACCTGAAGGAACTCCGCGAGGGGCTCAAGACCGAGGTCGCGGCAGGCGATGTGGACAGCGTGAGGGCCGCCGTCGCGCAGCTTGAACGACACCTGGGCAATCGCATCTCGCTCATCACCCTGAGCGAACATGGTGTCTACGTGCACGGGGGCAGCGAGGAGCACCTCATCCCCGCGCACCGGCGGAGCATCGCCGATGTGAGCGGTGCAGGCGACACCGTGATCTCCGTGGCCGCCCTGTGCCTGGCCCTGGGCATGGACCTGCGCACGCTGGCCGAATGGAGCAACCTGGCCGGCGGCCTGGTGTGCGAACAGGTGGGCGTGGTGCCCGTGGACCGCGAGGCGCTGCTGGCCGAATGTGAGGCACTCGAACACCCATGACCGTGAACCCCTACACCGACCAGGGCTCGAAGCGCGAGCAGGTCGAACGCATGTTCGACGCCATCTCGCCCCGGTACGACCTGTTGAACCGGCTGTTCTCGCTCGGCATCGACCAGGGCTGGCGCCGCAAGGTGGTGCGCATGGTGGGCGAGGAACCCGTGGCGCACCTGCTGGACGTCGCCACCGGCACGGCCGACCTGGCGATCCTGGGCAGCCTCAAGGCCGGGCGCGTGACCGGGGCCGACATCTCCGAGGGCATGCTGAAGCTGGGGCGCGAGAAGGTGCAGCGCCGCGGGCTCGCGGACCGCATCACGCTGGTGCAGGCCGATTCGGAGCAGCTCCCCTTCGCCGACGGCACCTTCGATGCCATCACCGTGGCCTTCGGTGTGCGCAACTTCGAGCACCTCGAGCGTGGCGTGCGGGAGATGGTGCGCGTGCTGCGACCGGGCGGACGGATCTTCGTGCTGGAGTTCAGCAAGCCCACCAAGGCCCCGTTCAAGCAGCTCTTCCGGTTCTACTTCCACCGCGTGATGCCCACCGTGGGGCGCACCCTGAGCCGCGATGCGGCGGCCTACACCTACCTGCCCAAGAGCGTCGATGCCTTCCCCGAGGGCCCCGCCTTCGAACAGGTGATGCGGCATGCCGGACTCGCAGAGGTGCGCTCGACCCCGCTCACCGGGGGCATCGCCACGCTCTACCGCGGCCGTCGCCCGTCCACGCACTGATCAGCCCTTACTTTCGTTGACCATGCCGATGCGTGCGTTCGAGACCCCGTGGCTGAAGGCCTGCCTGCTGGCGTTGGTGTGCGCGCTGATGCCCCATGGCGCATCGGCCCAGAAACGCATCCGCACCGAGAACCTGCCCAATTTCGACCTGCGCACCTTCCACTTCGGCTTCCTGCTGAGCTACAACACCGCCGACTTCTTCCTGCAGCGCAAGCCGTTCGACCCCGCGGTGGACACCCTGCTCGTGGTGGACCATGTGAAGCAGCCGGGCTTCAACCTGGGCATCATCAGCTCGTTGAACATGACCCCGAACCTCAGCCTGCGCTTCCTGCCGTCCCTCTCCTTCCAGGACCGCCAGCTGCAGTACACCTTCCTGAAAAGCAATGGCAAGGAGTCGATCTTCACAAAGCAGGTGGAGAGCACCTACCTCGAATTCCCCCTGCTGCTGAAACTGCGCAGCGACCGGATCAACAACTTCGCCGTGTACCTCGTCGCCGGTGGCAAGTACAGCATCGACATGGCGAGCCAGAAGGACGTGAACAACCAGGTCGACGACGAGATCGTGATCAAACTGAAGAAGAACGACTATTCGGCCGAGGTGGGCGGGGGCATGGACATGTTCCTGCCCTACTTCAAGTTCGGCGTGGAGCTGAAGATGGGCATCGGCATCCCCAACCTGCTCATCGACGACAACACGCGCTTCAGCGCGCCGATCGAGAGCCTGCGCACCAAGACCTACATGCTCACCTTCACCTTCGAGGGCTGAGCCGAGGTCCGCACCACCCGATGGAACGCACGGTCGATATCGCCCTTCCGCCCTCGGAAGCGGCGCAGGGCGCGCTCGTGGTGGAGGCCGCCGCGGAGGCCGCCGGGATCAGCCCGGATGCGGTTCGCGGCTGGCGCGTGGAGAAGCGCTCCATCGATGCACGCAGCCGGCAGCCCCTCTTCCGCCTGCGGGTGACGATCAGCACCGAACATGCCCTGCAGGCCGACCCTGTGGAACGCCCCGCCCTTCCCGAGGTGCACGGCCGCATGCCCGTGGTGATCGTGGGCTGCGGTCCCGCCGGGCTGTTCGCGGCGCTGCAGTGCATCGGCCACGGGCTTCGCCCCATCATCCTCGAACGTGGCAAGGACGTGCGCAGCCGGCGCCGCGACCTGGCGGCCATCAACCGGCTACACGTGGTGGACCCGGACAGCAACTATTGCTTCGGCGAGGGCGGTGCGGGCACGTACAGCGATGGCAAGCTCTACACGCGCAGCACCAAGCGCGGCGAGGTGACCGCGGTGCTGCGCACGCTGGTGGCCTTCGGCGCCTCGCCCGACATCCTGATGGACGCGCACCCGCATGTGGGAACCAACAAGTTGCCCGGCATCATCAGCGCCATGCGCGAGGCCATCGTGCAGGCCGGTGGCGAGGTGCGGTTCGGATCGCGCGTGAGCGAGCTCGTCCTGGAGGGAGGCCGTATCCGCGGTGTGCTCACGGCCGATGGCGGTCATGTGGCCGCGGACCATGTGGTGCTCGCCACCGGCCACAGCGCGCGCGACATCTTCACCATGCTGCTGCGCCAGGGCGTTGCCATCCAACGCAAGGACTTCGCGCTGGGTGTGCGCATCGAGCATCCGCAGGCCGTCATCGACCGCATCCGTTACCACTGCGAGGTGCGCGACGCCCACCTGCCGCCCGCGAGCTACAATGCCGTGCAGCAGGTGGAGGGGGCCGGCGTGTACAGCTTCTGCATGTGCCCGGGCGGCATCATCGCGCCTTGCGCCACCGCGCCCGATGAAGTGGTCACCAACGGCTGGAGCCCGAGCAAGCGCAACAACCCGTTCGCCAATTCGGGCATCGTGGTGGAACTGCGCGGTGACAAGCTGGGCCGGCTTGCGGAGGATCCGCTGGGCGGCATGCTGTACCAACGCACGGTGGAGCACGCGGCCTGGCGCGCCGGTGGAGGCCGGCAGAGCGCACCGGCACAGCGCATGGACGATTTCATCCGCGGCAAGGCCAGTGTTGACCTGCCCCCGTGCAGCTATCAGCCCGGCATCGTTCCGGTGCCGCTGGACGAGGTGCTCCCGCCCGAGGTTGCGCGCCGCCTGCGCGGGGGCCTTAAAGCCTTCGGGGAGAAGATGCGCGGCTACCGCACGAACGAGGCTGTGCTCGTGGCCGTGGAGAGCCGCACCAGCTCGCCCGTGCGCATCCCCCGAGATCCGCAGAGCCTGGAGCACGTGGGCGTGGAAGGTCTGTACCCCTGCGGGGAGGGGGCCGGCTACGCCGGCGGCATCGTGAGCGCCGCCATCGACGGGCAGCGCGTGGCCGATGCCATCGCCGTGCGCGCTCAGCGCGGGTGAAGGCGGCGCGTGAACTCCATGCACAAGGCCGACGCCGCCGTGGCCACGTTCAACGACTCGGCACCGCCGATCGCCGGCACCGCGATGGTGGTGCCGGGACCTTCGCGGACCTCCTTCGAAAGCCCGTGCGATTCGCTTCCCAGCACCAGCACGGCGGGACGTTTCAGCTCCTCCTCGAACACGTTGCGGCCGCCCATGTCGGCCTTGTACACCGCAACACCTTCCTGCACGGCCGAGGCCAGCGCCGCAGGCAGGTCGCCGTACACCACCCGCACCCGCAGCACCGACCCCATGCTCGCCTGCACGCATTTCGGGTTGTACACATCCACCGACCCGGCCGCGCACCACACGGACGAGGCACCGAACCAATCGGCGATGCGCACCACGGTACCGAGGTTCCCGGGATCGGAGATCCCGTCGAGGGCGAGCACGAGCCCTTCCGCCGGGGGCGGTACAAGGGCCACCTCCGGGAACATCCGCACCACGGCCACCACCTCGTTGCCGCTCTCCAGCGTGCCCATGCGCTCCAGCACGTGCGGCGGATGCACCACGGCCATCCGAAGGCCCATCGCCGCAGCGGCCTCCGCGGTGGCGTGCACCGCCACCACCGCGGCATCCCGGGCGCGCATCAGTTCACCCACCAGCTTCCGCCCCTGCACGAGGAAGAGGCCCTCCTCATCGCGGTGCTTCTTCTGGTGAAGCGCCCGCACGAGCTTCTGTCCGGCCTGTCCGCTCACGCTCATCAGGGTATCTTGGCAGCGCCCGCAAAATAGACACACCGCCACCGACCGTGCGGAACCGCACCTTCCATATCCCGGCGCTCGCCCTGGTGCTGCTGCTGGTCGGTTGCGACATGGCGAAGTACGTGCCCAAGGACGAGCACCTGCTGTCGAAGAACCATGTGCAGGTGGACAAGGGATCGGCCTACGGGGTGCCGAAAGGCGACCCGATCGACCTGGAGGAGGTCGGCTCGATCGTGAAGCAGAAGCCCAACAAGCGCGTGCTGGGCGTGCCTTTCTACCTGGCCCTGTACAACCTGCGCGACCCGGCCAAGGTGGTGCACAAGCGCATGGTGCACGACAGCCTGTGCGCCGAGCGCAACGTGCAACGCGTGGCGCAAGGAAAGCGACCCAAGGCATGCGACCGGTCGACCAGGGGGCGGAACGGAGAACCGCCCGTGGTGCTCGACACGGCCCTCACCCGGCGCTCGGCCGATCAGATCAGGATGTACCTGCAGAAGGAGGGTTACTTCCTGGCCACCGCCACGGACACGACGATCCTGCACGAGCGGAAGGCCGAGGTGCGCTACACCCTGCATCCCGGGCCCGCCTACACGATCTGCGATGTGAACTGGTGGGTCGACCAGCCATCGGTGGACCAGGCGATGCGCGAGACCTGGGCGGGATCCCTGCTCAAGGTGGGGGCGCGCTTCGACGCGGACAAGATCGATGCGGAACGGGAGCGCATCGCGCAGGTGATGCGGGAGCGCGGATTCCTCTTCTTCAACCGCGACCTCGTGATCTTCGATGCCGACACCGGCATGGGCGGGCACCAGGTGGACATCCTCATCCGGCTCGGTCGTCCGGTCGGACGCAAGCAGGCGCGGTTGAACGGCACCCCCGAAGGCACCGTGTTCCACCTGGAGCGCGTGGTGATCGACGAGGACGTTCGCCCGGCGATGCGCCTGCGGTCGGACACCGTGCACCTGGACGGCTACGATGTGGTGTACCACGGCGAGGTTCCGAACTTCCGTCCCGAGGCGCTCCTGTGCGGCATGTTCCTACGGCCCGACCAAACGTTCCAGCAGAGCGATGCGGACCGTACCTACCGGCGCTTGACCAACCTGCGCGTGTTCGACCGGGTGGACATCCGCTACGACAGCACCGGCACCTTGGCACCGAACAGTGTGAACTGCCGGATCCAACTGACCCCGGGACGCACGCAGAACCTTTCGGTGGAGGGCTTCGTCACCAACCGCGGCGGGTTCATGGGCACCACCGTCAGTTTCGGATACCGGCACCGGAACCTCTTCCGCACCATGGCCAGCATCAACGCCTCCATGAACTTCGGTTTCGAGGCCCAACAGAGCGTGACCGGGAGCACCGCCGAGAGCGGCGATGCGAGCACGAGCGTGCGCAGCCAGGGCCTGTTCAACACCATCGAGTTCGGTCCGGAGGTCACCCTGCGGTTCCCCAACTTCCTGCTGCCGGTGAAGTGCGGGACCTTCGCCCGTTCGGCCGTTCCGCGCACCACCATCAACATGCTCTACAACTTCCAGCGCAGACCCGATTACACACGCTCGCTGGCCAAGTTCAGCTTCGGCTATGAATGGAACGAGACACGCACCAAGACCTGGGGCGTGTTCCCCATCGACCTGAACGTGATCCGCATCCCCTATTACGCCCCCAGCTTCCTGGAGTTCCTGCGGACCACGAACGACCCCGTGCTCACCGACAGTTACACGGACCACCTGATCGCCGGGGCACGGGTGGTGTACACCTGGAACACCCAGGAGGCCGTGCCCCAGCGGCGCACCTACTTCCTGCGCAGCACCCTGCAGACCTCGGGCAACTTGTTGAACGCCTATTACACGATCACGGACAAGCCGCAGGAGACCGACTCCACCGGAGCGGTCTACTACACCGCCGGCGATGTGCGGTTCGCCCAGTTCGTGAAGCTGGACAACGATTTCCGATACCGGTACCGCATCCACGACAAGAGCAGTGTGGTGTTCCGCGTGATGGCGGGCCTGGGCGTGCCCTTCGGCAACCTGCCCGTGCTCCCGTTCGAGACCAGCTTCTACGGGGGTGGTGCGAACGGCATCCGGGCCTGGCAGGTGCGCTCGCTGGGGCCGGGATCGTACAGCGCGCCGGTGAGCTACGACCGCATCGGCGACATGCACCTGGAGGGTAACGTGGAGTACCGCTTCAAGCTGATCGGCTACCTCGAAGGCGCGCTCTTCGTGGACGCTGGCAACATCTGGTCGCTGCGGCCCAACCCGGCGAAGCCCGGTGGAGAGTTCCAGCTGCGTGACTTCACGAGCGAGATCGCCGTGGGCAGCGGGGTGGGCGCGCGCCTCAACTTCGACTTCTTCCTGGTGCGCTTCGACCTGGGCCTGCAGATGAAGGACCCCGGGCGGCCGGTGGGCGAGCGCTGGTACTTCGAACGCGGCGACAAGGAGACCGTCGGGCGCATCATGAACCTCAACCTCGGCATCGGCTATCCCTTCTGAGGTGGTGCCGGGCTGGACGCCCCCGGCGGTCATTGCTTAGTTTTGCCGACCATTTCAACGGACCCCCGCATATGCAGACCCTGACGACCGGCAAGATCGAGGAGCTCCTTGGCCAGGATGCCGCCCTGCTCGGCCATACCTGCAAGACCATCGACCGCAGCATGCTCCACCTTCCGGGCCCCGACTTCGTGGACCGCATGTTCGTGGGCAGCAACCGCAGCCCACAGGTGCTGCGCAACCTGCAGGCCCTCTATGGAACCGGCCGCCTGGCGAACACCGGCTACATGAGCATCCTGCCCGTGGACCAGGGCATCGAGCACAGCGCCGGCGCCAGCTTCGCCCCCAACCCCATCTACTTCGACAGCGGGAAGATCGTGGAGCTCGCGATCGAGGGCGGCTGCAACGCGGTGGCCAGCACCTACGGCGTGCTCGGCAGCGTGGCGCGCAAGTACGCCCACCGGATCCCCTTCATCGTGAAGATCAACCACAACGAGCTGATGACCCTGCCGAACAAGTTCGACCAGGTGCTCTTCGGCACGGTGGAGAGCGCGTGGGACATGGGCGCCGCGGCGGTGGGCGCCACCATCTACTTCGGCAGCGACGAGGCCAGCCGCCAGATCAGCGAGATCGCCGAGGCCTTCCAGCACGCGCACGAGCTGGGCATGGCCACCATCCTGTGGTGCTACCTGCGCAATCCGGGCTTCAAGAAGGACGGCACCGACTACCACGTGAGCGCGGACCTCACCGGCCAGGCCAACCACCTGGGCGTCACCATCCAGGCCGACATCATCAAGCAGAAGCTCCCCGAGAACAACGGCGGATACAACGCCCTGAGCGGTTACGGCAAGACGCACAAGAAGGTGTACAGCGACCTCACCAGCGACAACCCGATCGACCTGTGCCGCTACCAGGTGGCCAACTGCTACATGGGCCGGATCGGTCTGATCAACAGCGGTGGTGCCAGCAGCGGTGCCAGCGACATGGCCGAGGCCGTGAAGACCGCCGTGATCAACAAGCGCGCCGGGGGCCAGGGCCTCATCAGCGGCCGCAAGGCTTTCCAGCGCCCCATGAAGGAGGGCGTGGGCCTGCTGAACGCCATCCAGGACGTGTACCTGGACAACAAGGTCACCATCGCTTAGGAAAAGCTGAAAGAGGAACGCGGGAACGGCCCCGACCCCGACTTTCATCCTTCCTGTTCCCTATTTCAGCCTTCCGCTTTCCCCTCTCCTATTCCATCTTTGTACACATGGGCTGGTTCACACGCACCAAGGAAGGCATCACCACCTCCACCGAGGAGAAGAAGGAGACGCCCGAAGGTCTCTGGTACAAGTGCCCGGAGTGCGACGAGATCGTGACCTCCGAGGACCACGAGAACAACCTGTGGGTGTGCACCAAGTGCAGCTACCATGAGAAGATCGGCAGCGCGGAGTATTTCGCCATCCTCTTCGACGACCAGAAGTACAAGGAGATCGGCGGCGACCTGGTGGCCGGCGACCCGCTCAGCTTCGAGGACACCAAGAAGTACACCGACAGGCTGGCCCGCACGCGCAAGGAGACCGGCCTGAACGACGCGCTCCGCGCAGCCGAGGGCAAGCTGGCCAAGCGTCCGGTGGTGATCGCGTGCATGGATTTCAGGTTCATCGGCGGCAGCATGGGCAGCGTGGTGGGCGAGAAGATCGCCATGGCGGCCGATGTGGCCCTGAAGAAGAAGTGCCCGCTCATCATCATCAGCAAGAGCGGTGGCGCACGCATGATGGAGGCCGGCTACAGCCTGATGCAGATGGCCAAGACGAGCGCCAAGCTGAGCCTGCTCGCCAGGAAGGGCATCCCCTACATCAGCATCCTCACCGATCCGACCACGGGAGGGGTCACCGCCAGCTTCGCCATGCTGGGCGACCTGAACATCGCCGAGCCGAAGGCCCTGATCGGGTTCGCCGGCCCCCGCGTGGTGCGGGAGACCATCGGCCGCGACCTCCCCGAGGGGTTCCAGACCAGCGAGTTCGTGCTGGAGCACGGTTTCCTGGACAAGATCGTCGACCGCCGGGAGCTGAAAGACACCCTGGGGCGGCTGCTGCTGATGTTCCAGAGCTAGAAGTCGCTGGGACACAGGCGTATCCCACTTCGCTCCCCCGTCGGTGTGAGCGAAGGGAAAAAGCCCTACATTTGCCGTCCATTCGCAAAGACGTCATGCAACTGACCAAGGAGGCCAAGAAGGAGCTCTTCAAGAAGCACGGCGGTTCGGAAACGAACACCGGCAGCACCGAGGGCCAGATCGCGCTTTTCACCAAGCGCATCGAGCACCTCACCGAGCACCTCAAGAGCAACAAGAAGGACCACGCGACCGAGAGCGCGCTGCTGGACATGGTGGGGAAGCGCAAGCAGCTTCTCAACTACCTGAAGAACAACGACATCACGCGCTACCGTGCCATCATCAGCGAGCTGGGTCTGCGCAAATAACCCGGCCCCTGGCGCCACCGCGCGCAAGGTCCGCAGGACATACTGAACGATAAGGGGGCGATCGTGAGGCACGGTCGCCCTTTTTCATAACCCGGAAGACGTACTTCCGTCCCGACAGGCCAACAGAGCGAAAAACAACCAAAGCAACGGCGCGAAAGGCGCGCCAATATGAACATGAGACCACAAGGCATCACCAAGACCATCGACCTGGGCGACGGTCGGCCCATCACCATCGAGACCGGCGTGCTGGCCAAGCAGGCCGACGGTTCGGTCACCTTACGCATGGGCGACACCATCCTGCTCGCCACGGTGGTGGCCACCAAGGAGGCCCGGGAAGGCATCGACTTCCTGCCCCTGCAGGTGGAATACCGCGAGAAATTCAGCGCCGCCGGCCGATTCCCCGGTGGCTTCTTCAAGCGTGAGGCCCGCCCCAGCGACCACGAGATCCTCGTAAGCCGCCTGGTGGACCGCGCCCTGCGCCCGCTCTTCCCGGACGACTTCCACGGCGACACCCAGGTGGTGGTGACGCTGATGAGCAGTGACAAGAAGAACCAGAGCGACAGCCTCGCCTGCCTGGCCGGCGCCGCCGCCCTGGCCGTGAGCAACATCCCCTTCGGCGGTCCCGTGAGCGAGGTCCGCGTGGCCCGCATCAACGGCCGCTTCGTGATCAACCCCGACGTGGTCGAGGTGGAGAACGCCGACCTGGACCTGATCGTGGCCGCCACCGCCAAGGACATCCTGATGGTGGAGGGCGAGATGAAGGAGGTGCAGGAGGCCGACATGATCGAGGCCATCAAGGTGGCCCATGAGGCCATCAAGGTGCATTGCCGCGTGCTCGACGAGCTCAGCGCCGCCGTGGCCAAGAGCCAGGTGAAGCGCAGCTACGACCACGAGAAGAACAACGCCGAGGTGGAGAAGAAGATCTTCGACTTCTGCTACCAGCGCTACTACGACCTCGCCCTGCAACCCAGCGGCAAGGAGGAGCGCAGCGCCAACTTCAGCGCCGTGAAGGAGGAGTGCCTCGCCACCCTCACCGACGAGGAGAAGGCGGACAAGCCGATGCTGGCCCGCTACTTCAAGAAGGTGCAGAAGAAGGCCGTCCGCAACGTGGTGCTCGACAAGGGCGTGCGCCTCGACGGTCGCCGCACCACCGACATCCGCCCCATCTGGAGCGAGATCGACGTGCTGCCCGGCACCCACGGCAGTGCCATCTTCACCCGCGGTGAAACGCAGGCCATCAACACGGTGACGCTGGGCAGCTCGCTCGACGAGCAGACCATCGACCTGGCCACGCGCAAAGGCAGCGAGAACTTCATGCTGCACTACAACTTCCCGAGCTTCAGCACGGGCGAGGTGAAACCGATCCGCGGCCCCGGACGCCGTGAGGTGGGCCACGGCAACCTGGCGCTCCGCGCCCTGAAGCCGATGATCCCCGGCGCACCGGAGAACCCCTACACCATCCGCCTGAACTGCGACATCCTGGAGAGCAACGGCTCCAGCTCCATGGCCACCGTGTGCAGCGGCACCCTGGCCCTGATGGACGCCGGCGTGAAGATCAAGGCCCCCGTGAGCGGCATCGCCATGGGCATGATCAGCGATGGCACGCGCCATGCGATCCTCAGCGACATCCTCGGCGACGAGGACTTCCTGGGCGACATGGACTTCAAGATCTGCGGCACCGCCAAGGGCATCACCGCCACGCAGATGGACATGAAGGTGGACGGCCTCCCCTACGAGGTGCTCGCCCAAGCGCTCGAACAGGCGCGCCAGGGCCGCCTGCACATCCTCGGCGAGATGCTGAAGACCATCGACAAGCCCCGTGAGGACTACAAGCCCCACGCTCCGCGCATCGTCACCTTCGAGGTGCCGAAGGAGAGCATCGGGCCCATCATCGGACCGGGTGGCCGCGTGATCCAGGAGATCCAGGCCGAGACCGGTGCGCAGATCAGCATCGACGAGGTGGACGGCCGTGGCGTGGTGGAGATCGCCAGCGAGAACAAGGCCAGCATCGAAGCGGCCGTGGCCCGCGTGAAGGCCATCGCCTTCCCGCCCCAGGCCGAGATCGGCGTGAACTACCGTGGCAAGGTGAAGACCATCATGCCCTACGGCGCGTTCGTGGAGATCTTCCCCGGCACCGACGGCCTGCTGCACGTGAGCGAGCTCGACTGGAAGCGCATCGAGCGCGTGGAGGACGTGCTGAAGGAGGGCGAGGTGATCGACTTCCAGGTGGTGGGCAAGGACCCGCGCACCGGCAAGTTGAAGCTGAGCCGCCGCGTGCTGCTGCCCAAGCCCGAGGGCTGGGTGGACCGTGAGCCCGCGATGGAGGGGGAGCGCCGTGAGCGCCGCGACCGTGGCGACCGCCCGCGTCGCGACCGCGACGACCGCCCGCGCCGCGACCATGGCGACCGCCCGCGCCGCGACCACGATGGTCCGCGCGACCACGGCGACGCACCGAGCCAGAACTGAACGTAACGCACACTGAACGAAGGAAGGCCGCCCCCACGGGCGGCCTTCTTCATTACATGCCGTTGCCCGTGCCGCCCGCACCTTTTCCGCAGGCCCCGTAACCACCCGCCCCACCCCGCCGTTGAACGGGATGCTCTTCGCAAAATCCCCCCTTCCCGCACATGGCACGAATGAGGCAGTTGAAGATCTCCAAGCAGGTCACCAACCGCGACACCCCGTCGCTCGACAAGTACCTGACCGAGATCGGTAAGGTGAAGCTGATCACCGCCCAGGAGGAGGTGGAGCTCGCACGGCGCATCCGACAAGGTGACAACGATGCCCTGGAGGCCCTGTGCAAGGCGAACCTGCGCTTCGTGGTCTCCGTGGCGAAGCAGTACCAGGGTCAGGGGCTCACCCTGCCCGATCTGATCAGCGAGGGCAACCTGGGACTGATCAAGGCCGCCAAGCGCTTCGACGAGACGCGCGGCTTCAAGTTCATCAGCTACGCCGTGTGGTGGATCCGCCAGCAGATCCTGCAGAGCCTGGCCGAGCAGGCCCGCATCGTGCGCCTTCCCCTCAACAAGATCGGCTCCATCAACCGCATCAACAAAGCCTTCGCCAAGCTGGAGCAGGAGCACGAGCGCCCGCCCACCGCCCACGAGCTCGCCGAGCTGCTGGAGATGACCCTCGAGGAGGTGAAGACCAGCCTGAACAACAGCGGCAAGCACGTGAGCATGGACGCGCCCCTGCGCGACGACGGCGACAGCGGCACCATGCTCGACGTGATGAAGAACACGGACCTACCCGACCCCGAGGAGAGCCTGATGACCGACAGCCTGCGCACCGAGATCGAGCGCAGCCTCGACGCCCTCAGCGCCCGTGAGGCCGATGTGATCCGCCTGTACTTCGGCCTGGCCGGGAACCAACCGCACACCCTGGAGGAGATCGGCCAGAAGTTCGACCTGACGCGCGAACGGGTGCGCCAGATCAAGGAAAAGGCCATCCGCCGCCTGAAGCACACCAGCCGCAGCCGCGTGCTGCGCGCCTACCTGGGCTGAACCACACCGACCACGTCACGAAGGGCTTCCGGAAGGAGGCCCTTCGTCGTTGATCGCTACCTTGGGGCGATGCGCATGCGATCGATCCTCCCCCATCTGCTGCTCACCGCCACACTGACCTTCCTCGGCGGCAACGCGAACCTGCACGCCCAGGCCGGGAACAAGAAGCTCGAGAAGGCCGTGGAACGGTTCAAGAACGGCGAAATGGACGAGGCCATCGCCGACACCAGGAAGCTACTTGGCGGCAAGGACGATGAGGAGGTGTGGACGATGCTGATCGAGATGTACCAGTACCGCTACCAGAACGCGGTGAGCCGGGCCGCCAGCGGCAGGCCGGTGGGCGGCGCGGCCACCCCCCAGGCATGCAGGAACGACCTGATCGATGCCGCGCGCGAGGCCACCTACGCGATCATCTGCCCGCGGGCCAACCAGTACCTGCGGAACCTGTTGGTGGACGTGGACCCCGACACGGTGCGGGTGCCGGCCGCCGCAGAGGCCATGCAGAAGGCCGAGAAAGCCTTTGGTGCCAAGGAGTACGGCCAGGCCATCAAGGAATACCGCAACGTGCTCAAGGTGGTGCCCACCCATTACAAGGCCACCATGTACATCGGTGACTGCTTCTACTTCCTGCGGCAGCAGGACAGTGCGATGGCCTACTTCCGCAAGGCCATCGCCATGCAACCGCGCATGTTGGAGCCGCGCAAGTACCTCGTGGACGCCCTGGGCTCGTCGCGCCGCAACGAAGAGGCCCTGGAGGAGGCCGCCCGCACCTTCATCATCTACCCGGACGAGGCCATGTTCGAGAAGGTGTCCGACGCCGCCGAACGCCTGAACAAGCGCATGGAACGGGGATGGATCAAGCGTGGCGTCACCGTGGACCAGCTCGGTGCGGACCAGGACCCCGGCAAGGGGCCGTGGAAGCGTTACCGCGATGCCA
Source organism: Flavobacteriales bacterium (assembly GCA_044226515.1). Taxonomy (GTDB): domain Bacteria; phylum Bacteroidota; class Bacteroidia; order Flavobacteriales_F; family PHOS-HE28; genus PHOS-HE28. The sequence continues at coordinate 63,176 of JBGAGX010000015.1, read as the reverse complement.
AGACCGAGCTCGCCCCTTTCTGCAATGCGCAAGGCGTGGTGGACAAGCCCGGAGCTCCTGAAGGGGCCAGGTACCTCGAGGTGCATGCCTGGCATCGGATGCTCGCCGGGAACGACCTGCCCAAGGAGATGGCGCACGCCAAACGGATGGAGGAGGCGGGCTACCTGGACTGCTACGTGTTCCTGTGCCTGTTCCACCATGACCTGTACGAGCAATACCGCGCCTTCGCGGATGCCGAGGGCGACCGCATCGTCCGGTTCATCTCCGGGCAGCTTGTCCACTGAACGCCGGTGGTGATCGGTACCTTCGCCGCCGTATGGCCCACATCATCGCCCCCTCCCTCCTCTCCGCCGATTTCGCCGACCTCACCAGTGCCGTGAAGCTGGTGGATGAAAGTCCGGCGCCCTGGCTGCACCTGGACGTGATGGACGGTGTGTTCGTTCCGAACATCAGCTTCGGCATCCCCGTGATCCGCAGCATCCGCAAGCTCACCCCGAAGGTGTTCGACACCCACCTGATGATCGTGGACCCCGATCCCTTCATCAACGTGTTCAGCGATGCGGGCGCCGACATCCTCACCGTTCACCTTGAGGCCTGCCGCCACCTCCACCGCACCGTGCAGGCCATCAAGGCCGCTGGCATGAAGGCCGGTGTTTCGATCAACCCGCACACGCCGGTGAGCGCACTGGAGGACATCATCACCGACCTGGACCTGGTGCTGGTGATGAGCGTGAACCCCGGCTTCGGCGGGCAGAAGTTCATCGCGAACACCTACCGCAAGCTCGATCAGTTGCGCGAGCTGCGTGCCCAGCGCCACAGCAAGGCCCTGATCGAGGTGGACGGCGGCGTGGGCCAGGACAATGCGCGCGAACTGGTGCGCCACGGTGCCGATGTGCTCGTGGCCGGCAACAGCGTGTTCAACGCCAAGGACCCCAAGGCGGCCATCGAAGCCCTGACCAACGCCTGACGGTCGCCGGGCGTCGCGGTGACGGGCCGGTGCGTCATGCACCTGACCGACCATCGTCAAGCCCGCTGGTCACTCTCCAACCATGGGCCGCACCATCCTCCAGCACACCCTTACCGACACGCAGCGCGCGGTGCTCCGCACGCTCGTCTACTTCGACATCTTCAGGCACCCGCTGCGGGGCGATGAGCTGCTGCGCTTCCTGAGCACCGTATGCCCCGACCGCCAATGCGTGGAAGAGGCGCTGAAGGAGCTGATCGATGAAGGGCTCCTGGTGCACGAGGCGGGATTCTACGCGCTCAACGATGCTGCGCGGTCCGTGCGCGACCGGCTCGCGGGTGAGCGGCGCGCCGCGGCACGCATGCACCGGGCGGAACGCATGAGCCGGCTCATCGGCCATTTCCCGTTCGTGCGCGGGGTGATGCTCAGCGGATCCCTGAGCAAGGGGGTGCTTGCGGAGGATGGGGACATCGACTACTTCATCATCACCGCCCCGGGCAGGCTCTGGCTGGCCCGCACCCTGCTCATCGCGTTCAAGAAGATCTTCCTGCTGAACAGCCGGCGCGACTTCTGCCTGAACTACTTCATCGACACCGAGCACCTGGCGATCGAGGACCGCAACCTGTTCACCGCCACCGAGGTGATGACCCTGGTGCCCATGCGCGGAAGGTCCGTCTGCGCGGCCTTTTTCGCGGCCAATGGCTGGGCCGGGGAGCTCCTGCCCAATGCCGAACGGCCGTGCCTCGAACGCCTTCACGACCGGCAGGGCCGGCTGACGCGCCTGGCCGAGGGACCGTTCACCGGCTGGTTCGGTGATGAGCTCGATGAGTGGTGCATGCTGCGCACCAAGGCCCGGTGGCGCAGCAAGTTCCCCGAGTTCGACAGCGCGCGCTTCGAGCTTGCCCTGCGCAGCCGGCGGTACGTGAGCAAGCACCATCCGCGGAACTTCCAGGACAAGGTGCTCACCGCGTTCGCGAAAGGGCTCGATGCCTTCGAACAGCGCACCGGCATCCTTGTTTCCTGAGCCATGGCACGGGTGCTTGTCACGAACGCCTACCTCTACCGGCTCGACCCGAAGCAATGGGCGGACGGCCGCCCCTACCCTCCGCTCGGGACCCTGCAGGCGGCCGCCGTGCTGCGCCAGGCCGGGCACGACGTGCGGGTGGTTGACATGGCCTTGCGCGGATCGGCCGAGGAACTGCGACCGGAGCTGGAGGCCTTCAGGCCCGACATCGTGGTGGTCCACGACGATGGGTTCAACTACCTCACCAAGATGTGCCTCACGGTGATGCGCGAGGCCTGCCAGCGCATGATCGCCCTGTCGCATGCCGTGGGGGCGAAAGTGAGCGTGAGCAGCAGCGACAGCACCGACCATCCCGAGCTCTACCTCGACCATGGGGCCGATGCCGTCGTGCTCGGAGAGGCCGAGGCGACCGAGCTGGAACTGGTCACGCACTGGGACCAAGGCACGGACTGGACGCCTGTGGCCGGCATCGCCTGGCGTGATGAGGTGTCCATGCGCACCAATCCGCGTCGCCCCGTGCTGCGCGACCTTGACACGCTGCCGCTGCCGGCGTGGGACCTGATCGACCTGGCCCCGTACCGGACCATCTGGATGCGCTCGCAGGGCCTCTTCAGCCTCAACGTGGCCACCACGCGCGGCTGCCCCTTCAAGTGCAACTGGTGCGCGAAGCCCATCTACGGCAACCGGTACAACAGCCGAAGCCCGGAGCATGTGGTGGACGAGATCGCCCTGCTGCACGACCTCGGCGCGCCGGACCACCTGTGGATGTGCGACGACATCTTCGGATTGAGGCCGGGCTGGGTGCAAGGCTTCCGTGATGCGCTCAGGCGGCGGGGGCTTACGATCCGCTACAAGATCCAGAGCCGCGCCGACCTGCTCCTGCAGGACGACACGATCGCCGCACTCGCCGAGAGCGGGCTCGAGGAGGTGTGGATCGGTGCGGAAAGCGGTTCGCAGCGGATCCTCGACGCCATGGACAAGGGCATCACCACCGCGCAGATCGCCGAGGCCCGCAGGCTGCTCGCGAAGCACGGCGTCCGGGTCGGCTTCTTCCTGCAGTTCGGGTACCTGGGCGAGACCGCCGAGGACGTGGAGCTCACCTTGCGCATGCTCGACGACCTGCGTCCCGATGACATCGGCATCAGCGTGAGCTACCCCCTGCCCGGAACGGGATTCTTCGAGAAGGTGAAGGACGAGCTCGGGACCAAGCGCAACTGGACCGACAGCGACGACCTGGCGATGATGTTCAAGCAGCAGCAGCGGCCGGCCTATTACCGCCGTCTGCACCGCTACGTGCACAAGCGTTTCCGCCGCAGGCAGGCGCTCGACGCGTGGAAGCAGCTGCTCCAAGGGGGACAGGCACCGGCACGCCGCCTGCTCTCCACCGCCTACTACATCCCGGCCGCGGCCATCGACCGGCAACGCCTGGCCCTGCTCGCCACATGAGCTCCGCGGTAGACCACCTCCCGGTGCAGGAGGCCTTCAGCCGGCAGTCCGGGGCCTTCGACGCGATCGACGCGGCCAACCCCTTGATCGGCTGGGTGCGCGACCGTGTGCGCCGCACCAGCATGGCCTTCATCCGCCCGGGCGATTCGCTCCTGGAACTGAACGCCGGCACGGGCATCGATAGCGTTCACTTCGCCGAACAGGGTGTGCATGTGCTCGCCACGGACCAGTCATCCGGGATGCTGGAGCGGCTCCGCGCCAAGCAGCGGGCCGAGCTCCCGCTCGATGTGATGGACCTCTCCTACCACGATCTCGCAACGCTGCGCGGCAAGCGGTTCGACCATGTGTTCTCCAACTTCGGCGGGCTCAACTGCACCGACAGACTGGACCAAGTGATGAAGGATGCGTTCGGTCTGCTCCGCGTGGGAGGCCACCTGCATGTGGTGATCATGCCCCGCACCTGCCTGTGGGAACTGGGCTGGGTGCTGAAGGGCCGCTTCCGCATGGCCTTCCGTCGGTTCCGGGCGGATGGCGCGCAGGCCCACCTCGAAGGGATCCACTTCCCCTGCCACTACCACGCGCCCTCCGCGGTGCTCCGCATGTTGCCCGAGGGCTTCACCGTGCGGGCGCTGAAGGGGCTATCGGTGGTCTTTCCGCCGCCGCACGCCCACGCGCTCATGGCGCGCCACCCGCGGCTGCTGCGCCTGCTGGGCAGGTTGGAGGACGCCCTCTGCGACCGATGGCCCTTCCGGGGTTGGGGCGACCACTACCTGCTGATCGTGCGGCGCACGCGATGAGCAAGCCACCGGAATGGATGCCCGCTGAGGCCGGCCGTGTGAACGGCGTGTGGCGGGCCGGCACAGGGACGGACGCGTTCGCCGAACTGTACGCCAGGGCACGCGCGCGGGAAGCGCGCATCCTGCCCGATGAGCTCGTGCGCGGCCTGCCCCGCAGCGGCGAACGCACAGCGCATGCGCGCGAATGGCGGGTGCGCGCCGCATCCCTGCGACGCCTCATCGACCTGCTCGAACGTACGGGCGGGGGACTGCGCGTGCTCGACATCGGTTGTGGCAACGGCTGGATGAGCGCGGCCATCGCGGAGGCGGGGCACCATGTGGTGGCGATCGACCGCCATGCCTCGGAACTGGAACAGGCCGTGCGCGTCTTCAGCGGCCGCGACGTGGTCTGGTGCGCGGGCGACCCCTGGTCGGTGCCGCTGCCGGAACACGGGTTCGATGTGGTGGTGATGGCCGCGAGCCTCCAGTACTTCGCGGATCTCGATGCGCTCTTCCTCCGCCTGTGGGAGCTGCTCCGACCGGCCGGTGCGGTGCATGTGCTGGACACGCGGCTCTACGGCTCCCGCATGGAAGCTGACGCCGCTGCCGCACGGAGCGCCCGTTATTATCAGGAGCTGGGCACGGCCGAACTGGCCGCGCACTACCACGCGCACCAACTGAGCGACCTCCTCCGCCAAGGCCGGGGCACCGTCCTCTCCGCACCCCGTGCCGGCGGCCCCTTGCGGCTGTTCCGCGCCCCACGGCCTTTCCACCATGTGGTGCTCACCCGCGGCACCCCGCCACCGGCGTAGCTTCGCGCTGAACCGACGCCATGCGCCGATCCCTCTTCCTGGCCCTCTGCCTGGTCCCGCTCGCTTCGCCCGCTCAAGGGCCACCGATCTACTGCCAGCCTGCGACCACCGACAGCACCGTGGCCGGCGACTACATCGGCGGCGTGCAGCTCGCCGACCTGCTGGACCCTGGCATCGATACGGCGGGAGGACCCGGCTACGAGGACCTGCGCTTCCAAGGGCCGGCGTACGCCACGCGCCTGCAACCCGGCGCCAGCTATTCGTTGGACCTGGTGATGGGCGACCGCGCCGGAACGGATTACGCCGCTTGGATCGACCTGGACCAGGACCTCAGCTTCGGGACGGACGAGCGGCTCGGCGACCTGACCAGCAGCGGTCCGGCATCCACGGGCTCCATCGCGTTCACGGTGCCGACGGAAGCCGCACGCGGGTACACCACCCTGCGGGTGCGTTGCGCCTACCAGGCCGGGGCGGTGGACCCTTGCGCCGCATACACGTACGGCGCCACCAAGGACCTCCTCGTGGTGATCGACGACGGCGGGCCCTGCATCCCGCTGATCACGTACGGCAACGTGGGCGGTGAGCAGATCACCGGCATCACGCTGAACACCTTCAGCCGCGCCCAGACCGTGCCTGACCCGATGCCCTATAGCGACGACCGATCGCTCGGGGCCATGCTCTCCATCGGCATCTTCTACAACCTGAGCCTCACGCTCGGTCCCGCCTCGGGACAGCTTGCCGCCGCCTGGATCGATTGGAACAACGACCGTGATTGGGACGATGCCGGCGAGCTGGTGGGACAGGGGTTCGCACCCGACCCGGCGCAGACCCTTGTGTTCAGCTTCACCGTGCCCAACGGCGCACCCCAGGGGCAGCATCTGCTGCGCGCGCGCGTATGGGACAGCGGACTGCCTCCTTCGGCCTGCGCCGACCGGCTCTCCGGCGAGACCGAGGACTACACCGTGGGCCTGCGCCATCCCAACTTCCTGTGCTTCCCGGTGGCCGGCGGCACGCAGGCCGGGGATGAGATCGTCTCCTTCACCCTGCAAGGCCACACCTTCAGCGCCCCTGCGGCATGGCCCTACCACACCGTGCACGACACTGTTCCGTTGCACTTCGAGCGCGGTGGTGCCTACACGCTCGAACTCACCAGCGGCACCCATGCCAGCACCCGTTTTCAAGTGTGGGTGGACCTGAACTACGATGGCGACTTCAACGATGCGGGTGAAGCGCTGGCCAGCACGCTCTCCACCACGCCCGGCCAGTCGATCACGCTCCCCTTCACACTGCCCGCCGGCATGGACCCGGGGGAGACCTACCTGCGCCTGCGCTGCAGCGATGGCGGTTCCGCGGCACCCACGAGCTGTGCGAACACCACCACCGGCGAGATCGAGGATGTGGCCGTGGTGATCGAGGACGCATCCGGGCCCTGCATCCCCTTCACGCGCACCTGGACCCAGCAGGGGCATTACATCGACGGCGTTTCGCTCGGCAGCATCATGAACAATGCGACCGGTGCCATCCGAGGCAGGGCCTACCAGGACCTGCGCGCACAGAGCACCCTGCTCGACGCGGGCTCCACGTACGACCTGCTCCTGACCGCCGGTACCGCCACCGACCAGGCCTTCGACCTCTTCATCGACCTCGACCAGGATGGCGACCTGACCCTGCCGGACGAGCACATGGGCCGGGTGGTGACAGCCCTGCCAGGTGAACAGGCCACGCTCACCTTCACCGTGCCCGCCCTGGTGCAACCCGGCCCCACCCTGCTGCGGGTGCGCTGCTCCGATGCGGACACGCTCTTCAACGGTTGCGCCGACCTCCCGCTGGGTACCGGCGAGACCGAGGACTATACCGCCGTGCTGAACAGCACCACCGCCTTGGACGTAGAGGTGGGTGCGAGCTTCAACGTCGTGCCGCTTCCCGCGGAAGGCGTGGTGGAAGTGCGCACCCCGGCCGCTCTGCAAGGGCGCACGCTGGTGGTGGTGGACGCGCTGGGGCATGTGCTGCACCAAGGCACCGTGCGGGCCACCAGGACGCTGATCCCCGCGCAGCACTGGGCCGCCGGCACCTACGTGGTGCGCATCGCGGGGAACGACATCCGGAAGGCCGAACGCTTCATGTGGCCTTGACCCATGCGATCGCTCCTGCGCCTCAGCCTGCTGCTTCCGTCGCTCGTGCCGGTGGCCCGATCCGCAGCCCAGCACAGCTGCCCGGCGCATGAGCTCACCGCGCAGCACACCGGTGTGACCGCGCTGGCACAGGATCGCCCGACCGCGCAGCAGGCCCTTCGGGGCGGTAATGCGACGATCCCCGTGGTGGTGCACGTGGTGTGGAACGCCCCTGCGGAGAACGTGCCCGATGCGGCGATCGCGGCGATGGTCGCCTCGATGGACCAAGACCTCCAAGGCCTGAACGCCGACCTGGCCAACATCCGTCCCGCGTTCGCCGGTGTGCAGGACGCTCCGCTCATCGGATTCTGCCTGGCGACGGTGGACCCGCAGGGGAACCCCACCACCGGGATCACCCGCATGCAGACCAGTGATGACTGGTTCGACCCGACCACGGAGCCGGATGCCATGAAGGCGCCGCCGAGCGGGATGAGCCCCTGGGACCCGACGAGCTACCTGAACATCTGGATCTGCGACATCAGCAGCGGCCTTTCGGGCACCGTGGTGGACGGTTACGCCTACCTGCCCGTGGGCGGCATGGCGGGCAGTCCGGTGGATGGCATCGTCATCGATCCCGTGCACGGCATGGCACCCGGTTCGCGCACGGCCACCCACGAGGCCGGGCACTACCTCGGCCTGCTGCACCCCTGGGGCACGTTGGGCGCCTGCACGGATGACGATGGGCTGGCCGACACGCCGCTCACCGACGGACCCACCTACCTCTGCTTCCCGCCCAACCTGATGCGCTGCGGTACGCTGACGCAGTACGAGAACTTCATGGACTATGGCGCCTGCCAGTGCATGTTCACGGTCGACCAATCCGCGGTGATGAGCGCCGTGCTCAACGGCGTGCGGTCCTCGCTCCTCGTGAGCAGCGGTTGCACCGGTAGCGTGGGGATCGCCGACCCGTACCCGCGCACACCGGCGTGGCGGGTGCGGAGGGAGGACGGCGCCCTCCTCGTTGAGGCCACGGATGGCCGGGTGCTCGACGGCCATTTCCGACTGCTCGATGGCATGGGCCGCACGCTGATGGAGGCAACCATCGCAAGCTCCCCGATCCGGGTACCGACAAGTTCCTTTCCGGCGGGGACCCTGGTGGTTCTTATCGACGACAGGGACGGCCGTTACGCGGTACGGGTGATGATCGAATAGGCGTTCCCGTCAGCCACCGGGATGCTTTCGTCGAAGATCCGGTGAAAAGTGTCGGATCGCACGGTGGCGGGTGAAACCGGCCTGGAGGCCCCGCGTAGGAATGCGTGAACACGACGAGGTCCCATGCTCACGCTGCAGCACCATATCCGCCTGCTCTCCCTGCTCCTTCTGGTGGCCGCCTTGCCGGCCTGGGGGCAGCGATCGAGCCGCAGCGGGCTTGGCCTGAAGATCGGCGCGCAGATGGCGAACACCCGTTCCGCCGCGTTCTCCTACGATCCGGTCCCGGGCGCCGTGCTCGGGGTCTACGCTCCGCTCCGCGTGGCCGATCGCTTCGAGGTCCAACCCGAGGTCCTGCTCTCCATGCAGGGATCCGCCTACGCGCCAACGGAGGGCACGCGCACGGTGAACCACCTGTACTACGCCCAGCTCCCGGTCTCGGCCAAGCTGTACGTGAGCAATGCGCTCAACCTGCAGGCCGGCCTCCAGGCGGGCCTCCTGCTGATGGCCAACAGCAACGGAGCGGATACCAAGCACCTCTTCAAGTCCACCGACCTGGGGCTCAACTTGGGCCTGGGCGTTGACCTGATCAACGGCACCGACCTCACCCTGCGCTACTACAGCGGCCTCACCACCGTGCTGGTGAACGACGACCTCATCTACCCGTCGAACAGGACCCTCCAGTTCACCGCCGGGTACCGCTTCCTGCGCTTCAAGCGCCACACGCGCCGCAGGTCGCACTGATCCGCACGCGCCCCTCGGGTATCTTTGGCGCCAAGCGCCATGAGCCATCGTCCCATCATCGCCATCCTCGGAGGTGGTCAGCTCGGCCGGATGTTCCTGGAGAACGCCTTGCGCTACGATGTGGAGGTGCATGTGCTCGACCCCGATCCGAACGCCCCGTGCGCACGTCTGGCCCACCGGTTCGTGGTGGGCCGTTTCGACGACGCCCGCACGGTATTGGATTTCGCCCGGCACGCCGACGTGGTGGGCATCGAGATCGAGCACGTGAGCGTGGAGGCGCTCGAGGAACTGGAGCGCCTGGGGCGCACCGTCATCCCCTCCCCGGCCACATTGCGCACCATCAAGGACAAGGGCCTGCAGAAGCGGTTCTACACCGAACATGGCATACCCACCGCACCCTATGTACTGCTGAACGACCGCAAGGAGCTCGCCGCGAACGCGCACCGCTTTCCGGCCTTCCTGAAGGCGCGCACCGGCGGCTACGACGGCAAGGGGGTGATGGCGCTCCGCACCCCGGTCGAGGTGTCCATGGCCTTCGATGGACCCTACGTGCTGGAGGAGGCCACTGACATCGCGCTTGAGCTGGCGGTGATCGTGGTGCGCGGCATCAACGGCGCGACCGTGGCCTTCGACCCGGTGGAGATGGTCTTCGATCCGCGCTTGAACCTGGTGGACCACCTCCAGGCACCTGCGCGCATCACACAAGCACAGGCGCAGGAGGCGCGCGAGCTGGCCGGGCAGGTGGCGCAGGCGTTCGGCTCCCCCGGCCTGCTGGCCGTGGAGATGTTCCTGACCCGCGACGGACGCATCCTGGTGAACGAGGTGGCCCCTCGTGCCCACAACAGCGGGCACCACACCATCGAGGCGTGCGCGAGCAGCCAGTTCGACCAGTTGCTCCGGGTGTACATGGGCTGGCCACTTGGCGATGCGCGATCGCGCGGACTGGCCGCCATGGTGAACCTGGTCGGTGAGAACGGCACCGGCGAACCGGACCTGCGCGGTGTGAACGACATCCTGCGCCTGCCCGGCACCTTCGTGCACCTGTACGGCAAGCGCGAGACCCGCACCGGACGCAAGATGGGCCACGTGACCGTGCTGGCCGACAACCAGGCCGCGTTGGACCAGGCCATCGCTGTGACGCGCGTGCATGGCCGCGTGGTCCCCCGCAACGCCACCGCAGCAAGCACCGAATGAACGAACCCCTCCCCCACATGGTCGGCATCATCATGGGCAGCCGCAGCGATCTGGAAGTGATGCGCGAAGCGGCCGATATCCTCAAGGAACTTGGCGTCGCGTACGAGCTCACGGTGGTGAGCGCGCACCGCACGCCCGACCGCATGGCGGCCTACGCGAAAGGCGCACGTGACCGTGGCGTGCGCGTGATCATCGCCGGTGCGGGCGGAGCGGCCCACCTGCCCGGGATGGTGGCGGCCTATACCGAACTGCCGGTGATCGGCGTGCCTGTGAAGAGCCGCAACAGCATCGATGGCTGGGATTCGCTCCTGAGCATCGTGCAGATGCCCGCCGGTGTTCCCGTGGCCACCGTGGCCGTGAACGGCGCGCAGAACGCCGGGATCCTGGCGGCGCAGATCCTGTCCACCGCCGATGATGCGCTGAGCGGGCGCATCAGGGCGTACAAGGAGGGCCTGCGCGACAAGGTGCAGGACGGCATCCAAGTGCTGCGCCAGCAGCATCCGAACGGCTTCGACGCGTGAAGGCCGCGACCGGATCGGCCGGTGCGGTGCATGTGCTGCGGCTGGGACCAGGCGAGGACCTGCGTCCCGTGCTCGAACGCTGGGCGCGCGACAACCGCATCGAGGCCGCCAGCGTGGTGAGCGCCGTGGGATCGCTCACGGTGGCGCATATCCGCTATGGTGGACGTGCCGACGGCATCATCACCACGGGCGACCTGGAGGTCTGCGCCTTGAGCGGAACGCTCTCCATGCACGGCCTTCACCTTCACGTGTCCATCGCCGACCGCGACGGTCGCACCTTGGGCGGCCACCTGCTGCCCGGCAGCCTGGTGCGCACCACGTTGGAACTGGTGGTCCAGGAAGTGAGCGGCGTGCGCATGCTCCGCACGCCCGATCCCGCCACCACCTACGACGAGCTCGACCCCGTGCCGTTGCCGAACGACCACTAGGGTTCGATCGTGATCATGGTGCGCTGGGGCCGCACGTACGGATAGATCTCGTCCACATCGGCATTGCGCAGGGCGATGCACCCCCAGGTCCAGTCGGCACCCTGCTCGATCCAGGCGTCCATGCCATCGGGCACACCGTGGATGCCGATCTCCCCGCCGATGTCCTTGCCCGCCGGGATGAGACCGGCGGCCTGGCGCTCCTTGAACCTTCGCCAGCTCTCCGCGTTCGGATAGTCCACCCAGATGAACTTGTGCCATTGCGCGTGCTCGCGCTTGCCGCGGAAGGTGAACGTGCCCTCCGGCGTGCGACGGTCGCCCTGCATGAACTTGTCGCCCACGGGCGCCTCTCCCAGCACGCACGGATACTCCTTCAGCCGGAGCTCCTCGCCGCCGCCGCGAGGCATCGCATACACGCGGAACGCCCGTTCGCTCTTGTCCACGTGAAAGCGCACCGTGGTGGGATCGCATCGGAGCGAGTCCACCAGGTGTGCCAGCGGGACGGTGCGTTCCGTTGCCGCCGGCACCACCTCCACCGGGGCCGCAGGCCGCAGGCGCATCGGTCCACCGCCATCGCAGGCCAGGGTCCATGGAAGAAGCAGCACCAGGGATAGGATCGTCGTACGCATGGGACAGGGGTGTGTACCTGAATGCACGCCCGGGTCGGACGTAACCCTCATTCCACCACCAAGGGAAAGGTCACCTCGATGTCCGTTTCGCCTCCAGCGTTGGTGATGTCCCCATCGGCCACACCAGTGGCGCCCTTGTCCGGCTGGTGGCGCAGGGTCAGTGTCAGGGAACCGTTGCTCGCCCCACCGGCGATGCATGACATCAGCAGGCCGATCGGCCGTCCGTTGGCGTCGGCATCGCCGTACGCGAACGCCACATCCGCACCGGTCACCTGGGAGAAGAACTGGTGGACGGTGCCCTCCTGTTGGATCTCCGACGTAATGTCGAGCATGGGCGAAACGCTCTCGTTGAGGACCTCCAGGTCCACATCGTAGATCGAATCCACGGAGAGCGTGTCGGCGGTGATGACCGGTGCCGCACCGCCATCCCCGTCGGGATCACTGAACTCGAGCACCTTCACCTCCGCCCCACTGAGCGTGTTGAAGGTGAGGCGCACCGTGGTGATGAGCTCCTGCTCGTTCACCGGCGGCACCGTGGCCGTGGGCGTGTCGGTCGACTCCTTCTTGCAGCCGACAGCCAGGAGCGCGAGCAGGAGCGCGCCGAAGATGGTCCGTTCCATGGTCGTTCGTTGATGGTGCGTGCGAAATTCGGTGTTGCACGTGGATCCGCCCCCGTTCCAAGGTCAGTTCGAAGGGGACTTCCCGAAGTTGATACGGAACCCGAGGAGCACATCGATGCCGCGTGCACTTGGGAGCAACGGAGCCGACGAGGTGGTGGCGGCAGGGCGCGTTGGTGAGGTTGAAGCCGACCGTACAGAGGCCAACGGGCCGTTCTTCGGTCCCGGCGATGGGCGGCGGTGTAAGGCCGTGGCACATCGGTCGATGAGCGGCGAGCGCCACAGCGTGCCTGCGTTCGTGTTCGTGTGGCCGTGCTGCCAACCGCGTTCCCCCTGGCCTTCGAGATGGTCCAGGCCAGCAGCAGCAGCGAAATGGCGACGGCCTTGGGAAACTCGCTGACCGGTCTTGCATTGTGCGTTCCGATGCCCATGCACCGTGGCCGGTGGATGAACCGGCCGTCACATGCCTCCACTGATCATCACCAAGGTCCTACCTTGCAACTGGTCGTTCATCCCGCATGCGCCTATCGAACCTCCTCCAACGCTTCGTCCTCTTCTGCGCGCTCTGTGCGGTCGGCACGTGGCTTTCGGCGCAGACCAACGCGGAGATGGACCGGCTTTCGGCGGATCTGTGCGGATGCATGCAACAGGTGGACCCGCGTTCATCCGATGCGGTCGTGCAGGCCGAGGTACGCCGATGCCTGGAGGATGCCGTGGTGTACCACCCGGCCACTGTGGGCGCGCTGCTCAAGCGCCAGGGCGCCGAGGCGGACCGTGCGCTCCGCCTGGGGCAGGTGATGGGCGCCCTGCTCGAGCGCGACTGCCCGTGGTTCGGCCCGATCAAGGCCCGGTTGCGCTCTTCGGAGGCGCTGACCCGCGGACGGTCGAGCATGTGATCGGGGGCGAGGTGTAGCTTCACCCTGCTCTTTTTCAATTTTCGCACATGCGCTCCGCCATCACGGAAGGTCCCGTTCCCACTGTACGCCACATCGGTGTGTTCACCTCCGGCGGCGACGCGCCCGGCATGAACGCCGCGGTGCGGGCCGTGGTCCGCGCCGCCCATTACCATGGACTGGAAGTGAGCGGGATAATGGGCGGATACGAAGGCATGATCCGCGGCGATATCCGACCCCTCGGCGTACGCGACGTGAGCAACATCGTTCAGCGCGGGGGCACCATCCTCCGATCGGCCCGCAGCGAAGGATTCCGGACGGTGGAAGGCCGGCGGGCCGCGAAAGCGAACCTTACGAAAGCGGGCATCGACGGCCTGGCGGCGATCGGTGGCGACGGCACCTTCACGGGCTCCCTCATCTTCGAGCGGGAGCATGATGTGCCCACCGTGGGATTGCCAGGGACCATCGATAACGACCTGGCCGGTACCGACCTCACCATCGGGTTCGACACGGCGGTGAACACCGCTGTCGAGGCGATCGATCGCATCCGCGATACCGCTTCGGCGCACGACCGGCTTTTCTTCATCGAGGTGATGGGGCGGGACACGGGCTTCATCGCCCTGCACAGCGCCGTCGCGTCCGGTGCCGAGCAGGCCCTGGTACCTGAACGCCTGGAGCGCATCGATGACCTGGTCGCCGCCTTGCGCGCGCAGGCCGCGAGCAAATCGTCGAGCGTGGTGGTGGTGGCCGAAGGGGATGAGGAGGGCGGCGCCTTCGCGATCGCGCAGAAGGTGAAGCAGCAGCTCCCCGACCGCGACATCCGGGTCACGGTGCTGGGACACGTGCAGCGCGGCGGCAGCCCTTCGGCCACGGACCGGATCCTGGCCAGCCGACTGGGCGTGGCCGCGGTGGAGGCGCTCATGGCCGGCCGCCGCAACGTGATGGCCGGCATCGTGAACGGCGAGTTGTGCTTCACCCCCTTCGACCAGGCCATCGGCAAGCGCAAGCAGCTCCCGCAGGAACTGCTGCGCATCCTGTCCATCCTGTCGATCTAGTGGAAAAGGAAAAGCGGCCCGCGCATGCGGGCCGCCTCCATCCAACCTTGGTCCATCACTGCCTGATGAGCCGGGTCTGCGCCAGCGGTCTGCCTTCCGCATCGAGCGCGATGATGATATAGGTGCCCTGCGCAACGGAGCTCATGTCCAGGCGCTGGAGCAATTGCGTTTCGAGCACCAGCTGTCCGGCCAGGTCCACCATCCGGAGGCTCCGGACCCGGGCATTGGTGCAGGTGATGTGGAGTTGGTCGCGCACCGGGTTCGGGAAGAACACGAGGCCGTTGCCTTCGCCTGGCTCGGAGATGCCGTTCATGGTCTCGCACGCGTCACCGATGCCGTTCCCGTTCGCATCGGCCTGATCGGCATTGCTCACCCAGGCGCAGTTGTCGCACGCGTCACCCACACCGTCGCCATCGAAATCGGCCTGGCCGGGGTCATAGGCGTTGGGACAGATGTCCTCGCACGCGGCCAGGCCATCGCCATCCTCATCCGCATCGGGAACAAGGCCCGTGGTACCACCGGCACAGATGCCACAGCCGTCGATAACGGCCGTACCGCCCACCACACCGGCGCAATCGACCGCGACACCGGCGCAGGTGCAATCCACCGTCCAGCTGTCGAAGGCCGTGAGCGCATCGCCATCATCACAGGAGGTGCCGGGGAGCGCAGTGCCACCCGGGGTGCCCGTGCAGTCGATGCCCACCGAGTTGCCGATGCAATCGCAGTTCGGGCTCCAGAGATCGCCCTGCGTGCCGCCGTTGCCGTCGTTGCACGGCGTTCCGGGAAGCGCAGTGCCACCGGCCACACCCATGCAGTCGATCACCTGGCCCACGCACTGGCAATTGAGGTTCCAGTGGTCGTTGCCCGTGTTCGGGTCGTTGTCGTTGCAAGCGGTGCCCGGCAAGGCCGCACCCCCATAGACGCCGTTGCAGTCCTGGGTGCAGGCCACCAGACCGGTGGTGCCGCCCACGCAGGTGCCGCAGTTGTCGAGGCTCGCCGTGCCGTTCACCACACCCGCGCAATCCGTGCAGGTGCTGTTCGGCATGATGCCGGTGGTACCACCTGCGCAGATGCCGCAAGCGTCCATGCTTGCCGTGCCACCATATACTCCGTTGCAGTCCTGGGTGCAGGCCACCAGACCGGTGGTGCCGCCCACGCAGGTACCGCAGTTGTCGAGGCTCGCCGTGCCGTTCACCACACCCGCACAATCCGTGCAGGTGCTGTTCGGCGTGATGCCCGTGGTGCCGCCCGCGCAGATGCCACAGGCGTCCATGCTCGCCGTACCGCCATACACGCCATTGCAGTCCTGCGCGCAGGCCACCAGACCGGTGGTGCCGCCCACGCAGGTGCCGCAGTTGTCAAGGCTCGCCGTGCCGTTCACCACACCCGCACAATCGGTGCAGGTGCTGTTCGGCGTGATACCGGTGGTGCCACCCGCGCAGACGCCGCAGGCATCAACAGCGGCCGTGCCGTTCACCACACCCGCGCAATCCGTGCAGGTGCTGTTCGGTGTGATGCCCGTGGTGCCACCTGCGCAGATGCCGCAAGCGTCCATGCTTGCCGTGCCACCATATACTCCGTTGCAGTCCTGGGTGCAGGCCACCAGACCGGTGGTGCCGCCCACACAGGCGCCGCAGTTGTCGAGGCTCGCCGTGCCGTTCACCACACCCGCACAATCCGTGCAGGTGCTGTTCGGCGTGATACCCGTGGTGCCGCCCGAGCAGATGCCGCAGGCATCAACAGCAGCCGTGCCGCCATATACGCCATTGCAGTCCTGCGCGCAGGCCACCAGACCGGTGGTGCCACCCACGCAGGTGCCGCAGTTGTCGAGGCTCGCGGTGCCGTTCACCACACCTGCGCAATCGGTACACGAGCTGTTCGGTGTGATGCCGGTGTTGCCGCCCGCACAGATGCCGCAGGCGTCCATGCTCGCCGTACCGCCATACACGCCGTTGCAATCCTGGGTGCAGGCCACCAGACCGGTGGTGCCGCCCACGCAGGTGCCGCAGTTGTCAAGGCTCGCCGTGCCGTTCACCACACCCGCGCAATCCGTGCAGGAGCTGTTCGGCATGATGCCGGTGGTACCACCTGCGCAGCTGCCGCAGGCATCAACAGCAGCCGTACCACCATACACGCCATTGCAGTCCTGTGCGCAGGCCACCAGACCGGTGGTGCCGCCCACGCAGGTGCCGCAGTTGTCGAAGCTCGCTGTGCCGTTCACCACACCCGCGCAATCCGTGCAGGTGCTGTTCGGCGTGATGCCCGTGGTGCCGCCCGAGCAGATGCCGCAGGCATCAACAGCAGCCGTGCCGCCATATACGCCGTTGCAGTCCTGCGCGCAGGCCACCAGACCGGTGGTGCCACCCACGCAGGTGCCGCAGTTGTCAAGGCTCGCCGTACCGTTCACCACACCCGCACAATCCGTGCAGGTGCTGTTCGGCGTGATGCCGGTGTTGCCGCCCGCGCAGATGCCGCAGGCGTCCATGCTCGCCGTACCACCGTACACGCCATTGCAGTCCTGGGTGCAGGCCACCAGACCGGTGGTGCCGCCCACGCAGGTGCCGCAGTTGTCAAGGCTCGCCGTACCATTCACCACACCTGCGCAATCGACGGTCACATAGGTTCCAGTACACTGGCAGTTGGCATCGAACACATCGTTGATGGTATTGGCGTTCCCATCGTTGCAAGCGGTACCCGGCAGTGCGCTGCCGTTCGGTGTGCCCAGGCAGTCGAAGGTGACCAGGGTCCCAGCGCACTGGCAGTTCGTCCCGATGACATCGTTGATGGTGGAAGCGTTGCCATCGGTACAGGCAGCGCCCGGTTCGGGAGCACCGCATCCGCATGAACCAGGTGCGGTCTTGGCGGGATCGAGCGGACATAGGTCCACACAATCGGCGGCACCATCCCCATCCGCATCCACATCGCTCACGCCGCATCCGCAGGCACCCGGAGCGACCTTGTTGGGGTCGTTCGGGCAGCCATCGTTCGCATTGCAGGTGCCGTCGCCATCGGTATCGGCGAAGGTGCCGGCACAGGTGCAGTTCGCGCCCACCACATCGTTGATCGTGCAGGCGTTGTTGTCGTTGCAGGCCAGCCCGGGGTTCGGACCCGAAGGACAGGGGTCGATCAGATCACAAAGGCCATCGCCATCACCATCGGGCACAGCCATGTGAACGCAGACGGTCCCGTTGAAGCTGTCGATCGTGCAGGGATCGCCATCGTCGCAGTTCACCACCGTACCGGTGCACTGGCAATTGGTGCCGATCACGTCGTTCGTGGTGGCCGCGTTGCCGTCGTTGCAGGCGGAACCCGGTTCGGCGGCACCGCAGCCGCAGTTGCCGGGTACCAGCTTCAGGGGGTCGTTGGGGCAGCCATCGAGCACGTTGCAGGTCCCGTCGCCATCGGAATCGGGAGAGAGCGTGCCGACGCACTGGCAGCTGGCGCTCACAAGGTCATTGAGGGTGCAGGGGTTCCCGTCGTTGCAGGACGACCCGATCTGGCCGGCCACGTTGGGACAGTTGTCCTGGGCATTGCAGATGCCATCCCCATCGGAATCCCCGCTCGCGGTTCCGATGCACTGGCAGCCGCTGTTGAGCACATCATTGATGGTGCACGGATCCCCATCGTTGCAAGGGGAGCCGACCTGACCCGCCACCGTGGGGCAATTGTCCGTGGCGTTGCAGATTCCGTCCCCGTCGGTGTCACCGCTGTAGGTGCCCAGGCACTGGCAGCTCGCGTTCAGCACATCGTTCCCCGTGCAGGCGTTGCCATCGTTGCAGGCGGACCCGATCTGGCCGGCCACGTTCGGACAGTTGTCCGTGGCGTTGCAGAGGCCATCCCCATCCGTATCACCGCTGAAGGTGCCGGCGCATTGGCAGCTCGCGTTCAGCACGTCGTTGATGGTGCAGGCGTTCCCGTCGTTGCACGCCGATCCGATCTGTCCGGCCACGTTGGGACAGTTGTCCAGGGTGTTGCACACCCCGTCGCCATCGCTGTCAGCGGCCGCCGTGCCCACGCACTGGCAGTTCGCGTTCAGCACATCGTTGATCGTGCACGCATTGCCGTCGCTGCAGGCCGAACCGATCTGGCCGGCCACGCCGGGACAGTTGTCGGTGGCGTTGCAGACGCCATCCCCATCGGTATCGCCGCTGGCCGTGCCCGCGCACTGGCAGCTGGCGGTGTACACATCGTTCACGGTGCATGCATTGCCGTCGTTGCAAGCGGTGCCGGGCAGGGCGGGACCGCCCACCACACCGAGGCAATCGGGACCGGCGGCACCTGTTGCGGTGGCGATGGCGCCAAGGCTCAGGTTGTAGTAGCTGCCGCTGGTGGTGGTCTGGAGCTTCACGGCGCGCACCATGTACTCCTTGCCTGCGATGAAGGGCACCGTCGGGCTGAGGAAGGAGGTGGACGTGACCATCGTCGGGACCACGCGGCTCACGGCTCCGGTGGCCTGGTCGATCTGGTAGATGTAGTAACCGAGCACCGCATCGCTCGAGGCCGTCCAGCTGAACGAGGCGTTGCCGCCGGCATTGGTCACCTGCAGGTTGGTGGGCGGCGCCACGGCCATCATGCGGAGCGTGGGATCGCCCATGAGACCGAGATGTGCCCGGCCATAGGTGGCCCCCTGCCAGCCGCTGTTCTGCGGCGTGTAGATGGAGCCGTTGTTCATGCTCTGGAAGGCACTGTAGCCGATGTGGTCGCCCAGGCCCATGTGGTGGAACCACCAATTGGGGATCGCCGCCCATACGCTGGTGAGGGCCTGTCCGCTGGCCAGCTGCGCGCGCAGGAAGTTGTTGCGGTTGTCCCAGTCGCCGAAGTAGCTGCCGAAGGACATGTTGAACACACCACCGAGGGGTGCGGTGGTGGCATAGTCCTGGGTGGTGGCGATGTTGTTCGCACCATTGAAGGTGAGCACGTTGTTGTCGACGGCCTGGAGACCGCCCCCGCTGGCGTAGGTCCAGAGGTAGCTCTGGTTGCTCACGAACGTGGTGAAGGCGGCGCCGTAGGGATAGCAGTCGGTGATGTTCTGGTGGCCCACGAGGGCGGCGATGCTGCGGTAACCGCAACCGGCCAGGGGGTTGCTCACCCACTGCAGGTTGTCGAACACGATGCCGCGCGTCTGCGGTACCCATTGCTTGGTCTTGAACGCATGGGCCTTGTCCAGGTAGGCCGCGAGCAACTGCGGCTCGCTCTGCGCGAACGCGGGCATGTCCTGCAGGTCCACGCGGCCGACCTGGAGCTCGAGCGCCGAGGGATAATCGCTCTGGTCGAAGCGGCCATCACCTGGCGTGTTCCAGTTGTAGGTGTAACCCCCGGTGCTCGTCACGCTGTTGTCGGTCCAGGTCCCGTTCACGTCGGCATAGTAGCCGTCGCAGGGCCAGGCGCCGAGGTGGGCGCTGTGTCCATCGGGATTGAGGTTGCCGGAGTACGGCACCGGTACGTGCCCGACGAGGTACACCGCCTTCACGTTCGTGGGGTCGGCGTTGTAGAGGTTGGTGATGATGGACCGGATGCTCGTGACGGAGGCGGTGCGGCTCACGTCCTGGCGCAGCACCGTCCAACCATCGGCCTTGAGGTCGGTCTGCAGCTGTTGGAGCTGTGTGGCGATCGAGGCCGCCATCGAGTTGTCCACCAACAGGATGATCTTGCCGTTGTACTCGGTGGCCGGAACCTCAATACCGGCGGCGATGTAACCGTAGCCGGTGCCGCCGGAGGCCGTTCGAACGACCTTGTACTCGTAGTAAGTACCAAGCGCAACGGCGTTGTCGGTCCATTGCGTGGCCGTACCGGCGACCGATGCGTAGGTCCCACCCCATGTGGTGGACGACTTCAGCTTCCGGTAGATGGTGAATCCCGTCGTTCCGGTGAGGGACGCCCAGGAGAGGGTGATCGCCGCAGGAGCGCTCTGCACCGTGGCGGAGAGCTGAACAGCATTGATCAGCGAAGGTGATTGCGCCTTAAGTAGCGTCACCACGGCCAGGGCCATGGCAAGAAGAAGGGTGCGGAACATCGGCAGTACAGGATGGATGGAACGAAAGCCTGTTCCATGTCCCGTCCAGCGGCAGTGCTGGTGCTCCGGCCCTATTGGCAGATCGGTCCGAGGCGCGGTGCATGGTCAAGCGACCATTTGTACCGCACTTGCCCGGTCCAAGGTTTCAGATCAGGTAACCACCCCGCATCGAAGACCGATGGAAAGCGCGCCCACGACGACGGAAGAGGACTACAGGCGCACCCAGCGGGCGAGCGCCACGCCGCGGCCCTCGGCGGTCTCGAGCCGCAGGAAGTACACCCCGGTCGACAAGGAGGAAACGTCCATCGAACCGGTCACTGGCTCCACCTTGAGACGCTGGCCCAGCACATCGATGATCACCGCTCGCTGAGCCGACCGGTCGGGCCATTGGTAGAAGAGATGGTCCGAGGTCGGGTTCGGGAACACGTGCAGGGCCGGTAGGGCGGCAAGCTCAGGCATGCCGATCAGGTCGCAGGCATCGCCCACCCCATCGCCGTCCACATCGGACTGATCGGCGTTCGATATCCATGGACAGTTGTCGCACAGGTCGCCGTACCCGTCGGTGTCGAAATCGGCCTGGCCCGTGTTCGCCAGGGTCGGGCAATTGTCCGTACAATCCAATGCTCCGTCGCCATCCCCATCCGGATCGGGCTGGATCCCGGTGGTGCCGCCGGCACAGATGCCGCAGCCATCGATGAGGGCCGAGCCGCCTGGCACACCGGCGCAATCGATGAGCTCGCCCACACAGGTGCAGGAGGCGGTCCAGGTGTCGTTCGCGGTGCCCGGGTCACCATCGTCGCACGGCGAACCAGGCAACGCAGTGCCGCCCGGCACACCGGCACAGTCGTATGCCTCACCCAGGCAGACGCAGTTGCCCAGCCACTGGTCGTTGCCGGTGCTGGCGTTCCCATCGTCACAGGCCGAGCCGGGAAGGGCCGGTCCACCGGGCACACCCACGCAATCGATCAACAGTCCCGCGCACGTGCAGTCGGTCCGCCAGGCATCATCACCGGTGGTCGCATCCCCGTCATCGCACGCGGTCCCCGGCAGTTGCGCACCACCGGGCACGCCCACGCAATCGATCAACAGACCCGCACAAGTGCAGTTGTTCTGCCAGGTATCGTCGCCGGTGGTCGCCTCCCCGTCATCGCACGCGGTCCCCGGCAGTTGCGCACCGCCCGGCACGCCCACGCAATCGATCAACAGTCCCGCACAGGTGCAGTCGGTCCTCCAGGTGTCATCACCGGTGGTCGCATCCCCATCGTCGCACGCTGCACCAGGCAGGTCGCCGCCACCCGGCACACCGGCGCAATCAATGAGCAGGCCCGCACACGTACAGTTGTTCTGCCAGGCATCGTCGCCGGTGGTCGCATCCCCATCATCGCAGCCCGCACCGGGCAGGTCGATGCCGCCTGGAACGCCGAGGCAGTCGAGCAACAGGCCGACGCAGGTACAGTCGCTCTGCCAGGCATCATCGCCCGTGGTGGCGTCGCCATCGTCGCAGGCGGCACCCGGAAGCGCTGTGCCACCGGGCACACCGGCGCAATCCAGCGGAAGGCCCTCACAGCTGCAACCGCTCTGCCAGGTATCATCCCCTGTGGTCGCATCCCCATCGTCGCAGGGCGTACCCGGAAGCGAAGGCCCGCCGATCGAGCCAAGGCAATCGATCACCGCGCCCGCGCAGCTGCAGTCGGTCTGCAAGAGGTCGTTGCCGGTGCCCGCATCCCCATCGTCGCACGGAGTGCCCGGCAGGGCGGCGCCACCCGGGTCACCCGCGCAGTCGATCAGCTCGCCTTCGCACACGCAATCGATGGTCCAGCGGTCGTTTCCGGTGGTGGCATCGCCATCGTCGCAGGCCACACCCGGCAGTGCCGGTCCGGCCGGAACGCCTTCGCAGTCCACCAGGGGCACCGATGCGCTGCCGTAGCTGATGCACAGGCGGGCGGCCTTCGTGCTGGAGCTGTTCCTGCTGAAGGCCTGGCGGCGACCGGTACCCTCGATGATGAAGACCATTGCATTCCCCGGGGTCCAACCCGGCCGGGCGACAACTTCCTCCACCAAGGAGGCCAGGTCGGGGGTGCGCTGCGCCGCGCCGGCGTCGTTGATCCCGGTCCAGGGGGCCGGGGACCAGGTGGCCGCTCCCACGGTCCGCGTGCGCGCGCTCACGCCGAACGGTACCAGGTTGAACGTCGGCGCATTGTTGGCGGCCTGTGCTTTGATCGTGAGCGCACAGGGGTCCACGTTCGACACGCCTGCAGCGGTGAACTGGATGTCGGCCGCGATGATGTCGGCCGCGTTCGGCACCTGCACACCGGCGAACCGAAGGCCCACCACCTGCTCGCCGAGCGGACTGCCCGATTGTCCGTCCAAGGTGAGGTCGAGCGTGCCGGTGTTCTGGTAGATGAACCCGAAGGCCGACTCCTCCACATCGGGGTCGCCCGAGCCGCCCACGGTATAACAGACGGTGGAATCGATGCAGGCATTGGCACCTCCGCACACCCCGCACAGATCCACCACCGCGCCGCCTCCCGGCACGCCGAAGCAATCGATGGGCAGACCCGCGCACGTACAGTCCGAGCGCCAGAGGTCATCGCCGGTCGATGCATCCCCATCGTCGCAGGGCGTTCCCGGCAGCGCCGTCCCGTTCACGGCACCAAGGCAATCCACCGGGGTCCCGGCACACGTGCAGGCGACATCCCATGTGTCATCGATCGTGAGGAGATCTCCGTCATCACAGACCGAACCGGGGAGCTGCGTACCACCGGGCAGACCCACGCAGTCGATGAGCAGGCCCTGGCATTGACAGGCCGCGGTCCACGCATCATCACCGGTGGTGGCATCACCGTCGTCGCACGGGGTTCCGGGAAGAGCCGTTCCATTGAGCACGCCCAGGCAATCGTACAGTTCACCCGTGCACTGGCAGGCCGCATCCCATGCATCGTTGATGGTGAGCGCATTGCCATCATCGCAGGCCGTACCGGGCATGGCCGTTCCACCGAGCGCTCCTGTGCAATCGTATTGGATGGAGGTACCCGGCAGGTAGCTGATGCAGAACTGCGCCGCCTTCGCGGGATCCTGCTCGGCCTGCCACGCAGTGCGTCCGCCCGTTCCGGAGATGCCCACGAGGAGCGCGTTGCCGGCCACCCAATCGGGCCGGCTGACCACCTGCTGCACCAGGGGAGCGAGCTCGGGGCCCCGTTGATCGGGTCCGGCCTCATCGGCGATGTTCCAGAAGGGCATCGACCAGGCCACGGATGGTCCGTAAGAACGGGCGCTGAGCTCGAAGGGCGCGAAACCGATGGGTGGCGCATCAACGGTATCCTGCAGGCTGAAGTTGAGCGCGCTCGGCCCGATATCGGTTCCACTGAATGCGGTGAAGCGCACCCGCGCCACCACCACCTGCACGCCCTGCGGCACGTCCACATCGGCGAAATGCAGGCCCACGCGTTGATCCCCACGCCAGTCCGGCTGCTCCGAGTCATGCACCAGGTCCAATGCACCGCTGCTGTAATACAGGTTCCCGTTCGCGGCCTCCTCCGCATCACCCGAGCCATCGCTGATGAGCGTGGCGCACACGGTCACGGTGCCGACCAGGCAGTCGTTGGTCCCGTTGCACACCCCGCAATCATCGAGCACCGCGGTACCACCTGCCACACCCAGGCAATCGACCTCCTCCCCGATGCACTGGCAGGTGGCCGACCAGCTGTCGTTGCCCGTCGCGGGGTTCGAATCGTCGCACGGGGCACCCGGCAAGGCCGTTCCATTGGGCACGCCCAGGCAATCGAGCAGAGTGCCCGTGCAGGTGCACGCTGCGTCGAGGACATCGTTCACCGTGGCCGAACTGCCATCATCGCAAGAGGAGCCCACCTGACCCGGAACCAGCGGACAGCTGTCCTGTGCATCGCACACACCATCGGCGTCCGAATCCTGCAAGGGAGAACCCGCGCACGTGCAGTTGGATCCGATCACATCCCCGCCGGTGCAGGCGTTCCCATCATCGCAGGCGGATCCGGGGTTCGGCCCGTTCGGACACGGATCGATGATGTTGCAGAGCCCGTCACCATCATTGTCCGGAACCGCTGTACCCGTGCAAATGCAGGCCGTGTTCAGGGCATCGTTGGTGGTGCAGGGGTCGCCATCGTCGCAGGGTGAACCGACGGAACCCGGTGCGTTCGGGCATCCGTCGAGCACGTTGCAGATCCCGTCCCCATCGCTATCAGGTAGCGGTGTGTACACGCAGGTGCCGGAAACGCACTGGTCCGAGGTGCACACGTTGTTGTCGTTGCACACCATCGGCGTTCCCGCGCACTGGCACGAGGCGTTCCACAGGTCGTTCACCGTGCAGGCATTGCCATCGTTGCAGGCCGTTCCCGGCTGCGCCGTACCGCCGGGAACACCCAGGCAATCCACCGGCACACCGATGCAAGCACAGCTGGCGGACCAGGTATCGTTGGCGGTGGACGCGTTGCCATCGTTGCAGGCCGTGCCGGGGAGGGCCGTTCCGCCCACCACGCCGAGGCAGTCGGTGGGCGCCCCGCCGATGTTCAGGGAGCCGAAGCGACCGATGCTCAGGTTGTAGTACGAGCCGCTGTAGCTCACCTCCAGCTTCAGGGCCCGCACCATGTAGCGCACCGTTCCGCTGAGGCCACTGATGTTGTCCGTGAAAGTGGTCCCCGTCACGGCATTGGTGGTGCGGCGGTCCCAGGCCTGGGTCACCGTGTTGTAGCGGTACACGTGATAGCCCAGCACAGCCTCGGCCGATGCCCCCCAGGAGACTGTCCCCGTGGTGGGGTTGATATAGGTGCAGGTCACGCTGCCCGGGGGCGCCACCATCTGCATCCGGAGCGAGGGATCGCCCATGAGGGCAATATGCACCCGGCCGTTGTTCGGGTTGGCCGGCTCGTAATGCCCGTTGCCATTGTTCTGCGTGAGCTGGGCGGAATAGCCGATCACCTCCCCCATGCCCATGTGGTGGAAGAACCAGTTCGGGTAACCCGCCCAGAAATTGGTGAGGGTGGTGCCCGACGCGAGCGAAGAGCGCATGAAGTTGTTCGGGCAGTCGAAGTCGCCGAAATAGCTGCCGAAGAGGATGGTGAACACGCTCTGCAGGTTGCTGCTGGCGAACTGTGCGGCGGTGCCGATGCCCAGCGCGTTGTCCCACCACCCGCCGCCGCAGCCGTAGCTCCAGAGGTAGCTCTGGGAGGCCATGTCGGTGAAGTAGTCGCCCGTGGCCACGTTCTGCGGGCCCACGAGCGGACCGAAGCCTCGCCAGGCGTTCTGGGCGAAGGCATCCGTGTACCCCGTGAAATTGTCGTCCACCACGGCCCTCGATTGGGCGGTGAACAGCTTCATCTTCCAATTGTGAAGCTTGGAGAGGTAGTTGCCCAGGAGCGTCGTCTCGCTCTGCGCGAACACCGTGAGGTTGTACATGTCCACCCGGCCGACGGCCAGCTCCACCGCGCTCGGCAGGATGCTCTGGTCGAACTTGCCATCACCGGCCAGGTTCTGGTTCCGCAGGTCGATCTGGGTGCCGGAGGTGTTCACGCTGTTATCCGTCCACGTGCCGTTCACATCCCCGTAGTAACTGTCCGCCGACCACGCGCCGTAATGGTTGCCATGCCCGTCGGGGGCGAGGTTCCCCGAGTAGGGCACCGGCACATGCCCCACCAGGAACACCGCCTTCACGCTCGAAGGGGCCGCGTTGTAGTCCGCCACGATCAGGTTCTTCACGCTCGGCACGCTCGCCGTGCGGCTCACATCGTGCCGGATCACCTTCCAACCGTCGCCCTCCAGGTCGCTCTGAAGCTCGGTGAGCTGAGCCGCAAGTGGTGCCGTGAAGGTGTTGTCCACGATGAGCACCAGGGTACCCCGCGATTCCACCATGGCGAGCTCCACCGCCGAGTTCACGTAGCCGTAGCCGTTGCCGTAGCCACTGGTGCTGCGGACGATCTTGTACTCGTAGTTGGTATTGAGCTGCACGGTGTTGTCCGTCCAGCTGGTCGCCGTGCCGGCCACGTTGGCCACCACCGGACCCCAGCTCGTCCCCCCCTTCAGTTTCCGGTACACCTGATAGCCCGTGGTGGTGGGATAGGTGAGCCAATTGAGGGTGATGCTTGGAGGAGCGGAGGTGACCGTAGCCCAGGCCTGCACGCTGCGGTCCTGCCCATAGGTCTGGGCCTGCGCCACGGCCGAAAGGACCATCAACGCGAAGGCGAGCAGGGAGCGGAACAGTGGACGTGGCACGGGAGCGGAAAAGGGGGCCAAAAATAGGCCCTCGCAGGGGCATGCGCCCGGGCGCGAACCACCGATCGTGGAAAAAAAGATGGACCGGACGAACATGCAGGAAAGCCCCGTCCATCAAGCCCCGCAGCCCGACCGGCGACAGCCTCACCCGAATGCCCGGACGCAGCCTGACCAGCACCACCAGCAACAGCCCGACGAATAGGTAATTTCAACCGCCGGACAGGAGGATATAGGCGACGGAGCGGCAGATACCCAACGGCGGGATGGCCAAGCGCGGAGGAAACCCTTGCTGCCGAAATGGCGTATCAGGAAAACTTGATGAACGACCACTGCCTACGCGGTCATTATGCTGACCAACGGCCGTGCTGACCTAGAACGACGCATGACGGGGAACGATCCCATGGACCAGAACATCCTTATCACCGTGCTCCGGTCCTCCTTCCAGCACCACGCGGAGCGGAACGCGATCATTCACGAAGCTGGAGCGATCAGTTACCACGAACTCCAGGGCCGGGTCCACCGGCTCGCCGCGCAACTCCGCACCGAGCATGCCGGACCAGGCCATACCATCGGCCTCTGCCTCGACCGCTCCCCCGAGCTCATCATCTCCGTGCTCGGGATCGTGCAGGCCGGCGCCGCCTATGTGCCCATCGACCCCACCTACCCCGCCGAGCGCATCGCGGGGATGTTGGAGGACGCCAAGCCGCCGGTGGTGATCACCAGCAAGGCGCACCAGCACCTCTTCAAGGGCACCGCGGCCAAGGTCATCCTCATCGAGGGTATCGACCTGGAGAACGGTCCGGCGTTCGAGGGCCCGTGCCCTGCCACCCCGGACGACCTGCTCTACGTGCTCTTCACCAGCGGCAGCACCGGCCGGCCCAAGGGCGTGGCCATGCACCATGCGCCGCTCACCAACCTGATCCAGTGGCAGCTGCGCACCAGCGTGTGCAAGGCCGGTGACCGCACCCTGCAGTTCGCACCGATCAGTTTCGACGTGAGCTTCCAGGAGATCCTCACCACGTTCGCCCAGGGCGGCACCCTGGTGCTGATCACCGATGAGGACCGATTGAACAGCACGCAACTGCTGCGCAAGATCATCGCGCAGAAGATCAACCGCATCATCGTGCCCTTCGTGGCGCTGCAATACCTGGCCGAGGCCGTGGAGCGCACCGGCGAAGTGCCGTCCACGCTGAAGGAAGTGTTCACCAGCGGCGAGCAACTGAAGGTCACGCCGGCCATCGCGAACCTCTTCAAGCAACTCCCCGGCTGCCGCTTCTGCAACCAGTATGGCCCCACCGAGGGCCACGTGGTGAGCGAGTTGGAGCTGAAGGGCGATCCTTCCACCTGGCCTGCGCTGCCCAACATCGGCACCGCCATCGACAACGTGAAGCTGTATGTGCTCGATGAGCGGATGAAGCCCGTTGCGAAAGGTGAAGAAGGTGAACTGTACCTCGGCGGCGCATGCGTGGCGAAAGGCTACATCGGCCGCGATGACCTCACGGCCGAGCGCTTCCTCGAGGATCCTTTCATCGCCGGTGGCCGCCTCTACAAGACCGGCGACCGCGCGGCGGAACTCCCCAACGGCGAGATCGACTACAAAGGCCGCATCGACGGCCAGGTGAAGGTGCGCGGCTACCGCATTGAACTGGGTGAAGTGGAAGTGGCGATGGAAAAGCACCCTGCGGTGGAGCAGGCCGTGGCCACCGTGCGCGAGGACCGTCCGGGCCTCAAGCGCCTGATCGGCTACTACGTCGCGAAGTCCGAACTGAGCACGAACGAGCTGCGCAAGCACCTCGCCTCCCTCCTGCCCGACTACATGCAGCCTTCCGCCTTCGTGGCCGTGAAGGAGCTGCCCCGCACACCGAGCGGCAAGATCGACCGCAAAGCCCTGCCCGCTCCCGATGTGAAACGCCCTGACCTTGATGTGGCCTTTGCCGCGCCGACGACCAGCGTGCAGAAGACGCTGGCCAACGTATGGGCGGACATGCTTGGCATCGACCGTGTGGGCATCGACGACAACTTCTTCGACCTCGGCGGCAACTCGCTGCTGAGCATCCAATGCGTGGCGCAGCTCGAAGGCCACGGCCTGAAGCTGCCGATCGTGAAGCTCTACCAGCACCCGACGGTCCGTGCCTGCGCGGCTTTCCTTGAGGGTGATGCGAGCGCTGTTTCACCCGCCGATATGGCCATAGCCCGCGTGGGGGCGAGACATGTTGCGCCCGAAAAGCGGGACGTGGCCATCATCGGCATGAGCGGCCGCTTCCCCGGTGCGGAGAACGTGGATCAGCTCTGGGCCAACCTGCTCGCGAAGAAGAACAGCATCAGCACATGGACGGCCGAAGAGCTCGACCCGAGCATCCCCGCCGAGCTGCGCAACGACCCGGACTATGTGAAGGCCCGCGGCGTGATCGCCGACGCTGACAAGTTCGACCACGCCTTCTTCGGTGTGAACCCCAAGGTGGCCGCGCTGATGGACCCGCAGCAACGCGTGTTCCTGGAGTGCGCGTGGGCCGCGCTGGAGGATGCCGCCTACGATCCCGCGCAGTTCGCCGGGCTCATCGGCGTGTACGCCGGCATGGGCAACAACACCTACTTCACCCGCAACGTCATCGGCCACCCCGAGCTCATCGAGCAGGTCGGCGACTTCGCGGTGATGACGGCCAACGAGAAGGACTACATCGCCACGCGCCTCGCGTTCGAGTTCGACCTGCGGGGTCCTGCGTTGAGCATCCACACCGCGTGCAGCACCTCGCTCGTGGCGATCGCACAGGCCTTCAAGGCGCTGCGTGAAGGCGAATGCGACATGGCGCTGGCCGGTGGCATCGCGCTGACGGTACCGTTCAACAGCGGCATCGTGTACAACGAGGGCGGGATGTACAGCCCCGACGGCAGCACGCGCACCTTCGACGCCAACGGCAAGGGCACCTCGTTCAGCGACGGGTGCGGCATCGTCGTGTTGAAGCGCCTGGACGATGCGGTGCGCGACAAGGACCACATCTATGCGGTGATCAAAGGCGCAGCGCTCAACAACGACGGCAGCGACAAGGCCAGCTTCACCGCACCCAGCGTACGCGGCCAGGCCGAGGTGATCGCCATGGCCCAGGCCGATGCGGGCGTGAAGCCCGAGGACATCACCTATGTGGAGGCGCACGGCACCGCCACACCCCTCGGCGATCCGATCGAGGTGGAGGCGTTGACGCAGGCGTTCGGCGGAAAGAAAGTTGAACAACATTGCGCCCTTGGCTCCATCAAGAGCAACATCGGTCACCTCACCGCCGCAGCTGGTGCGGCCGGTGTGATCAAGACCGCGCTCGCGCTTCAACAGGAGCAGATCCCATCCAACGTCGGGTTCGAGACACCGAATCCCGCGATCGACTTTGCGAACTCGCCCTTCAGGGTGGCGAGCGACAATATCGCTTGGCCGCGCGTGCCCGGCAGACCGCGCATCGCCGGTGTGAGCAGTTTCGGCGTGGGCGGCACCAACGCGCACGTGATCCTCGCGGAACCGCCGGTGGCCGTGGCCTCCAGCGCTTCGCGCAGCAAGCAGCTCTTCCTGCTCAGCGCGAAGAGCAAGACCAGTCTCGATGCCATGACGGAGAACCTCCGGAGCTGGCTCGAGTCTCATCCGGACGCATCGCTTGCTGACGCAGCCTACACGCTGCAGGTGGGTCGCCGGCACTTCAAGCATCGTCGCCTGATCGTGGGCGGTTCGCACAGTGAAGTGATCGAGGCCATCGCCAACAAGGACACCAACCTGACCGGCACGCGCGAGCTGCACGAGGCCGCGCCCGGCGTGGTGTTCATGTTCCCCGGCCAGGGTTCGCAGTACGTGAACATGGGCCGCGACCTCTGCGCGAGCGAACCCGTCTTCAAGCAGCACTTCGAGCGTTGCTGCGCGCTCTTCAGCAAAGCGTTCGGAACCGACCTCAAGGCCATCATCTTCCCAATAGCCGGTGAAGAAGAGAAAGCCGCAGAGCAGCTCAAGCAGACGATCCACACGCAAGCCTCGCTCTTCACCATGCATTACAGCCTGGCGAAGCTGTTGATGCACTGGGGAATCGTACCGGATGCGATGATGGGCCACAGCATCGGCGAGTTCGCGGCGGCTTGTCTCGCTGGTGTGTTCTCGCTGGAGGATGCCGTGAAGCTCGTTGCCGATCGCGGCCGCATGATGCAGGAACTGCCCGGTGGCAGCATGCTCAGCGTGCGTGCGGCGGAAGAGGATGTGCTGAAGAAACTCCCCGCCGGTTGCAGCATCGCTGCGAACAACGGCCCGCAGCTCTGCGTGGCAAGCGGTCCGCACGAGGCGATCGCGAAGCTGCAGGCCGATCTGGAGAAGGACGGCATCACCTGCAAGCTGCTGGTGACCAGCCACGCCTTCCACAGCCCCATGATGGACGCCATCGTGGAGCCCTACCGCAAGGTGGTGGAGGGCGTGAAGCTCAACGCCCCACGCATCCCGATCGTCAGCACGGTGACCGCCGAGTGGCTGAAGGACGACGAGGCCACGTCCTCGAAATACTGGAGCGATCACCTGCGGGCCACGGTGCGCTTCGCACAGGCCGTGAAGTTCGCTTGGAGCGATGCAGACCGGGTGATGCTGGAAGTGGGCCCGCGCACCACGGCGACCACCCTTGCCCGCCAGCAGAGCGCGGACACCAAGAAGCAAGTGGCGGTGCCTTCGCTGGGCGATTCCGCAGGCCATGGCAATGAACTGACCCAACTGCTCAAGGCCGTCGGAGGCTTGTGGCAGAGCGGCGTGCTCATCGACTGGAAGAGATTCTACGCGCTCGAGGAGCGTCGCCGCATCGCATTGCCGAGCTACGCCTTCGAGCGTATCCGCCACTGGGTGGATCCGGTGGCGATGGTGGCCGATGGTGGAAGGGCCGTTGCATCCACCACGATCGAAGCACCGGTACCGAACAGCGGAGACGCGAGCCTCAGCCCCAAGGAAGCGCTGATCGCGCAGATCAAGCACCTGCTGGAAGAGAGCTCCGGCCTGGAACTGGCGGAGGCCAGCAGCGAGGAGACCTTCCTGGAGATGGGCCTCGATTCACTGTTCCTCACGCAGGTGGCGACATCGCTCAGCAAGAAGTTCGGCGTGAAGATCTCGTTCCGACAACTGAACGAGGACCTCGCGAACCTGGACAAGCTGGCCGACCACCTCCTGCCGCATTGGACGAATACAGGGCCAGGTGCAGGGCCTGGGGCGACCAACGGCGTACCTGCTCCTGCGCCTGCTGCTGCCGCTTCGGCTCTTGAGGACGCCCCCGAACTGAAGAAGGCCTTCGGTGCGCAGGCCCGGATCAGCAAGGAGAAGGTGGACGACATGACCCCGCAGCAGCGCGCGTGGTTCGACGACTTCGTGCAGCGCTACACGGCTAGGACCGCGAAGAGCAAGGCCTTCACCCAGGAGAACCGCAAACCGATGGCCGACCCGCGGGTCGTCACAGGCTTCAAGCCCCAGCTGAAGGAGCTCACCTACCAGGTGGTGGTGGACCGAAGCAAGGGCTGCCACCTGTGGGACCTGGACGGCAATGAGTACATCGACATCCTGAGCGGCTTCGGCAGTTCGATGTTCGGCTACATGCCCGACTTCATCAAGGACGCGTGCCACCGGCAGTTGGAGCAAGGCATCGAGATCGGGCCCATGCACCCCCTGGCCGCCGAGGTCTCGCGCCTGCTCTGCGACCTCACCGGCGGGGAGCGTGCGGCCGTGTGCAACACCGGCAGCGAGGCCGTGCTCGGCGCCATGCGGATGGCGCGCACCGTCACCGGTCGCAGCCTGATCATCGCCTTCAGCGGCAGCTACCACGGCATCAACGACGAGGTGATCATCCGTGGCAGCAAGAGCCTGAAGAGCTATCCGGGCGCGCCCGGCATCATGCCCGAGGCGGTGCAGAACATGCTCATCCTCGAGTACGGCACGCCCGAAAGCCTCGAGATCATCCGGCAGCGCTGCCATGAGGCGGCCGCCGTGCTCGTGGAACCCGTGCAGAGCCGCCGGATGGAGTTCCGCCCGGTGGACTTCCTGCGGGAGGTGCGCAGCATCACCAAGGCGCACGGCGCGGCGCTCATCTTCGACGAGGTGATCACGGGCTTCCGCATGCACCCCAACGGTGCCCAGGGGCTGTTCGGCATCGAGGCCGACATCGGCACCTACGGCAAGGTGATCGGCGGCGGCATGCCAATCGGGGCCATGATCGGCCGAAGCGAATGGATGGACGCGCTCGACGGAGGCCACTGGCGGTTCGGTGACGACAGCGTACCGCCCTCGGGCGTGACCTACTTCGCCGGCACCTTCGTGCGCCACCCCCTCACGCTCGCCGCCATGAAGGCCGTGCTGCTGCACCTGAAGGAGCAGGGGCCCGCGCTCCAGGAGCGGTTGAACGACCTCACGGCCGACATGGTGAAGCGGGCCAACGAGCTCTTCGACCAATACCGGCTCCCCTACCGCTGGGTCACCTTCGGCAGCGCGTTCAAGACGAAGTACGACGAGAGCGTCAACTACACGGAGCTCTTCTTCATGCTCATGCGCCACCACGGCGTGCACGTGCTCGACTTCCCGCACTTCCTCACCACCGCGCATACCGAGGACGATGTGGAGCACATCCTGGAGGCGCTGGAACGCACCTGCGTGGAGCTGCGGGCGAGCGGCTTCATGCCCGAGCGCACCTATCCCATCGCCACCGTGAACAACGTGCTCGGCGGGCAGGCGCGCAAGCTCAAGGAGCGTGTGATCAAAGCCGGGGAACCGCCCTTGCCCGGGGCCCGTCTGGGGCGCACCCCCAAAGGGGAGCCCGCCTGGTTCGTCCCCGACCCCGAGCGCAACGGAAAGTTCCTGATGCTCGTAAACGACGAAGAGGGCTGAGCCCATCCACTACCTTGTTCGACCCGTAACGCGAAGCAGCGAAGCGCTCCATGGAGAAGTTCATCCTTCAGACACACCTGATACCGGTGGATCACGATCCGTTCGCGGGTCCCCCGATCGAGCGTGCCGTGCCCACCACCGAGGCCCAGCGCGAGGTGTTCGCCGCCGCGGAGATGGGGCGCGATGCCTCGTGCGCCTACAACGAGAGCGTATCCCTGGAGCTCGGCGGACCGCTTGACCGCGCCGCGTTGGAACTGTCCCTCGAACGGCTCGTGCAGCGCCATGAGGCCCTGCGCAGCACGATCAGCCTGAGCGGCACGCGCATGCTGGTGGTGGACCAACTGTCGATACCGGTCCGTTACACCGACCTCGCCGAACTGGACGATGAGGCACGCGCGGAGCGAATCGCCGATCTCGCCACGGCCGACATGACGACGCCCTTCGACCTGGTTCGCGGCCCGCTCTTCCGTTTCCAGCTCATCCGGCTCCGACCCGACCTGCACCTGATGCGGATCACCGGCCACCACGTGGTGTGCGACGGATGGAGCCTGGGGATCCTGATGGCGGAGCTCAGCACCCTGTACAGCGCGTTCGTGACCCACCGCGAGGCGCTCCTGCCGGAGGCCGACACGTACAGCTCCTATGCGGAAGCCACCTTCGACCTGGCCAAGTCCCCCGAACACGCCCGTGTGGAGCGGTTCTGGCTCGACCAGTTCAAGGGCGCCCTGCCCCACATCGACCTGCCCACCGACCGCCCCCGCGGAAGGCAGCGCAGCTACCGCGGCGAACGGATCGACCGCCCCCTGCCGCCGGAACTGGTGCGCGACCTCCGCGCCATGGCCACACGCCACGGGGCCAGCTTCGTCACCACCCTGCTCACCGCGTTCGAGCTCCTGCTTCACAAGCTCACCGGCGACAGCGACCTCGTTGTGGGTCTCCCGGCCGCCGGCCAGAGCGACCTGGGCATGAAGCACCTGGTGGGGCATTGCGTGAACCTGCTCGCGCTCCGCAGCCGCATCGATGAGGAGCGCGGTTTCTCGGCGCACCTGAAGGAGCGCAGGGGCTCGGTGCTCGACGCCTTCGACCACCAGAAGTACACCTTCGGCACCCTGCTGCGCAAGCTGAACGTACCACGCGAACCCGGGCGCATCCCGCTCGTTCCCGTGGTGTTCAACATCGACATGAACATGGACGATGGAGTGGCCTTCGAAGGGCTGCGCCACCGGTTCATCAGCAACCCGCGAAGCTTCGAGATCTTCGAGCTCTTCCTGAACGCCACCGGCAAGGACGATGCGCTCACGCTCGAGTGGAGCTACAACACCGACCTGTTCGACCGCGCGACGGTGGAGGGCTGGATGGCCGAGCTGCAGCGCATCGTGCAGCGCATCGTGCAGGAACCCGATGCCTCCATCGCCACGATCCTGGGCGACCAGCCCATCGGCGATCCCCGACAGCTGCCGCCCGCCGCGTGGCACGGCAGCTCCCCGGCGTACCCACGTGACCGCACCATCGGCGAGCTGTTCGATGCCACCGCCATCCGGCACGCGGACCGCACCGCGCTCGTGCTCGGCACCGAACGCCTCACCTACCGCGAACTGCAGCAACGCGTGCATGCCCTTGCCGACCTGCTCCGCAAGGAGGGCGTGCGGCCGGGCGACCCGGTGGGTCTTTGCGCCGACCGCGGTTTCGGCATGATCACGGCCATGCTCGCCGTGCTGCGATGCGGTGCCTGCTTCGTGCCTTTCGACCCGGCCTATCCGAAGGAGCGGCTCGAGCTCATGTTCGCCGATACGCGGGTGAAGCTGTTGCTCACGCAACGCCACCTGATCGGCCTGCTGCCTGCGAACGACGCACGAGTGCTGCTCCTCGAGGACTCCCCCGTGCTCACCAGCACGCCTGGCGCGGCCGCCGGCACCGCGCTCTCCCCCGCTTACATCATGTACACCTCGGGCTCCACGGGAAGGCCCAAGGGTGTGGTCGTGCCACAGCGCGCCATCGTGCGCCTCGTGCATGCCCAGAACTTCCTGCCCTTCGGTCCCGACCTGGTCCTCCTGCAGTTGTCGAACATCTCGTTCGATGCCAGCACGCTCGAGATCTGGGGCGCGCTGCTCCACGGCGCCCGCCTGGTGCTGCAACCTCAGCAGAAGCCCACGCTCGTGGAGATCACGGACACCATCCGCGAACAGGGCGTCACCTCGGTCTGGTTCACCGCCGGCCTCTTCAACCTCCTGGTGGACGAACATGTGGAGCGGCTGCGCGGCCTCAGGCACATCCTCACCGGCGGCGATGTGCTGAGCGTGCCGCACGTGAAGAAGGCCTTCAAGGTGCTGGGGCCCGGTGTGCTGATCAACGGGTACGGCCCCACCGAGAACACCACGTTCACGTGCTGCCATGTGATCGAGGACGCCAACGCGATCAAGGGAAGCGTGCCCATCGGCACGCCCCTGCATCACACCACCGTGCATGTGCTCGACGAGCGCATGCAACCGGTGCCCATCGGCAGAAAGGGTGAGCTCTATACCGGAGGCGACGGGCTCGCCCTCGGCTATTGGGAGCGCCCGGAGCTCACTTCCGAGCGCTTCGTGGCCGACCCCTTCAACCCGGGCGGAAAGCTCTATCGCACGGGTGACCTGGTGCGCTGGCTTCCCGACGGCACCATCGAGTTCATCGGCCGTGCCGACGACCAGGTGAAGGTGCGTGGGTTCCGCGTGGAGCTGGGGGAGATCGAGAGCGCGCTGGACGGTCTGCCAGGCATCAAGGACCGCGTGGTGATCGCCCGCGCCGACGGGCCCGGGGAGAAACAGCTGGCCTGCTACGTGGTACCGGCCGACGCGCGTGATGCGCAGGACCCCGAGCGGCAGGAGCGGCTCACCGCCACCATGCGCGACCACCTGCGCCACAGGCTCCCCGAGCACATGGTGCCCACCGCCTTCGTGGTGCTGGACGCCTTCCCCTTGAGCCCCAACGGCAAGGTGGACAAGCGCGCCCTGCCCATCCCGCGCTACCGCACCCGCACCCTGCGCGTGGACCATGTGGCGCCGCGCGACGTGGTGGAACGCAAGCTCGCCGAGATCTGGAGCGATCTGCTGGGCGTGGAACGCATCGGTGTGCATGACAATTTCTTCGAGCTCGGCGGCCACTCCCTCATCGGCATCCAGCTGCTGGCGCGCGTGGAGGACGAGTTCGACCGCCACCTTTCCTTGAAGGACCTCTTCCAGGCCCCCAGCATCGGGGAGTTCGCCGACCTGCTCCGCGAAGGGCGGGCGGTGGAGCAATGGAAGAACCTCACCCCGGTGCAGCCCGAGGGAAGCCGGATCCCCTTCTTCTGCGTGCACGGCGACGACGCCAACTACTTCCTGCCCAAGTACCTGGGGAACGACCAGCCCTTCTATGCCTTCGTGCACCAGGGCGAGGACGGCCGGCGCATCGCTCACACCACCGTGAAGGACATCGCCGCGCATTTCATCGCGGAGATGCGCAGCGTGCGTCCGCACGGCCCTTACCTGCTGGGCGGATACTCGTTCGGCGGCATCGTGGCGTACGAGATGGCCAGGCAATTGAGCGCCGTGGGCGAGGAGGTGCCGCTTCTCGCGCTCTTCGACACCTACGCGCCCACCGAGTTCAAGCGCGTGATGCGCCAGGAGGAACGCTTCTACTTCCCACTGAAGAACGCCATGCTGCGGGCCGCCGCCGGCTGGTACCTGCATCGCGACAAGCCGCTGCCCCCCAAGCTCCGGCACTTCTACATCATCGACACGTACGACAAGGCCATCCGGGGGTACGAGGCCGGCATCTACCCTGGGCCCATCACCGTCTTCAAGGCCGAGGGTTCCATCGGTGCGGACCACATGGGATGGCTGGTGAAGGAGCCCTCCGCGCTCGAGGTGCGCATCGTGCCAGGCGATCACTACAACGTGGTGAAGGAGCCGCAGGTGCGCGCGCTCGCCAACGAACTGGCGCGCAGCATCGACCAGGCGCTGAGCAAGCGGGCCATCGAGGCCGTGTGAACCATGCCCGAAGCCGGTCCACGACCCTTGGTGGTGCATTGCAGCGGCCCTTCCACGGCCCTGCCGCGACCGGTCGACCTTCCGCTCGCCTCGCCCAATGGCCGCTCCGTTCATCTGTGGTACGCCACCCTGGCCGGCATCCGCGACCGGCTCGCGCCCTATGCGGACCTACTTGACCCCGTGGAGGTCGAACGCATGGAACGCTTCCGCTTCCTCGCCGACCGCGAGCGCTTCATCCTGGGCCACGGGCTGCTGCGCACGCTCCTGGGGAACTACCTGGAGCGTGACCCATCGCTCATCCGCATGGCACGGGGGCGCTTCGGCAAGCCCTACCTCGAACGGCGCGACCTTCGGTTCAACCTGAGCGACACCAAGGACGCCGTGCTGATCGCTTTCGCGGAAGGGATCGAACTGGGGGCCGACATCGAGACCATGGCCCGCGAGGTGGACCACCAGGCCGTGGGCCGCCACTACTTCACCCCGCCCGAGGTGCGCGCCATCGAGGAGGCCGCCGACCCCAAACGCCGCTTCCTGGAGCTGTGGACACGCAAGGAGGCCGTGCTGAAGGCGAGCGGGGTGGGCATCATGGACGACCTGCGGGTGCTGCGCGTGGACGCTCCGCGCAACAGCATGCTCATCGATCACGAGGCCTTCGTGACCATGGCCGCGCCCCAGTACCACGTGCATACCTGGGAGGTGGGCCCCGACCACCTCGTGAGCCTCGCCAGCCCCGAACCCGGCATGCAGGTGGAGCTCCTGCTGGCCTGATGCTGGCCCGGCGGCTTATGTTCGCGCACCACATGGCACTGCGCTTCCCTCCCCTCCTGCTTCTCCTCGCGCTGCTCACCGGCTGTGGCCCTGGCGGCGGCCAAAGCGGCGCCCCCTCGGTGCTCACCGACTCCATCTGGGACGGTGAGATGCAGGTGACCGGGCAGGACGCGCGGTTCATGGCCTGCGGCAGCGGCATCCGGTATGCCATGACGGGTCCCGGCATGGACAGCACCCTGCGCCTGTACGACAGCCAGCGCAGCCTGCGTGGGCAAACGATGAAAGTGTGGCTTACCGGTCACCTGGCCGAGCAGCATCCCGGCACGCACGACACCGCCTTCGTGGTGGCCCGGATCGAGCACATCGACGCCACCCTGTCCTGCCCGCCCCGTCCGAACAGGGCCCTCGCGGGGCGCTATGAGATGGTGCTCGATGAACCGCAGGGGCGCCGGGTGCTGATCACCGAGCTCTTCCCCAACGGGGAGGTGCTCAACACGGCTTGGCTGCCAGGGAAGGAAAAGCCGTTCGAGATGGACGGCACGTGGGGCGTGAACAGCGCGGGGGAAGTGGTGATCAACTGGCCGCAGCTGGAGAAGAAGGCGCGGTACGGGGTCACGGAGAACACGCTCACCTTCCGCGACGTGAACGCCCAGCGCGGCGTACCGGTGCCCGTGCTTCACCGGACGGGGCCGGCCGACCGCATGGGCGGTGCGTTCGGCCGCGTGGTGCGGTGGATGGCCGCCGTCTCCGCCAGGCATGGCGGTGCGGTCGACAGCACCACCATCACGCTGGCCACGCCGCTCGGCGAACTGGTCACCACGCCCGAACTGACGCAAGCGATGACCGACTCGGCCGTGACCTGGTTCCCGCTCTCCCCCCAGCAGCAACGGCTTGAATGGCCGGCCATGAGCACCGTGGGCGACATGGTGGCCCTGAAGCGCTCGTGCGACCACACGGCCAAGTAGCGCGCACCGCTATCTTTGCGCCCCCGGCCCCGTAGTTCAATTGGATAGAATGACAGATTCCGGTTCTGTTGGTTGAAGGTTCGAGTCCTTCCGGGGTCACCAGCAAGCGAGCGCCTTCCATCCGGGGGCGCTTCGCATTTCACCCATGCGCATCGACAAGTTCCTCTGGTGCGTGCGCCTGCACAAGACCCGCTCGCTGGCCACCGAGGCCTGCCAGAAGGGCCGTGTGAAGCTCAACGAGCGCGAGGCCAAGCCCGCCATCGAGGTGAAGGTGGGCGACCGCCTGGCCGTGCGGCAACCACCCATCTGGCGCGTGTTCACGGTGAAGGCGATCCCGGCCTCGCGCATGGGCGCCAAGCTCGTGCCCGACCACCTGGAGGACATCACCCCGTGGGAGGACCTGGAGAAGCAGGAGATGGCGCGTCGTGTACAGGCTGAAGGTCGAGGCCCGGGTGAAGGACGCCCCACCAAGCGCGACCGCCGCGACATCGAGCGGTTCCGCGGGCAGGAGTGAAACCGCCTGGCCTTGCAAGGGTCGATGCGGTTCGGTCGGACGGCGGGATGCCGGTTCGGCCATGCCGGCCGATCTTAGGGCCCATGCGCCGCTTCCTCGTCCCGCTCCTGTTGCTCGCCCTTCCCGCCTTCGCCCAGCAGGGCGGCCTGCACCTCCGCACCGGCCTCATGGTCACGGCTCCCCTGCCAAAGGCCAACGACCACTTCCACCGAAGCCGCTCGGAGAAGGGCGCTGCACGCATCCACCGCTTCGTGCTGTTCGACCGCACGCTCAACGCCGGCGAGCGGGACCGGCTCACACAGCAGGGCGTGCGTTTCCTGGAGCCCCTGCCGCCGCATGGCTGGGTGATCTCCTTCCCGGCGGAACTGCGGCCCGCCGTGCTGATCGAGTCCGGCGCGACCGGGATCCTCGAACCCACGGGGCGAACGAAACTGGCGCCAGGCCTCGCACAAGCCCTTGAAGGCCGCGGGTGGCGCGCGCGCTCCCAGGCCGTGCTCGTCCAGCCCTGGCCCGATGCACAGGTCGCCCTGCCCAACGTTCCGGTCCTGAAGGAGCGGCCATTAAGTCCACAAGGCGCGCGCGGCGCCGTGGTGGTGCAACTGAAGGGACGTGAGCTGCGCAAGCTCCTCGACCATCCGAGCGTGCAGTGGGTGGAGCAGGCCCCGGCGAACGGGGAGCCCGAGGACCTGCGCGGCCAGACCTTCCACCGCGTGAACCCCATCGCGCCCGTGGCGGGCGGCGCTCCCGGCCTCGATGGCAGCGGCGTGACCACCGTGGTGAACGACGACGGCTTCGTGGGTCCGCACATCGACATGAAGGGCCGGACCCAGCAAGCCTCCGTGGCCCAGGACCTCAACGGGGACCACGGCGACATGGTGGCTGGCATCCTGGGCGGCGCCGGCAACCTTGACCCGCGCAACGTGGGCATGGCCCCGGGGACCGAGGTGATCGTGCGGCCTTATCAGGCGAGCCTTCCGAACACCGTCACGCTCCACCAGAACGACGGCGCCGTGATCTTCAACAGCTCGTACAGCGACGGCTGCAACGCCGGCTACACGGCGGTGACGCAGCAGGTGGATGAGGAGACCGTGGACAATCCCGCCATCATCCAGGTGTTCTCCGCGGGCAACAACGGCGGCCAGGATTGCGGCTACGGCGCCGGCACGGCCTGGGGCAACATCACCGGTGGACACAAGATCGCGAAGAACTGCATCGCCACCGCCAACCTCAACGACAACGGTATCCCCGAGAACAGCAGCAGCCGCGGGCCGAGCGCCGACGGCCGGCTGAAGCCCGACATCAGCGCATACGGCAACAGCCAGATCAGCCTTGCGCCCGGCGACCTGTACGCCGCAGGCGGTGGAACCAGCGCGGCCTCTCCGGGTGTGGCGGGCACCCTCGCCGTGCTCTACCAGGGATGGCGCCAGTTGCATAGCAACGACCCGTCGTCGGGCCTGATGAAGGCCCTGCTGATGAACACCGCCGATGACCTGGGCAACGACGGCCCGGACTACACCTTCGGCTGGGGCCGCCTCAACGCTGCACGCGCCTGGCAGGCCATCGTGGAGGAGCGCTTCATGACCGGCACCGTGGACCAGGGACAGCAGACCACGCACACGATCAACGTACCTGCCGGGGCGGGCGAGCTGCGCGTGATGCTGTACTGGATGGACCCTGAAGCCTCCCTCCAGGCGGCCACCGCCCTGGTGAACGACCTTGACCTGGTAGGCAGCGACCCCAACAGCCAGGTGCGCATGCCGTGGTCGCTCTCCAACGCCCCCAATGCCAGCGCCCTTGCTGCGCCCGCCGTGCCCGGTGAGGACCACGTGAACAACGTGGAGCAGGTGGCCGTGATGCAGCCGACAGCGGGCAACTGGACCTTCACCGTGAGCGGCACCGATGTCCCGGAAGGTCCGCAGGCCTACCACCTGCTGTTCGAGCTCATGCCCGAAGGCCCACGCGTGACCTACCCGCTCGCCGGCGTCGCCCTGGCCACCGACGAAACGCACCGCTTCCGGTGGGACGCGCTGGAAGGGACGTCCAGCTTTAACCTGTCCATGAGCTTGGACAGCGGCCTCACCTGGAACACCTATGCCCCCGTGCCTGCGGACCGGCGGCACTACGATGTGGGCATCGGCAACGTGGTGGTGACCCATGCGCTCTTCCGCGTGGAGCGCGACGGCCTCGCCGATATCGCCGGACCCTTCACGTTGATGCCGGTGGCGACCGGCCTCGCGGTGCCGCTGAACTGCGTGGACAGCGCCCAGCTCACCTGGGTCCCCGTTCCGCAGGCGTCAGGCTATATCGTGCACAAGCTCGGCGCGCAGTACATGGACAGCGTGGGCTTCACCACCGACACCAGTTTCATGTTCACCGGCCTGCAGGCGGTGCACGAGGACTGGTTCGCGGTGACGGCCCTTGCGCCGAACGGCGTGCGCGCCCGTCGTTCCCTGGGGGTGAAGCGTCCGCAGCAGCTGGTGAACTGCCAGACCGACCGCGACCTTGCCGCAGTGACCCTGCGGTCGCCCGCCCCGCTGGTGATCGAATGCCAGCCTCCGCCCGGCGTGCAGGTGGTGGTGCGCAACGAAGGCCTGCAGGTCGTACAGGACCTCACCGTGGGCTTCCGCGTGGACAACGGTCCCGTGACCACCGAGGCCTTCTCCATCCCCATCGCGCCCGGCGACAGCGCGGTGATCACCATGGCCACGCCGCTCACCGGCCTTGCCCCGGACGGCACCAGCACGCTGCGCGTATGGGCCACCGCGCTCAACGAGTCGTTCACCCCGAACGATACGCTAACCGCTTTCGTGCTCAGCGTCCTCGCCAACGAAGGCCTGCCCTTCCAGGAGGACGGCGAGGGCCTTGACGTCTGCGCCACCGGCGCCAATTGCACGCTGGCCTGCGCCGATGTGGGCAGCCTCTTCAACGGTCGCAACGGCATCGACGACGACATCGACTGGCGGGTGGACACCGCCGGCACCTCCACCCCTTCCACAGGCCCCGAGGTGGACCACACCCTGGGCACCGACAACGGCCGCTACTTCTACCTCGAAGCCTCGGGCAACTGCAGCGCGCGTGAGGCCTTGCTGCTCACCCCCTGTGTCACCCTGCCCACGCAAGGCGCCTACTCCCTGGGCTGGTGGCACCACATGTACGGCAGCGGCCAGGGCGAACTGCACATCGACCTGATCGTGGACGGCGCCCTGCTGCCCGACATCATCCCGCCCTACCTCGGCGACCAGGGCGACCAGTGGCACCAGGGCACGGTGTACCTCGCGGGCTTCGCCGGCAGCACGGTATCCGCGCGGTTCCGCGGCATCGTGGGCGCGAACGCGGAGAGCGACCTCGCCCTCGACGACATCAGCTTCGCCACCGCCACCGCCATCAACGAACGCACCGGCACCGAGGCCCTACAGCTCCATCCCACCGGGCAGTCCGGCGTGTGGATGCTCACGTTGGAGGAGCCCATGCCCGATGCGTTGGTGCGGGTGCTTGACCCGGCGGGGCGCACGGTGCAGGTGATCCCGGCAGCACAACGCGACCGGTTGACCATCGACCTGTCCGCAGCGGCCGCCGGCGTGTACGTGGTCCGTCTTGAAAGCGGTCGCACGGCCCGGCACGGCCGCGTGGTGCGCCCCTGAGGCCCGCCGGCGCTTAACACGATCTAACGTTCCTTAACACCGGTGCGCCTGGCGCCCCCGGTAGCTTTGATCCGCAAGAAGACCTGACCATGCGGACGTACGCCCTCCTTCCCGGCCTCGCAGCATTGAGCCTGCTGGACCCCGCCTTCACCTTCGCCCAGGACCCCGATGATGAGCGCAAGGTGCGCATCGAGATCACGCGCACGGAGAACGGGGAGACCTCGCGCATCACCCGCGAGTTCGACATGAGCAACGAGCAGGCCTTGCAGGATGCGCTCAAGGAGCTCGGCGTGATGGACGAGCTGAAGATGATCGGCGCCGGGGAGAACGTGGTGATCGACATGCGCCGCATGCGCGATGGCGGGATGCTCGATGACATGAGCGTGGCCATGAGCATGCTCGACGGCATCGACGATGTGCTGCCCGAACAGCGCGCCTACCTGGGTGTGTACTACGGCAACTACAACGCCGAGGACCGCGACAACACGATGAAGCGCGCCCCGGTGAAGGACGGCTGCACCATCACCCATGTGATCGACGGCGAGGCGGCGCACAAGGCCGGCCTGAAGGAGGGTGATGTGGTGGTGCGCATCGACGAGCGCGAGGTGCACAATGGGGACGACCTCGTGAAGGCCCTGCGCGAGCACAAGCCCGAGGACGAGGTGAAGGTGACCTATTACCGCGGCAAGGAGAAGCGCACCACGGACGTGAAGCTCGGTGCACGCGAGGAGGAGGCCGCGGCCTGGAACTTCAACATCGACGTGCCCGGCAGTGAGGAGATGGACTGGAACGCCTACTACAACGATGCGTGGGAGGAGGACGAGGCCGACGCGTTCCTGGGCATCACTGGTGGCGGTGCTGGCGAAGACGGCAAGGGCGTGATGGTGAGCGAAGTGATCGAAGGCAGCGCCGCCGAGCGCATGGGCCTGCAGCAAGGCGATGTGATCGAGGCGATCAACGGCAAGGACGTGGAGGACTTCAGCGAACTGGCCGACCAGGTGTCCGACATGGAGCCCGGCGACGCGGTGTCCGTGAAGGTGCGGCGCGATGGGAAGCGCCTCGACCTCTCCGGGGAACTGGGCCGCCAGGAGCGGCGCCGCATGGTGGTGATCGACGCACCGATGCCGCCCGGTGCGCCCATGCCGCCGAACGGCATGGCTCCTTTGGCACCGCTGGAAGGCCTGGACCCGGCCGAACGCGAGGAGCTGCGCCGCGAGATGGACGAGCTGCGCCGCGAGATGGACCGCCTGCGCCGCGACCTCCGCAGCGAGGTGACCCGGGAGAT
Organism: Flavobacteriales bacterium; assembly: GCA_044226515.1. Lineage (GTDB taxonomy): Bacteria > Bacteroidota > Bacteroidia > Flavobacteriales_F > PHOS-HE28 > PHOS-HE28. The sequence continues at coordinate 18,449 of JBGAGX010000015.1, read as the reverse complement.
GCGCGTGGTGATCCAGGACATGGGCCTCTCCAAGGAGGAAACGGAGCTCCTGAGGCGGAAAGGCGTGGCCAACCTCGACCGCGAGCTCGGCTGGAAGGACCTGCGCATCGCACCCAACCCCAGCGACGGCGAGTACCGCGTCTCCTTCAGCGTGCCCCAGCGCGGCGACCTTACCGTGGACGTGCACAACGCCACCGGCGAGCGCGTGTACCACGAGACCATCACCGGCTTCAAGGGCAACTACGAGCGGCTGCTCGATCTGAGCGACCAGCCTGCCGGCGCGTACTTCCTGGTGATCGGCCAGGGCACCGCCACCGAGGCGCGGAAGCTGGTGAAGCAGTAACGCAGCTCCTATCAACGCACTGAAGCGGTCGGTCCGGGATCATCGGGCTGGCCGCTTCATCGTTCATTTCCTCATCTTCACACCATGAAGCTCATCATCCGGCTCATCATCTCCACCATCGCCGTGCTGGTCACCGACCTGCTGCTGAGCGGTGTGCACGCGCAGGACTTCCTCACCGGCCTGCTGGTGGCCGTGGTGCTGGGCCTGCTGAACACCTTCGTGCGGCCGCTGCTCGTGCTCTTCACGCTGCCGGTCACCGTGTTCACCCTGGGGCTCTTCCTGCTGGTGATCAACGCGGCCATGGTGATGCTCGCGGCAAGGTTGGTGCCCGGTTTCGTGGTGGAGAGCTTCTGGTGGGCGCTCGGCTTCAGCCTCCTGCTCGGTCTTGTGCAGGGCTTCCTGAACGCGCTGGACGGCGGGCAGAACGCGCAGCCGCAGCAATAGGTCTCAAGTAACAAGGGACAAGGACCAAGGGCTCAACGACCCTTGTCACTTGTCCCTTGACATTTGCTACTTGACACTTCTCAGTTGTCCCCGTCGAGCAGGCGTCCCAGCCCGCCGAGGATCGAACCCTCCTCACGCCCGCTGCCACCCGCTCGCGGTGCTGCAGCCACGATGTTGTCGGCCAGGCGGCTGAAGGGCAGGCTCTGGATCCACACGTGGCCGGGGCCGCGCAACGTGGCGAAGAAGAGCCCCTCCCCGCCGAACAGCGTGTTGCGGATGCCGCCCACGAACTGGATGTCGTAATCCACGCCCACGGTCATGGCCACCAGGCAGCCGGTGTCCACCCGCAGCACCTCGCCCGGCGTGAGCTCCTTCTGCACGATGGTGCCGCCGGCGTGCACGAACACCATGCCGTCGCCGTCGAGCTTCTGCATGATGAAGCCCTCGCCGCCGAAGAGGCCGCGGCCCAGTTTGCGGCTGAACTCGATGCCCACGGTGATGCCCTTGGCCGCCGCCAGGAAGGAGTCCTTCTGGCAGATGAGGCGCTGGCCGTAGTTGCGCAGGTCCAGCGGCAGGATCTTGCCCGGGTAGGCCGCTGCGAACCACACGGTGCGGCGCACGCTGGATGAGTTAGTGTAGGCCGTCATGAACAGGCTCTCCCCGGTGAGCACGCGCTTGCCGGCGCTGAACACCTTGCTCAGCATGCCCTGTTCCTGCCCCGTGCCGTCGCCGAAGATGGTCTGCATCTGGATGCCATCGTCCATCATCATCAGGCTGCCGGCCTCGGCGATCACGGTCTCCTGCGGGTCGAGCGTGATCTCCACACATTGGATGTCGTCGCCGACCACGCGGTGGTCGATCTCGTGCGCGCTGCGTTGGGTCATGGTTCAGGAAGGAATGGGCCAAAGGTATCGGGCCGTGGAGGCCAGTGCCCACCGTCCACACCGTAAATTCGCCGTTCCCGCAAGTCCCCACCCCATGTCCACCGCCACGGCCGCCATTCCAGGCACCACCACCGCCCCCAGCACGGAAATTCTGCTCCGCGCCTGGGAGCTGATGTGCACGGCGAAGGCCATGACGGAGATCTACGAAGAACACTTCAAGTTCACCAGCAAGTACGTGCACGCCACCAGCCGCGGGCACGAGGCCATCCAGCTGGCGCTGGGCCTGCAGCTGAAGCCGCAGGACTTCGTGAGCCCCTACTACCGCGACGACAGCATCCTGCTCGGCATCGGCATGCGGCCCTACGAGCTGATGCTGCAGCTGATGGCCAAGCGCGACGACCCCTTCAGCGGCGGCCGCAGCTACTACTGCCACCCGAGCCTGAAGCGCGAAGGCATGCCCCGCATCCCGCACCAGAGCAGCGCCACCGGCATGCAGGGCATCCCCACCACCGGCATCGCCCTGGGCCTGTGGTTCAAGGAGCAGGCCGGCATCGCGCACGACATGAACGGCGCAACGGACAACGATGCCCCGGTGGTGGTGTGCTCCTTCGGCGATGCGTCCATCACCGAGGGCGAAGTGGCCGAGGCGTTCCAGATGGCCGTGCTGAAGAAGCTGCCCATCATCTACCTGGTGCAGGACAACGAGTGGGACATCAGCGCCAGCGCCGATGAGATCCGCGCGGGTGATGCCACGCACTACGCCAGGGGCTTCAAGGGCCTGGAGGTGCGCACCATCGACGGCACCGACTTCCCCACCTGCTACGCCACGCTCAACGAGGTGATCGCCACGGTGCGCAAGGAGCGTCGTCCCTTCCTGGTGCACGCGAAGGTGCCGCTGCTCAACCACCACACCAGCGGTGTGCGCATGGACTTTTACCGCAGCGCCGAGAACCTCGCCGAGCACAGGAAGCGCGATCCGTTCCCGCGTTTCATGCAGCAGCTGCTGGACATGCGCTTCCAGCTGGATGGGCTGAAGAAGCTGGAACAGGAGGCCATCGCCCGCGTGAAGGCCGACTTCGAGCTGGCCCGCAACGCCGAGGACCCGCGTCCGGAGGACCTGCTCACGCACATGTTCGCACCCACGCCCGTCACCGAGGAGAAGGGTGAACGGGAACCGGCCGACCGAGAGCCCACCGTGATGGTGGACAGCGCGCTCTTCGCCATCCGCGAGCTGATGCAGGAGGACCCGCGCTGCCTGTTGTACGGGCAGGACGTGGGCGCGCGCCTAGGCGGCGTGTTCCGCGAGGCCGCCACGCTGGCGAAGGACTTCGGCGACCACCGCGTGTTCAACACGCCGATCCAGGAGGCCTTCATCATCGGCAGCACCGTGGGCATGAGCGCCGCAGGCCTGAAGCCCATCGTGGAGGTGCAGTTCGCCGATTACATCTGGCCGGGCCTCAACCAGCTCTTCACCGAGGTGGCGCGCAGCTGCTACCTCAGCAACGGCAAGTGGCCCGTGAGCTGCATCGTGCGCGTGCCCATCGGCGCCTACGGAAGCGGCGGCCCCTACCACAGCAGCAGCGTGGAGAGCGTGCTGTGCAACATCAAGGGCATCAAGGTGGCCTACCCCAGCACCGGCGCCGACCTCAAGGGCCTGATGAAGGCCGCGTACCACGACCCCAACCCCGTGGTGATGCTGGAGCACAAGGGCCTTTACTGGAGCAAGATCAAGGGCACCGAGGACGCCAAGAGCGTGGAGCCCTCGCCCGACTACATCATCCCCTTCGGCAAGGCGCGCCTGGTGCAACAGGCCGACGCGAAGCCCTTGGAGCGCGGCGAGGCGGCGGTGATCGTGACCTACGGCATGGGCGTGTACTGGGCGCAGGCCGCGGCCAAGAGCTTCCCCGGGCGCGTGACCATCGTGGACCTGCGCACGCTGGTGCCCATGGACGAGGACACTGTGATGGAGCAGGTGCGCGCGCACGGCCGCTGCCTGGTGGTGACCGAGGAACAGCTCACCAACAGCTTCGCGCAGGCCGTGGCCGGCCGCATCACCGAGCAGTGCTTCGAGCACCTGGATGCGCCGGTGCGCGCGATCGGTGCGGTGGACATGCCGGCGGTGCCGCTCAACAGCACGCTCGAGGCCACCATGATCCCCAGTGCGGAGAAGGTGGGCGCGGCGCTCGGGCAACTGCTCGCCTACTGATGTCCAGCGCCGAGCATCACCTCACGGTGCCGCGCACCGCGCGCTACCACACGCTGGGCGACCTCGCCACGGCGGAACGCGTATGGATCGTGCTGCACGGCTACGGCCAGCTGGCGCGCTACTTCCTGCGGTCGTTCGAGGGCATGGACAAGGCGTCGTTGTTCGTGGCGCCGGAAGGACTGTCGCGCTTCTACACCGATGCGGGCCACACGCGCGTGGGCGCCACGTGGATGACGCGCGAGGACCGCGAGCACGAGATCCAGGACCAGGTGAGCTACCTCGACGCGCTCGCCGCGAAACTGCGCGAGGAATGCCCGCGCGCGGAGCATGGGCTGGTGCTCGGCTTCTCGCAAGGCGTGGCCACCGCTGCGCGGTGGAGCATGCTGGGCCGCTCCCCCTTCAAGCGGCTGGTGCTGTGGGTCGGCACCTTGCCCGCCGAGCTCGACATCGCCGCCATGCGCCTGAGCTGGTCCTCCTGCACCGTGGACATCGTGACCGGCGCGCGGGACACGCTGGTGACCACCGAGCAGCTGCGCCGGCATGAACCGTCGCTGCGTGCGGCAGGCGTGAACAGCGCATTCCACAGCCACGGTGGCGCGCACGCCTTCGATCCGGTGCTGCTGCGGGACCTCCTCGTCCGCTGACCTTACATCGTCACACTGCTCACCTTCTCCCAGCCGAGGAGCTCGTCGATCGAGCGAACGCTCACGCTGTGGTAGTTGGGGCGGGCCTTCCCGTAGATGGCGAGCGCCTCCTGCTTCCCGCTCTCGGTGCGTGCCAGTGCGGTGTACAAGGGCAGCAGGAACTTGCGCCGGCCCACGGTCACCAGGAACTCGTCCATGGCGGGATAGGCCTTGCGGTACGCGTTGTTGATGCTCACCTCGTACCAGGCCGCGGCCACCTCGGCGTTGCCGCTGCCCGTGAAATGGAAGGCCTGGTCCATCTCCGCCATGCGCGCCGGGTCGAGCCCGCTGGGCAGGTGCCGCAGGAAGTGCAACCACTCAAAGGTGCTCCAGTCCTTGGTGGCGAGCTGGGCGGGCGGTGTCCCCTTCACCCACCGGCCGATCTCGGCCTCCACCTTGGTGAAGCGGTCGCTCACGGGCACCACCGCATCCTCCGGCAATCCGTCGCCCTGGATCCAGGCATCCGTGTTCATGACCACCTTGTTGGGCTTCAGCAGCTGCGCATCGAGCAGCTCCAGGAAACGCTCCGTGGTCATGCTCTGGAAGGCGTGCTCGTCGAAGTAGCGGCGCACGAAAGCATCGAACTTCTCCCGGCCCACGCGCTCCTCGATGGTGCGCAGGAAGGCATAGCCCTTCTCGTACGCCACGTCGGTGACGCCGTCATCGGGGTCACGCCCTTCGAGGTGCAGCTTCAACCGCGTGTCCTCGGGATGTGGCCCGTGCGCGATCTCGGCCATCGTCCGGTCCAGGTCCTGCCGGCCCAGCAGCGCCAGCATCCCCGCGTAATCCTTGCCGTAGAGCTTCTCGCAGATGCGCTTCTCGAAGTACACGGTGAAGCCCTCGTTCAGCCAGAAATCGTCCCAGGTTGCGTTGGTGACGAGGTTGCCGCTCCAGCTGTGCGCCAGCTCGTGCGCGATGAGCGCGGTGAGCGAGCGATCGCCTGCGATGATGGTGGGCGTGGCGAAGGTGAGCATCGGGTTCTCCATGCCGCCGAAGGGGAAGCTGGGCGGCAGCACGATCACGTCATAGCGGCCCCAGCGGTAAGGCCCGTAGAGCTCCTCGGCCGCCGTGACCATGGCCTCCATGTCGGCGAACTCCCAAGCGGCCTTCTCCAACATGCCCGGCTCGGCGTACACACCGGTGCGCACACCCAGCGGCTTGAAGGCGATGTCCCCAACGGCCAGGGCGATGAGGTAGGGCGGGATGCGCTCCTTCATGGCGAAGCTGTACCGGCCGTCGGCGGTGCGCTGCTGCGGATTGGTGGCGCTCATCACGGCCATGAGGTCGTTGGGCACGCGCACCGTGGCGTTGTAGGTGATGCGGATGCCGGGGCTGTCCTGGATGGGGATCCAGCTGCGCGTGAGGATCGCCTGGCCTTGCGTGAAGAGGAAGGGCTTCTTCTTGTCGGCCGTCTGCTGAGGATCCAACCACTGCAGGGCGCGGGCGTTCGCGCCGGCGGTGTAGCGGATGGAGAGGCCCTTGGTGCCCTTGGGCATGTGCACGGTGAGGGCGCTGCCCAGGAAGGTGGGTTCACCCAGCGTGAACGGTGCTTCGGCCCCGTCGGCGAGGCGCACCCCCTGGATCTCGAGCCCATCGGTGTCGAAGACGATGCTGTCGGCCTCGGGCGCCTCGATGGCGTAGGTGGCGGTACCCTCGATGCGCCGGGCCGCCATGTCCACCGCCAGGTCCAGGTCCAGGTGCGTGATGCGGGCCTCCTGAGGCCGGGCGTGGCTGTGCGGGTCCATGGTGATGACGGGGCTGGTCACCTCACCGGAACCACCGGGCCGCGGTGAGGGCGTGCTGCATGAAACGACGGTCAGAACGACCACCGCTCCTGATAGCGATATGGAACGAGGCATGCTGGGTCCTTGCAGGAACGCAAAGGTAGCCGTGCGCTCCGGCACCCGTCGGCCCCGGGTCCCCGACCATCACAGGACCAGTGGTTGGGCACCTGCGTCGGCGATGCCGGTGGGGCCCGAAGAACGGCCTCCCGCAAGCACCGGTTGGCCGCATGGATCGGATCCTTACATTTGCGCCCCCTCGGGGTGTAGCGCAGCCCGGTAGCGCACTTGCATGGGGTGCAAGTGGTCGCTGGTTCGAATCCAGTCACCCCGACCGGTGAATGAAGCCCGCAGCGGAAGCTGCGGGTTTCTTCGTTCCGGACCACCGCGTGCTCGCACGCAGGGTGGAACGGAACGACGGAACCGGGCGGCACCCAGGGCCGCCGGCTTCATCCACCGAGGCCTCCCCCTCTTGGAAAGACCGACCGAAGGGAGGTCAACCCGGTCACCCCGACCGGTGAATGAAGCCCGCAGCGAACGTTGCGGGTCTCCTGGCTCAGGGAAGCGCGCCCTCACCCGGAACGTGCGGGCGGGCGGGCGCAACCTGCCGTCCGAGCGGCTCAGACCAGGTCCAGGGAAACGGCGATGGAGAAGAGCACGATCGCCGCGTAGATGACGAAGGTGAGCAGGGAGGTGCTGTACTTGCGGAGAAGGGTCTGCATGTGCAGGTGGTTGTGCCGCAAAGCAGGCCATCGCACATGCCCTTGGCGTAAAGGACAGGTGAAGCTTCCGCGCGGCCCGGATGAGCGGCGCGAACAATGGGACGGGCGGCGCGTTCCCTGCGGAGCGCCCCGATAGTTTTGCGGCCCCAACACCCCATGCGGCCCCTCCTCCGCCCCCTCCTCCTCGCCATGCTTCTGCTCCCGGCCCTGGCCGGTCGGGCCCAGAACAAGTTCACCGTCAGCGGTTACATCACCGATTCGGCCAGTGGGGAGGCCCTCATCGGGGCCAGCCTCTTCGTGCAGGAGATCAACAAGGGCGTGGCCACCAACGTGTACGGTTACTACAGCATCACCCTGGACCAGGGCGAGCACACCTTGCTGGTGCGCTACCTCGGCTACCGCGACCAGGTGCGGCCCATCAACCTCACCGCCGACACCCGCATCGACTTCGACCTGGTCGACGCGGCCACCGTGATCCGCGAGGCCGAGGTGGTGGGGCGCAAGGGCAAGGGCAACACCGAGAGCACCGACATGGGGCGCATCGATGTGGACGTGCAGAAGCTGCGCACCCTGCCCGCCGTGTTCGGCGAAGTGGACGTGCTGAAGATGGTGCAGCTTCTCCCCGGGGTGAAGACCAACGGCGAAGGGAACAGCGGCATCTATGTGCGCGGCGGCGGTCCCGACCAGAACCTGATCCTGCTCGACAACGCCACGGTTTACAACGCCAGCCACCTGTTCGGTTTCTTCAGCGTGTTCAACGCCGATGCGGTGAAGAACCTGGAACTGTACAAGGGCGGCATGCCCGCGCAGTACGGTGGCCGCATCAGCTCGGTGCTCGACATCACGATGAAGGAGGGGAACGACCAGAAGTTCCACGGGCAGGGCGGCATCGGGCTCATCAGTTCACGCCTCACGCTGGAAGGCCCCATCGTGAAGGACCGCGGCTCGTTCATCGTGAGCGGCCGGCGCACCTACATCGATGTGCTCACCAAGCCGTTCGCGAAGGAGGGTGGTTCGCTCGCGGGCAGCGGCTACTACTTCTACGACCTCAACGCCAAGGCCAACTACCGGCTCAGCGACAAGGACCGCGTGTACCTCAGCGGCTATTTCGGCCGCGACGTGTTCGACTTCAAAGGTCCGCAGGAGGGCGACCCCGACTTCAGCATCCCCTGGGGCAACGCCACCGTGAGCGCGCGCTGGAACCACATCTTCGGTCCCAAGCTGTTCATGAACGCCACCGCCACCTTCAGCGACTACAAGTTCGAGTTCAAGGGCGGGCAGGACGATTTCTTCTTCAGCCTGCGCAGCGGCATCCGCGACCTGGGCATGAAGGTGGACCTCTCGCAGTACGCCAGCGTGCGCCACAACCTGAAGTACGGCGGCCAGTACATCAACCACCTTTACACCCCCAGCACCGTGGTGGTGGCCAGCGGCGATACCCAGTTCGACATCGACGAGCCGTCGCGGCTGAAGGCGCATGAGGGCGCGCTGTACGTGCAGGACGAGTTCGAGGCCACCGACCGCCTGTTGGTCAACGCGGGGCTGCGCCTCACCACCTTCACCCATGTGGGCACCTACACCCAGTACCTGTACGACCAGCAGGGCGATCCGGCGGGGACCAAGGACTTCGGCAAGGGCGAACGGATCGCCACCTACTCGGCGCTCGAACCCCGCCTCAGCGCCCGGTGGTCGCTCAACAAGACCAGCAGCCTCAAGGCCAGCTTCAACCGCGGCCAGCAGTACGTGCACCTGGCCAGCTTCAGCAGCGTGGCCCTGCCCACCGACGTGTGGATCCCCAGCGGGCAGAACGTGAAGCCCCTGGTGGGCACGCAGTACGCCGCCGGCTACTTCCGCGACCTCGCCGACCGCATGTTCGAGACCAGCGTGGAGGTGTATTACAAGGACATGCGCAACCTGATCGAGTACGCCGAGGGGGTGCAGCCGCAGGACAACGGAAACACCAACTACGACGCGAACCTCGTGTTCGGCGATGGCTACAGCTACGGCGCGGAGCTCTTCATCAAGAAGCGCACGGGCAGGCTCAACGGCTGGGTGGGCTACACGTGGAGCAAGACCATGCGGATCTTCCCCGACATCAACGGTGGCAAGGAGTTCCCCAGCCGCTGGGACCGCCGCCACGACCTGAGCGTGGTGCTCGGCTACGACCTCAACAAGCGCTGGCAGTTCGGCGCGGTGTTCGTGTACGCCACCGGCCAGGCGGTGACCCTGCCGGTGAACCGCTACTGGATCGAAGGCCAGCTGGTGAGCGAGTACACCCAGCGCAACGGCTACCGCATGGCCCCCTACCACCGCCTCGACCTGAGCGCCACGCTCAACAACCGCGACACCAAGGAGGTGAAGGACCCCGTGACGGGCGAGGTGAAGGAGGTGCCGCGCAAGTGGCACAGCAGCTGGACCTTCAGCGTGTACAACGTGTACAACCGGATGAACCCCTACTTCATCTACTTCGACAGCGAGGGCGTGGCCTCCCAGGGCACCTTCCGCGTGGTGGCGAAGCAGGTGTCGCTCTTCTCGATCCTTCCTTCGGTCACCTGGAACTTCCGCTTCTGATGCGCCGCACGATCCCCATCCTCACGGTCCTGTCGCTGCTGCTCGCCGCCTGCGAGAAGGAGATCACCGTGGACCTCCCCGAGACCGAGGCCCGGCTGGTGGTGGAGGGCCGCATCGAGGCCGGTGGCTCACCCCTGGTGATCCTCACCCGCACCCAGAGCTACTTCGCCCCCACCGATGTCAACAGCATCGCCTCCATCTTCGTGAGCGGGGCCACCGTGGTGGTTAGCGATGGCTTCACCACCGACACGCTCGACCAGATCTGCAGCGGATCGCTCACCGAGGAGCAGATCCTGCTGGCGGCCGAGGCCACCGGGCTCGATGCCGGGCTGCTGGCCAGCGCCAACATCTGCATCTACTACGACATCGCCGGCGACATCACCGGCGTGGAAGGACGCTCCTATTCCCTGGCGATCGAGGCCGAAGGGAAGACCGTCACCGGCGCCACCACCATCCCCCATCACGTGGACCTGGACTCCACCTGGTTCCAGCTCGCCCTGCAGGAGCCCGACGACGATACGCTCGGCTTCATCTGGGCCCGCCTCACCGATCCCGACACGCTCGGCAATGCGTACCGCTGGTACGCCAAGCGCATCAACGACAACAGCGACGGCGAGGACAAGGACGGCAGCTTCGTGGCCCCCTTCTTCTCGGTGTTCGAGGACCGCTACGTCAACGGGCTTTCGTTCAACTTCTCCTACAACCGGGGCAGTGATCCCTACGCGGACGACAGCGACGACCCGGAGCGCGGCTACTTCAAGGTGGGCGACAGCGTGGTGGTGCGCTTCGCCAGCATCGGGGAGAAGGAGTACCAGTTCTTCAACACGTACTACAACAACGTGGCCTCCCAGGGCGACCTGTTCAGCAACCCGAGCAACGCCCGCAGCAACGTGAGCGGGGGGCTGGGCGTGTGGGCGGGATACAGCTACAGCTACGACACGGTGTTCTGCCAGCCCTGACGGGCGCCCCCCTTGAACGGGTGACCCGCGTCACGCACCGGAGCCTCCGTGCGGCTACCTTCGCAGCCCCGTTCGGGACCCTTTCCCAACGAAGGCCAGCAGACGCATGAGCACCGCCCCTGAACACGTGAAGTGCCTGATCATCGGATCGGGCCCCGCCGGATACGCCGCTGCCATCTACGCCGCACGCGCCGACCTGAAGCCCCTGCTCATCGAGGGTCCGCTGCCCGGAGGCCAGCTCACCCAGACCACCGAAGTGGACAACTACCCCGGCTACCCCAATGGGCGCAGCGGTCCGGAGATGATGGAGGACCTGAAGGCCCAGGCGAAGCGCTTCGATACCGATGTGCGCAACGGGTGGGTGACCAAGGTGGACCTCACCGGACCCGTGCACAAGGTGTGGGTGGACGAAAAGACGGAGCTCCACGCCGACACCGTGATCATCAGCACCGGCGCCAGCGCGAAGTGGCTGGGCCTGCCCAACGAGCTGCGCCTGCGCGACATCGGCGGCGGAGTGACCGCCTGCGCGGTGTGCGACGGCTTCTTCTTCCGCGGCCAGACCGTGGCCCTGGTGGGCGCCGGCGACACCGCGTGCGAGGAGGCCACCTACCTGGCCAAGCTCTGCCCCAAGGTGTACATGCTCGTGCGCAAGGACACCTTCCGCGCCTCCAAGGCCATGGTGCACCGCGTGGAGAACACGCCCAACATCGAAGTGCTCTTCAACACCGAGGTGAAGGACGTGCTGGGCGAGCATGCCGTGGAGGGCCTCATCGCCATCAACAACGTCACCGGTGCGGAGCGCAAGCTCGATGTCACCGGCCTCTTCGTCGCCATCGGGCACAAGCCGGCCACCGACCTGTTCAAGGGCTGGCTGGACATGGACGATGCGGGCTACCTGAAGCACCGGCCCGACAGCACGCACACCAACATCCCCGGGGTGTTCGTGGCGGGCGATGCGGCCGACAAGGTGTACCGACAGGCCATCACCAGCGCCGGTACGGGCTGCATGGCCGCGTTGGACGCCGAGCGCTACCTCGCCGCCCAAGGCTTGCACTAGGTCATTTCGCCGGCACCGTGTCCGGCCGCACCGGACGCTCGGGTCCCACCACCGGCGGCCCCAGGAGCGAATCGGGAAGCAGCATCCGCTCCAGGTCACCGTTGAGGCGGGCGAGCCGCGGCTTCATCGCCTCGGCGTAGGCCTTGTCCCACCCGAATCCACCGGTGGCGCGGTCGAACGCGCAGCGCCCGACGGGCTCCTTCAGCACCGAGGCGTCCACGCCCTCCACCGGTGGCACCAGCATCATGTCCACCTGCATGGCGAACCCGTCCTTCCACTGCGTGGCGGAAGGTCCCCGGGCATCGATGAGCACGTACTTGGGCAACTGCCGGTCGGCATGGTACACCACCACGTATTGCCGGCCCGCATGCAGGAGCAGCTCGTACCTGCCCTGTGCGTTGGTGCGGGCCCGCACCGCGTACGTGGTGTCATGCGCATCCACGGCCACCACCGCGAAGGGCCAGGCCGGTCCGCCGGTGATGAAGTCGCGCACCTTGCCATACAGGTACAGGGTGGAATCCTGTGCACGGGCCAGCGCCGGCACCAACAACAACAGCAGAAGCGCCGCACGGAGCATGCGCAAATATCCGACGGCGCGGACCGCGGATCCTCTTGGGGTTCCCTTCGAACGGTGAGGTCCGGATAAGCTGCTCACGCTTGCTCCTCCGACCGCTTGCCATCCGAGGCGACCTTCAGGCGCTCGAAGAGGGAGAAGGCGTTCAACCGGTTGGCATAACGCGCCGTGCGGTTCAGGCTCACGATATGGCCCATCCGCTCCTGCTCCGGCAGTTCCAAGAGGTACTCCAGGTCCTGCGCGTCCAGCTCCAGGAGGACATGGTCGTTCTGGTCGATGACGGTAAGGTTGCCGAGCTTGACCATGGTGCCGGATGAGCGACTAAAAGAACCTATCCGATCGCCGGACAACACATCCATGTCGACGAAGCGGCAGAACCGACCGACGGAACGGGTGTGGCTCCCTTGCCTTGAACGGAAGAAGGCCCGCCGGGTGGCGGGCCTTCCGATGATCCCAACCCAATCGGGATCCATCATCCGGGAACCGTGGAGAGCCCGGTGATACGGTCAATATTCCGTGGTCGCAGGCTCGTGCCTGGACTTGAGCGCGATCAATGTGCTGGAAAAGTAGGACAGGCCGGTGAACGGCGCAAGCTTCATTCCGGTGGATCGATCTTGCGCAGGGCCTCACGCACGCTCAGGGGCGAGAGCGCGTGCCGGGCCACGAAGGCCTTCACCGCCGCCGGGTCGGTCGCGGCCAGTTCCCGGAGCGCCCATCCGATGGCCTTCCGGATGAAGAAGTCCCGATGCGCGGCATGCCGGCGGATGTTCGCGAAGAGCAGCGCGCGGTCGGTATCGGCCTTCCACCGGTTCTGGAACAGGATGGCGGTGCGGTTGAGCCACAGGTCCTTCGAGCCGATCCAGCGCTTGTTCCATGCCGCGACCACCTTCGGATGGCGCTTGAGGACGCCCCCCACCACATGCACCGCCAGGGCGTCCACGCTGTCCCACCAGCTCTTGGTGGTGATGAGCTCCTCGATCCAAGGCAGGTCGTCGGGTGTGAGCTTCCGGGCGTGCTTCATCAGCAGGTCCACCGCCACCTGGTGCACCTCGCGCTCGGGCACGGCGAAGGCCGACCGCGCGATGGCCGCAAGCTCCGACAGCTCCGGCATGCCATGCTGCGCGATGTGTTCCGCGAGCAGTTCACGCCGCACGGGGGTCTTGATCCCGAAGTAGGGGAAGTTGTCCTTCATGTAGGCCCGCATCGCCGCAGCGTTCGTCGGGTCCGCATGATGCTTGAAGGCTTCCAGCAACGGTGCCAGCCAGGGGTGCAACACGGATGTCTTGGCCATGTGGAGAACGCCGGGTCATTGCGTGCGGCCCAGCCGGTACACGATCCCGAGGTGGAGCCACCAGAGCATCATCTGTTCCCGGAGCTCGGCCTCGCTGTGGGTGCTGTTGGAATAAGTTCCGTACACGGTCTCGCTGGCCGTTGTGCGGTCCCATCGGTACGGCAGACCGACGGTGGTGGTGCGCAGGTCGGCCCCGGCGCGAAGGGCCAGGTGAGCGCCTGCACGCCGTTCCACGCGTGCACCGCCGCCCAGCACCAAGGACCAGGCATCAACGGACGGCTGGACGAGGGTGGACGAGTAGGTCCCGAGCTGCGGATGATCGAGGTCCCAGACCGTGCCCTCCTCGGTCACCTGCACTTCGGGCGTCCGGGTGTGCTGCGCGCCGAGCGAGGCGGTGAGGCCGACGGACCACAGGCCCGGGCCAGTGCCGACGCCGACCTCGGCCAGCACCTGCGTCACGTGCCGATCGCCCTGCTGCTGCGTGTAGCCTGTTCGCACCGTACCTCCACCAAGCCCACCGCAGGCCGCACAGGGGTTGTAGAACAGCTCGGCCTGGGAAAGGTCATCGGTCCGCAGGTGTGCCAGGCCCAGCGTGCCACCGAGCGACCAATGCGGACCGAGGTCATGCATCATCGACACCAGCAGGCCAGGCCCCGGCAAGGCCGGCCCCGCGAGCGAGCGACCAGCGCCGTCCTGCTGCACGGTATAGGAGGTGATCTCACCGACCGGCACCACGGCGGCACCTTCCACCGCGACCGACCACCCCGCCTGCAACTCGTTGTCCTGTGCGGCAAGGGCCACAGGCACAGCGACCGCCATGGCGAGCGGAAAGCTCCGGAGAAGGGCTGCGCCACGCATCAGGGCAAGGTAGGCATGCTCCACCTGCATCGGGGTGATCAAGGCTCCACGTGCACGCCGTACTTCCCCAGCAGGCTCAGCGCTCCTTCCACCGAAAAGCGTGCACCGCGCAGGTCGTTGGCCTCCGGATCGAGATGGAGGTTGAAGGCCGTGGTGAGGTCCGCGCCGCGCAGCCTCGTGCGGTCGAACACCGCATCCTGGAGGTCGCACTGCGCAAGGACCGCCTGTTCCAGGTCCGCTCCGGAAAGATCCGTGCCTTGCATGGAGCACTGCACGAAGCGGGCGCCTTTGAGCTTCAGCCCGGCGAGCACCGCGTGATCGAGCTTGCACTCCGTGAAGCCCACCTTCAACAGCATGGGGTTGCACGCCGAAAGGTCCGCTCCGAGCAACTTGCACGCGGTGAAGCGCACATCCTGCAGGCCCGCACCCTGCAGCTTCACCAGCGACAGATCGCACGCGGTGAAGGTGCAGTCCACGAACCGGGAACGCGACAGGTCGGCGCGGCCAAGGTCGCAGCGCTCGAAGGTGCACGACTCGTACACGCGACCAGGTATCGCCTGTCCGGCCCAATTCTCCGCGGTGAAGCGGACATCCTCGAACGCTGTGGTCGCCATGGCGCGAAGTTCGCTCGGCGGGACCGGATGCATGGCAAAGAGAAGTGGCCCCTTGCGAGGCCACCTCCCATGGTCCGTATGCCGTGCCTACTTCTTCAGGTCGAAGCGGTCCAGCTCCATCACCTTCACCCAGGCCTTCACGAAGTCCTTCACGAACTTCTCCTTCGCATCGTTCTGGGCGTACACCTCGGCGATGGCACGCAGTTGCGCGTTGCTGCCGAACACAAGGTCCACCCGCGTGCCGGTCCACTTGCGCTCGCCGGTCCTGCGGTCGTGGCTGCCGTAGATGCCGTCCTCACCGGCCTTCGGGGCCCAGGCGTGGCGCATGTCGAGCAGGTTCACGAAGAAGTCGTTGGTGAGCTGCCCCACGCGCTCGGTGAACACGCCGTGCTTGCTGCCGCCGGTGTTGGCGCCCAGCACGCGCAGGCCGCCCACGAGCACCGTCATCTCCGGCGCGCTCAGCGTGAGCAACTGCGCCTTGTCCACCAGCATCTCCTCCGCGGGCACGCTGTAGGTCTTCTTCTGGTAGTTGCGGAAGCCGTCGGCCTGGGGCTCCATCACGGCGAAGCTCTCCACATCGGTCTGCTCCTGGCCGGCATCGCCGCGGCCGCTGGTGAAGGGCACGGTGATGGAGACGCCCGCATCCTTGGCGGCCTTCTCGACGGCGGCGCTGCCGCCCAGTACGATCAGGTCGGCGATGCTCACCTGCTTGCCGCCGGCCTTGAACTCGGCCTGGATCTTCTCCAGCGTACCGAGCACCTTGCCGAGCTGCGCGGGGTCGTTCACCGCCCAGAACTTCTGGGGAGCGAGGCGCACGCGGGCACCGTTGGCACCGCCACGCTTGTCGCTGCCGCGGAAGGTGGAGGCGCTGGCCCAGGCCGTGGCCACGAGCTCGCTCACGCTGAGGCCGCTGGCGAGGATGCTGCTCTTCAGGGCCGCCACGTCAGCGTCGGCGAGCTTGGTGCCGGCGGGAACCGGGTCCTGCCAGATGAGGTCCTCCTTCGGCACTTCGGGACCGAGGTAGAGGCTCTTGGGGCCCATGTCGCGGTGCGTGAGCTTGAACCAGGCACGGGCGAAGGCGTCGGCGAAGGCCTGCGGGTCCTGGTGGAAGCGGCGGCTGATCGGCTCGTAGATCGGGTCGAAGCGCAGCGAGAGGTCCGCCGTGGTCATCGCGGGGCGGTGCTTCACATTGGGGTCGTGCGCATCGGGGATCATGTGCTCGGGCTTCACGTCCTTGGCCAGCCACTGCCAGCCACCGGCAGGGCTCTTCACCAGTTCCCACTCGTAGCCGAAGAGCATGTCGAAGTAGCCGTTGTCCCACTTGGTGGGGTTCGGCTTCCACGCGCCCTCCAGACCGCTGGTGATGGTGTCCTTGCCCTTGCCGCTGCCGAAGCTGTTCTTCCAGCCGAAGCCCTGCGCCTCGATGGGCGCGCCCTCGGGAGCAGGGCCCACATGCGACTCTGGACCGGCGCCGTGCATCTTGCCGAAGGTGTGCCCGCCGGCGGTGAGCGCCACGGTCTCCTCGTCGTTCATGGCCATGCGCTTGAAGGTCTCGCGCACATCGCGGCCGCTGGCCACCGGGTCGGGGTTGCCGTCGGGACCCTGCGGGTTCACGTAGATCAGGCCCATCTGCACCGCGGCGAGGGGGTTCTCCAGGTTGCGCTCCCCGCTGTAGCGGCTGTTCGGCTTGTCGCTGGTGGCGAGCCATTCGCCCTCGCTGCCCCAGTAGATGTCCTCCTCGGGCGCGTAGATGTCCTCACGACCACCGCCGAAGCCGAAGGTCTTGAAGCCCATGGTCTCCATCGCCACGTTGCCGGCCAGCACCAGCAGGTCGGCCCAGCTGAGGCTGTTGCCGTACTTCTGCTTGATGGGCCACAGCAGGCGGCGTGCCTTGTCGAGGTTGCCGTTGTCGGGCCAGCTGTTCAGCGGAGCGAAGCGCTGGTTGCCGTTGCCGGCGCCACCACGTCCGTCGGCGGTGCGGTAGGTGCCCGCGGCGTGCCAGGTCATGCGGATCATGAGACCGCCATAGTGGCCCCAGTCGGCCGGCCACCATTCCTGCGAGTCGGTCATCAGCTTCGCCAGGTCGGCCTTCACGGCCTTCAGATCAAGTTTCGAGAAGGCCTCGCGGTAGTTGAAGCCGGGGTCCATGGGGTTGGATACCGGCTGGTGCTGGTGGAGGATGCTCAGGTCGAGCTGCTCGGGCCACCAGTCCTTGTTGCGGCGGCCGCGGCCGGCCACCGGGAGGGCTTGCGCGCCGTGGATCACGGGGCATTTGCCGTTGCCGTTGGTGCTGGGGGTGACGCCCTCCAGCGGGGCGCCGTGGGGATGTTCGTGTGCCATGGTCGAGGTTCGTTTGATGATGCGCAGGGGCGCTTGGATCGGTCGTTCGCTTCAGGGGGTTGAAGTTCCCGTTGAGCGAGCGAAACTACCCTGACGGACATCATCGACCTAATCGATAATTCCGATCGGGATATCGACCGTGCCTTCGTGTTCCCGGTGCGGGTCCAGGAAACCCGACACCGCTCAATCCCACCTGCGCATCGCCTCCTCCAAGCGCCCGTCCTTGAACCAGAAGCTGCGGTCGCGCTCACTGTGGCATTCGCGCACCGGCGCAACCGGCAGCATCATCGGAGCGGTCCACCGCTGGTGCCAGTAGTGCTCGGTCACCACCTCGAGCGGATGGATGGCGGTGCGCTCCACCGTCACGCGCAAGGTGTCGCCCGTCCAGGCCCAGGTGCCGGTGAGCACCGCCACCGTGTCCCCCTGGAGCGGCGCACAATCGCCGGGCTGCCAGATGCGCAGACCGGCGGACCCGCCATCCTCGAAGATGATCTCCTGATACTGGTGATCGGGGAAGAGCACCATCAGCCGCTCCTCATCCGTGTATCCGGCGATGCACTCGCCGTCCGGTCCGTGCATCATGGGCAAACCCTGCCAATAGCGGAATTCGCGGCCGAGCCATTCCGCCGTGTCCATGCCGGTCGGCTGGGCCCGAACGGCCGAACAGGCGGCCATTGCCAGCACAAGGCTCATCAGGGTACGCGCGACCATGTTGGGTACTACACCGTGGATCATGTGAAGTTCATGCGACATGCCAATGCATTCTTGGCCCATCCCCTACCGCCGCGCGTACTCGCTCTGCACCAGCCCGCCCGGAAAGCTGCGGCTGGCCACCAGGCGCAAGGGGATGTCGTGCTCCAACGGACCGAAGAGCCGGATGCCCTGGCCGATGAGCACGGGCACGTGCGTCACGATGAGGCGGTCGATGAGGCCCGCGCGCAGGAAGCGCTGCACCGTGCCACCACCGTCGATGTAGAGGTTCCTGTGGCCGCGCCCAGCCAGCTGGCGGACCACCTCACCCGGCGCGGCATTGAGCAGTTCCACATCCGCACCGCGCTCCTTCGCGAAGGCAAGGTCCACGTTCCTGCTGCTGAGCACGAAGACCTTCTTCGTGTACGGCCA
>JBGAGX010000014.1:0-88327 GCA_044226515.1 Flavobacteriales bacterium | reverse complement strand
GACATGGCGGGTGTTGCCAGCGGCCTCTACGTGGTGACCGTCACCGCCGGTGAGCACACCTTCATCAAGCGCCTGGTGATCCAGTAAGCGCCTGACAACCCTTCACGCGAAGCGCCCCGGTCCATCGACCGGGGCGCTTCCGCGTTCAAGCCATCGCGAAGAGGCTGTGCGGTACGATGGACCGACCTGATGGTTGCCTCGAAAAGTTGTGAACTCCGCTTGAAAAAAACTTGCGCTCAACCACCGGACCCCGTAATCTAGTGACACGATAAAACCCATTCGACACCGGAACCAGTACCATTCATCGGAACGGAAGGCGGTCCGGGCCGGTCCTCGCCCCAGGTGCGAGGACGGTGTTCCCGGACCCTTGCAGCGCCCAGGTCATCGGCCTTACCCACCGGACCGCTCCCGGCGAACGAGCGAAAGTGAAGTGAACCCAACCCAAACCCCTTGAAAATGAATTGTCGAAACGCTGTGGCCATGCGCACGCCGGATCGTGCGTCGTGGTGGAGGACAGGCATGCTCGGCGCCGTTGTTGCGCTTTCCATGACGCCGGTATGCGCGCAGTTGACGGGCACCAAGACCATCGGCGTGGACTACCCCACGTTGACGAGCGCGGTGACCGACCTGAACACCCAAGGTGTGGGTGCTGGAGGCGTGGTGATCGACGTTCCCGCCGGCTACACGGAGACCCTTGCCGGTAAGTTGACCCTGACCGCAACGGGAACGGCCGCGAACCCCATCACCATCCAGAAAAGCGGTGTGGGCGCGAACCCGGTGCTGACCTCCTACGTCGGTACCGTGGCCACGCCATCCGTGCTCGCGGACGGCTTCTTCGTGCTGGCCGGTTCCGATTGGGTGACGATCGACGGGATCGACCTCCAGGAGAGCGCTGCCAACCTGGATGTGACCACCCAGATGGAGTTCGGTTACGGTCTGTTCAAGGCTTCGGCCACGGACGGTGCCCAGAACAACACCATCAAGAACTGCACGATCACGCTGAGCAACCTGAACAACACGGCATGGACCGCACCGGGGCACAATGGTTCCACCGGTATCGCTGTCCTCAACGGTCTTTACACCGCGACCGGTGCGGTGACCGTCACGGCCGCGACGGGTTCGAACTCGAACAACAAGTTCTACGGCAACACCGTCCAGAACTGCAATGCCGGGGTGGTCTTCATCGGCTTCGGGGCGACAACGGGCGTTGGCCCGAACCCCGATCCGTTGACCTTCCTTGGTGATATCGGCAACGATGTGGGTGGTGCTGGCGCTTCCACCGGCAACATCATCCGCAACTTCGGTGGAGGAGCCGCCACGAACCCCGCAACGGGCGTGTTCGGCAACAACCAGTGGGGATTGAACGTGTCCTACAACACGGTTGACAACAACACCGGTACGAACGTGAACCATGCCACCACCCTTCGCGGCATGTTCTTCAACTCCTCGTCCACCAGCGCAAGCCTGACCTGCAGCAATAACAACATCAGCATCCACGGGGGTGGCACCACGGCCCAGGTGAGCTGGATCGAGCAGACCTTCGGCGGAACGCCGGCAGGCAACACCATCACGATCAGCAACAACACGTTGAGCGGTGATTACCTCACGGCCACGAGCGGGGTGTTCTACGGGATCTACAACACCGCTGCGGCGGCCACGGTGAACATCCAGAACAACAACATCACCGGATTCAACTACAGCGGTGCGGCACTGGCCGGCTCGGGTACGGTATACATGATCTACTGCACCGCAAGCAACGCGGGCACCACGTACAACATCCAGAACAACACGGTCTCGAACATCAGCCGCACGGGGACCACCGGTTCCACCACCATCGGCATCTATGTTTCGGCCAGCCTCTCCGGCATGGCCGTTAACGTTACCGGCAACACGGTTTCGAACATGAGCATTGATGGTGCCGGTTCCGCAAGCACCATGTACGGGATCCAGACCTCCACGGGCACGATCGCTGTGAACAACAACACCGTGACCAACCTGCAGTGTCTGAAGACCACCGGAACGAGCGCGCTGTACGGGATCTATAACATCTCTTCGCCAACGAACGAGAACTACAACAACAACGTGGTGAACACCCTGATCCATAACGGAACGGGTATCACCTATGGCATCTATGCGTTCACCACCACGGGTACCCGTACGGTTTCGGGCAACGTGGTGTACAACCTGCGCACCAACGGCACCACCATCGCCGGTCTGAACAACTCCTCGAGCTCGCCGAACATCTTCAACAACAAGATCTACGACCTGCAGAGCAACAACTCGGCGCCCATCGTGGCCGGCATCCAGCTCACCAGCGTGGGGACCTCGGGCGTGGCCAACATCTACAACAACCTCATCGGCGACCTGAAGGCACCGAACGCGACCACCGTCGCGACCCCGGCCATTCGCGGGATCAACCTGACGAGCACGACGACCACCTCGTCCATCAACGTGTCGCACAACACGGTCAACCTCTCGGCCACGAGCATCGGCACGTGCAGCACCGCGGGGCTGTTCGCCACCACCAGCACCACGGCGACCACCGCGGCGCTGACCATGCGGAACAACATCCTCATCGACAATTCCCCGACCAACGGCGGCAGGCACGTGGCCTACTGGCGTTCGAGCTCCACCCTTACCAACTACGCGAACGCCTCGAACAACAACCTGTTGTGGGGTGGCAATGCCAGCGCCAACAACCTGCTCTATTACGACGGCACGAACTCCTCGCAGACGCTGAGCCAGTTCAAGACCTTCGTGGGCCCCACGCGCGAATCGGCCTCGCAACGTGAAAGCACGGCCTTCACCTCCCTGGTCGGTGGCAACGCGCAGTTCCTGCACGTGAACACGGCGGTGCCCACCTTCGCCGAGAGCGGCGGCACGCCCATCGCCACCATCACCACGGACTTTGATGGCGACGCGCGCAACGGGACCACCCCGGACATCGGTGCGGACGAGTTCGCCGGGACCATCCCGACCTGCGTGCTGCCGGAGGCCTCCGTGGCCCGCCAGCAGGATTGCGCGAACAGCCAGTTCTTCCTGAACGTGACCGTGACCGACCTGAGCGGCGCGCCGGGCGTGGACGTGGTGAGCGATTATGCGGGCAACCCCGGGGCCGACCTCGGTGTGGGCCTGGGCACCTACCAGATCGGTCCCTTCCCCAGCGGGACCAACGTGCAGGTGAGCCTGCTGCGCAACGGCGATGCGAGCTGCAACGTGGTGCTCGGCACGTACACCTACGACTGCTCCACCTTCGGGCAGAACGCGCTGAGCTTCGATGGCGTGAACGACGGTGTGATCTGCGGTACCGCTCCATCGCTTGACATCACCGGCACCCAGCTCACCCTGGAGGCTTGGATCTACCCCACGGCCTTCAAAACGAACACGTTCGACGGCAACATCATCAACAAGGAAGGTGGCAATGCAGGCTACCAGATCCGCTGCGGCGGTGCGGGCGTGCTGCAATCCGCGCTGGGCATCGGCACGGGCTACATCACGGTGACCAGCCCGAACAACACGCTGACGCTGAACACCTGGCAGCACGTGGCCGTGACGTACGATGGCACCACCGCCCGCCTGTACCTGAACGGTACCGAGGTGGCCACAGCCGCCGGTACGGCCCCCATAACCACCTCGCCGAACGCCATGCGCATCGGTGACTATGCGGTGACGCCGGGCGCCCGCAACTTCGCCGGCAAGATCGACGAGGTGCGCGTGTGGTCGGTGGCCCGCAGCGCCGGCGATATCGCCGCCTTCGTGAACCAGCAGCTCTGCGGCAACGAGCCCGGCCTGGCCGCGTACTACCGGCTGGACCAAGGGGTGGCCGATGAGAACAACGCCGCCGTGACCACCGCCATCGACGCCAGCCCCAACGGCAACACCGGCACCCTGGCCAACTTCACGTTGAACGGCACCACCTCGAACTGGGTGCTGGGCAAAACGGGCATGGGCACCTGCGTGGCCTGCGCCGGTGTGCCCACCGCAGGATCGATCACGGGCAACGCGAACGCCTGCCTCGCCGCCAACACCTCGCTCTCCCTTACCGGCGCCACCTTCGGACTGGGCATCAGCTACCAGTGGAAGTACGGTCCCGTAGGCGGCCCTTACACCAACCTGGGCACCGGCCTTTCCCAGAGCACGAGCGCCATCCCGGTAGGAAGCTGGGAGGTGATCGTGGACGTGACCTGCTCCACCGGGCCCAACACGGTGACCACCGCGCCCTTCGCGCTGGTGGTGAACCCGGTGCCCACGGCCAGCGCCTCCGCAGGTGCCGCCTGCCTGGGTCAGACCCTCAATCTGACCGGTACGACGGACATCGGAACGACCTTCAACTGGACCGGTCCGAACAGCTTCACCAGCACGAGCCAGAACCCGAGCATCCCGTCGATCACTGCAGCGGCGAACGGCACCTACACCTTCACGGCCACGCAGAACGGCTGCACGAGCCCGAACGCGACGGTGGTCGTGAACGCGAACCCCAGCCCTGTGGTCACCGGCACCACGGCCACACCGACCGCGCTCTGCCAGGGTGAGACCTCTCAGCTGCAGGTCAGCACCGCCGGCCCCGCCGCATACTGCACCGTGAGCCACACCACCGGTTGCGGCAACGGGGATGAGTACATCTCCAACGTCACCTTCGGCGCGATCAACCAATCGAGCACCTGTGCGCAGAACGGCCCGAGCCAGTACACCGACTACACCAGTGTGAGCGCTCCCATTGCGGCGGGTTCGAGCACGGCGATCACGGTGGGCAACCCGAACTACTTCTCGGGCGACCAGTGCCGCGTGTACGTGGATTGGAACCAGAACGGGTTGTTCACGGATGCGGGTGAAGAGACGATCCTGAGCGGCACGACCTCCTTCACCGGAACTGTGAACGCCCCGGTGGGCGCGGTGAACGGTGCCACCCGTATGCGGGTGCGCCTCACCTACAGCTCGGGCATGGCCCCCTGCGGCACGGCCAGCTATGGCGAGACCGAGGATTACACCGTGGTGGTCAGCGGCGGTGGTACCGCCTTGACCTACAGCTGGGACAACGCCGGCACGCTGAGCAGCAGCACCATCGACAACCCTGTGGCCACGCCCGTGTCCACCACCACCTACACGGTGACGGTGACCAACGCGGCGGGCTGTTCTGTCACTGGTTCTGCGACGGTGAACGTGGCCGTTGTGGACGACGGCGACCCCTGCACGGTGGACGCCTGCGTGAACGGCGTGGCGACGCACACCTACGTGGACACCGACGGCGACCTTACCTGCGACGCCCTCGACGGCTGCCCCAACGACCCGAACAAGATCGCTCCGGGTGTCTGCGGCTGCGGCACGCCTGATGTGGACACCGATGGTGACCTTACCCTGGACTGCAACGATGGCTGCCCGAACGACCCGAACAAGATCGCTCCCGGTGCGTGCGGTTGCGGTGTGGCCGATACGGATAGCGACGGTGACCTCACCGCCGACTGCAACGACGGCTGCCCGCTCGATCCGCTGAAGACCAACCCCGGCCTGTGCGGGTGCGGCGTGCCGGAGGGTACCTGCAATGATTGTGAAGGTACCCCGTCCGGTCCTGCCCAGCCCGGCACCAGCTGCGACGACAACGACGCCTGCACGATCAACGACGTGTGGAGCCCCAGCTGCGTGTGCGCCGGTACGTTCCAGGACAGCGATGGCGACAACGTGTGCGATGCCAACGACATTTGCCCCGGCCAGGATGACCTGCTGGACACGGATGGCGACGGCGTGGTGGACTGCCTCGACAACTGCCCCACCACCTACGGTCAGATCGGCGATTCCTGCGACGATGGCGACCCGAACACCACGGGTGACGTGGTGGACGCCACCTGCGTCTGCGCCGGCACCGTGCCTCCCTGCCCGGACAACCTCACCGTGCTGACCCTCACCACCGACAACAACCCCGCCCAGACCACCTGGGAGGTGGTGCCCCAGGGTGGCGGTGCGCCGGTGTGCTCCGGCTCCGGCATGGCCGCCAACAGCTCCTTCGCCTACAACTGCTGCCTGCCCAGCGGCTGCTACAGCCTGCGCGTGCTGGACAGCTTCGGCGATGGCCTTACCAGCGGTTCCACCGGTGGCTATGTGCTGCGTGATGCGAACAACAACCGCATCATCGACAACGCCGGCGACGGTGCGTTCACCTTCACCAGCCAGGCCCCCGATGTGTTCTGCGTGCCCATCGGCACCGACGGCCTCACCACCGGCACCTGCGATGTGGAGAGCGCCAGCCCCAGCTTCGTGATCCAGGCCCAGGAGAACCTCAATGTGAGCAGCCAGTACAATGTGACGAACAGCACCACGGGCTACCAGTTCTGGATCTTCAACCCCGATGGCGGCTACAGCCGTCGCGTGCTCCAGACGCTGGCCAACCCCGGCAGCAGCTACCCCACGGGTACCGCGGCCGCTCTGCGTCCCACCTACCTGCGCCTGAACTCGCTCACCACCAACCCGGTGCCGCCCTACGTGCTGCTCAACGTGCGCGTGCGCACCCAGATCGCCGGCGTGTACGGCCAGTTCGGTGCGGCCTGCCGCCTGAAGGTGGATCCCCCCTGCGCCACGACCATGCTCACCACGGCGGGCATCCCGCTCAACCCTGCGGCCTCCTGCGGTGCCACGGGCGTGGTGATCAACGGTGGTCAGCTCTATGCGGACGTGGTGAACGGCGCCAACAAGTACCAGTTCGAGTTCACCCGTCCGGGTTACTCGCGCCTGATCGCGGTCACCAGTCGTACGCTCACCCTGAGCACCTGGCAGACCAAGCCCCTGCAGTGCGGCCTGTCCTACACGGTGCGCGTGCGCGTGAGCTTCGACAGCGGTTCCAGCTGGTGCGCGTGGGGCAACACCTGCACCATCAGCACCGAGGCCTGCCCGCCCATCGTGGGTGGTCATGACCGCGTGGTGGAGAACACCACCGGCAGCGAGCTCAACGTGTGGCCCAACCCCAGCCGCGGCGAACAGGTGCACCTCACCATCGACGACCTCGGGGCCAGCTTCGAGACCGTCACGGTGGACATCACCGACATGTTCGGCAAGCGCGTGGTGGCCCGCACCATCGCCACCCAGGGCAGCAGCCTCAACTCCACCATCGACATGGCGGGTGTTGCCAGCGGCCTCTACGTGGTGACCGTCACCGCCGACATGGCGGGTGTTGCCAGCGGCCTCTACGTGGTGACCGTCACCGCCGGTGAGCACACCTTCATCAAGCGCCTGGTGATCCAGTAAGCGCCTGACAACCCTTCACGCGAAGCGCCCCGGTCCATCGACCGGGGCGCTTCGATTTCGGGGCATGCCTGGGCCGGTACGGCACACGCCCGCCGCACCGACCCATCGATCGGCAGCGTGGGACCAGGGATGTGGGTCAGGCGAACTGCTGCACGCTCAACGCGATGATGCGGCAGGCTTCCAGCAATTGCTCCTCGGTGATCACCAGGGGCGGCGCGAAGCGGATGATGTCGCCGTGCGTGGGCTTCGCCAGCAGGCCGTTGTCGCGCAGCAGCAGGCACAGCTCCCAAGCCGTTCTCGGCGAACCGTCAGAGGCGGTGCGCGGCTCGATGACCAGCGCGTTCAGCAGGCCGCGTCCGCGCACCAGCTTCACGAATGGATAAGCGTCCACCAGCTTCTGCATCTCGGCGCGGAAGAGCCTGCCGAGGCGGTCGGCGTTCTGCACGAGCCCCTCGTCCCTCACGATGGCCAGCGCCTCGATGGCGATGCGCGCGCCCATGGGATTGCCGCCGTAGGTGCTGCCGTGCGTGCCCGGGGTGAACACGCCCATCACGTCGTCGTTGGCGAGCACGGCGCTCACCGGGTACATGCCGCCGCTCAAGGCCTTCGCCAGGATCACCGCATCCGGTCGCTTCGCCGGGTCGGGGTTCTCGCACATCCCGGTGGCGCAGGTGCAGCCGCAGTTGTGGCAGGAGGCCAGCAGGCGGCCGGTGCGGGCAATGCCCGTCTGGATCTCGTCGGCGATGAAGAGCACGTTCCTCGCCTTGCACAGCGCGATGGCCTTGGGGATGTAGTCGTCGGCAGGCACGTACACGCCCTTCTCCCCCTGGATGGGCTCCACCAGGAAGGCGCACACATGCGGGTCCTCCAACGCCTTCTCCAGCGCGGGGATGTCGTCGTACGGGATCACCTCGAAACCGGGCGTGAAGGGACCGAAGCCCCCCTGACTTTCGGGGTCGGTGCTCATGCTCACGATCGTGATGGTGCGGCCGTGGAAGTTGCCCTCGCACACGACCACCTTCGCCTTGCCGGCCGGGATTCCCTTCTTCTCGTAACCCCACTTGCGCGCCATCTTCAGGGCGGTCTCCACCGCCTCGGCGCCCGTGTTCATCGGCAGCATCCGGTCGTAGCCGAAGAGCTCGCACACGGTCCTCTCGTACTCGCCCAGCACGCTGTTGTAGAAGGCGCGGCTGGTGAGCGTCATGCGCGTGGCCTGCTCCTGCATCACCTTCACCAGGCGCGGGTGGCAATGGCCCTGGTTCACGGCGCTGTAGGCGCTGAGGAAGTCGAAGTAGCGCTTGCCCTCCACGTCCCACACGTGCACGCCCAGGCCACTGTCCAGCACCACCGGCAGCGGGTGGTAATTGTGGGCGCCGTAGCGCTCTTCCAAGGCGATGGCGCGTTGGGTCTTGCTCTGGGAGGTGGAGGTGTGCTGCATGGACTGAAGCGCGCGGCGAACAGCGCCCGGCGGGCCGCAAAACTACGGGGTGCGGATATCTTTGCCGCCCTTCGCGCAACAGGCCAATGGCCTTGTTGAACGAACAGAACCATGAGCCGATCCAAGAAGGCCCGCAACCGGCCGAAAGAGGTGTTGGAGGCCGTGCCCGTGACCGGCGCCGCCGCGAACGGCAAGTCCCTGGCCCGGGTGGAGGGCCTGGTGGTCTTCATCACCGGTGCCGTGCCCGGCGACGTGGCCGACCTTCGGGTGGACGTGAAGAAGAAGAACTTCATGGAAGCCACCGCCACGCGCATCATCACGCCCTCGCCCGACCGCGCGGAGCCCTTCTGCCCGCACTTCGGCCTGTGCGGCGGCTGCAAGTGGCAGGACCTCGACTACGCCAAGCAGCTGGACTACAAGCGCCAGCAGGTGATCGACAACCTGGAGCGGCTGGGAGGCCTTACGCTCCCGGAAGTGCCGCCCACCCTGGGCTCACCACGCACCACCCACTTCCGCAACAAGCTCGAGTTCACCTTCAGCGCGCACCGCTGGCTCACCGGGAACGAGGTCCGGAACGAGAACAAGAACCTCGACCGCAATGCGCTCGGCTTCCACATCCCCCAGCGCTTCGACCGGGTGCTCGACCTCAGCGAGTGCCACCTGCAGCCCCAGCCCAGCGAGGCCATCCGCAGCTTCCTGCGCCGCCACGCCGATGAGCAGAAGCTGAGCTTCTACGACATCCGCGCGCACCAGGGCTTCCTGCGCACCGTCACCATCCGTACCACCACCACCGGCGAGAGCATGGTGGTGCTCGCCTTCGGCCACGAGGACGTGAAGAAGCGCGAAGCCCTGCTGGCCGCGCTGAACGCCGCGGTGCCCGGCATCACCTCGCTGCAGTGGGTGATCAACGAGAAGAAGAACGACACCATCTGGGACCTCGACACCCATGTGTTCAGCGGTCGCGACCACGTGATCGAGGAGCTGCCGGACGGACCGGGCGGCCTTCCGCTCAAGTTCCGCATCGGGCCGAAGACCTTCTTCCAGACCAACCCCGAGCAGACCAAGGCCATGTACGCGCTCACGCGCGAATGGGCCGGCCTCACCGGACAGGAGCGCGTGTACGACCTGTACTGCGGCGCCGGCAGCATCACCCTGTACGTGGCGGGCCTGGCGAAGGAGGTGATCGGCGCCGAGATCGTGCCCGAGGCCGTGGCGGACGCCGAGGTGAACGCCCGCCTGAACGGCATCACCAACGTGCGCTTCGAGAGCGGCGACCTGCGCCACCTCCTCGACGCCAGCTTCGCCAGCCGGCATGCACGAGGACGTGGTGCAACGCCTGCGCGAGCTCGCCCCGCAGCGCATCGTGTACGTGAGCTGCAACCCCGCCACACAGGCACGCGATCTCGGGCTGCTGCACGACATGTACCGCATCACCCACGTGCAGCCGGTGGACATGTTCCCGCACACCTACCACATCGAGAACATCGTGCGGTTGGAGCGGATCGGGTGAGCCTCCTTCAACCTCTACCTTGGTCGGCAGAACCACCGGACCATGCGTCATCTCCTGTTACCGGCCCTGCTGCTCAGCGCCACGCTCAACGCCCAGACCCTCACCGACCAGTACATCGAGCTCACCGTCAGCGACACCATCGCGCTGGTGGTGAAGGGCTACGTGTACGAGCTGAACGTGGTGGACGACACCAACTACGAGGGCTACGACGAGAACACCGACTGGGAGAAGGTGCAACGCGAGCTCAACGCGAAGCACGAGAAGGCCCTGGCCCGGTTGGAGAAGGACGTGATGGGCATGGGCTTCGCGGTGGAACGCTTCACCTCCGGCCAGGACGAGCTCACGTTGGGCGGAGGTGGCACCGAGGCCAGCGCGATGACCTTGCGCGTGACCGCGAAGGACAAGGCGGACCTGAAGCGCCTGGTGGATGCCTTGCGTGCGCGGAAGGACGTGACCGGGAACCTGGTGACCGTGGAGTACGACCGCTCGAAGGACGCGCAAGCCGAACTGCTCACCCGCCTCTTCAAGCAGGCCGAGGAACGCAGCCGCGCATTGGCCACCCTGGGCGGCCGCAAGTTGGGCAAGCTGCTGCTGGTGCGCACCACCGGTGAGGAGGAGTTCACCTTCGGCGACTTCATGCGCATCATGGAGAAGCAACGGGGCAACGACGACTGGATGGAGCGCTACGGGGTGAACATGCCCCAGCGGATGACCTTCCGCTTCGCCCTCACCGACTGACCATGGCACTGGACCGCACCTATTGGGAGTCCCGTTACGAGAACAGCGACACCGGCTGGGACCTGGGCGGTCCATCCACCCCGCTGAAGGCCTACATCGATCAGCTCACGGACAAGCGGCTGCGCATCCTGATCCCCGGTGCGGGGCGTGCATACGAAGCGGAGTACCTGCACCGCCAGGGTTTCCCGAACGTCTTCGTGATCGACCTCACGGATGCGCCCTACACCGATCTGCTGGCCCGCTGTCCCGACTTCCCGAAGGACCACCTGCTCGTGGGCGACCTGTTCGAGCATGCGGGGCAGTACGACCGAATCCTGGAGCAGACCTGCTTCTGCGCGATCGACCCGGCACTTCGGGCCGCTTACGTGAAGAGGATGCATGACCTGCTCGTGCCCGGCGGCAAGCTGGTGGGCGTGCTGTTCGACGACCCGCACCCGTCGAAAGGCCCGGATGGTCCTCCCTTCGGCGGTTCGAAGGCCGAGTACGAAACGCTGTTCAGACCGCTGTTCCCCGCCGTGACCTTCACACCCTGTTACAACTCCATTCCGCCCCGCGCCGGACGCGAGCTGTGGGTAAGCGCCTCCCGATGACCGACTATTCGCCCATCGACTGCACCCTGTACGACCGTTACGAGGCCTGGGCCACCCTGCGCACTCCCTTACGGATCACCCATCGCGATGCACAAGGAAACGAACAGGTGAGCACCGGCCGGATCACCGACCTGGTGAACGATGGCGCGGAGTGGTTGGTGCTCGACTCCGCGGTGCGGATGCGTTTGGACCACATCATTTCGGTGTTCGTGGACGAATAGACCGCGCGTTGTTGTATCCGCGGGCGGACTGACGCATCTTCGCGCCCCTCCCAGTGACCGGACCGATGCGCTCCACCGCCACCTCAGCCGACCAGTACTTCGACCAGGTGGGTGAGGCCCGCAAGGCGTCGCTGTTGGTGCTGCGCGAGCGGCTGCGCCTCACCTGGCCAGCGGTGAAGGAGGACCTGTCCCTGGGCATGCCCACGTACCATCTGGAGGGTCGTGCGGTGTTCGCGCTCGCCGACCAGAAGAACTACCTGTGCCTGTACGTGCTGCCCCACGACCTGCTGGATGCCTTCCGCAACGAGCTCAAGGCCTACAACCACGGACGCACCTGCATCCGGTTCCGCCGGGTCGACGACCAGGCATTGGACCTCTGCGAACGCATCATCCGCTATGTGGGCGCCATGCATGGCACCAGCAAGGTGCGCCAGGTCGAGCGTCTTTAAGCTCCTTGTGCCAGGGCGACGAAGGCCCGTGCACCGCCGAACAGCGCCACGGCGATCACCAGGAACAGCACGATCCTGCGGAACCGTTCCTGCGAGACCCTGCCGAGCACCCACCGGCCCAACCAGGTACCGGTGAGGCTCACCACCGCCATGCCCGGCAGAAAGGTCCATACCCGGTCCGTGAGGTAGCCCTGGCCGGCATATACCGCCGTGCGGCTGAGGTCCACACCGAGGTCGATCCAGGCACTGGTGCTGATGAAGGCGTTCTTCTCCAGGTCGAAGGCCGCCAGCACGAGCCCGCGGATCGCTCCACCGGTGCCCACCAGTCCGGCGATGAAGCCCGATGCCCCTCCGCCGATCGCCGCGTTCCGTGTTGATGAGCGGACACGCAGCACCGGCATGGCGAGCAGGAGCGCGGCCAGCAGCACCAGGGAGATGCTCAACGCCAGTTCCATGGTGGCCCCGGGCAGGAAGGCCGTGAGCCTTGCCCCGATCACCACGCCGATCACGGCAGGCAGGCCCATGGTGAGCAGCAGGCGCTTATGGAGCCCATCGCGGAACAGGAGGATCTTGGCCGCGTTGCTGAACACATGGAAGAGGGCCGTGAGCCCGAGGGCCTGATCGAAGGGCAGGAAGAACGACGCGATCGGCATCACCAGCATGCTCGAGCCGAAGCCGCCGATGGTGCCCAGCACTTCGGCCACCAACAACAGCACGAACAGTTGTGTAACGTCCACGCGGCAAAGGAAGGTCCTGCGCCCTATTTTCGGCTCATGTTCCGACGCTTTCTCCTGTCCACCGTGCTGCTGCCGGTCGGGCTTGTCGCGCAGACGCGCGATGTGCTCTTCCTGGGCAACAGCTACGTGTACACCAACGACCTGCCCGGCACCCTGCGGCAGCTGGCGCTCTCCCTGGGCGACACCGTGAACACCGCGCAGAGCACCCCCGGCGGCTACACCTTCCAGGGGCACACCACCCTCGCCGCCTCGCAGCAGCTCATCGACCAGGGCGGCTGGGACTTCGTGGTGCTGCAGGAGCAGAGCCAGATCCCCTCCTTCCCCATCAGCCAGGTGCAGACCGATTGCTTCCCCTATGCCGCGCAGCTGGTGGACTCGATCAAGGTGCACAGCCCCTGCGCCGAGGCCGTGTTCTTCATGACCTGGGGCCGGCAGAACGGCGACGCGGGCAATTGCGCGAACTGGCCACCCGTATGCACCTTCGACGGCATGAACGCCCTGCTGCGCGAGCGCTACCTGACCATGGCCGTGGACAACGACGCGTGGTGCGCACCGGTGGGCGCCGTATGGAAGCAGGCGCGCGACCAACAGCCCGGCATCAACCTCTACAACGCCGACGGCAGCCATCCATCGGCGGAGGGCACCTACCTCGCGGCCTGCACCTTCTACGCCACGCTCTTCGGGGAAACACCGGTGGGCGCCGCCTATACCGCCGGCCTCGACCCCGCCACCGCGGCGATCATCCAAGGCCTCGCCGCCGCCACCGTGCTCGACAGCCTGGGAACCTGGAACATCGGCGTGAACGACCCGGACGCCGCCTTCACCACCAGCAGCAACGGGGCCTCCGTGAGCTTCACGCCCAACAATGGGCCCGGCCACCACACGTGGATCTTCGGCGATGGCACCACCGACAACTCCACGGTGACCACGCACCTCTACGCCCAAGGCGGTATTTACGACGTGATGCACATCGTGGTGGACGACTGCGGCCGCGCCGACACGGTGGTCGACCCGGTGAACGTGGTGCTCTCGAGCATGCCCGAGGAGGGCGGCACGGGCTGTTCCGTTGTGGTCGATCGCCTGCGATTGATCCAGAACACCTGGAGCTTCACCAGCGCTGTGGACGGGACGTTGGCGTTCATCGGTGTGGATGGAAGAACGCTGGCCCAATGGGGCACGAAAGCCCTGGTCGATCGGGCCGAGCCTTGCACACTTCCCTCGGCCACGGTGGTGCTGTGGCGTTTCACCGGCGTGGATGGGACCGTGCGACAGGGGCGTCTGCTGGTACCTTGAACGCAAGCGAACGACCATGAGCGAGAAGACACACACCTACACCAACGGCGAGGTCACCATCGTATGGAAACCGGGGCTTTGCATCCACAGCAAGCGATGCTGGCATGGGCTTCCGGCCGTGTTCAAGCCCGGAGAGCGGCCGTGGATCCATCCGGAGGGCGCCACCACCGCCGGGATCATCGCGCAGGTGGGGCAATGCCCCAGCGGTGCGCTCAGCATCCGCGTGAACGAGGCGGGCACGGAACGCACCGAAGGCTGAAGCTCACTGCGCGGTAAGGTGCGCGTGATCGCGCAGCACCGTGGCGAGGAACTCGCGGTCGGGCTGTTCCCGATCGGCCCCGATCACCGCGCGCACCTTGTCGGCCAGCTCCGCGAGCACGGCATCCGGGCGTGACGGATCGGTGCGGCGCAGCACATCGCGGATCAGCTGGGCCTGCGCATCGCTCAGCAGGTGCGCGCGCGCGTAGCGCACGGCGTGGCCATCGAGGGCATCGGCCGTGACGATCTCCGCCAGGGTGCGCCGCTGTTTCATGGAGACCACCGTGGTGCCCGCCACCAGGTCGCCCAGGCGCTGGCCCTTGCCGTTGACGAAGATGGTGATGACACCGATGAAGTAGAACGAATCCACCGGTCGCAACAGCCAGCGCAACAGGTACTGGCCCACGGTGGCCTGGTCGCCATTGAGCCGTGCCACCTTGATCCGCCGGGCGCGCTTGCCCACGCTCTGGCCGTTCATGAGGATCTCGCAGGCCAGGTGGTAGAAGAAGAACGGGAGCATCACCACCACCATGAAGAGGATGGGCTCGTCCATGAGCCGGGAGTCCACCTGCTGGGCCAGGACCAGCGCGATGACCCATGCCACCATGATGAGCACATCGATGAGGTAGGCCACCAGGCGGTCGCCGAAGCTGGCCACTTCGTAACGCACATCCACGTTCTGTGCCGTGCGGATGGTGATCCCTTCCATGCGGGCGCCAAAATAACGCGGCGCTCCTGCGCACGGCGGTGGGCCGCCATCGCCTAAGTTTGGATCATCCCCATGCGCGAGGCCGCGTTCATCAAGAAGAGCAAGGACCGTTGGTCGCGGCTGGAAGCCGCCGGCCAGCAGCTCAAGGGGCTCAGCGCCGACGAGGCCTCGGAGCTGTACGTGCGGTTGATGGACGACCTGAGCTACGCGCGCACCTATTACCCGCGCAGCGCGGTGGTCACCTACCTCAACGGGCTGGCCGCCCACGTGCACCAGTACGTGTACCGGAACAAGCCGGTGGACCGGCGGCGGTTCAAGACCTTCTGGACGCGCGAGGTGCCCCTGGCGGTGGCGGGTGCCGGGCGTGAGCTGGCCCTTTCCTTCGGGCTCTTCCTGCTCACGGCCGTGATCGGCGCGTGGTCGGCGCACCACGACCCCGACTTCGTGCGGCTGGTGATCCCCGGGGGTGATGCGTACGTGGACGAGACCATCCGCAACATCCAGCGTGGCGAGCCGATGGCCATCTACGGGTCGCAGCCCGCCGGCAGCATGTTCCTCTTCATCACCTTCAACAACGTGTGGGTGGCCCTGTTCACCTTCGCCGCCGGCGTGCTGTTCGGCCTTGGCACCGCGGTGAAGCTTGCGCAGACCGGCTTCATGGTGGGGGCGTTCCAATACTTCTTCTTCGAGCAGGGCGTGGGCGTGCAGAGCGTGCTCAGCATCTGGCTGCACGGCACCCTGGAGATCACGGCCATCTGCATCGCCGGTGCGGCGGGCTTCACCCTGGGCAACGCCATGCTCCACCCCGGCACGCTTCCCCGGCGGGTGAGCATCATGGCCGGCGCCCGGCGCGGGTTGACCATCGCCATGGGCCTGGTACCGGTGTTCATCGTGGCGGCCTTCCTCGAGTCGTTCGTCACGCGGCGGGTGCCCCACATGCCGGTGGCCCTTACCCTCGTCATCATCGGCCTGTCCCTCGCCTTCCTCATCGCCTACTTCATCATCCTCCCCTTTCATGTCCGACGTAACCCCGATCCAGCTGCGCCAGGTGCGTGACCTGGGCCAGAACATCTCCGACACCTTCACCTTCCTGAAGCAGAACTGGCAGGGGATCTACAAGCCCGTGCTCCTGGTGGGGGCGCCCCCCTTGGTGATCTGCGGCCTGCTCATCGGATTGCTGATGAACAACGTGAAGGACCTGGCGGCCAGTGGCGTGTTCGACACCGGGAGCGCCTTCACCGCGCTGGGCTCGTTCATCGTTCCCGCCATCCTGGCCTACCTGATGATGCTGGCGGTGTACCTGTTGTGCTTCAGCATGGTGAACGAGTACGTGCGGGCCTACATGCTGGGCGAGCACCATACGCTCACCACCGGTGCGCTGGTGAAACGCGGCCTCGGCCAGCTGGGCTCCTACTTCGGCCTCGGGTTCCTGAGCATGCTCATCATCATCGGCTCCATGCTGCTGCTCATCATCCCCGGCATCTACTGCGCGGTGGCCCTGAGCATCGCACCGGCCTGCCATGCCGTGGAGCGTTCGGGCGCGTCGGGCTCCATCAGCCGGGCCTTCACCCTGATCAAGGACAAGTGGTGGGAGACCTTCGGCATCCTCATCGTGATGGGGCTGATCGAATACGTGATCCAGCAGGTGCTCACCCTGCCGATCAACTCCATCCTCGGCATCGGCGAGTTCACCGGCATGACGGGCGGACCCGATGACGAGGCGGCGGGGATCACCGCGCTCACCATCTGGTTCCCCGTGCTGATGATCGTATCACTCGGCACCGGCCTCATCACCTACCCCATCAGTTCCGTCGCGAACGCCATGCGCTACTTCTCCCTGGTGGAACAGAAGGAGAACGTGGGGCTGCGCGACCAGGTGCGTACGTTCGATTCACTGTGACCGCTCCGGGGCACCTCCTTCGATCCGTGCTGCTGCCGTGCGCCGGCGGGGCCTGGAGCGTGCTGCGCGGCGCCGGTGGCGACCGGGCCTTCGACCCCGATGCGCTCGAAGCGTACAGGGCCGACCCCGAGCTGCAATGGACCCCTGGCGAGGCGCTGGACCCCACTGGCTGGGAGAGGTTCCTGGCCTGGTTGCAGGAGGTGCTGCGCGCGGTGCTCGGCAACGCCGCGTCCGCCTGGGTGATCCAACACCTGTGGGTGATCGTGCTCGTGGCCGCCGTGGTGTTCCTGCTGCTCTACCTGCGCGGAAGTCTTTTCGTGAAGGCCATCGTGCGACCGCCGAAGCACGCCGGTGAGGTGGCCACCCTGCACGAGGATGTGGCCGTGGAGGACATCCCTGCGCTCATCCGGGAGGCGGAGGCCCGGGGTGAGTGGCGGAGGGCGCTACGGCTGCACTACCTCTTCGTGCTGCGCGACCTGTCCGCGGCGGGCATCATCCGCTGGCGGCCGGAGCTCACCGACCGCGATTACCGCCAGCAGATCACCGACCCCACCCTGCGCGCGGGCTTCGCCACCATGGCCCGCACCTTCCAGTGGGTGTGGTACGGCTCGGTCCACCTCGACGGGCCGACGTACGAAGCGCTCATCGTCCCCTTCCGCCAGCACCGCCGTCGTTCATGACCCGTGGCGAAAGGATCTACCTGGCCGTGGCCGGTGCCGTGGTGCTCTTCCTGGGCTACCAGGAGGCGGTGCGCCCGAAACCGGTGGACTGGAACCCGAACTACTCCCGGTACAAGCGCACGCCCTACGGGGCCCAGCTCGTGTACGACCGGCTGCCCGACCTGTTCAGGCGCGGGGTGCGCACCGTGGAGGCGCCGATCGGCCGCACGGCCGCCTCGCTCGACACGGCCGCGGCACCGGTGCTGCACCTTTTCGTGAACACCGTGTTCGATCCGGGCCGCCCGGACCAGGAGGGCCTGTTGGCGCGCGTGGAGCAAGGGGATGCGGTACTGATCGCCGCCGAGCAGCTCGGCATCGCCCTGCTCGACACGCTGGGCACGGCGATGAGCCGCACCCCGGCCTCCGGCGACAAGGTCACCCTCCGCTTTCTTACACCCGGGTCACCGGGGCATGCGTACGCCGCGGCCCATGCCACGGCCGCGTGGACACCAACGGACAGCACCTGGCAGGTGTTGGCCGTGAACGGTCGCAGCGAACCCGTGTTCATGAGCCGGCCGTGGGGCCGGGGCCGCATCTGGCTGTGCTCGGTGCCCGTGGCGATCACCAACCTGGGGCTGCTGGAGAACGGCAACGATCGCTTCATGGCCGACCTGCTCACGGCGCTGCCCGAGCTGCCGGTGCTGTGGGACGAGCGCTACAAGGTGGGGCGCCGCGTGGACGACACCCCGATGCGCTGGGTGATCCGCCAGTCATCGCTCAACACCGCCTTCCGGCTGGCGCTGGCGCTCGTGCTCCTGCACATGCTCTTCCGCAGCAAGCGCGAACAGCGGCCCATCCCCGTGCTGGCACCGTTGCGAAACACCACCCGCGAATTCGTCCGTACGGTGGCCATGCTCTACCTGGCCAAGGCCGAACATGCCGCCCTGGCGCGCCGCATGATCACCTACTTCAAGGAGGACGTGCGGCAGCTCACCTACCTGCGGCACTTCGAGAACGATGCGGCCACCGCCGCGCACCTGGCCCGCAAGGCCGGCATGCCGGAAGGCGCCATGCGCAAGCACCTGGACCGGCTGGACGGCATCGCCAGGGCCACGCACCTCTCCGAGATCCAGCTCCTTCAGTTGAGCGACGAACTGAACGACCTACGCACGAAATTCAGGCACTGACCATGACCGACCCGAACCAGGCTCCCTGGGACCTCCCTCCCGTTCCCCCGCCCCTACCCGGCGCAGCACCCGCGAACCCCTTCCTGCAGCACCTCATGGGCCGCGTGCGCGCCGAGGTGGCGCGGGTGATCGTGGGGCAGGACCGCATGATGGACCTGTTGATGATCGCGCTGCTGAGCGATGGCCACGTGCTCATCGAGGGGGCGCCCGGGCTGGCCAAGACCCTCACCGCGAAGCTCCTGGCCCGTACGATCGACACGCGTTTCAGCCGGATCCAGTTCACCCCCGACCTGATGCCCGGCGACCTCATCGGCACAAGCGTGTTCGACCCGCGAACGGCCTCCTTCACCTTCAGGCCCGGGCCGGTGTTCAGCAACATCGTGCTGGTGGACGAGATCAACCGCTCGCCGGCCAAGACGCAGGCGGCCTTGTTCGAGGCCATGGAGGAGCGGCAGGTAACGGTGGACGGGGTGACCTATCCCTTGGAGCGCCCCTTCATGATCCTGGCCACGCAGAACCCGATCGAGCAGGAAGGCACCTACCGCCTGCCCGAGGCGCAGCTCGACCGTTTCCTCTTCAAGATCGTGATCGCCTACCCGGACCTGGAGCAGGAGGTGGCCATCCTGGAGCGTTACCACGGCGGCACGGAGCACTTGAGCGTGCTGGCGGCGCAGCCCGTGATGCACCCGGCCGAACTGGAGCATGCCCGCGCCCTGGTGCGTGCCGTGCGCTGCGAGCCGCGGCTGCTGCGTTACATCGCCCAGCTCATCGACCATACGCGGCACGACCCTGCGCTGATGCTGGGCGCCTCGCCCCGCGCCTCGCTCGCCGTGCTCATGGGGGCCAAGGCCGCCGCCGCCATCGACGGCCGCGACTTCGTGACCCCGGAGGACATCCAGTTCGTGGTGCCCCCGGTGCTGCGCCACCGCATCGTGCTCACCCCCGAGCGCGAGATGGAAGGGCTCACCACCGATGATGTGGTGCGCCGCCTG
This sequence comes from Flavobacteriales bacterium, assembly GCA_044226515.1. GTDB lineage: Bacteria > Bacteroidota > Bacteroidia > Flavobacteriales_F > PHOS-HE28 > PHOS-HE28. Next base: position 68,413 of record JBGAGX010000014.1, on the reverse strand, counting down.
ATCGAACGCACCGAGGTGCCCCGGTGAAACGGAACCTCGCCTCGCTGTACCTCACCCGCCGCGCCTTCGCGGCCGGTTGGTGCATCGTGGTCCTTTTCGTGGCGGGCCACTTCGTACCGCTGCTGGAAGGCGTGGCCACGGCCGCGCTCCTTGGGGTGGCCCTGGTGTGGCTCGGCGAGATGCTGGTGCTCTACGGCACGCGCGAAGGGCTCACGGCCGAGCGCCTCACCGCCGACCGCTGGAGCAACGGCGACGAGAACCCGGTGTCCATCCGCCTGGAGAGCCGTTACCACCTGCCGGTGCGGGTGCGGGTGATCGACGAGCTGCCGGTGCGGTTCCAACGGCGCGACCTCGTGTTCCATGCGGCCATGGCGCCCGGTGGCGCGACCCGGATCGCCTATGCGGTGCGGCCCCGCGAGCGCGGCGCCTACGCCTACGGCCACGTCAACGTGTTCGTGCGCCTGGGGGCCGGGCTGGTGGAGCGGCGCTACGCCCTGGCCGGCGGGCGCGAAGTGGCGGTGTTCCCCAGCTTCCTCCACCTGCGCCGCTACGAGCTCATGGCCATCAGCGACCGGCTGTTGCTCGCCGGGGCGAAGAAGGTGCGCCGGGTGGCCCAGCATGTGGAGTTCGAACACATCCAGGACTATGCGCCGGGCGACGACCCGCGCACGCTGAACTGGAAGGCCACCGCGCGCCGCGGCCGCCTGATGGTGAACCACTACCAGGACGAGAAGGCCCAGCAGGTGTACGCCGTGATCGACGCGGGCCGCACCATGGAGCTGCCCTTCGACGGGCTGAGCCTGCTGGACCATGCCCTCAACAGCGCGCTCGTGCTGAGCGATGTGGCCCTGTTGAAGGAGGACCGCGCCGGGCTCCTCGTGTTCAGCAACAAGGTGCACCAGGTGGTGCAGGCCGCCCGCCAGCATGGGCAACTGCGCCGCATCCTGGGCGCCCTGTACGCCCTGCGCACCGACCATGCCGAATCGGACATGGAGGTGCTGTATGCCACCGTGCGGCGGCACATCCCCCAGCGCAGCCTGCTGGTGCTGTACACCAATTTCGAGAGCGTGAACGGCCTGTCACGTCAGTTGCCCGCATTGCGCCGACTGGCCACCGTGCACCGGGTGGTGGTGGTCTTCTTCCTGAACACCGAACTGGAGCAGGACCTGCGGGCCCGCCCCACCGACACCGCGGGGGTTTACGTCCGCACGATCACCGAGCGCTACATGCACGAGAAGCGGCAGGTGGTGCTGGAGCTCGAGCGGCACGGCATCGGTGCCATCCTCACGCGGCCCGAGGACCTGAGCGTGAACGTCATCAACACGTACATCGCCCTCAAGGCCCGCGGGCCGCTCTAGCGCCCGGGCAGGGCCGAACGGCCATGCACGAGCACCCTCCATGGCTGATCTTCATCACCCCTTGGAGCGGCGCGGACCCGCTACCTTTGCACCTACGGACCGAACGGCCTGAACGGCCTGTGCGCATGACCACGATCGACCATCACCGGGTACCGCTAAGCCCGGGGCAGAAAGCCCGGCGCATCAACCTCGACCCGGACCTCTACGGGACCTTCGCCGAGATCGGTGCGGGCCAGGAGACCGTACGTCACTTCTTCCGTGCCGGGGGGGCCAGCCAGACCATCGCGAAGGCGATGAGCGCCTACGACAAGGACTTCAGCAACGCCATCTACGGCAAGGAGCCCGGCAACCGCTTCGTGTGCGAGAGCCGCCTGAAGAACATGCTGGGGCACGAGTACGGCCTCATGATCGAGCGCCTCAACCGCACCGACCACCCGACGAAGAAGTTCTTCACCTTCGCCAACACGGTGGCCACAAGCACCTACGAGAAGCCCCACAGCGGCCACGGGTGGATGGGGGTCCGTTTCCAGACCGCGCCCGATCGTCCCACCAGCGACGTCATCATCCACTTCCGCCTGCACGACCCCGACATCAGCCTCCAGCAGGAGAGCATCGGCGTGATGGGCACCAACCTCATCCACGCCTGCTTCTTCCACCACCGCGATCCGCAGGAGATCATGACCGCGCTCTACGACAACGTGAGCCGGCACGTGGTGGAGGTGGACATGATCCAGATGAACGGGCCCGACTTCAGCCAGGTGGACAACCGCCTGCTGAGCCTGCAGCTGGTGAAGCGCGGCTACACCGACGCCGTGATCTTCGGTCCCGACGGCCAGAACCTGCAGGCCAGCGAGGTGCTCTACAAGAAGAACATCCTCGCCATCCGCGGCAGCTTCAGGCCCGTGACCAAGGTCAACATCGACATGATCATGAACGGGTACAACATGTTCATCAAGGAGAACAGGGTTGACCGTCAGAACCTGCAGGTGCTTTTCGAGATCACGCTCAACAACCTGCAGGCCGATACCGGCGATGTGGACGAGAAGGACTTCATCGACCGCGCCGACATCCTCTGCTCCCTGGGGCAGACCGTGCTGATCAGCAACTACCAGGAGTACTACAAGCTCGTGGAGTACTTCAGCCGCTACACCAAGGCGCGCATGGGCCTGATCATGGGCGTGAACAACCTGATCGAGGTCTTCGAGGAGAAGTACTACCGCCACCTGAACGGCGGCATGCTCGAGGCCTTCGGCATCCTCTTCACCCGCGACCTGAAGGTGTACGTGTACCCCAGCAAGCCGAACAAGGAGGCCGAGGTCATGACCACGGACAACATGCCGGTGCACCCGCGCCTGCGTCCGCTCTACGACTACCTGCTGCACAACAAGCGCCTGGTGGACATCGAGAGCTACGACCCCAAGGTGCTGCACATCTTCAGCAAGGCCGTGCTCGACATGATCCGTGGCGGGCAGGAGGGCTGGGAGGACATGGTGCCGCCTTACGTGGACAACATGATCAAGGACAACCGGCTCTTCGGTTACCTGCCGCCCAAGCCGACGGTGGAGGCCCAGAAGGCCGGGGCACAGGCGTAGTTACTTCGGTCCGTGCCGCGCATTGCATCGGGCATGCGTGCTCCCCTGTTCATCCTCGCTGGTCCGCTGATCCTGGCCTGTGCGGTCGGTCCTGCCCCTGTCACCCGGAGCCCGTCGAACGGTGCCCCTGTCGTTCTTCCCGTGGCACTGGACACCGGCTCCACCATCGCCGCCCGTTTCGCGCCTCCCGCAGGCGCCACGCGTGCTCCGCTGCCGCCCGGCAGCTTCGGCCACACCCTGCGCACCCTTCGCCTGAAGGCCAGCGACGCGCCCGTGCACCTGTACGATGGCAGCTTGAAGCCGCGGCAGGACGTGCACGCCGCCGTGGTGGACCTGAGCGTGGGCCGGCGCGACCTGCAGCAATGCGCCGATGCGGTGATGCGCCTGCGGGCCGAGCACCTCTTCGCCCAAGGACGCCTCGACGACATCCACTTCCACTTCACCAACGGCTTCCGCACCGACTTCCGGCGCTGGGCGAACGGGCAACGGATCGAGGTGGAAGGCGCGCACGGCACACGCTGGGTCGGCGGCGGACGACCGGACAGCTCGCACACTGCGCTCCTCGCCTACCTGGAGAAGGTCTTCACCTATGCCGGCACCTTGAGCCTGAGCAAGGAACTGCAGGACGCCTCGGCCCGGGCGCTCGAGCCCGGCGACGTGTTCATCCACGGTAGCAGCCCCGGTCACGCCATGATCGTGGTGGATGTCGCACGCACGGAGAATGGCCGCACCTATTTCCTGCTCGCCCAGAGCTACATGCCCGCACAGGACATTCATGTGGTGAAGAACCTGGAACATCCTGAACTGGGCGCGTGGTTCGAGCTGAACGACGGCGCCGAGCTCGTGACCCCGGAGTGGACCTTTGGGTGGAGCGAGCGGAAGCGGTGGTGAGGTCATGCGCAAGGATCGCCGCCTGAACCGCGTTCACCGGAAAACACGGCACCATGCGACGCGCTCCCCTCGTTCTGCCTGCGGCCCTGATCACCCTGCACGCTGCGGCCAACACGCCCACCGACCTGGCGGCCCTGCTCAAGGGGAGGCAGCTGGCGATGACGGTGACCGGCGCCGGTGGCCATTCGGGCGAATGCGTGAACGTGAAGCTGAACAACCTGCGGATCGATACGATGCGCGTAAGGATCCCCGCGGGTTGGCGGTTCACGAGCCAGGACAGCACCTTACAGGACCTGCTGGTGGTGGAGGACGAGGTGCTGGCCCTGGCCCCGCGGGCCTCGCGCACGGTGAGCTGCAGGGCCTTCTGCTGCGAGGCCAGCATGGGCGGCCCCGGTGAGGGCAGCACCTTCCTCACCGGCGGCATGGCCGCCGAGCCCTTGCAGAAGCTCGCGCGCTTCATCGCCGAGGGGCATTTCGATGACGACGCGGTGCAGCAGGCCGTGTGGGCGGTGAGCGACGGGCACGACCTCAGCGGCATCGACGCGGGCGATGCGCAGGCCACACAGGCCCTGCGCACCTTCGTCTCCACACTCACCGGCCGGCCGGTGCCCTGGTACACCACCTCCTACGCGCCACCGGTGGACGGACGCGTGTTCAACCCAAGCCCCGTGCACATCACCGGCCATGTGGAGTTCACCCAGCGCCACGCCGGCTTCCTCACCATCGTGGTGAAGGACGAACGGGGCCGCACGGTGTACACCCTCGATGAGGGTCGCGACCTGCGCCAGGGCATGTACAGGATCCAGGTGGAGGTGACCGTGCAGGGCTGGGCGAAAGGCCGGTACGCCATCTGCTTCGCCACCGATGGAGTGTTGCTGAAGAAGCAGGAGTTCGAGCTGTGAGGCGGCGCAGGGTACCTTGCGTGCATGCCCCGCATCGCCATCCTCTCCGCCAGTGTGCGTGAAGGCCGCAACAGCCACCGCATGGCCTTGTACCTGCAACGCGCCCTGGGCGGCACTGCCGACGTGGAGCTGCTTGACCTGGCCGCCTACCGCTTCCCGCTCTTCGAGGAACGCCTGAAATTCCAGCACGACCCGGCCCCGGACGTGGTAGACTTCGCCCAGCGCTTCTCGCAGGCCGACGGGGTGATCATCGTGACGCCGGAGTACAACGGCGGCTACCCGGCCAGCCTGAAGAACGTGGTGGACCTGCTGGTCGACGAGTGGAAGCGCAAGCCCGTGGCCCTATGCACGGTGAGCAACGGTCCCTTCGGCGGCATGCAGGTGGCCACCTCCCTGGTGCTGAGCCTGTGGAAGATCAAGGCCTGGGTGGTGAGCGCGCACCTGCCCGTGCCCAAGGTGCAGGAGGCCTTCAACGAGGCGGGCGAGCCTGCGGACCCCGAGGCCTGGGCCAAGCGCACCAAGGCCTTCGTGGACGAACTGCTGTGGGCGATCGAAGCGCGCCGAAGGATGACGTGACAATCCTCACCCTCGGGTTGACGGACACTGGCCTAGCTTTGCGAACGATGCGCTTCCTGGCCACCGCCTTGATCCTTTGGGTGCAGGGCTACCTGTTCGCTCCGGAGCTGATCAAGCTTCCGGCGCTGGTGGCGCATTTCCTGGAGCATCGCGCCGAGCAACCCGGCCTCGACCTGGAAGGCTTTCTCGCACTGCACTACAGCCAGCTTGCGCATGCGAAGGAGGACCACCAGGAGCACGAGGACCTGCCCTTCCACCATCATCACGGCACCGCACTGGACCAGTGCGTCATCAAGCTGATCGCCAGCGAGGGCCCTGCCCCGGTGAGCTTCCCCGAGGAGCTCGGGGGCCGTTTGGCCATCCCGCTGCCGGACGACGACCTGTCGGCCGGTTTCCGCAGCGCCATGCTGCAGCCCCCCCGACCGCTGGCCTGAACCCAGGCCGCACCGCCCTTTTCCCGTAGGTCCGGCCGAGCCGATGGACCGCCTCGCGCGGCACCTTGGTCTCCTCCCACTTCAATCCGCATCCCATGCTGGACCGCATCATCGCATTCTCCATCCACCAGAAGCTCATCGTGGGCCTGCTCGTGCTGGGCCTCATCGGCTACGGCGCCTACAACGTGGGGCACCTCCCCATCGACGCCGTGCCCGACATCACCAACAACCAGGTGCAGGTGATCACGGTGAGCCCTGCGCTCGGCGCCGGCGACATCGAGCGCCTCATCACCTTTCCCATCGAGCAGGCCACGCGCAACGTGCCCGGCATCATCGAGCAGCGCAGCTTCAGCCGCTTCGGGCTCAGCGTGGTCACCATCGTGTTCAACGACGCCACGGACGTGTACTGGGCGCGGCAGCAGGTCACCGAGCGGCTCACGCAGCTCACCATCCCCACGGACCTAGGCAAGCCCGAACTGGGACCGGTGACCACGGGCCTGGGCGAGATCTTCCAGTACGTGGTGAGGCCGAAGCCCGGATACGAAGGCCGGTACGGTCCCACGGAGCTGCGCACCATCCAGGACTGGATCGTGCGCCGGCAGTTGCTCGGCACCGAAGGCGTGGCCGATGTGAGCAGCTTCGGCGGCAACCTGAAGACCTACGAGATCGCCGTGGACCCCGAGCGCCTGGCCGCCATGGGCATCACCCTGGCCGAGGTGTTCAACGCCGTGGCCCGCAACAACGCCAACACCGGCGGGGCCTACATCGAGAAAGGCCCGGCGCTGCTCTTCATCCGCACCGAGGGCCTGCTGGAGGACATGGACGGCATCCGCAGCATGCAGGTGAAGGTGCTGCCCGACCACACGCCCGTGCTGTTGCGCGATGTGGCCGAGGTGCGCCTGGGAACGGCGACGCGTTTCGGGGCCATGGTGTACAACGACGAGGGCGAGGTGGCCGGCGCCGTGGTGATGATGCTGAAAGGCGCGAACTCCAGCGCCGTGATCAAGCGGGTGAAGAAGCGCATCGCCACCATTGAACGGACGCTTCCCGAAGGGCTCACCATCGAACCCTTCCTGGACCGCACCAAGATGGTGAACAACGCCATCCACACCGTGGAGACCAACCTGCTGGAAGGCGCGCTGATCGTGGTGCTGGTCCTGGTGCTCTTCCTGGCCGACCTGCGTGCCGGCCTCGTGGTGGCCTCGGTGATCCCGCTGGCCATGCTCTTCGCCGTGATCATGATGAACCTCTTCGGCGTGAGCGGCAACCTGATGAGCCTGGGCGCGCTCGACTTCGGCCTCATCGTGGACGGGGCGGTGATCATCGTGGAGGCCGTGCTGCACCACATGCACGGTGGCGCGCACCGCAACGCCGTGCGGCTGGGGCAGGCGCAGATGGACGCGGTGGTGCGGGGAAGTGCCAGCCGCATGATGAACTCCGCCATGTTCGGCCAGGTGATCATCCTCATCGTGTACCTGCCGATCCTCTCGCTGCAGGGCATCGAGGGCAAGATGTTCAAGCCCATGGCGCAGACCGTGGCCTTCGCCGTGCTCGGCGCCGCCATCCTCTCCCTCACGTACGTGCCCATGATGAGCGCCTTGTTCCTGAGCAAGCGCACCGATGCGCCCCCTACCCGCACGGACCGGCTGTTGGAGCGCGTCGGGAGGTCCTACCGCAAGGGGTTGAACAGGGCCATCGCGCGGCCGGTGCGGTTGGTGGTGGCCGCCGTGCTGCTGCTCATCGTGGCCGGCGGGATCCTGGCCGGCATGGGCGGCGAGTTCATCCCCAAGCTGGAGGAGGGCGACTTCGCGGTGGACACGCGGCTGCTCACCGGCAGCTCGCTCACCAACACCGTGGAGACCGTGCAGAAGGCCGCCGGCCTGTTGAAGCGGGAGTATCCTGAAGTGCAGAAGGTGGTGGCCAAGATCGGCAGCGGCGAGATCCCCACGGACCCCATGCCCATCGAGGCGGCGGACATGATGGTGATCCTGAAGCCCAAGAGCGAATGGACCAGCGCGAAGACCTTCGACGAGCTGGCCGGCCGGATGGGCACCACCCTGAGCACGCTGCCGGGCGTGTCCTTCGGCTTCCAATACCCCGTGCAGATGCGCTTCAACGAACTGATGACCGGCGCGCGCCAGGACGTGGTGTGCAAGATCTACGGCGAGGACCTCGACACGCTGGCCGCCTATGCGCAAAGGCTGGGCGACCTGGTGGGCCGCGTGGACGGCGCCAAGGACCTGTACGTGGAGCGCGTGGGCGGACTGCCCCAGATCGTGGTGAAGCACGACCGTGCCGCGCTCGCGCGCTATGGGCTCGACGTGGAGGCCGTGAACGATGTGGTGCGCACCGCCTTCGCCGGCAGCGTGGCCGGCCAGGTGTTCGAGGGCGAGCGCCGCTTCGACCTGGTGGTGCGGGCCCGCGAACAGAGCCGCACCGAGCTCACCGATGTGCAGCGCCTGCTCGTGCCCACGCCCATGGGCAAGCCGGTGCCGCTGGGCCTGCTGGCGCAGGTGGACGTGATCGACGGGCCCAACCAGGTGCAGCGCGAGGACGCCAAGCGCCGCATCACCATCGGCTTCAACGTGCGGGGCCGCGATGTGCAGAGCATCGTCACCGAGCTGCAGGGCAAGGTGGACGCGGAGCTGAAGCTGCCGGCCGGTTATTTCATCACCTATGGCGGCACCTTCCAGAACCTGATCGAGGCGAAGCAGCGCCTGAGCGTGGTGGTGCCCATCGCGCTGCTGCTCATCCTGCTCCTGCTCTACTTCGCCTTCGGCAACCTGAAGCTGAGCCTGCTGGTGTTCAGCGCGGTGCCGCTCAGCGCCATCGGCGGTGTGTTCGCCCTGTGGGGCCGTGGCATGCCCTTCAGCATCTCGGCCGGTGTGGGCTTCATCGCCCTCTTCGGCGTGGCGGTGCTCAACGGCATCGTGCTCATCAGCGAGTTCGAGCACCTGCGGAAGGAAGGCCTCGCCGACCTGGCCGAACGCATCCGCACCGGCACCGCCAACCGCCTGCGCCCCGTGCTGATGACGGCCAGCGTGGCCTCGCTCGGCTTCCTGCCCATGGCGCTCAGCAACGGCAGCGGCGCCGAGGTGCAACGCCCGCTCGCCACCGTGGTGATCGGCGGCCTCATCACCGCCACCTTCCTCACGCTCTTCGTGCTGCCGTCGCTGTACATGCTCGCCTTCCGCAAGCGGAAAGGCACCGGTGGTGCGGCGGCGGCCACCGGCGTCACCGCCCTGCTCCTGCTCCTGGCCCCGCTCGCCTCGTCCGGCCAGTCCACCGCGCGCGTGCTCACCATGGAACAGGCGGTGGACAGCGCGCTGCGGAACAACCTGATGCTGCGCGGTGCCGCGCTTCGCGCCGAGGCCGGCGAACGGATGATCGGCGAGGCCTGGGACCTGCCGCGTACCGCTGTCACCTACGAATACGGCCAGATCAACACCAACGCCAACGACGACCGCATCGGCATCGACCAGAGCCTCGCCTTCCCCAGCGTGTACACCCAACGCCGGAAGATGCTCAAGCACAGCGCGGCAGGGCTCCGCTGGGAGGAGCTGTTGCGCGAGCGCGAGCTGCGGGTGCACGTGCGGCAGACCTACCACGAGGTGCGCGTGCTCGAGCGGATGCGGGCGGAGCTCGCCGCTGCGGACAGCATCCACACCGCCGCGGTGGCCGGCGAGCAGCAGCGCTTCGACCTGGGCGCGGCCAACGCCCTTCAACGCGCCACGGCGCGCTCACAGGCCATGCTCATCCGCGCGCGCCTGCAGCAGGTGGAGGCCTCCCTGGCCCAGGCCAGCGCACGCCTGCAGCAGCTGGTGAACAGCCCGGTGCCGGTGCGCACGGTGCCCGGCGACCTGAAACTGCTGCCATCGGCCATGCCCGGGGACAGCGCCGTGGCCCGGCACCCGTTGATGCGCGCCGCGCAGGAGCAGGAGCGCTCGGCCGAGGCGCGGTGGCGGTCCGAACGCAGCAGCATGCTGCCCGGACTCACGCTCGGTGTGGCCTCCATGACCTTGAACGGGTCGCCCTCGGTGCCCGATGGCGCGGTGATCTATGGCCGCGGCGACCGTTTCACCACCGTGAAGGCCGGCATCGGGGTGCCCCTGTTCTTCGGCGCGCAGGACGCCCGCACCAAGACCGCGCGCATCGACCATGAGCGTGCCACGAACGAGGTGGCCGCGCTGGAGCAGGAGCTCCGCACCCAGCTCCACCAATTGCGCGACCGCTACGCCGCGCAGCTCGGTCGCGTGGAAGCCCTGGAACAAGGGGCCACGCTGGAGGCGGACCAGCTGCGCAAGGCGTCGCAGGAGGCCCTGTCCAACGGCCAGATCGACCGCCTCGAATGGAGCCTGCTCAACGGGCAGGCCATCAACCTTACGCTGGAGCACCTCGATGCGCTCCTGGCCCTGGGCCGCATCAGCATCGAGCTCGAACCCTACAACGAACAATGACCCCCACGCATCCCATGCGCACCCACGGTCTTCTCACCAGCCCGACCCCTTCGGTACTCGCGCTCGCCCTCCTCTCCCTCGTCGCCTGCTCCACCGCGCCCGAAGAGCCCGCGAAGGAGGCGCCCGCCCCCAGCGCGCACACCGTCTCCCTCACGCCCGAACAGCTCAGGAACGCCGGTGTGGCCACAGCCGCCATCGACCGCCGCTCGCTCGGCGTGCTGCTGCCTGTGCAGGGCGTGATCGAGGTACCGCCGCAGAACCTGGTGAGCGTGAGCGCGCCGCTGGGCGGTTACCTGCGCAGCACCGACCTGCTCCCCGGCATGGAGGTGCAGCAGGGCCAGGCCCTCGCCTTCCTCGAGGACGCACGCTTCATCCAGCTGCAGCAGGATTACCTCGTGACACAGGGCCGTGTTGACCTGCTGCGCATGGACTTCGAGCGGCAGAAGGCGCTGAACGCGACGAAGACCACGAGCGACAAGGTGCTGCAGGAGGCGGCCACGGCGCTGAACACCGAACAGGTGACGCTGCGCGCCCTGGCCGAACAGCTCCGCCTCATCGGCATCGAACCGGGCAGGCTCACCGCCGACAACCTCTCGCGCAGCGTGGCGCTGCGTTCGCCCATCCACGGCTGGGTGAGCAGCGTGAAGGTGAACATCGGCCGCTACGTGCAGCCCACCGATGTGCTGTTCGAGCTGGTGGACCCGAAGGACATCCACCTTGCGCTCACCGTGTTCGAGAAGGACCTGCCGCAGGTGAAGGTGGGCCAGGAGGTGCATGCGCGTCCGACCGCGCACCCGGCTGACGAGTACGAGGCCGAGGTGATCCTGGTGGGCCGCAGCCTGGACAACGACCGCAGCACGGTGGTGCACTGCCACTTCACCAAGGCCCCGAGGGACCTGGTGCCGGGCATGGCCATGAGCGCCACCTTGGAGAGCCGCACGGACAGCGTGTGGTGCGTGCCCGAGGAGGCCGTGGTGCGCACGGGCGAAGGCCAGGCCGTGTTCACCGCGAACGAGGACGGTAGCTACACCTTGGTGCCGGTCTCCACCGGCGCGAAGGAGTACGGCTTCGTGGAGCTGGTGGAACCCGCCGCTGCGCTCCGGAAGGACCGCATCGTGGTGAAGGGCGCCTACGCGCTGCTCGCCACGCTGAAGAACAGCGGCGAGGAGGAATAGACGATCAGCGCACCACCTGCAACGCCTGCGCCAGGCGGATGCCCCGGCCGGTGACGAGCACGGTGTAGGCTCCGCTGGCAAGGTGCGAAACATCGACCGAGGCGCGAAGGCCGCCGATCGGCACCAGGCCCACCGCCTGCACCGGACGGCCCAGCGCATCGACCACGGTGGCCTGCAGGGTCCCGTCCGAAGCGCCGAGCACCTCGATCGTCACCCGGTCCGAAGCGGGGTTCGGGTAGAGGCGCAGGGTGGCCTTTCCGTTCTCCGCCACGGCCGAAAGGTCGCCGATGTTGATGTTGTCCACGTAGATCACCTGGCCCCAGTGGCCGCGGTTCTGGAAGGCGAGGATCAGCTCGGGCACGCCGGCGTAGGCCGTCAGGTCCACATGGTCGGTGCGCCACTGCCCGGCGGCGGGGATGAAGAAGTTCTGCGTGCTCGGCGCCGTGGCGAGCGCGGAACCGCCGGATACGTACAGCTCGGTCCAGCTGTCGCCGCAATCGGTGCTGGCCAGCACGGCGAGCGTATCGCTGTACTGCCCGCCGTAGGGCGTGTAGGCCACATCGAAGTAGCACAGGTCGGGCACCGAGCCGCTGAGGTCGAGCTTGCCCAGCCATTGGTCATCGCGTTCGCCCTGCACGTCGTTGTTGTAGTTATCGAAGTGCATGCTGTAGGTGCCCTGACCGTAGGCGCTGGCATCGGCGGTGATGCCCCAGCAGCTGTTGCCGCCGGTGGGGTGCGCGCAGGTCCAGGTCTCCGGGAAGGCGGCCGTCTCGAAGTCCTCCGCGAGCGGGATGTTCCCTCCCGGCGTGTCGGTGATGAAGGCCTGCTTCGTAACGGTCTGCGTGTTCCCGTTCCACGAAACGGCGAGGGTCACGTCGTACGCACCGGGCGCGTTGTACACCACGGTGGGATACTTGTCGGTGCTGCTGGACGGCGTGGCCCCGGGGAAGCTCCAGGCATAGGTGGCGCCCGTGCCGCACACGCTGTGGTCCACGAAGTGCACGCTGTCGCCGGGGCAGAAGAAGGTGCCGAAGGCTGCGGCGAAGTCGGCGATCAGGCCGGAAGGCTCGTACAGGTCCTGTTCCCATACGCCCAGGTTCCAGGTGGCGAGGCGGACCTTGCCGCCCTTGTAGAAGGGCACGATGCGGATGGGCTCGGTGCTCACCGGAAGACCAGCGCTGTACTCGTCCCAATCGGGCATGGTGGTGTTGCGGTAGAGCACGCGGCCGTTCTTCAGCGCCACGTACACACCGCCGTCGGTGCCGAACTGGTGCGCCACGCCCCACACCGCGGCGCCATCGAGCATGGCCGTGGTGATGTTCTGCCAGGTGGCGCCGCCATCGCTGCTGTGGTACACCTTCTGGCCGTTGGGGCGGTTGGTGTAGCCCAGCCAGATGTCGCCGGCGTTGGTTCCGCCGAGGCTGAAGAAGAGGTTGCGCTGCGTGCCGGGCAGCGTGAGCTGCGTCCAGTTCGCGCCGCCGTCGGAGGTGCGCCACAGCTTGCTGGTGCTGCCCTGCACCTGGTGCACCACCATCACATCGGGGTCGGCGTAGCTCTGCTCGAGCCAGAGCACCTTGTTCGCGGCCACCGTGCCGAAGGCGTGGAACGGCGTGAAGCTGCCGCCGCCGTTGGTGCTGCGGTAGAGCACGTTGTCGCGCCCCATCCACGCCACGTTGTAGTAGCGGTGGTCGAAGGCGATGCGCGAGCTGCTGCAGAACCCGTAGCTCTCGTTGGGGCTGTCCTGGATGCCGAAGCCCTCCGGCTGGGTGAGGAAGTCCGGCGGGAGCACCTTGCCACCGATGTCGCTGAAGTAGGTCTTGCGCTCGTCGCTGTAGTTCACGTAGCCCGTGGCCGCCTCGCCCCCGCCGAGCGCGAAGTACTCGTTGTCCGGGTAGTCCTCGTGGTAGCCCATGTTGCCGTTGTGGTAGCGTCCGCCCACCATCACATCGTCGTTCCAGCCCTGATCGAAGCCCCACAGGTTGATGGCGCGCAGCCCGGTGCAGCGCGCCTCGTGGCTCGCCACCAGGTCGGTGCTGTGGTACACGCCGCCGTCGCAGCCGATCCACACCTCCTCGCCCCCGCTGCCGTCGTTGAACACGCGCAGCTCCTGCATGTCGGGGTGGGTGCGCGCCACCGGACCGATGTAGCCGCCCACGGGCTGGTAGGTCGTGCAGCCGTCGTCGCTGCGCCACAGGTTGAGGCCGCCGATCAGCACGCGGTCCGGGTCGATCGTGCTGGCGATGATGCAGGTGTTGTAGAAGATCTGCGTGTAGTCGCCATCGTCGCCCTGGAAGTTCATGAGGTTGGGGTGCGCGGCGGTGTAGGGCGTGCCCACCTGGCCGTGCGGGTTGCTCCAGGTGGAACCGGCATCGAGGCTCACCCAGGTGCCGATCCAGCCGTTGGTGGTGATGCTGGCACCGGTCTGCTGGTAGCCCACGAGCACGGCGTAGATGCGGTCCGGGTCGGCGGGGGTCACCGCCAGGCGGCCGCCCTGCATCTGGTAGAGCCCCGTTTCACCGGCGGGCGGGGTGAACCAGCCGGCATCGTACAGGGTCCAGGTGAGCCCGTGGTCCGTGCTCTTGTGGAACTTGCTGATGTTGAGCGCGGGGTCGAACTGGATGGTGTACACCGTGGCCGGATCGTTCGGCTTGAAGGCGATGGTCATGCACTCGTTGGGCAGCACCTCGGTCCACGTGTCGCCCAGGTCGGTGCTGCGGTACAGGCCCAGGTTGCAGGCGGCCAGCAACGTGTTCGGGTCGCTGGGGTCGAACGCGATCTCCCACGCGCTGATGTTGAGTGCCTGGAACGCGGGGTCGCCGATCACCGCCCAGGTGCCGCCGCCGTCGGTGCTGCGCCACAGCTCGTTCTCCGCGCTGAAAAGCACGGTGTTCGGGTCGGTGGGATGGATGCGGATGGCGCTCACGGCCCCCACCAGGTGGTCCTGGCTCACGTGTTCCCAGTGCTGGGCCTGGTCGGTGCTGCGGTACACGCCGCCGCTCTCGGTGCCGCAGAACAGGATGTTCGGGTCGCTCACCGACCGGTCGATGGTGTACACGTTGCTGTGCTTGGCCACCTCCACACCGGCGCCGCCCTCGTCCCAGTGCTTGTCGGGACCCACGTAGGTCCACCCGCCACCGCCCTTCGCCGCGCCCTGCTGCTGGCGGACCTGCTTCTCCACCGCCTTGCGCTGGGCCGGCGGCAGGTCGTGCTCATGCCCGTCGTCGCCCACCTTCGCCCGCACGGCGTTCACCCAGAACGTGTAGTACTGCGTGTGCACCGTCTTCACGAAGGCGTGCTCCAGGTAGTAGGCGTCGTAGGCCGCCATCACCGCGTTCACGTCGGGGTCCGGAGCGTACATCAGCTGGGCCCAGGCGGGCATGGCCGGATCGTTCGGGCGGATGGGCGCGAGGTGCTGCTGGGCCGTGGCGGTGAGGGAGGCCAGGGCCACAGCGAGGACAAGGGAGCGTGCGTGCATGGCACGAAGATCGGGCCTGCCTACTTTCGGCGCATGCCAAGGATCGCGGTATTCTGTGGAGCCAGCACCGGCAACAACGCGGTGTACGCCGAAGCGGCCATGCGCACCGGCCGGGCCATCGTGGAACGGGGCTTCGGCCTGGTGTACGGCGGCGGCCACGTGGGGCTGATGGGCATCGTGGCGGACGCGGCCATGAAGGCCGGCGGCGAGGTGATCGGCGTTATCCCGCGCTTCATGGAGAAGGCCGAGGAGGCCCACCGCGGCGTCACCGAGCTGATCCTGGTGGACAGCATGCACGACCGGAAGATGCGCATGCACGAACTGAGCGACGCGGTGATCGCGCTGCCCGGCGGCTTCGGCACCCTGGACGAGCTCTTCGAGCTGCTCACCTGGCGCCAGCTGAAGCTGCATCACCAACCGCTCGGCGTGCTCAACGTGAACGGCTTCTTCGACCCGCTCCTGGCCCAGCAGGACCGCATGGAGCGCGAGGGCTTCCTGCACGGCGACACGCGGCTCATCGCCGAGGCCTCGATCGGACCGTTGGTGTCGCGGATCGTAGCGGGCATGGGGGCCTCGCGGGCGTGAAGCGGATCCCCGGGCCAGCGTGTGCATGCGCAGGATCCGCACAGGATCCCCGGAATACCTTGCAGCATGAAAGTGCTGTTGGTGGAGGATGAGCCGGAGCTGCGCCGGTCCATCCGCATGTACTTGCAGGAGGAGGGTTTTCTCATCGAGGCGGCGTCCGACCTCCCTTCGGCCCTGGAGAAGGTGGACCTGCACGGCTATGATGCGGTGCTGGTGGACATCACCCTGCCCACGGGCAATGGCCTCGACATCGTTCGTGCGGTGCAACGGAAGGCGCCCGACACCGGGGTGATCATCATCTCCGCGAAAGGCTCGCTGGAGGACAAGATCACGGGCCTTGCAACGGGTGCCGACGATTACCTGCCCAAACCCTTCCACCTGCCGGAACTGGTGGCCCGCCTGCGCGCGCTCTTTCGCAGGAAGCAGCTCAACGGCCAGCGCGCCATCGAGTTCGATGAGCTGCGGATCGTGCCCGATGACAAGCGCGTGGAGGTGAACGGCGAACGCGTGGACCTTACCCCGATCCAATTCGACCTGCTCCTCTTCCTGGCGACGAACAAGGACCGTGTCCTCTCCCGAAGCGCCATCGTGGAGCACGTTCGGGGCGATCTGGCCGAACGCATGGACCACGGCAACTTCCTCTACACCCACATGAAGAACCTGCGGCGGAAGCTGGAGGAGAAAGGGTGCAGGGAGCGCATCGGAACGGTGTACGGCCTGGGGTATCGGTTCAACTCCCAGGCATGAAGCTGCTCCAGCGTATCGCACGCTACCAACTGGCCGTAACGGTGCCCATGCTCGTACTGGGCACCATGGGCGGCTACGCGCTGGTGACCGCCGCGGTGAAGGAGGAGGTGGATGAACAACTGCTGCTGCAGGCCGAGCGCGTGGCGCGGGAACTCGCCCGGGGCGGCAGCATCGGTGCCGGCAGCGCGCCCGACGTCCTCGTCGACGTGGTCCCCGGCCGGTCGCAGGCCGTGAGCTTCCACGACACGGTGATGTACAACGCGGCGGAGCAGGAGGACCTGCCCTGGCGCATCGGCCATGTTCCGGTGACGCTACCGGATGGTTCGGAGCGCACGATCACCGTGGGGCGGTCCCTGGCGAACACCGATGAGATGATCGCCGTGATCGCCTTGGGACTGGCCCTGTTGCTGGCCGCCATGGCGCTGGCGAACACCCTGCTGAACCGCAGGCTCTCCCGTTCCCTGTGGCGACCGTTCCATCACACCCTGGAGGAGATCGGCCGCTTCGAGGTCGGGGGGACCCGCCCGCCCGACCTGCGGGGAACGGACATCGATGAGTTCACCACGCTCAACCGTTCGTTGTCCGCGATGATGACCAAGCTCCGCAACGACCACACCGCCCAGAAACGCTTCACGGAGCAGGCAGCACATGAGCTGCAGACCCCGCTGGCCATCATGCAAGGCCAGCTTGACCGGCTTATCCAATCGCCGCGCATCGGGGAGGACGAAGCGGACCTGATCGACGGCATCCTGCAGGCCCGGGAGCGCATGGGACGCATGGTCGGCAACATGCTGCTGCTCGCGCGCATCGGGAACCAACAGTTCCCCGCCTCCCCGATCGACTGGCCCACGCTCTTCCGCGAGCAACTGCAGGCCTTGCAGCACCTGGTGGAGGAGAAGCACCTGAGCATCGAGCTGGAACAGGCATCGCCCTGCGGCCTTGCCTTGCACCCGTTCCTCGCGGAGCTCCTCGTTGGCAACCTCCTTCGGAACGCGGTGCAGCACAATGTTCCCGATGGAACGGTGCGGATCGAGCTCAACGCCCAGGGGTTCAGCATCACCAACAGTGGCAGGCCGTTGCACGTGCCGCCCTCCTCCCTGTTCGATCGGTTCGCCAAGGACGACCCCTCCAGCTCATCCACGGGCCTGGGGCTGGCCATGGCGCACGAGATCGCCGTGCAGAACGGCCTGCAGCTCGTGTACGAACAGCCTGGAACGGACCACCGCCTCCTGGTGCGCCGGGCATGAACACCCGAACGCGTTCAGGTTGTGCACAGGATCGGTCCTTCCCTTTGGAGCCTGAACCCACGATCATGAACCACCCACTGACCACGTTGCTCCTGCATGCGATCAGCATGAGCGCCTGCGCCCAGAAGATCAACGAGACCGACGTTCCCCAGCCGGTCAAGACCGCCTTCACCGCGAAGTTCGCACAGGCCAAGGGGGTGAAATGGGAGCTGGAGGACGGCCAGGCATACGAGGCGGAGTTCAAGGAGAACGGCAAGGAGCGCTCAGCCACCTTCTCACCCACCGGCCAATGGATGGAGACGGAAACGGAGATCAAGCCTGCGGACCTGCCTGCGGCCGTGACCCAGGCCATCGCCACGTCCTTCGCCGGAAGCAAGGTCGAAGAGGCCGAAACGGTGGAGACACCGGACCGTGGCACCTTCTACGAGGTGGAACTGGAGCAGGGCGAACGGACGCTCGAAGTGCGGTTCTCCGCCGATGGCACCGTGCTGAAGCAGGCCGTGGAGGAAGAGGAGGACAAGGACGGCGGGAAGGACTGATGCATGTGGAGATACCGAGCAAACCCCGACATGATCCCCGCGCGCTATCTCAATACCATGAGCAACACTGACCTGTCCTGCCGGAAGCGATGCGGCTCAATGCGCATCGTTCGCCCCTCCCTCGTCGCTCTGCTGGCTTTCTGGAGCACGCTATCGCTAGCGCAGACCGACCTGCACGTGCTGGTGCAGGACAGCGCCACCGCCGAACCCCTGCCGGGCATCAGCGCCGTGGTGGTGGGGCTGAACATCGCCGCCACCGCTGACATGGACGGCAGGCTCGTATTACGCGCGATCCCCGACGGCCCCCAGGTGCTGCGCTTCGCCGGCATCGGCTACCACACCCGCGAGCAACGCCTCACGCTACCGTTCAGCGGTGCGCAGCTGGTGGTGAAGCTCGCCGCCACCTCTGAAGAACTGGAGGAAGCGGTCGTCTCCGCCACGCGCACCGGCTCGCGCATCGAGGACGCCCCCCAGAAGATCGAAGTGCTGGGCGCGGAGGAGTTGCTGGAGGAGGGATCCCTGAAACCGGGCAACATGGCCAGCATGATCGGCGACATCAGCTCCGTGCAGGTGCAGCAGATCAGCGCCGTGAGCGGCGCCAGCCAGGTGCGGATGCAAGGGCTGCAAGGACGCCACACCCTGCTGATGCGCGACGGGCTTCCCGCATACGGTGGCTTGAGCGGCGGCTTCGACATCCTGCGCCTTCCCCCGCTGGACCTGCAACAGGTGGAAGTGCTGAAAGGACCTTCGAGCACCTTCCACGGCGGCGGCGCCATCGCCGGGGCCATCGACTTCATCACCAAGACACCGCTCGACAGCCTCAACGGATTGGTGATGGTGAACGGCAGCACGCTCGGCGAGTTCAACACCAACGCCTACGTGAACGGTCCGCTCAGCGGGAAGACCGGCTTCACCCTCTTCGCCGGCATCACCGACCAGCAGCCCCGCGACGTGGACGGCGACGGCTGGACCGATATCTCCAAGCAGCGGCAGACGCAGGTGCACCCGCAGGTCTTCCTGAAGCCCTGGAACAAGGGCACGGTCCGGCTGGGCATGCTGGCCCAGGACGAACAGCGCACCGGCGGCAACCTCGCCACGCTGGATGTGCTCGACGACACCACGCACTACACCGAGCGCATCAACAGCCAGCGCCTGGCCGGCGACCTCATCGCGCAGCAGCAGTTCAGCGAACGCACCTCGCTGACGGTGAAGGGCAGCGCCGGTCGCTACTGGCAGGATGCGAAGAGCACGCTCCTCCCCAACGCCCCGGAGCTGCGGCAGGACAACGTGTACGGCGAGGCCTTCTGGAAGGCGCACACCGCACGCAACACGCTCGTGCTCGGCGCGAACTACTGGGGCATGCGGCTCAGCAATACCGCGGACAGCACGCTCCAGGACCTGCGCACCGTGGGCGCCTTCGGGCAGTACGCCCTGCACCGCGAGCGCTGGCCCAGCATCGAGCTCGGCCTGCGCGTGGACCACAACGCCACCTTCGGCACCTTCACGCTGCCCAGCATCGCCGCGCTCTTCAAGCCCACCGACCGCCTGACGCTGCGGGCCAACGCCGGCACCGGCTACCAGCTGCCCGACCGCACCCAGCCCTACGGCCTGGTGGCCGAGCAGGAGACGCGTCCCGACCTCGCGCCCGGCACCGTGGCCGAACGCTCCGCCGGCGGCACGGCGGAATGGACCTACCGCACCGTGCTGAACGAGAAGACCAGCGTGTTCTTCGACCAGACCTTCTTCCTGACCCGCATCGACGCCCCCCTGGTGGTGACCGACAACGCCGACGGCACAAGCACCCTGGGCAATGCGCCGGGGCACACCCTTACCCGCGGCATCGATAACTACGTGCGCATCACGCATGGCGCCACCGAGCTCTACCTCGGCTACACGTGGACGTTGCCGGAGAACGTGAACGGAAGCACCCGCACGCAGGTGAGCTACACGCCCGTGCATCGCCTGGCCGCCACGCTGGGGCACCAGTTGAACGAGCATTGGCGCGCGGGCCTGGAGGCCAGCTACAACGGTCCGCAGCAGCGCTACGACGCCTCGAACACGCACGACCAATGGTTCGTGGCCGGCATGGTGGGCTACCGCACGGGCCGCTGGAACTTCGTGTTGAACTGCGAGAACGGGCTGGACGTGCGGCAGACACGCTGGGAGCGGACGGTGTACGGCACCGCATCGCGCCCCACCTTCATCCCGCTCTGGGCGCCGATCGACGGACGCGCCATCAACCTGAGCGCCATGTGGCGGTTCTGACCGGTCGGGGCGATGACCGGCCTTCAGCGTCGGAGCCCACCGCGGGGGTCACTTCCACACCAGGACCACCAGGCCGGCCAGGATCAGCGAAGCGCCCAGCGCCAGCCGCCAGGTGAAGGGCTCCTTGAGGATCCAGAACGAGAGCAGCAGGGTGACCACGATGCTGGCCTTGTCGATCGTGGCCACCACGGAGACGTTGCCCTCCTTCATGGCCCGGTAGTAGAAGAGCCAGGACAGGAACGTGGTGATGCCGGAAAGCCCCAGGAACACGTGGTCCTTGCGCGTGAGCAGGTTCAGCGCCTGCACATGGCGGAAGGCGAAGGCGTTCAACCAGACCAGCCCGAAGATCACCGTGGTGCGCACCACCAGGGCCGTGTCCCCGCTCACGTTCCGCATGCCCAACTTGGCGATCACCGCGGTGATACCGGCGAAGAGCATCGAGACCAGGGCGAACAGGATCGTGCGGTCCATGCCGTGAAGGTCGTGAAGCGGATCCGTATCGCCGCGCGCGGTCACCTCCCCCGGATCGAAGAGCACGGCTGCGGCCCGTACCGATCGGTCAGCCACTGGCACGGACCAACGGCTTCGCGAACGGCCACCCGATCCCGCTGAGCTGACCTTCCTCATCGGGCCACGGACCGCCGACCTGTACTTTCGGCTTCGCATGAACGCCGCACTGCCCCGCTGGATCATCCTTCCCTTCGGCATCCTGACCGGCGCCGTGCTGCTGTACCTGGGCCGCCCTGTGCTGGTGCCGTTGGCCTACAGCGTGCTGCTGGCCTTCGTGCTGTACCCCGTGGTGCACGGCATGGAACGCCTGCGCATCCCGCGGGGCGCGGCCATCGCCCTGGCGCTGTCGATCCTGGTGGTGCTCATCGCCGGCCTGCTTTGGCTGCTGGCCTGGCAGGTGCGCAGCTTCCTGCACGAATGGTCCATGCTCAGCGGCAACACCTCCGTGGGCATCGAGGAGCTGCGGGCCTGGCTGCGGGAGAACCTGGGCCTGGAGCGCGCCACGCAGGACAAGCTCTGGGCGCGCATCGCCGGGCAGTTCGGTGATGCGGCACCGGTGCTCGGCGCCTTGGTGGACGGGCTTTTCGGCGCCGCCTTCAACGCCATCATCATCCCCATCTTCGCCGCCCTGCTGCTGTACAACCGGCAGTACTACGTGCGCATGGTCGCCGCGCTCGCTGGACCGGAGATGGCCGCGCACCTCCCCCGCCTCCTGCAGCGCTCGGTGGGCAGCTTCGCCCGCTTCATCCTCGGCATGGTGCAGGTGTACGCCATCGTGGGCGTGCTCAACAGCGTCGGCCTCATGCTGCTCGGCGTGCCCAACGCCTGGCTCTTCGGCCTGCTCTGCGCCATCATGACCATCATCCCCTACGTCGGTATCATCCTCAGCTCCCTGTTGCCGATCAGCGTGGCGTGGATGAGCACCGGGAACATCTGGGCGCCGCTGGGCGTGGTGGCCGTGTTCGCCGTGGTGCAATACCTCGAGGCCAACCTCATCTTCCCGAAGGTGGTGGGCCGGCAGCTCGGACTTACCACGTTCACCTCGCTCGTGCTCATCCTGGTGGGCGGCGCCATCTGGGGCGTGAGCGGCATGGTGCTCTTTCTGCCCTATGCCGCCATCGTGAAGCTGCTGGCGGATGACATCCCCGGCTGGGGGGCCGTGAGCGTGCTATTGAGCGGGGCGGAGGAGAAGGAGGAGGACTGAAGGAGGGACCACGCCATTTCACTCCGTAAGACATCCCAGGCATGACCCGGGAGCGCGTCGTGGCAGTGCCGTTGGTTCTACGCGACTCCTGGTCGAGCCAGGAGTGACAGCTTCAATGAAAAAACTACTCAGGCCTTCGCCGCGGCCACCTTCGGCGCGGTGACGCCCAGCACACGCTTCAGCGCGTCCACCGCCTGGTCCACCTCGGCCTGGGTGGTGAAGCGGCTGAAGGAGAAGCGGATGTTGGCGCCGGTCTGGTCGGGGTAGAGCGCGGCCATCACGTGGCTGCCCTTGTTGCTGCCGCTGCTGCAGGCGCTGCCGCCGCTGCACGCCACGCCCTCGATGTCCATGTTGTACAGGAGCATCTCGCTCTTGCCGTCCTCTGGGAAGTTGACGCTGAGCACGGTATACAGGCTCTCGGCACTGCTGTCGCCGTTGAAGCTCACGCCCTGCACTTCGTTCTGCAAGCGCTGCTTCATGTGCTGCTTCAAGGCCGATACGTGGTGCTGGTGCTCCTCGAGGTCGCGGTAAGCCACTTCCATCGCCTTGGCCAGACCCACGATGCCGTAAAGGTTCTCGGTGCCCGCACGCATGTTGCGCTCTTGCGAGCCACCGAGGATCAGCGGCTTCAGGCCGGTGCCGTTGCGCATGTACAGGAAGCCGATGCCCTTGGGGCCGTGGAACTTGTGCGCCGCGCAGGTGATGAAGTCCACCGGAAGCGTCGACAGGTCGAAGCGGTAGTGGCCCATGGTCTGCACGGTGTCGCTGTGGAAGAGCGCGCCGTAGCGCCGACACAGGCCGCCGATACGCTCCAGGTCGATGCGCGTGCCGATCTCGTTGTTGGCGTGCATCAGGCTCACGAGCACGCCCTGGCCCTGGGTGGCCTTCAGCAGCTCCTCCAGGTGCGCGAGGTCGGGCTGACCGTCGGCGTGCAGGCGCAGCCAGTGGACCTTGGCCTCGCCGTGGTGGCCGATGGCCTCGGCGGTGAGCTCCACCGCGTGGTGCTCGATGGGGCTGGTGATGATGTGCTTCACGCCCAGGTCGCGCACGCTGCACGTGAGGGCCATGTTGTCGGCCTCGGTGCCGCCACTGGTGAAGATGATCTCGCCCGGGGTGCAGTTGAGCAAGTTGGCCACCATGCGCCGCGCCTGCTCCACCGCCGCCCGCGTCCGCCGGCCGAAACCGTGGATGGCGCTGGGGTTGCCGAAGTGCTCCTTCATGTAGGGCACCATGGCGTCGAACACCTCGGGGTCGAGGGGTGTGGTGGCGGCGTTGTCGAGGTAGATCTTGCTCATTGGTCCAGTTGTTCGTTGTTCGTTGTTCGTCGGGAACGTGGTCCTCGGGAACATCGACGACGGAACTGGCCTCAAAGATCGGCGATCAAGGGACAGTCTGGTGCAGGTGGAGCGGGTACGTGGACTTCATCCCTCCCGTAGGATGCCAAGGGTTCATCGACAGCTGAATACCGGCCACCCGATAGGTCGACGAGGTACTTGATGTAGCCGTTGATCAGCATGATGGCCCGTTCGGACAGGTCGAGCAGTTCCTTCAGGTCCTCCTCCGACAGGATGCCTTCATCATTGGCCGTGATCAGAGGTCCTGGGTCTCGTAAAGCGAGCCCCGTGCTATCCTGCAGAAACGGACGTTGTCCCGTTCATAGAAACGGCCGTAGCCTTCAGCGATATTGGCGGTGACGCTCCTGGTTGACCGGATGATCTGGTCGCATAGTCGGAACTTCTCATCCGCTGGCCAGGTGCGAGCGACCGACCGGACCTTGTTCCTTAGTTCTCGGGCGACCTGCGATGGCTTTAGGTCCCGGAAGTGGGTGATCTTCGCCATTGGTTCGTGGACAACGAACCGAAGCTACCCAACTCGGAGCGCATCCACACGTGCATCACGAGTGCCAGAGAGCGCACCACGATGCACCAACAACGATGCACGAACAACGCGGGAGAGCTTCAAGCCTTTACGGCAGATGCAAGCTCCCCCAGCTCGCTCAGGATCCTGTGCGCCAATGCGTCCGCCTGCTCCATGGTCGGCGCTTCGGCGTAGACGCGGATGATGGGCTCGGTGTTGCTGCGGCGCAGGTGCACCCAGGTGTTGCCGAACTCGATGCGCAAGCCATCCACCGTGCTGTGGGGTTGGGCGGCGTGGCGGGCTTGCATGGCGTCCACGATGCCTTGCACGTCCATACCCGGTCTCAGCTCGATCTTGTTCTTGCTGATGAAGTAGTCGGGATAGCTGCGGCGCAGCTCGAGGCAGGTGCCGCCGCGCTTGGCCAGCAGCGTGAGGAAGAGGGCGATCCCGGCAAGGGCATCGCGGCCGTAGTGCAGTTCGCTGAGGATCACGCCGCCGTTGCCTTCGCCGCCGATCGGCGCGTTCACCTTCCGCATCAGCTCCACCACGTTCACCTCGCCCACCGCGCTGGCATGGCGCTTCCGCCCGTGGCGCTCGGCGATATCGTTGAGGGCGCGGGTGCTGCTAAGGTTGCTCACGGTGTCGCCGGGACGGCTGGCGAGCACATGGTCCGCGCAGGCCACCAGGGTGTACTCCTCGCCGAAGAGGCTGCCGTCCTCGCAGACCAGCGCCAGGCGGTCCACATCGGGGTCCACGCTGATGCCGAGGTGGGCCTTCTGCTTCACCACCTCGGCGCAGAGGTCGGTAAGGTGCTCGGGCAGCGGCTCGGGGTTGTGGGGGAAGTGGCCGGTTGGCTCGCAATACAGCTTCACCACCTCCACGCCCAAGGCCTCCAAAAGCTGCGGCACGACCACGCCGCCCACGCTGTTCACCGCGTCCACCACCACCTTGAACTTGGCGGCCTCGATGGCCTTGGCGTCCACGAGATCGAGCTTGAGGATGGCGTCGATGTGCTTCCTGGTCCAGCTGTCATCGGTGCGCACCGAACCCAGGTCGTCCACTTCGGCGAAGCGGTACGCGTCCGTCTCGGCGATGCGGAGTACCTCGCCCCCCTCGGCCGCGCTGATGAACTCGCCCTTGCCGTTGAGCAGCTTCAGCGCGTTCCACTGCTTGGGGTTGTGGCTGGCGGTGAGGATGATGCCGGCGTCGGCGCCTTCCCCGGGCACCGCTATCTCCACCGTGGGCGTGGTGGCCAGCCCCAGGTCGATCACCTCGAAGCCGAGGCCCACGAGGGTGCCCCGCACCAGGTCGGCCACCAGGGGACCACTGAGGCGGGCATCGCGGCCCAGGATAAGCTTGGGGGCTTCCTTACCGGAGCGCTGCTTGATCAGCGTGCCGAAGGCGGCCGTGTAGCGGACCACGTCGAGGGGCGAAAGGCCTTCGCCGGGCGCACCGCCGATGGTGCCGCGGATGCCGGAGATGGAGCGGATGAGCGTCATTCCAATGGGTCGATCAGTCGATCAGCTGATCAGAGGATGGACTGACCCTGCCGGCTGAGCGGGGCAAAGGTGGGGACACGGATGGATGAAGTGCAGGATCGCGCCACGGGTCTTCAACCAAGGGCTGTGGGTGCCGGAACCCTTGACCTTCCGAGTTGACACTTGCACCTTGTGACTTGCGCCTTGTCACTTGAGTCTCGTCACCTGTGCCTTGGGCCTTGCTCCCCCGGATCCCCTGCGGGCTGTTCATAACACATTTCCGCCCCCATCGCCCCCCTGGCCGGGACCTTATTTTTGAGGGAACTTTGCCCCCGCATGAACGAAGGGAGCCAACCACTGTCCGACCGCGACGACCAGCGTGCCTGTGTTCAGCGGTACGAAGCCATGGTGAACCGGAACGACCGCCAGTTCTTCGACGTGGAGGAGTTCGAGCTCATCATCGACCACTACCTGGAGGCCAACGAGGTGAAGCGGGCGCGCGAGGTGCTCGATTTCGCCAAGCAGCTGCACCCGGGCGCGGTGGACCTGCAGTTCTGCGAGGCCCAGGTGCTGATGAGCAGCGGCAAGCTGAACAAGGCCCTGGAGGTGCTCGACGCCATCGAGAAACTGGAGCCCTTCAACGAGGAGATCCACCTGCACAAGGCCAGCATCTACAGCCAGCTGCGGAACTACCGCCGCGCCGTGGACCACTACAAGCGGGCCCTGGAGCTCGCGGATGAAGGGCTGGACGAGATCTACCTCGACCTCGCCTTCGAGCACGAGAACCTGGAGGAGTACGACGAGGCCATCAGCTGCCTGAAGAAGGCGGTGGAGCTGAACCCCGAGAACGAGGCCGTACTGTACGAGCTGGCCTACTGCTTCGACCTGGCCGGGGCCGTGGAGGCCAGCATCGGCTATTTCAAGGCCTTCACCGACCAGCACCCTTACGCCTTCGTGGCCTGGTACAACCTGGGCAACGCCTACGCACAGCAGGAGCGCTGGGAGGAAAGCCTGGAGGCGCTGGACCTCTGCATCGCCATCGACGACCATTTCAGCAGCG
The DNA here is from genome assembly GCA_044226515.1 of Flavobacteriales bacterium. GTDB lineage: Bacteria > Bacteroidota > Bacteroidia > Flavobacteriales_F > PHOS-HE28 > PHOS-HE28. The sequence continues at coordinate 42,061 of JBGAGX010000014.1, read as the reverse complement.
CGTACTTCAGCAAGGCCCGCACCCTGCTGTTGATGGGGCGCTACCAGGAGGCCGTTGACTGCTACCAGGAGACCCTGGTCTTCGATGGTCCGCAGGCGGTCACCTTCAGCTACATCGGCGAGTGCTACGAGAAGATGGAGCGGTACGAGCAGGCGCTGATCCACTACGACCAGGCCCTGGCGCTCGACCCCAACTGGGTGGACGCCTGGATCGGGCGGGGCGTGGTGAAGGACGTGCAGAACCGGCTGCCCGAGGCCGTGGCCGACCTGGAGATGGCCACGCGCATCGCCCCCGAGAACCCCGACGCCTGGTACTACTACGCCAACGCCTTGGGCCGTAGTGAGCGGTACGATGAGGCCCTGGCCGCCTACGCCCGATTGAACAGCATGGAGCCGCAGAGCCTGGAGGGCTGGATGGACCACGCCGACCTGTTGCTGCACGTCAAGGACGCCGATGCCGCGGTGAAGAAGTTCCGCGAGGGCGAAATGGTGCACAAGCTGAACCCGAAATACAAGTACCGGCTGGTGAGCTACCTGCTCCGGGCCGGTCGCGAACAGCAGGCCCTGCTTGAGCTGGAGGAGGCCCTGATGGCCGACCACACGGCCCACACCACGCTGCTCGAGCACTTCCCCGAGGCCGCCAAGCTCCCACAAGTGCTTCATTTGTTGGAGCTTTACCGCCGATGAACTACTTCCTTCCGCACATCCCGGCCCGCCCCCCCAAACCGCGGGAGGACGGCCTGACCATGGTGATGGACAAGGGCTTCAGCCTGCGCCAGGCCGAGGACCTCGTGGACGCCAGCGGGCATCTGGTGGACATGGTGAAGCTGGGCTTCGGCACCAGCTACGTGGTGGCGAACCTGAAGGAGAAGATCTCCATCTACCACAAGGCGGGCATCCGGGTGTACCTGGGCGGCACCCTGTTCGAGGCCTTCATCGCCCGCGGCATGTTCAAGGAGTACCGCAAGCTGGTGGACGAGCTGGGGCTGGATACCGCCGAGGTGAGCGACGGCTCCATCAACCTGTCCCACAAGGAGAAGTGCAGCTACATCGAAACGCTGGCCAAGGACCTCACCGTGCTGAGCGAGGTGGGCAGCAAGGAGAGCGGCATCCTCATCAGCCCGGCCAAGTGGGTGCGCATGATGCGTACCGAGCTCGACGCCGGCAGCTGGAAGGTGATCGCCGAAGCGCGTGAGAGCGGCACGGTGGGCATCTACCGTCCGAACGGACACGCCCACACCACCCTGGTGAACCGGATCCTTGCCAAGGTGCCCGCTGCGGACATCATGTGGGAAGCCCCGATCAAGAGCCAGCAGGTGTGGTTCATCAAGATGCTCGGCCCCAACGTGAACCTGGGCAACATCCCGGCCGAGGAGGTGATCCCGCTGGAGACGCTGCGGCTGGGCCTGCGCGGCGATACCTTCTTCCAATACCTGCCCGAAGCGGTGGTGAAGAAGCTGAAGCAGGTCACCGAGGAGTGATCAAGGACCAATGTCCTTTGTTCAGCAGCGCTCTTTCCTACCGTTCACTGTCCCACTGTCCACTGTCCACTGTCCACTACCACTGTCCACTGTCTCCGCCATGAACGAGATCGACGCGCGCGAGCTGAAGCGCATGAAGGACGCCGGTGAGGCCTTCCAGCTCATCGATGTGCGGGAGCCCTATGAGGCCGAGCAATGTTCCATCGGCGGCACCCTGATCCCCATGGGCGAAGTGGTGGAGCGTGCGGCCGAGATCCGCAAGGACATCCCGGTGGTGGTGCACTGCCGCAGCGGTTCGCGCAGCGCTGCGGTGATCAACGCCCTCAGCAGCCGCTACGGCTTCTCCAACCTCATCAACCTGAAGGGGGGCATCACGGGTTACGCCCGCGACGTGGATCCAAGCCTGCATTGCGGCTGAACACCACAACACCTTCGGCACCAACCCCTTGACACATGGAGATCCTCCAGGAGTTCTGGCATTTCATCTCCCACCTCAACGAAACGCTGCCCGCGTTCATCACGGCGCACGGCGACCTGGTGTACGCCCTGCTCTTCACCATCATTTTCGTGGAGACGGGCCTGGTGGTCATGCCCTTCCTGCCGGGTGATTCGCTGCTCTTCGTGGCCGGTTCGCTGGCCGCGGGCGCGGCCCCCTCGCTGAACCTGGGCTACTTGTTCGGGCTGCTCTTCGTGGCGGCGGTGCTCGGCGACAATGTGAACTACTGGGTGGGCCGTTTCTTCGGTCCGCGCATCGTGAAGTGGCGCACCTTCGGCCGCGACCTCGTGCAACAGAAGCACCTGGACAAGACGCACGCCTACTTCGACAAGTACGGTGTGAAGACCATCATCGTGGCGCGCTTCGTGCCCATCGTGCGCACCATCACCCCTTTCGTGGCCGGCATCGGGGCCATGGACTACCGCCGCAAGTTCCTGCCCTTCGACATCGCCGGCGGCGCGCTGTGGATCGGCACCATGCTGCTGGCGGGCTACGCCTTCGGCACGCACCCCTGGATCCAGAAGCACTTCGAGGCCGTGGTGGTGGGCATCGTGGGCATCAGCGTGCTGCCCATGCTCATCGAACTGGCGCGCAACGCCTTCGGCAATAAGGCCAAGGCCTGAGCGTTGGAGCCGCCGTGGCACGTTACGGATTGATCGGACGCTCGCTGGGCCATTCCTTCAGCCAGCGCTACTTCACGGAGAAGTTCGCCCGCGAAGGCCGTACGGGCGACCGGTACGACCTCTTCGAACTGCCCGACATCGGTGCCTTCCCGGCCCTGCTGCGCGACACGCCCGGATTGCGCGGCCTCAACGTCACCATCCCCTACAAGCGCGCGGTGATGCCCTTGCTCACCCGGCTCCACCCCGTGGCGGCGGCCGTGGGCGCGGTGAACACCATCGTGGTGCACGACGACGGCACCACCACCGGCCACAACACCGATGTGGAGGGCTTCCGCATCACGCTCGCCCCCTTCCTCGACAAGCTGGCGAAGCGCGACAGCGACATCAAGCCCAGGGCCCTGGTGCTGGGCAGCGGCGGCGCCAGCCGGGCCGTGGCCTATGTGCTGCGCGAGGCGGGCATCCGCTTCCGCGTGGTGAGCCGTGACCGGGAGCGGGGCGACCTCACCTGGGACCTGCTGGACCGCACGGTGGTGGGCGTGTGCCCCCTGATCATCAACACCACGCCGCTGGGCATGCACCCGAACGAGGACGAAGCGCCGCCCCTGCCCTACACCGCGCTCCGCCCCGACCACGTGCTCATCGACCTGGTGTACAACCCCGAGGTGACCCTCTTCCTGCGCTACGGAAGGGAGCAGGGCGCCGATACGGCCAACGGGCTCACCATGCTCCACGCCCAGGCCGAAGCCTCCTGGAGGATCTGGCAGGAATGAGCTTCAGGCCACCGGCGGATGCCCGGGAGGCGGTGTGGGCATCTGCGCGGCCTCGTTCACGGGATCGAGCCTGCGCGTGAACGTGAACCGCACACGCTCGCTGAAGTGGAAGACGGGCACCCAGATGGCCGCGGCGATGAAGGCCCGGGTAAGGTCCTTGGCCCCGTAGGCCTCCCCCGTGATGGACTCGAAGCCGAGGGTCTCGTAGCACCAGAAGTCGATGCAGAGCCAGGTGAGCGTGCCGGCGTAAAGCACCTTCATCAGCAGGGGCACGCTGCTTCGCCGCTGGTAGAAGAGGATGATGAGCACCACGCTGAAGGCCAGCTGCACGAACCCGACGAACTGCGAACCGTGCATGTAGAGGTCCACCAGCACGGGGTGTTCCGTGGCCACCACATCCGTGAGGTCGGTGGCGTTGAAGAAGGCACCGCCGTCCGACAGCATGTTCCACAGGATCTGGAGCGGTGCGATGCTCACGCCGATGGCGGGCAGGATGAGGTAGCTGCCGATGGACCAGGCCTGATGACCGAAGGTCTCGGGGTGGGGCACCGGGTCCCAGCGGTAAAGCCGCAGGGCACCGAACAGGCCCAGTCCGGCGCAGAAGAGGATGTAGAGCCACTTGCCCCACACCCCGGAGCGCTGGCCGCCGGGCTCGTCGAAGTGCTGCGTGAACTCCCACGAGAGGCCTTCGGTGACCTTCTCCTGGAGGTCCTGCAACGCCCGGGCCTCCGAGGCCTCCACACTTCGCCGATCGCTGCTGTACGTGTAGTCGAACCACAGGTCGCGCCCGCTGTCCTTGCCGATGGTGCGCCGGTACCGGATGCCATGTCCCTCCAGCTCCATGGAGCCTGTTTCCAACTCCCAGTCCGAGGGCATGCGCAGCTCGATGCGGTGGCGCACGCGGAAGGGCTCGCCGAGGGCGAAGGGAGCGGTGCGGTCGGCCGTGCCGGGCTTGGCCTGGTGGTCGCGCACGGTATGGGCGATGGTGGCGAAGACAAGCCCATCGCCCGCGGCGGCGGTGTCCCAGGCCTGCCGGATGTGGTAATGCTCCGTGATGGTGATGCGGTTCGCCACCGGGTCGTCCGCGATCCGCAGGTCCTCCACCATGTCACACGGCCCGTAGAGGTCGGCGTAGAACTCGGCGTAGCGCGTGGACACCTCCTGGATGCTCGCTGAGGCAAGGTCCGCACGTGTGGCATCGGCCTTCCGCCCGCCGTAGGTGGAGGTAACCACCAGATCGCCGCCACCGCCGAGGGTATCGAGCACGATGCGTTCAACCACGTCGACCGTGCCGGTGTCGTTCACCTGCATGCGCGTGTAGCCGGCGAAGCCAGGCGCCACCACGAGCGCCAGGCCGTAGTCGGGCGTGTAGCGATCGTGGCCGCTGCCCTGGTTGTGCGTGTAGGTGGGGTCCACCCAGAGCGTATCGGCGGCGCGTGGGATGATGGTGATGCAATGGTCGAAGAGCCCGGGCCGCGGCAGGTGCGCGTCGAGGCGGAGGCCCGAGGAGGTGTTCACCAGCGCCGGGTAGGCGGGCACGCCCACGGCCTGCAGCACGGTGGCCAGGAGCAGGGCCTTGTCCTTGCAATCGCCGAAACGCTGCTCGAAGACCTGCGCGGGCGGATGGGGCCGGTAGGCGCTGATGCCGTCCTCCAGGCCCAGGTAGCGCACCTCCCGCTGCACCAGGTGCACCGCACTGTCGATACGCGCCTCGGTATCGGTGAGCGCCTTGATGCCGGCCACGCGCCGGGCCAGTTCGCCGGAGATCCCCCGGTCCGTATCGAACTGCCGCAGGGCCCAGGCGCGCAGGTCGTCCACGGAGGTGAACTCCGACACCTCGAGCAAGGGGTAGGGATCGTACCAGCCGGGGGCACCGTCGTCGGGCTGGACGCAGGGCATCGGCCCCATGTCCCATACCGTTTCGGTGCCGCGCGCCGTGGTGCGCACCTGCGGCCGCTCATCCAGGTGCGTGTCGCGGAAGGTGGGCGTGCGGCCGGGCGGAACGATGAACCGGGTGTGCACCCGGGCCACGGGGGCCGAGTAAGCCATATAGAGCGCCCGGTGGTAGCGACCCTCGTCGGCGGGGTTCCACCCCGTGATGGTGATGGCGTAGTCGATGACATCACCGACCCGCACATCCTTCAGGTCGATGACGATGGAGAGCGACCCGTCATAGAGGTAGGAGCTCATGTCCTGTTCGCGGTGGAGCACCCTGATCTGGCCGGGGTCCATGCGGTCCATCGCCTTCCCGTTGCGCACCACCGTGAGCTGGTGGAACGTGAGCTGCTCGTAGGCGGGGTCGATGTCCAGCTCGATGCGCGAGCCGTTCTGCACCCCTTCCGCGGAGGTGAGGCGCACCACCCGCCGCCAGTACACGGTGCGCGAGGCCAGGTCGTACTGCCGGTCGAGCAGCAGCACCTCCTCCCCGCCCTGCAGGCAGTTGGTGTCGGTCACGCCGCGGCCTTCGAGCTCCAGCACGGTGACCCATCCGGGCACAGGTCCGGTGCGGTAATGCGGGGACTGCGCCGAGAGCGGGCCGTGCAGGCCGATCGATACGAGGAAGGCCGAGAGCCACGGCAAGGGAAGGCGCATGCCGTGAAAATAGGAAGCGGACCGAAGCAGCGAGAAAGCCTCAGCGGTTCAGCGCCCGCACCAGCATCACCCCGAGGCCGATGAGGAACAGGAACACGCTGATGCGGTTGATGCCGTGCATGAAGCGCAGGCTCAGGTTCGGGTCCGGCTCCTTGAACAGGGTGAGCGGGTTCAGGTAGTAGGCGAGGCGCTTCCAGAACATGGTGTGAAGGTAACATTCGCCGGGGCGTGGGTGTTCGGCCATACGGATCGCCGGCGCTCCATCGTTCTTTGCGCCGTGCGCCGTGTCGTGCTCCTGTATGCCCTGATCGCCTCGCCAGGCATCGTCCTCCACGCGCAGCCCGTGAGCCTGCCCGGCATGGTGCAGGTGGACGACAGCACATACATGGACGTATCAGAGGCTTCGGTGGCGGATTGGTTCGCTGCGGACATCGACACGGAGCTCGGTCGGCCTGCAGCCGACGTGCTCGCACAGCTCCCCTACGGACACTTCTTCCCTGGTGCTGCGGCCCCTGCGCGCTACGCGAACGTGGGCACCGTTCGGACGCGCCACGGCGCCCTGACGCTGAAGATCGATGCGGACAGCCTGCGCACGAAAGAGCAGCGCTACCGGGCGGAGCGGCTGATGAGCTACCCGATCGTGGGCATCACCCGGGAACAGGCAACCGCGTATTGCAACGCGCTCACCGAGCGCTACCGAATGCAGCACGAATGGGAGGATGATGGGTCTTACCGGGAGGTGGTCTTCGGCCTGCCGGAACCGGAGCTCTACGACCGCCTTCTCTCGCAACGCGACAGCACCAACGGGAAGTGCGCGCTCTTCAACTACGCCTGCGAGCCTTGCCAGAGCCTGCCCAAGGGCCGCGATGCCTTCATCCATCCCGGACGCGAGACCACCCCGGTGGACGGCTACATGCCCGACTGGCGCGGCCTCTACAACCTGCGCGGCAACGCGGCCGAGATGACCAGCGTGCCAGGCGTGGCGAAGGGCGGCTCCTATGCCCATCCGGCCAAGGCCGCGTTGCCGGGGAATGAGCAGCGGTACGACGTGCCGCAGCCCTGGCTCGGCTTCCGGTGCATCGCTCGCGTGAGGCCCCGTTGAGCGGTACCTTTGCGGGCTTCCCTCCCGCCATGTCCTTTCAGCTCAGCTCCGAGTTCTCCCCCACCGGCGATCAGCCCGAGGCCATCCGCCAGCTGGTGGAGGGCGTGAAGGAGGGCAGTCCGTTCCAGACCCTGCTGGGGGTGACGGGCTCGGGCAAGACCTTCACCGTGGCCAACATGATCGCGCAGCTCGACCGGCCCGCGTTGATCCTGAGCCACAACAAGACCCTCGCGGCGCAGCTCTACGGCGAGTTCAAGCACTTCTTCCCCAACGACCGGGTGGAGTACTTCGTGAGCTACTACGACTACTACCAGCCCGAGGCCTACCTGCCGGTGACGAACACCTACATCGAGAAGGACCTCAGCATCAACCAGGAGATCGAGAAGCTGCGGCTGAGCGCCACCAGCGCCCTGCTCAGCGGGCGGCGCAACGTGATCGTGGTGGCGAGCGTGAGCTGCATCTACGGCATCGGCAACCCGTCGGAGTTCCACCGCAGTGTGGTGCACGTGCGCAAGGGCCAGAAGATCAGCCGCAACAAGCTGCTCCACGACCTGGTGAGCGGGCTGTACAGCCGGAAGGACGCCGACCCTGCACGCGGGCAGTTCCGCGTGCGCGGCGATGTGGTGGAGGTGTACCTCGCCTACGCCGACGAAGGCATCCGCATCCACTTCTGGGGCGACGAGATCGAGAAGCTCGAGCGCTTCGACATCGTGAACAACAAGACCCTCGAGGCGGTCGACCACATCGCCATCTACCCGGCCAACATCTTCGTAACCAGCCGCGACACCATGACCGGCGCGATCCATGCGATCCAGGAGGACATGGTGAAGCAGGTGGAGTTCTTCAAGCAGATCGGCAAGCACCTGGAGGCCAAGCGCCTGGAGGAGCGCACGCTGTACGACCTGGAGATGATGCGCGAGCTCGGCTACTGCAGCGGGATCGAGAACTACAGCCGCTACTTCGACCAGCGCCAGACCGGGCAGCGCCCCTTCTGCCTCATCGACTACTTCCCCGACGACTACCTGCTCGTGATCGACGAGAGCCACGTGACGGTGAGCCAGGTGCAGGCCATGTACGGCGGCGACCGTTCGCGCAAGAAGAACCTGGTGGAGTACGGCTTCAGGCTTCCCAGCGCGATGGACAACCGCCCGTTGAAGTTCGAGGAGTTCGAGGGCATGATGGGGCAGACCATCTTCGTGAGCGCCACGCCGGCCGACTACGAACTGCAGAAGTGCGAGGGCGTGGTGGTGGAGCAGGTGGTGCGCCCCACCGGCCTGCTGGACCCGCCGATCGAGGTGCGGCCCAGCAAGGACCAGATCGACGACCTGCTGTACGAGATCCGCCAGCGTGCGGCGAAGGAGGAGCGCGTGCTGGTGACCACCCTCACCAAGCGCATGGCGGAGGAGCTGAGCGAGTTCCTCACCAAGAACGGCGTCCGGTGCAAGTACATCCACAGCGAGGTGGAGACCCTGGACCGCATCGAGATCCTGCGGCAGCTGCGCCTGGGCATGTTCGACGTGCTGGTGGGCGTGAACCTGCTGCGCGAGGGGCTTGATCTTCCGGAGGTGAGCCTGGTGGCCGTGATCGACGCCGACAAGGAGGGCTTCCTGCGCAGCAACCGCAGCCTCACGCAGACCGCCGGTCGCGCGGCGCGCAACGTGAACGGCCGCGTGATCTTCTACGCCGACACGATCACCGAGAGCATGCAGCGCACCATCGACGAAACGGAACGTCGCCGCGCCAAGCAGATCGCCTACAACGAGGCGCACGGCATCGTGCCCACGCAGATCAAGCGCGACCGGGCCGATGTGCTGCGGCAGACCGCCGTGGTGGAGATGAGCGGCCGTGTGACGCCCAAGGCCTACGTGGAGCCCGAGGAGATGAGCCTCGCCGCCGACCCCGTGGCCACGCACATGCCGCTCGACCAGCTCGAACGCAACGCCGGCATCCTGGAGGAGCAGATGCGCAAGGCGGCGAAGGAGCTCGACTTCATCAGTGCGGCGCAAATGCGGGATGAACTGTTCGCCATGCGCAAGCTGATCGACGCGCGCCGCACCGAGGCCGTATAGGGCTTTCCGCGTTCCGTCCGTCGAAGCCCGCTCGTCCTTCGACGAAGCCCCTGGCACATTCGGCCCACCGATGCAGGGGTTCGGCCATTGCAACGGTCATGGAAGGGTCGGTTCCGCCTTCGTCACGTCCGTGTCAGGCTTCGTCCACGGCGTGCCGCATGCGCACCCCGACCTGCGTAATTCGCGTTCGCCGGGCCGGAACCCCTGCACAGCGAACGATGGTGATGTTGAAACGGAGGATCCCCGCGTACGTCAGTGTGCTCACCTTCCTGGTGGGCGGCTTGATCGTGCTGTTGACCATGGGCACGGCCCATCCGAAGATGGCGACGCCCCCCCCGGCCCCGGTGGCGAGCGTGGAGTGTGATGGACCGATGCTGACGAAACGACGGCCGGGCTTCCAGTTCACCAAACCGCTGTTGTACTCCGAACTGGCCACGCCCACCCAGCGCTGGAGACCCTTGGTGGACACGATCCAGGCGATCATCAACCGGGGCAAGGCCGACGGCCGGCTGCAGAGCGCAGCCGTGTATGTGCGCCGCTTCGACCGTGGGGAGTGGATCAGCGTGAACGGCGAGGAGGAGTACGACCCTGGGTCCTTGTTGAAGATGCCGGTCCTGCTGCATTACCTCGAGCTGGAGCGCATGCGGCCAGGGAGCCTGCAGGAGCGCTACGTGCTCACGGACGTAAGGGACCTTGGGCACCGGCCACGCTTCGAAGGCCCTCACATCGAGCCGGGCCTGCCGTATACCGTGAAGGACCTGCTCACCTTCATGATCGAGTACTCGGACAACCGGGCCACCCAGGTGCTGAACGCACACCTTGATGCACCGCGTTTCCAGGCGATGTTCACCGAGCTGGGCCTTCCCGCTCCGGATGTGAGGGCCGCGCGGTATCCGCTCAACGTGCGCGACCTCTCGGTCTTTTTCAAGACGTTGTTCAACTCAAGCTACCTGGAGCCGGCCGTGTCGGAACAGGCGCTCGAGCTCCTGAGCCGGTCCACCTTCACGGATGGCCTTCGCCGCGGCGTGCCCCAGGGCATCCCCATGGCGCACAAGTTCGGCGAGTCGGGCGTGCCGGGAGCGCTCCAGTTGCACGAATCGGGCATCGTGTATTTCCCCGGCCAGCCTTACCTCATCACCGTGATGACCCGTGGGCTGGACGATGAACGGATGAGCGCCGTGATCGGGGCCATCTCCGAAGCCACCTACCGCTGGTTCAGCCAGGGGAACAAGACCGCGGCCTAGAGCGGGGCCCACACCCGTGTTACCTTCGTACGGCCGGTCCTTGGACCCCGTGGACCGCCTCCTTCCCACCCCCATTCATCCCATGCGCGCACAGCTCATCCCCCTGCTGCTCGGTGCCACCTTGCTGGTGAACACGTCCAACGCCCAGGTCTCCTTCGGCGGTCGGCCATACGGCGCCAAGGCTCCGAAATACGGCCTTCCGGACGCACCGGTGGTGACCATGCCCGCGGTGGATGTGGAGGCCTACCTCACCGAGGATGCCGCCCGGGAGGCCGCCCACATCCCGGCCCCCTACCGCTTCGGTGCACCGATCATGGTGGACCTCGGGCTCGACAACAGCGGGGTGTGGACGGAGCTGGCGAACGGAGACCGCGTGTGGCGCATCACGGTGGAATGCCCCGGCGCGCTCAACACCACCTTGATCTTCTCGGACTACGTGATCCCGGAAGGGGCGCGCGTCTTCATCACCGACCGCATGGGCAACGTGGCGGGAGCCTTCACCGCGCAGAGCAACCCGGGGCACACCGAACTGGGCGTGTTCCCGCAGTTGGGCGACCGCCTCACCATCGAGTACATCGAGCCCGCCGACGTGGCGGGACAGGGCCATCTGCGCATCGGGCAGGTGACGCACGGGTACCGCGACATCCTGGGGAACGGCACCAAGGGGCTCAACGACAGCGGACCGTGCAACATCAATGTGATCTGCCCCGAGGGCGACGACTGGCGCGACCAGATCCGTGCGGTGGCCATGATCGTGCAGGGCGGCAGCGGGCTGTGCACCGGCCAGCTGCTCAACAACTGCGCCCAGGACGGCACGCCCTACTTCCTCACCGCCAACCACTGCGTGAGCGGCAGCAACGTCGGCACCTGGTCCTTCCGCTTCAATTGGGACAGCCCCACCTGCACCCCCACCACCAACGGTCCCACGAACCAGACCGTGAGCGGCTCCACCCTGCTGGTGAACAGCGCGGGGAGCGACGTGGCGCTGCTTCAGCTGAACAGCACGCCGCCCAGCAGCTACAACGTGTATTACAGCGGGTGGGACGCCACGGGCGACCAACCCACCGCCGAGACCTGCATCCACCACCCCAGCGGCGACATCAAGAAGATCAGCCACGAGGAGGACGACGCGAACCAGACCGCATGGGGAACACCCTCGGCCCAGGTGTGGCACATCCCCAGCTGGGACAGCGGCACCACCGAGCCCGGGAGCAGCGGCAGCGGATTGTGGGACCAGAACGGCCGCCTCATCGGCCAGCTGTACGGCGGTTCCGCCAGCTGCAGCTTCAACTTCGACGATTACTTCGGCCGCTTCAACGTGAGCTTCCCCCTGCTGCAGCCCTACCTCGGTGCCAGCTGCGGATCGGTGCTGGACGGCTGGGACCCGAACGGATCCAGCCAGCAGCCCTATGATGCCGCCATCACCTCCATCAGCCAGATCCCGGCCAACGTGTGCAACGCGAGCACCATCACGCCGGAGGTCACCATCCGCAACTACGGCACCAACGCCTTCAGCTCCGTGACCGTGAACTACGAACTGAACGGTGGCGCCCCCGTCTCCGTGCCCTTCACCGGTACCGTGGCCCCCGGCCAGACGGCGAACTTCACACTGCCCACCATCAACGTGCAGAACGGGCAGAACACCCTGCTGGTGTACACCTCAGACCCCGACGGACAGGCGGACGGGAACCCCTCCAATGACGACCGCAGCTCCACATTCAACGTGAGCGACCCGGGCGCGGTGGTGACCGTGCAGGTGCGCCTCGATGATTACGGCAGCGAGACCGACTGGCAGCTGCAACCGCAGGGGGGCGGCACCATCATCGCCCAGGGAGGCCCGTACGCGGACAACCAGAACGGGGTGATCCAACAGGCCCAGGTGTGCCTCTCCAACGGGTGCTTCCAGCTCACCGTGAACGATGCGTACGGCGACGGCATCTGCTGCCAGTACGGCAACGGCGACTTCTGGGTGCTCGGTGAGGAGGGCGATACCCTCGCCAACGGCACCGGCAGCTTCACCTCCTCCTCCAGCGTGGTGTTCTGCCTGGAGAACGTGGGGATGCCCGCCTACGAGGTGGGCGGTGGCTTGCGGGTATGGCCCAACCCAGGCGACGGCAGCTTCGAGCTGCAGTTCGAGGAACGCACCCGTGCCGTGGTGGACCTGAGCGTGCGCGATGCGCTGGGGCGCCTGGTGGCGCGCCGCACCCTGGGGGCCGGCCTCACCCGCGCTTCGCTCGACCTGCGTGGCCTGGCCAGCGGAACCTACATGCTGGAGGCCACCAGTGGCGGGGAGCGATCGGTGAAGCGCCTGGTGGTGCGGCACTGACCGGTACGTCGGATACATGCGGAGCCCGGTGCCAACGCATCGGGCTTCACGCTTCAGTACTTGAGGTGGTAGTACAGCAGCTTCACGTACTCGTTGTTCACCATCATCAGTCCCTCCTCATCGGTCCACCATCGATCGTCGGGGAAGGGGCCGTTGCGCGCGCCATGCAGCACCACGGTGAGGCCCTGCTCACGGGCACGTTCCGCGAACACGAAGCGGATCCGCCGCGTGTGGAAGCGGCTGGACACGATCATGATGGTGTCGGACCCGCGGGCCTTGGCATCGGCGAGGATGAAGACCGATTCCTCCCAGGTGCTGGTGCCCACGTTCACGGCCCGCGCCAGGCTGTCGGGCAGGCCGTGCTTCACGGCCACGTTCCGCGTCTGCTCGGCCTCGGTGCGGTCGATGCCCTCCACCTGCAGCGCGGTGGGCACCGGCTTTCCGGAGAAGATGAAGCGGTGGCCCCACCCGGACCGGTACACGTTCGCGGCCTCCTCGCCCCGCAATTGGGACGCTCCGCCGAGCACGTACACCGCATCCACCCGGCACGGCGGGTCCTCCGTGATCAGGAAGGAGCCCAGGCCCCGCAGGAGCGGGAACCGGAAAAGCCACACGAGCGCCATGAGCACCAGCACGCCGCCGAGCAGCCGCACGGCACGTGAACGAAGCGGAGCAAGGGTCGCATTGCGCACCGCGGGCCACCAGCGCGACATGCCCATGGCTCAATAGGCGCCGTTGCGGCGGCGCAGCAGCCACTCCACGGTAAGGAGGGCCAGCAGTACGAAGAAGAACGCCTTGAGGTTGATGAGGTCGTTGAAGCTGGCGTGGGCGTAGCTGCGCGCCACGAGCTCCTTGCGCACCGCGATGGAATCGGCGAGCTGCTGCAGGCCCTCCGGCCCCACCATCAGGCCGTTGGTGCGCGCGGCGATGTCGGCCCACAGCCGGTGGTCGGCCACGGTGCTCATGCGCTCGGCCACCATGGGCTTCACCAGCAGTTCGCCGCTGGCGCTGAGCCGCTCCCCGTCGAGCTCGGTGCCCGCCTTCCAGGTGTATCGACCGGGGGCCAGCACACCGGCCTCCAGGCGGTAGCCGTTGCCGACGCGGCTGAAGGTGTAGGCCAGGTCGCGTCCCTCCTCGTCCTTCAGCCCGATGTTCACCTCGGGCCCGTTCACCGGTTCGTAGCTCTTGTTGTACAGCTCGGCGGTGAGCAGCACGGGCTCGTTCTCGGCGAACTCGGGCGCGTGCTGCACGCGGAAGCGTGAGCGGTCGGCCTTGAGCGCGAGGAAGGTGGCCAGCTTCTGCACCAAACGGTCGAAATGCGCGGTGGAGCCGTTCTGCTGCTGATCGGCCAGCCGCCAGCGCCACAGGCCTTCGCCGCACACGATGGCGCTGCGCCGCTCGTCCTGCTGGTCGATGGCGATGAGCGGATAGGCCGTGCGCACCACCCCCACCCGCTGCTGGAACAGGCTGACCGCACTGCGCGACAGGTCGTACTGCCCGAAGGGCACCTGCAGCGGCGGGAAACGCTCGTAGGCGCGGATGTCGTCGGGATCGAGCGTGAAGAGCGTGAAGTCCTTGTTGAAGCCGGCCTGCGCATCGGTGAAGGAGCGCTGCGCGTTGCTCACGGCCACGCCCGGCCGCAAGGTGGCGAGCTGCGCGGGGTCGGACCGCTGGCCGTAGAGGATGAGCGTGGGGATGTTGCGCTGCAGGATGCGCTGCAGCACCGCCTGCACCGGGGCGTTGGCCGCGGGCAGCTGCACCAGCACCACCAGGTCGTTGTCCGCCACCTCACCTGAATAGCCGGCCGCATAGGCCAGCTCCGTGGTGTAGCCCTCGAGCTTGTCCAGCGCGCCGCGCACCGCCGCCACATCGGGATGCGGCGCGGCCGCGAGCAGCAGGATGCGCTGCCGGTCGTCGAGCACATCGATGTAGACGTCGGCCGTGTTGTTGTCCGCGTTCACCTCACCTTCCACGGCGCGCAGCGACACGGTGTAGCGCTGCAGGCCGGCGGCCGTGGCCTTGATCATCAGGGGCACCTCGGTCACGAAGGGATCGCCGTTCACCACCACCTCCTTCTCGGTCACCGCCTGCCCGGCCAGCTTCACGGTCAGCACGCTGCGCCGACCGGCGAGGTGGTGGGCCACCACGCGCACCAGCAGCGGGAACTCGTTGCCCAGGTAGGTGATGCGGTTGTGCTCCACGTTCTTCAGCACCAGGTCGGGGCGCACGGTGGTGTCGCCCAGGGCGATGGTGTACACGGGCACGCCGAGCCGTTCGGCCTCGAGCCGGGGATCACGGCCACGGTTGTAGATGCCGTCCCCGTCCACGATCACCGCGCCCAGGTCGGGACCCGCGAAGCGGTCGCGCACGGCGCGGAACAGCGCGTCGATGTCGGTGTGGCCCTGCTCCTGGCCGAAGGCGAGGCCTTCCCGCACTTCCGCACCGTAGGTGAAGGGGCGCACGTCGAAGCGGTCGCCCAGCTCGGTGGCGAGCCGCTCCAATGCCGGGTCGTAGGTGGTGCGGAGCCCGGCGGTGTCGCCGGCGGCGAGCAGGGAGGCGGAGCCGTCGTGCGCGAGCACCACCACCGGCTTGCGCACTTCACGCTCCCACACGCGCACCATGGGCTCGAGCAGGAAGAAGGCGAGCAGGGCGATGGCCAGGGCGCGCGCGGTGCCCAGCGTCCATGCAAGGCCCCGGCCCCAGCCGCGCTGCTCCGCGCTGCCGCGGTAGAGCAGCCAGGCGCACAGCACGCCCAGGGCCGCGCACAGGGGCGCAAGCCACAGCGAATACGTGGAGGTGAGGTTCACGGGGTGCGAAGATCGGGCTTCAGAGCCAGAGCTCGTCGCTAGGCTTCATGCCAGATAACGCCCCCGGCACTTATCGACAGCACGCGATGCCGGGCGACCTTGGTCCAAGGCGACCCGGCCGTGTCGTACTCGATGATCACATAGTCCCGCCCGCAGGTCCGCCAGCTGGTACAAGGACACCGGTTCGGAGCCGCATCCCAAGGGCGCTTGGACCATTCCCGGATGTCCGCCATCGCGGCATCCTTATCCAAGTGCTTCCCTAGCTCCTCGGCGTGGAACTCATCTTCGATGACGAAGATCCTGCTGCTCACGTGAGCATGCCGCCGCACACATGCAGCGTCTGGCCGGTGATGTAGGCGCTGAGGTCGCTGCCCAGGAACACGCAGGCGTTGGCCACGTCGGCGGGCGTGCCGCCGCGCTTCAGGGGGATGCCTTCGCGCCATTGCTCCACCACCTTGGGGTCGAGCACGCCGGTCATCTCGGTCTCGATGAAGCCCGGGGCGATGGCGTTGCTGCGGATGTTGCGGCTGCCCAGCTCCAGGGCCACGCTCTTCGTGAAACCGATGATGCCGGCCTTGCTGGCGGCGTAGTTGGCCTGGCCGGCGTTGCCCTTCACCCCCACCACGCTGCTCATGTTCACGATGCTGCCGCTGCGCTGTTTCAACATGGTGCGCATCACCGCCTTGGTCATGTTGAAGACGCTCTTGAGGTTGGTGGCCACCACGGCGTCGAAGTCGGCCTCGCTCATGCGCATGAGCAGCTGGTCCTTGGTGATGCCGGCATTGTTCACCAGCACATCGAGCCGGCCCCAGGCGTTCACCACGTCGTCCACGGCCTTCTGCGCGGCGTTGAAGTCGGCGGCGTCGCTCTGCAGCGCCATCACCTTGCGCCCGCCGGCGCTCAGCTCCGCGGCGAGGGCATTGGCCTTCTCGGCGTTGCTCATGTAGGTGAAGGCCACGTCGGCGCCCTCCTGCACGAAGCGCTCCACGATGCCACGTCCGATGCCGCGCGAGCCACCCGTGACCAGCGCGACCTTTCCATCAAGCAGTCCCATGAGGGCGAATGTAGTGGGCCAGGGGCATCCGCTACCTTCAGCGGCGATGCGCGCGCCCTGGTCACTCGCTGCCGTGCTGGTCACCGCCCTGGTGCTGCTGGGCACGCGCCTGAGCTATTCGGAACTGGGCGGGTGGTCGCCGATGAAGGTGACCACCTGGGACGCCTTCGGCTACTACCAGTACCTGCCCGCCACCTTCCTCTACGACGACATCGGCCGGCAGGCGTGGGTGGAGCACGTGGACAGCAGCTACCATGTGCTGGGCGGCGGCCTCTACCAGCTCACCGAGCTCCCCAGCGGCAACCGCGCCACCAAGTACTTCTGCGGCACGGCCCTGCTGCAGCTGCCCTTCTTCGCCCTGGGCCATGCGCTCGCCGGGATCACCGGGCATCCGCAGGACGGCTTCTCCCCGCCCTACCAATGGTGCATCGCGTTCAGCGTGCTGGTGTACGTGATCGCGGCGCTCTTCTTGTGGCGCGCGGTGCTGCTGCGCTTCTTCGGCGACCGCACCGTGGCGCTGACCGTGGTGCTGGTGGTGCTCGCCACCAACGCCATCCAATACATCAGCGTGGACGGGGCGCAGACCCACGGCTACCTCTTCGCCCTGTACGGCCTGATGCTGTGGGCCACGATGCGTTGGCACGAGGCACCGCACTGGCGCTGGGCGGCCCTGCTGGGCGCCACGCTCGGCCTTGCGATGGAGGTGCGGCCCACGGAGCTCGTGATGCTCTTCCTTCCGCTGCTGTGGAACACCGGCACCGCGGAGGCCGCGCATTTGAAATGGGCCTCACTCCGCGCGCACCGGTCGCACCTGGTCGTCGCGGTGGTCACCGCCTTCCTGGTCTTCCTGCCGCAGCTGATCTACTGGAAGATCGTCACCGGCCGTTGGGTGTACGACGTGGGCAGCAAGTGGGACTTCGTCGCCCCGCACTGGCGCGTGCTGGTGGGCGGCGAGAAAGGCTGGTTCATCTACACGCCGATCACGCTTTTCCTCGTCGCGGGCCTCTTCTTCATGAAGGGACGGCCATGGCGCAGGAGCGTGCTCACCTATTTCATGCTCAACACCTGGATCGTGATCGCTTGGAGTGACTGGCATTACGGGGGCAGCTATTCCGCACGGGCGTTGGTGCAGGGCTATCCGGTGCTGGCGCTACCCTTCGCCGCGGTGGTGGAGCGGCTGTTGAACACGCCCTGGAGATGGCCCGTGCTGGTGCTGTTCGCCTACCTGCTCGTGGTGAACCTCTTCCAGATCAAGCAGTACAACGACGGCGTGATCCATTACGACCGCATGAACTTCGCCGCCTACCGGGCGGTGTACTTGAAGGCCCATGCCACCGATGCGGACCAGGCCTTGTTGAGTCCGCCGCGGCATTGACCCCTGCCCATGCGACCGTTCAAGTGGCTCGATGACCTGTACGAATGGGTGCTGGATGCCCGTGACCGTTGGGATGCACGCGTGAGGGCCTGGGTGCTGGCCCCGTTGATCCTGCTGCTGATGGCGCTGCTCTTCCTGCTGGTGGACCGCTTCGGTTAAGGCGAACCCCGGCCAGAGCGGGCGAACGGCTGAACGGCCGCGTAGCTGCCGGATACGTTCGGCGTTGATCGCACGTTGGGGAACAGGATGCGCATCGTCGTCCTTCTCCTTTCGCTTGGACCAGCGCTGTGGTGCACGGGCCAGGCGGACAGCACGGTGATGCTCCGGCTGGCCCTTTTGGGCGGTTCGGAGATGATCGGGACCGATGGCTTCCGCGGCATCACCGATGGGCTCGGGCTGCCCCCGCCCTCGGCCAACACCTTCCGCAAGGGCCTGGGCATGTACTGCGCAGGGAAAGGGCATCTCCGGCTGGGCTACGAGCTCCTCCTGGGCAGTGGTCGCTCCTACTCCGACTCGGCCTCCGCGCTGTCCTACTTCTTCAGCATGGAGCTTCACCTGGGCTACGCCGTTGTGCGCACGCCGCATTTCGAGGTGACGCCAACGATGGGTTACCGCACCACGGACTACAGCTACCAGGCGGACCAGAACAGGTACAACGGTCCCTTTCCACAAGTGAGCTACATGCGACCGCACATCGCTGCCGGTGTGTACGCGCACTACGGCGGCAGGGTGTGCGTGATCCTGCATGCCGGCACGCTCATCGCGCTGAACGATGGGCATTGGACCAACGACCTCAACGGCCAGCGTCTCACGGACGGGCCGGCCATGCACTACCCGGGCTTCGTGGACATCGGCATCGGCTTCGCGCTGAAACGCAAAGGGCCCAAACCCGGGAAGGTCCCTGAGGCTGACGATGAGGAGTAGGCCGCCCTCAGCCCAGCACCTCCTTCACCTTGGCACCGATGGTGGCGGGGCTCTCCACTACGTGGATGCCGCACTCGCGCATCACGGCCTTCTTGGCGGCCGCGCTCTCGTCGGCACCGGAGACGATGGCGCCCGCGTGGCCCATGGTGCGGCCCTTCGGCGCGGTCTCGCCGGCGATGAAGCCCACCACGGGCTTCTTGCAGTTCTCCTTGATCCAGCGCGCGGCGCGGATCTCCAGGTCACCGCCGATCTCGCCGATCATCACGATGGCCTCGGTCTCGGGGTCGTTGGCGAAGAGCTGGACGGCCTCGAGCGTGGTGGTGCCGATGATGGGGTCGCCACCGATGCCGATGGCCGTGGTGATGCCCATGCCGGCCTTCACCACCTGGTCGGCGGCCTCGTAGGTGAGGGTGCCGCTCTTGCTCACGATGCCCACCTTGCCCTTCTTGAACACGAAGCCGGGCATGATGCCCACCTTGCACTCACCGGCGGTGATCACGCCGGGGCAGTTGGGGCCGATGAGGGTGCAGCCCTTGCCGCGGATGTACTCGCGGGCCATCACCATGTCGCGCACCGGGATGCCCTCGGTGATGCACACGATCACCTTGATGCCGGCCTCGGCGGCCTCCATGATCGCGTCGGCGGCGAAGGCGGGGGGAACGAAGATGATGCTGACGTCGGCGCCGGTGGCCTTCACCGCGTCGCTTACGGTCTCGAACACGGGCTTGTCCAGGTGTTTCTGGCCGCCCTTGCCGGGGGTGACGCCACCCACCACGTTGGTGCCGTACTCGATCATCTGGGTGGCGTGGAAGGTGCCCTCGCTGCCGGTGAAGCCCTGCACGATCACCTTGCTGTTCTTGTTGACGAGTACGCTCATGGTGCGGTCGTTGTCCGTGGTTCGTTGATCACTGCCTCCTACACCCTGGGGGCCGGGGAAGCGGCCGCAAAACTAACCGGCCCGACGGAACGGCGGAACGCTGCCTTCAGGCCGCCTTCTCCGCCTTGACCTCCAGGGGCTTGTAGCTGGTGCGCAGGTAGTCGAACACCAGGTAGAGGGTGCCCAGCATGATGGCCCCGCCCACGAAGTACGGCAGGCCGTGGCCCAGCTTGTACAACGGGGCTGCCATCGCCGGGCCCACGATACGGGCCAGCGAGCCGAAGCCCATGTTCTGCCCCATCACCTCGCCCAGTTCATCGTGGCGCGCCTGCCGGCTGAGGATGGACACCAGGCTGGGGTTGAGGCAGGCGTTGCCGATGGAGAGCATGAGGATGGGGATGAGGCTGAAGGCCACGAACCACACCTTGGGCACGAAGGGGATCACCACCAGGCCGAGCCCCACCAGCACGCACCCGTAGATCATCATGCGCTTCTCGCCCCACCAACGCTGGAACACGCTCACGAGGGCGCCCTGGGCGATCGCCGAGCAGATGCCCACCAGCGAGAACATCAGGCCCACCTGGTCCACCGTAAGGCCGTACTCCTGCTCCCAGAAAAAGGCCATGCTCACGTTCATCATGCTGAAGGCGGTGATGTAGACGAAGCCGATGAGGAAGATGTCGCGGAAGCGGGTGTCCTTGAGCGAAGCGAAGGTGCTGGCGATGGGCTTGAAGTTGATGGGGCGCGTAGGGTCCATCACCAGCAACGACTCGGGCAGGATGGTGAGCACGCCCACGAGGTTGAGGGCGCACAGACCGGCGGCGGCATAGCCCAGGGCGAGCAATCCGTAGTGGCTGAAGATGAAGCCGCCGATCGCCGGGCCGAAGGCGAAGGCCATGCCGAAGGATGCACCCACCACCAGTCCGATGCGCTTGGCACGGTCCTGCGGCTTGCTGATGTCGCTCACGTACGCCTGCGCCGCGGCGATGTTGCCCGATCCGATGCCGGTGAGGATGCGCGACACGAACAGCAGCAGCACGCTGGTGGCGTGCGCGAACACGATGTAGCTGAGCGCGCTGATGATGATGCTGATGATGATCACGGGGCGGCGGCCGTAGCGATCGCTCATGCTGCCCCAGATCGGCGAGCACAGGAACACCAAAAGGCTGAAGACCGCGGCGCTGAGGATGACGGTGTCCTCGCTGGCCCCCACACGCTCGGCGAAGTAGGGCACCACCGGGATGAACAGCGTGAACCCCAGCAGGTCCACGAAGATCGTGAGCCAGAGGATGAAGAGGCGCTTGTCTACCGGTGCGGAGGGGGAGCGTTCCATGGCGGGGAGCGAAGGTAACGGCCCGCACGGCCGGGCGACGGGTGCGATCGGATCGTGACGAAACGGCGATAAGCGGAGCGGACGCGGACCTCCGACAGGCGATCTTGCGGGCCTTCGCGGCGTCGCTCCGACCCGTGAATGTGCCTGCAACCCATCCCCATGCTCCGCTCCGCCCTTCTGCTCCTCGGCCTGGCCGGTCTCCGCGCCATCACCATCAACGCCCAGCAACCGCAGCTCAATTGGGACGAGGTGCACTACACCGGCCAGGGCACCAACACCGGCAAGCGCGTGATCGCCGGACCGGATACCGCGGTGTACGTGCTGGGGGAAGGCGGCAACTACGGCTACGTGGCGAAGTACCGCAGCTACGATGGCCAGCCGCAATGGACCGCCCAATGGGACAGCACCAGCGTGGCGGTGGACCTGGTGCGGCACCCGAACGGCATGCTGGTGGCCGCCTGGGTCTACTACAACGAGCCCTTCAACTCGCCGCTCGACATCGGGGTGAGCGCCTTTTCCGCCGTGGGCGATCCGCTGTGGACCTTCACCTGGAACGACTCGCTGGACCGGGACGACATCGTGCACGACCTGCACATCGATGCCAACGGCGACATCGTGCTGTGCGCCACCACCGAGGAGCTGAGCGGCAACCCCAGCGTGTTCAACAACATCAGCGTGCTGAAGCTGGATCCCGCAGGCACCCTGTTGTGGCGCCGCACTTGGAACGGGGCCATCAACAACGACGATGAGCCGAACGCCATCTGGACCGATGCGCAGGCGAACGTGTACGTGGCCGGCTACACCACCAGCGCCGGGATCAACGCCCAGGACCTGCTGCTGCTGAAGTACGATGCCAGCGGAGCGTTCCAGTGGCAGCAGGTCATCAACCGCAACACCGGCTTCGGCAGCCACGTGGACATCGCCACGCACGTGCAGGTGGCCCCCAACGGCAATGTGGTCGTGGCCGGTCTCACGGAAAGCCCCGGCAGCAACCAGGGCGAGGACATCAGCGTGTACCGCTTCACGGCCACCGGCAGCCTCATCAACCAGTACCACTACAACAACCAGGTGGAGGAGTCGGTCCTGGACCTGGAGTTGGACGCCGCCGGACGCGCCTGCGTGCTCGGTCGCACCAACACGATCAACGGCAACGGCGAGGTGCTCTTCCGGGTGAACGGCAACGCCACGCTCGGCTGGTCCGGCAATTACCTCGGCAACGGTCTCGGCGACCCCTTCCCGCAAGCCCTCGCCCTTTCCCCTGACGGCACCGTGATCACCACCGGGTATGTCGGCGACCAGCTCTTGCGCGACTCCTACACCCGTGCTTACGACAGCACCGGCACGGCCTTGTGGACCTACCGCTACACCGCCACCAACAGCTTCAACGAGGAGGAGGGGCACGACGTGGCCGTGGGCGCGAACCGGGCCATCTACATCACCGGCCTGTACGACCAGAGCGGCCAGTCGTTCATCCGCGGGGTCACGTACTGCCTGTGCCCCGAGGAGGAGGGCGTGTGCCTGTTGGCCCCTACCCTGCAGCCCACCTTCCCCACCGTGGCCATCACCGGTGCCGATCTCGATCAGGACGGCTGGAGGGACCTCGTGTTCACCAACCCGGGACAGAACGCACTGGGCGTGTACCTCGGCAGTTCCACCGGCCTCACCCTCACCTTCCCGGTGGCCCTGCCCGGCACGGCCTCCCTGCTCGCCAGCGCCGACCTCGATCTGGACGGCGACGTCGATGTGGTCTCCGCCGCGCTCGGAAGTGCGGACCTTCAGCTCGTGCTGAACGCCTCGGGCACCCTGGCCTACAGCACCACGCTCACCACCACCACCCAGGGCGTGAACGCACTGCGCGTGGCCGATCTCGACGGGCAGAACGGTCCCGACATCGTGGTCACCACCAACGCGGCGCCCAACCTGATCGTGTACCTCAACAACGGGTCCGGGGTGTTCACCGCCAGTGCGCCCACGGGCGTCCCCACCGTCACCAGCCTGGCCACGGGCGATGTGGACGGCAACGGCACCATCGACCTGCTGATGGGCCGGATCGTGCAGGATTCGATCTACGTGCTCAACGGCGACGGCAACGGCGGCTTCGGGCCGCGGCACGGTTACTACACCGGCATGAGCTTCGGCGCGGTGGTGGGCATCGGCGACATGGACTTCGATGGCATCAGCGACCTGGTGGCCTGCAACGGATCGAACGCATGGTGCCTGCGCCCCGGCCTTGGCAACGGTGCCTTCGGCCCGCGCATCAACGGCAGCATCGGACAGGTCACCAACTTCCTCATCGCGCCGTTCCCACAGGACACGAGCTTCAGGCTGCTCGCCGGAAGTTCCACCGCCACACAGAAGCTCGGCCACAGCAGCTGCAGCTTCGCGTACACCAGCACCACGCTGGCCTCCACGCCCTCCGGCATCCACCTGGTGGACGTGGCCGACTGGACGAACGATGGCAGCCCGGATATTCTGAGCTATGCCACGAGCGGCGAGGTGCGCATCTGGTGGAACTGCGACACCCTGGGCCTGATCACCGCTTCGCCAACGGAGCTTCCGGTGCATGGGTCCAACGAGCTCCTGGTCTACCCCTCACCGGCGCAGGGCACGGTCACGGTGATGCGTCCTGCCCAGGCGCAGGGTGCCGCTGAGGTGAGCCTGTGGACCTTGCGGGGCGAGCGTGTGCGGCAATGGAGCGTGACCACACCGAGCTCCACCGTGGCCTTGGACGGCGTGGCCGATGGCTTGTACCTGGTGCGCTACCGCACGGCGGATGCGACCTGGACGACGCGGCTGGTGGTGCTCCGCGGGGAGTGATCAGCCCTTCGGGCCTTCCACCACCTGCTGCGTGCTGCGGCGGATGTAGGGGCGGATGATGAGGCGGATGGTGTTCTTCCAGCTCAGGTACTTCCACGCCCAGGCCATGAGCACCTGGAAGCGGTTGCGGAAGCCCACCAGCGCCATGAGGTGCACGAACATCCACAGCAGCCAGGCGAGCAGCCCGCCCCCGTGCACGCGGCCCACATCCACCACCGCCTTGTAGCGCCCGATGGTGGCCATGCTCCCCTTGTCCCGGTAGGTGAACGGACTCATCGCCTTGCCCGCCGCCTTCCGCATCAGGTTGTCCGCCAGCAGCCGGGCCTGTTGGATGGCGGCCTGCGCCACCTGCGGATGGCCCCGCTCCCACTTCCCCTCGGCCATCAGCGCCACATCGCCGAGGGCGAACACATCGGGCACGCCCTGCAGCTGGTTGAAGCGGTCCACCTGGTAACGGTTGGCCTTCGGCACTTCGGCGGCCTCCAATCCCGGCAGCGTGGCGCCCTTCACCCCGGCCGCCCAGATCAGCGTGTTGCTGTCCATGGTGCTGCCGTCCTGGAAGGTGACCACATCACCATCGTAGCCGGTGACGCGCGCGCCGAACTTCACGTTCACACCCATGTCACGCAGGTACTTCAGCGCGTTGGCGCTGGCCTGTTCGCTGAAGTTCTTCAGCACACGCTCGTTGCTGTCCACCAGCCAGATCTGCATGCGGTCGCTGTCGAGCTCGCGGTACTCGCGCTTCAGCACGGTGCGGCGGATCTCGGCAAGGGCGCCGGCCAGCTCCACGCCGGTGGGCCCGCCGCCCACGATGGTGAAGTTGAGGCAGCGGCGTTGCCCGGCCTCGTCCTGCGCGTACAGCGCCGCCTCGAAATCCTGCAGGAAATCGCTGCGGATGTCGAGCGCCTGGCCGATGCTCTTGAGCTGCATGGCCTCCTGCTCCAGCTGGACGTTGCCGAAGAAGTTGGTGGTGCTCCCCGTGGCCAACACGAGGATGTCGTAGGGGAACTCGCCGTGGTCGGTCACCACACGCTTCTCGTGCGGCCTCACGGCCAGCACCCGCGCCATGCGGAAGGCCACGTTGGGCATGGGCGCCACCGTGCGGCGGAACGGATGGGCGATGGTGTCGGCGCTGAGGCTGGCGGTGGCCACCTGGTACAGCAGCGGCTGGAAGCAGTGGTGGTTGTGCTTGTCGAGCAGCAGCACCTTGTACGGCGCGCCTTCCAACCGTTTGATGAGCTCGAGCCCGGCGAAACCGCCGCCCACCACCACCACTTGCGGATGGGGGAGCGCGTCGTAGGTCTGTTTCGCGTGGCTTGACATCGGCGGCGGGTCGAAAGTTCCGCAATTTCGCGCCCCGGATCATGTTCGACACCGACACCATCTGCGCCATCAGCACACCCCCTGGCACGGGCGCCATCGCGTTGGTGCGGCTCAGCGGCAAGCGCTCGGTGCACATCGCCCGCGCCATCGCTCCGGGCCTCGAGGGGCTCACGCCCCGGCACGCGCACTTCGCGCCGCTCACCGATGCCGAGGGGCCCATCGACGAGGGCGTCATCACTTACTTCAAGGGTCCGAACAGCTACACGGGCGAGGACGTGGTGGAGGTGGCGGTGCACGGTTCACCCTACGTGCAACAGCGGCTGCTGCAGGCCATGCTCCACTTCGGGGCGCGAGTGGCGCGGCCGGGCGAGTTCACGCAGCGCGCCTTCCTGAACCGCAAGCTCGACCTCAGCCAGGCCGAGGCCGTGGCCGACCTCATCGCCAGCCAGAGCGCGGCCCAGCACCGCCTCGCATTGAGCCAGTTGCGCGGCGGCTTCGGCCAGCGCATCGAGGAGCTGCGCCAGCAATTGATCGATTTCGCCGCATTGATCGAGCTCGAGCTCGACTTCAGCGAGGAGGACGTGGAGTTCGCCAAGCGCGTGGAGCTGCTCGCGCTCATCGACCGCATCGCCGACCTGTGCACCGAGCTCATCGACAGCTTCCGCTACGGCAACGCGGTGAAGCAGGGCATCCCCGTGGCCATCGTGGGCGCGCCGAACAGCGGCAAGAGCACCCTGCTGAACGCGCTGCTGCAGGAGGACCGCGCCATCGTGAGCGACATCCCCGGCACCACGCGCGACACCGTGGAGGAGACGCTCACCATCGGCGGCGTGCTCTTCCGCTTCATCGACACCGCGGGCCTGCGGCACACCACCGACACCGTGGAGCAGCTGGGCATCGAACGCAGCTACCGCAAGGCCGCCGAGGCCAGCCTGGTGGTGCTGCTCGCCGACGCCAGTGTGATGAGCGAGGGCGCGCTGCGCACCGAGGCGGCCATGCTCGGCCAACGGCTCGGGCCTGGACCGCACGTGCTGCCGGTGCTCAACAAGGCCGACCTCCCGGGCGTGCAGGTGCCGAAGGACCTCCTTGCCATCAGCGCGCGCGCCGGCCGCGGGCTGGAACAACTGAAGCAGGCCTTCCGCGCGCACGTGGACAACATGCGCAACGGGCCGGGCGACATCGTGGTGACCAACGCACGGCATGTGGACGCACTGACCAAGGCCCGGCAGGCACTGCTCGACGCGCGGCGCGCGATGGACCAGGGGCTGAGCGGGGAACTGCTCGCGATCGACCTGCGCCGTGCGCAGCATCACTTGGGCGAGATCACCGGCCGCATCACCGCCGATGACCTGCTGGGCAGCATCTTCGGAAGGTTCTGTATCGGGAAGTGATCAGGGGCAGGTGACCCCGCCCTTGCGCACCCGGTGGATGAAGAGGTACTCGTCCACGCCGTCACCCTCCATCGCAGGCCCCATGCCGAGCGAGCCTTCCACTTCGATGGTCCAGGGATCGCCGCCCTTGGCCACGGCCTTGCCGTAGGCCTTCTCCAGGTCGACGGTGGACATGCTGTTCAGCACTTCGCCCTCCTCTTCCCCTCCCGCATCCAGGCCGCCCGCACAGGGCCAGCTGTACTTGGATCCGCACGGTCGGAAGCTCATCGCATCGGCCATGTCGATGAAGGTGCCCTTCACCACCATCCGCGGCACCTCATCCTGGATCTCGTCCGCGAGCTTCTCGAGTTGCCATGTGTCCGCGATGTCGACCCCGTTGATCACATCCACGAAAACGAGACCCTTCGCGGTGCGCTGGTAATGGTCCGGAGGATCCCCATCGTGCTCCATCTCCAACAACCCTTCGGCAGGTCCGCCCTCCACCTGCACCACCCGCCAGGTACCGATCGCTCCGTGTGCCAGGCTGTCATCGGGCTTCGTTCGCTGCCGGATGATGAACACGCTGTCACTGCGTACCCATACCTGCACCGCGACCTCCCTGCCCTTTCCCAGCGGAAAAGTCCCATCGTAGTAGCCCGGCCAATCGACCGGTGCCACGGGCATCGCGGTCGTGTCCGGTGGCGGCAGGGTATCGCCGGTGGCTTCCGTGTTGCCCGATGTACCGTCACCGCAGGCGGAGAGCAGTACGGCGGCGAGGAGGAGGCAGGACTTTCGCATGGCGCATGGATGGCTGTCGAAGGTAGCGCGACCTTTGCGGCCATGGTCCCGGTCCTTTCGGCCTTCTACTTCGGCACGGTCGAGCATTACCGGCTGCTGGCGCGGCACCCGAAGGTGATCATCGACACGGGCGAGCATTACGAACGCCAGAGCTACCGCACCCGCACGCGCATCGTGGGCCCCAACGGGGTGCAGGACCTCACCGTGCAGATCGCCCGCCGGAGCGGTGAGAAGATGCCGATGCGCACCGTGGGCCTGAGCTACGCCGAGACCTGGCCGCAGCAGCACCTGCACGCCATCCGCAGCGCGTACGGCAACACGCCGTGGTTCATCCACTACATCGATGCGATCGAGGGCGTGGTACTGAAACGCTACGAGCGCCTGATCGACCTGGACCTGGCGACGATGCGGCTGGCGATGAAATGGCTGGGGCTGACGACGGATGTGCAGGTGAGTGAGACCTACTTGAACGTGAGTGGTGAGCATCGAGTCGCGAGTGGCGGGTGTGGACCGTCGGTGCCACACGCGCCACTCGTCACTCACCACCCGGTACTCGACCTCCGAACCTCCCTCCACCCCAAGAGGCCGCTCCCGCCCGAGGTGGAACCTGTGCCACCCTACCCGCAGGTCTTCACCGACCACCACGGCTTCAGTCCGCGCCTGAGCGTGATCGACCTGGTCTGCAACCGCGGGCCCGAGGCCAGGCGTTCCCTGCTCGCCTGAAGCGCTCTCCATCCCTGGGGACACCGTCCGTCCGATCCACCGGGAAACGTTCCGCCCGCCGACCACGTCATGTTCTCGTGCAGCGTTCCCTCCCGCTCATGGCCGTGCTCCACGCCTGCGTCGCCACCGGCCAGAACCTGGTGCCCAACCCCAGCTTCGAACAGGTCTCCTCCTGCCCCACCTTCGCCAGCCAGCTCGACCATGCGGTGGGCTGGACGAACCCCACCCAGGGCACACCGGAGCTCTACCACGGTTGCGCGGCCTTGTCCTCCTATGTCTCCGTGCCCTGCAACACCACGGGAGGGTTCCAGTACGCCCGATCGGGACAGGGCTACGCAGGCCTGTACACCTGGCGGACCGACGTTCCCGGCATGCGCGAGTACGCCCAGGTGGAGCTCACGAGCGCGTTGCAGGCGGGCCAATGCTACCGCGTGAGCTTCCACGTGAACATGCCGAACGACCACCCGTACGCGTGCGATGGGATCGGTGCGCGGTTCAGCGTGGGGCCCATCGGCGCGAGCAACGCCCAGGTACTTCCGTACACGGCCCATGTGGAGAACCCGTCCGGCACCCTGATCACCGACACTGCGGGATGGACCCTGGTCACCGGCGTGTACAACGCGCAGGGCGGCGAAACGCACCTCACCCTCGGCAACTTCCGGAACGATGCGGCCACGCAGGTGCAGCAGGTGAACACCGGAACCTGGTACAGCACCAGCGCCTACCTGTTGCTTGACGACGTGAGCGTGGAACCCATCCTGGTGACCGTGGACCTCGGGCCCGACACCGTGGTCTGCAACAGCGCCGGCCTTCTGCTCGACGCCACCACGCCCGGTGCCACCTACCAATGGAACGATGGCTCCACCGGCGCCACGCTGCTCGCCGAACAGCCGGGCACCTACTGGGTGACCGTGGCGTTGGGCGCATGCACCGCGACCGACACCATCCGGATCGGTGGCGGCGGCCCGCCCAGGCCCGAGCTGCCCACCAGCATCCCCCTCTGCGCCGGGGCCACCTACACGCTCGATGCCTCGTACCCGGGATCGACCGTGCAGTGGATGGACGGTGACACCAACGCCGTGCGCACGGTTTCCCGGCCGGGCATCTACACCGTGGTGGTGAGCAACGCCTGCGGCAGCACCACGGTCGCCGTGGAGGTGCGGGCCGACCAATGCCCCTGCGTGCCTTTCCTGCCGAACGCGTTCACGCCGAACGGCGACGGCATCAACGACCGGGTGGGACCGGTGTTCATCTGCGCCAGCGGCCTGGTGCAGTGGGCCATCCACGACCGCTACGGGGCCCTGGTGTTCGAAGGGAACGAGCTCACCGACCGTTGGGACGGCACCATCGCAGGGCATCCCGTGGCCGAGGGCGTGTACGTGTGGATGGCGCTGGTGACCGGCAGCGGCGACGAGGACGCCCTGTACATGGGGCACATCACCCTGGTGCGCTGACCGGAGCAGCACCCTTCTCCGCCCCGCACCCAACGTTCCGCAGCACCGCAAGCAACGCGCGGGGGCCCGTTCCGGTCCTTCAAGGGAACACCGGGAACACCATGGATGCAGGCAACTCCTCCTCCTCGCGACCGATGCCCTGGACGCTGCTCCCCGCGACCGTCCTGCTCATCGTCCTCATCCTGTTCAACATCGACGGCGGCCACTACTCCGTGCATGACCTGCTGAGCCTGGGCAACGCCATCACGCTGGGCATCTTCCTGGCCGGCCTGCTCGGCGGGCTGGTCGTGGTGAACGCCTTGTCCGGACGGCGTCTACGGACCGCGGGCCGCATGGCCGTGGTGATCGCCGTGGCCTCCTGCGTCGGCATCGCGATCACCATCCTCGCCTTCCTGTTCATCGAACGCGCGTGACCTGTGGCGCAGCGGAAAGCGACCGGACCTGTGCACCTTTGCCCTGCCCATCCGGCCACATCCCCGGTGCGGCCCACCCATGACCGAAGGACAACAGCTCGCCGCCCAGCTGCAGAAGCTGCAGGCCCCTACTCGCGCCCTGCTCGAGCGCATCCCCGCGGACAAGCTCACCTGGAAGCCGCATGAGCGCTCCATGACGCTGGGCCGCCTGGGCATGCACGTGGCCGAGCTGCCGCATTGGATCGTGAAGAGCTTCGAGCTGCCGGAGTTCGACTTCGTCTCCGCCGGCTACACGCCGGTAACCCCCACCGAGCACCAGCAGATCCTCGACCGCCTGGACGGCATCTGGGAGCAGGCCAAGGCACGGCTCAACAAGGCCACCGGGGAGGAGCTGGCCCAAGTGTGGACGATGCGACGCGGCGAGCACGTCATCTGGTCCATGGGGCGCGGCGACCTCGCCCGGCTGCACACCCAGCACATGGTGCACCACCGCGGGCAGCTCAGCGTGTACCTGCGCCTGCTGGACGTGCCGATCCCGGAGCTGTTCGGTCCCACGGCCGACACGCGGCGTTGAGGCCATGAAGCAGGTCCTCACCATCAACGGAAGCACGCGGGCCGTTTCGGCGAACGCGTTGTTCATCCAGGCGATGGTGACCCTGGCAGGTGATCGTGCCCGGTTCGCGCATTATCCGTCCATCGCCGATCTGCCCCATTTCAACCCCGACCTGGACAATGAGGCACCGCCCCCGGCCGTGCTGCAGTTCCGTGCGCTGCTCCGGAGCGCCGACGCGGTGCTCATCTGCACCCCGGAGTATGCCATGGGCGTGGTTGGCTCGCTGAAGAACGCATTGGACTGGTGCGTCTCCAGCGGCAGCCTCAGCGGAAAGCCCGTGATGCTCGTGACGGCCTCGTTGAACGGGGAGAACGGGCACGCCGCCCTGTTGGAGACCCTGCGGGTGATCGAGGCCGACGTGCGACCCGGGACCGCCGTCAGGATCCCCTTCGCCCGGACCAAGGTGAACGCGGATGCCGTGATCACCGATGCGCAGGCCTTGGCGGATATCCGCAACGCCCTGGACGCCTTGCTCGCCGCCCCGGACCGCCCGGTGGACGTGGATCCCGCGTGAGCCCGGAGAGCGGTCGAAGCAGCGTCATCGGGCGGCCCTTCGCGCGGACGCCATATAGCCGGAACGGATAACCGTGCCCCTTGACATCAACGCCCGCGCATCATCCGGGTGAAGGTCAACGTGCTATATTGACTGCCATGAAATGGACCACCGTGCTGCTGCTCTGTGCCGTGCATCAACTGCATGCCCAGGCACCGAAGGACCCGCAGGAGCGCGACTTCCAGAAGGCCGTTGAACTGGACAGCCTGGGGCAGTACGCCAAGGCCGTGAAGCTGCTGGACGGGCTGGTGGACCATTCGGACTGGGCCTACAAGGCCCGTTTGCGGCGATCGGACATCCTTTTTTTCCATCTCGACCGTTATCAGGATGCCTTCAATGACATGGCCGAGCTTGTGCGTATCGCCCCGGACAGCCTGGCCCCCTTCCTCAACCGTTCCAACATGTACCTCTCCGCCGACATGCCCGACCGGGCGCTGGCGGACCTGGACAAGGCCATCAAGCGGTGCGCCGATGGCGACGACAGCACCACGGTGTACGTGAACATGAGCGCCGCATACCTGAGCCAGCGCAAGTTCGACGATGTGCTGCGCAGCACGGACCAGGCGATGGCGATCGATCCGGAGGACTATGGAGCGCTCACCAACCGATCGGTGGCCCTCGACGAAATGGGCCGCATCGACGAGGCCAAGCGCATCCTCATCAAGCTCCACGAGCAGCGGCCGAAGGAGATCGCCATCCTGAACAACCTGGGCTTCCTCACCAGCAAGGCCGGCGAGCACGCCGAGGCCATCACCTGGTTCGAGAAGGCGCGCGAACTGGCGCCCGACGACGCGGTGGTGATCAACAACCTGGGTTACGCCATGCTGCAGGGAGGTCGTCCCGAGGAGGCCCTGAAGCTGGTGCAACGCTCCATCAAGATAGCCCCGGGCAACAGCTACGCCTACCGCAACCTCGGCCTCATCTGGCTCGAGAAGAAGGAGACCGACAAGGCCTGCGAGGCCTTCGAGGCCGCCCTCGCCCGCGGCTTCACCGCGCACTACGGCCCCGAAGTGGACCAGCTTCGCCGCCAACACTGCCATTGAAGGCCCCCCGCACACCGGAACACACCCGTACCACCCCCATGTCCATCGCACGCACCTTCCTTCCGCTCCTTCTCCTGGCCGTCACCGGTCCGCTCGCCCACGCACAGATGGTGGGCGACCGTGGACAGGGCTACGCGCTGATGCAGCGCGCCGACAGCCTCTTCAAGGATGGCAGCCGCGACCAGGCGCTGAACGCCCTCGCCCAGGTGCATCCGAACGACACCATGTTCGAACGGGCGCTGCTCGCCCGCATGTACCTCATGAAGGAAGGTACCGACCTCGCCGGTGCCGAGCGCCTGTGCCGTGAGGGCATCAAGATCGATGGCACGTACAGCGACGACTTCATCAAGGAGCTGCCCGGCATCCTGATGGAGCAGGAGCGCTATGCCGATGCGGAACGCGCGGCCGATTCGGCCATCACCGAGCTGCCCGGTAACTTCCGCGTGCGCTGGCTCAAGGCCAAGGCGCTGAAGCTGAAGGGCGATGTGAACGCCGCGTTGCGCCTGGCCATGGACAACGCGCAGCGCTTCCCCTACCACCAGGACGCGCACACGATGCTCGCCGAGATGGCCTGGGCAGAAGGCCACTTGAGCGAGGCCGCCCTCGCTCTCGCCATGGGCCAGATGGTGGGCGCCAACACCTCCAACGCCGAGGCCATGCTGGTGGCCTACGACACCTGGCTCGGCGGCTCGCGCGAGCACACCAGCAAGGGCTACGACATGTCCATCACCGGCGATGAGCTCGGCGATATCGACCAGCTGCTGCAGTCCCAGGTGGCCATGTCATCGAAGTACAAGGTGAAGCCCGACCTCGACTTCCCGACTTGCCGGCAATCGCACCTGCTCTTCAACGAGATCGCCAAGCGCCCAGCAGGGGCCACGGGCTTCTACGAGCGCTTCTACGGTCCGCTGGTGAAGGCCATCGTGAAGGACCACCGGTTCGAGGGCTTCGTGTACCACTGCATCGCCGCCAGCAGCAACGAGAAGGTCCATGCCATCGCCGAGAAGAACAAGGCCAAGGCGCAGGAGTTCGAGAAGTGGTTGTACACCACCATGCGCGGCCTCTACCAGGACTTCCCCGAGACCGAGGGGGGACCGGTGATGACCCACCTCTATTTCGACGACAAGAACATGCGCAGCATCGGCAACATCGACCGCAGCACCAATTCCGGTGTCGGGGCATGGACGGTGTTCAACGCGGCCGGGCGCGTGGCCGCCCGCGGCACCTTCGATGCGGCCGGCAAGCGCACGGGGCGCTGGACCAACTGGGCCATCACCGGCACCATCGAGAGCGAGGCGGATTACGTGAACGATGAGGTCGACGGCGCGTACATCAGCTATTTCAACAACGGCAACATGGACGATTCCATCGCCATGCGTGCCGGCAAGCGGCAGGGGCCCTTGCGCCACTACTACCGGGGCGGCGGTGTGCGCGCCACCAAGGACGCCGTGGATGGCGCATTGCACGGACCGGTGAAGGAGTACTTCCCCACCGGCGCCGTGGAATGGGAATACAACCTGACGCAGGAGGTGATCGAAGGACCGGTGACGCAGTATTACGCCGATGGCAGCAAGCGCGAGACGGGCCGGTTCCTGAAAGGGGCACCCGATGGCGCGCTCATCGACCTCCATCCCAACGGCAAGCAGGAGGTGGAGCAGTCCTTCGCGCTCGGCAAGCCCGACGGGCCCTTTAAGCGCTGGTACCCGGACGGCACACTGGCCGAGGAGGGCGCCCGCAAGGCCGGCGAGCACACCGGGGAGCGCCGCTTCTACGATGCGTGGGGCATGCTGAGCCGCGTGGAGCGCTACGGTGAGGGCGGCAGGATGCAGGGCACCTACGAGGAATTCGCCGACAACGGCCAGCGCGTGCTCATCATGGAGATGAACAAGGGCCTCCTGATGAAGTACGCCTACTACGACCGCACGGGCAAGCTGCTCGGCGAGGGCCAGCGCACCAAGGGGCGCTTCCAGCTCAAGGGCTACGAGGCCGACGGTTCGCTCGCCGCCGAAGGCGTCTACCTCGACGAGGGCGCCAAGGAGGGCAGCTGGAAGTACTACCACCCCGACGGCACCCTGCGCAGCGAGGAGGAGTACCGCAAGGGCGAGCGCGTCGGGGCGTACCGCGCCTACGGCAAGTCAGGCAAGCTGGAGCGCACGATCGTGGACTATACGCGCAACGGCATCACCTACACCGCCACCACGGACCACTACCGCAACGGCAACGTGAAGGAGGAGGGACGATCGCGCGACGGCAAGACCGAGGGCGTGGTGCGGCGCTACTACCCCGACGGCACCGTGCGCAAGGTGGAGTACTACGAGAACGACGAGCAGCAGGGCTGGCAGCAGTTCCACGACGCCCTGGGCAGGCTGGAGTACGCCGAGCGCTACGACGCCGGGGCCATCGCCGAGCGCGTGAGCTACGATGAGGAAGGACGCGAGTACGAGCGCATCGTGGTGCCCAAGGGACCCTTCGAACTGGTGACCCACTACCCCACCGGCGAGGTGTACAGCCGCCTGAACATGATCAACGGCTGGCTGCACGGCAAGGCCACCTGGTACTACCCCAATGGGAAGGCCTCGTCGGAGGGGATGTACCTGAACGGTGATCGCCACGGCACGTGGAAAGGCTACCATGTGGACGGGTCCCGCTCCACCGAGAACGAGTACACCATGGGCGAGCTCACCGGCACCTCACGCAAGTGGTACGCCAACGGCACCCTGCAGCTGGAAACACCGTACAGCTTCAACAAGAAGCACGGGGTGCAACGCGAATACCACGAGAACGGCAAGCCGATGTTCGTGCGCGAATACGCCCACGGCGAGGAGCACGGCAAGGTGATCAGCTACTGCCACGACGGCACCCCGCAGATGGAGCGCTACTACCTCAAGGGCCGCCTGTGGGCCTATGGTTCACCCACGGCCGATGGCAGCGTGAAGGACACGATACGCCTGAACGGCGGCCGCATGGACCTGGAAACGCACTTCGCCAACGGCCGGCTCTCGCGCAAGATGAGCTACCGCAACAACGAGATCGATGGGGAGTTCGTGGAGTACCACTCCAACGGGCAGGTGATGGAGCGCACGCCTTACGACACCGGAGAGCAGACAGGCACCACCAAGGAGTACCACCCCAATGGTCAGTTGATGCTGATGGAACCCTACGTGAACGGCGAGGTGCACGGCGAGCGCATCGTCTATTGGGACAACGGGCAGGTGCGCGAGCGGGCCGACTACGTGCAGGGCACCCTCTACGGCACGCGCACGCTCTTCGACCGCAGCGGCAAGAAGCTCGTCACCTATCACATGCGCAACGATGACGTCATGCGGATCGCGAAGTAGGACGGCCGCCGCGCTGTGCCTGGTGTTGCTGGGAGGCTCCGCCGCCGCGCAGGAGGCCGACGACCTGCTCGTGCGCATGCGCAGGGCCTGGCCCGACCACGGCTCCGTGTTCCTGGAGCGCAGCACCACCTACCGCATCGAGCGGTCCAAGGAGGGGTTCGTGGCGCAGCGCACCATGGAGGAGCGTGAACTGATGCTGAAGGACCAGAGCGGCAACTCCCAGGACCGTTCGGTGAGCTACAGCACGCTGATCCCCCTCACGGAGCTCGAGGCGTACACGCTGGTGCCCGCGGGCAAGGGCCGGAGGAAAGTGCCCGTGCAGGCCATCGACCACCTCGACACCCGTGGCGACAACGTGTTCCACGATGACAGCCGGCAGGCCAGCTTCATGATGCCCTCCCTGGTTTCGGGGGCCATCGCCGTGGTGGACCACACCATCACCTACCCCGACCACCGCCTGATGACCGGGCACTTCTTCGCCGCGCACCGTCCGGTGGAGGAAAGCCGCATGACCATCATCTGCGACCCCGCGCTGGAGGTGGACGTGCGCACCTTCCACCTCGCCGACAGCCTGGTGGAGCGCACCGTGGCCATGGAGAAGGGAAAGCGTGTGGTGCGCCTGGTGATGCACCGCGTGCCGGCCCTGCCCTATGAGGACAACGCGCCCGGGCTGCGCTATTACGCCCCGCACGCCGAGCTCATCGTGCGCCCCAGCGGCACCGACCCCCGCGACGACCTCGACCGGATGTACGCGTGGTACAGCACCTTCGTGAAGGACTGCTACGGAACGCCCGGTGCCGAAATGCAGGCACTGAGCGACTCCATCGTGGGTGGCGCGACGGAGGGGACCGACAAGGCGGCACGCATCTACAAGTGGGTGCAGGACCATGTGCACTACGTGGCCTTCGAGGACGGCATGAACGGCCTGGTGCCCGCGCCCGCCGACCAGGTGCACAAGGCCGGCTACGGCGATTGCAAGGGCATGAGCAACCTGCTGTACGAGCTGCTGCGCGCCCAGGGGCTGCGCGCGCACCTCACCTGGGTGGGTACGCGCGACCTGCCCTACCGCTACACCGAACTGGCCAACAGCGATTGCGACAACCACATGATCGTGGCCCTCGACCTGGCCGATACCACCTACTTCCTCGACGGCACCGCCGGCATGAACGCCTTCGGGGTGCCCAGCGGCTTCACCCAGGGCAAGGAGGCGCTCATCGCCATCTCCGCCGGGGATCACGCGGTGAAGGAGATACCGGTGATGCCCGCCTCCTTCAGCACCCTGGTCGACTCGGTGCGGGTGCGCATCGACGGCACGGCATTGACCGGCACCGGCACCTTTCGCGCCACCGGCTACGACCGCTACATGATCGCCCGCTGGCTCAGCGGCACCACGGGGCCCAAGCGCGACGCCCTCATCCGCTCGCTGCTGATGAAAGGGTCCAACAAGTTCATGGTGGACAGCGCCACGGTGAGCGGCCTCGACGACGCCGCCGCACCGCTCACGATCCGCTACGGCTTCCGCATCCCCGACCAGGTGCGCACCACCAACGGACGCTCCTACGTTCCCCTCACGCTCAGCGACCCGTGGGAAGGGCAGCACTACAACAAGGACC
Source organism: Flavobacteriales bacterium (assembly GCA_044226515.1). GTDB lineage: Bacteria > Bacteroidota > Bacteroidia > Flavobacteriales_F > PHOS-HE28 > PHOS-HE28. The sequence goes on along the minus strand of JBGAGX010000014.1, from coordinate 4,931 downwards.
GCAAGCTGCCCATTGAGATCGACCACTGCTACGAGCGGCATTACGTGGTCCACCTCGACCTGCCCCCCGGTGCCACCTGCCGCGACCTGCCGGTCGAGCGCTCCGTGGAGGAGGAGGCCTTCGGCTACGCCGTGTCCATCGCGGGTGACGACCGCTCGGTCACCAGCACCGCGTCCTTCCGCGTGAACAAGCTCCTGCTCGATGCCGAACGGCCGGCTTGGGAAGGGATGAACCGCTCGCTCCTGAGCGAGCTTGGCCGCGTGCTCGTCATCGACACCCCCTGACCCTCATGCGCACCTCGCTCCTTCTCGCCGGCCTGATCAGCGCCACCTTCCTCGGTGCCCAGCACGAACGCCTCACCGGCTACACGTGGGACCCTTCGCCCAAGCCCCCCGACGCCAAGGTCATCGGCGACCGCACACAGGTGCTGCTGGAGCGCCATATCCGTGGGCAGTTCGTGGAGCACGACGACAAGGTGTTCTACTACGAGCTCTTCCACATGCGGCTGTACCTCGGCGACCAGAACGCCGTGGAGGGCAACAGCACGGTGGAGGTCCCCACCGGCCACATCGCCGAGGTGAAGCGCATCCAGGCGAGGTCGGTGGCCCCCGATGGCACGGTGCATGAGCTGGCGGAAGACGCCTTCAAGCGCAGCACCGATGAGCGCGATGGCAGCGGCCAGCTGTACTTCGCCTTCGAGGGGCTGCGCCCCGGCAGCGTGGTGGAATACATCCTCCTCGCCCAGCAGCGCGGCGATCTCCAGGGCGAGGTCACCCGGCTGCAGTTCGGCTTTCCCGTGGTGAACACCTCCTACGAGCTGCTCGTGCCCAAGGACTGGAAATACCTGTTCAAGGGCTACAACGGGGTGCCGCAGCCCGCGGTGGACAGCACCCTGGAGGACGTGCTGCGCCACCACGTGGAGCTGGCCGACCTGCCCGCCATCGAGGATGAACGCAGCGCCAACCCGGGCAGCCACCGGATGTACCTGGTCGGCAAGCTCGACGGCGTGCCCGATCGCAACGTTCACGACTACAGCAGCTACGTGAGCGCCTCGCGCTACTACAACCGCCGCCTGTACCCGCCGCTGGAGAAGAGCACGCAGAAGGCCCTGGCCGCACTGCTGAAGAAGATGGACCTCGGCTACGCGCGCGACGAGGAGGACCGCATCCGCACCATGGACACCTATATCCGCACCAATTTCCGCCTGGCGGAGTCGGGCAGCGGGGGCCTCGACGACCTGGACCAGGTGCTGCGCACCGGCAACTGCGACAACACCGGCCTCCAGCGGCTGTACGCGAACCTGCTGCGCGAGGCCGGCATCGAGCACCAGGTGGTGGTGACCTGCGACCGCACCGGCACGCCCTTCGACAAGGACTTCCCCGCCTACAACTACCTGCGCGACCTCAGCTTCTTCTTCCCCTCCATCAACAAGTACCTCGACCCCACGCAGCTCGAGCTTGGCCTGGGCTACCTGCCCGCCGAGAACATGGGCACCTACGGCCTGTACGTGCGCAACCTGGTGGTGAACGATGTGCCCACGGGCATCGGCACGGTGAAGTTCATCCCCGAGCTGCCCGCCGAGGCCACCCGCCACGACCTCGACGTGAAGGTGACCTTCAGCCCCGAGGCCACCGAAAGCACCATCGACCTCACCAACGAGCTCACGGGCTATTACGCCAGCTTCATCCAGAACTTCTGGAACTACCTCGACGATGAACAGCGCGGCAAGATGATCCAGGAGCAGTTCAACCACCTGCTGGAGGGCTCCACGGCGCACACCATCAACGCCGAGAACGGCGAGCACAAGTACTTCGGGGTGAAGCCCTTCGTGTTCAAAGGCACGGTGACCACACCACGCCTCAACGGTGTCGCCGGCGAGGACATCCTCTTCAAGGTGGGCGAGCTCATCGGCCCGCAGATGGAGATGTACGCCGAGAAGGACCGCAAGCTCCCGGTGGACGAGGACTTCAACCGCTACTATGATCGCCGGATCACCGTAACGCTGCCCGCCGGCTGGACCGTGCAGGACATCAGCGGGCTCAACATCAACAAGAAGGTCGAGCTGGACGGCAAGGTGGTGGCCGAGTTCCGCAGCACGGCCACGCAGGAGGGCGACGTGATCACCGTGGAAGCGCTGGAGTACTACCGCAGCACGCACTTCCCCCTGGAGCGTTTCGAGGACTACCGCGCCGTGATCAACGCCGCCGCCGACTTCAACAAGCAGGCGCTGCTGCTGCACCGCACCCGGTAACGGTCGCAACGCGCCCGCACACCGCACCGGATCGGCCCACGAGCCGGGTACCTTCGTTGCCTGAACCCAAGCTCCATGCAGCGCTCCAACAACACCATCCTCATCACCGGCGGGGCCAGCGGCATCGGGCTCGGCCTTGCGGAACGCTTCGCGCAGCGCGGCGACCGGGTGATCGTATGCGGCCGCCGGGCCGAGGCCTTGCACGAAGCGGCGGCCCGCATCCCGGGGCTTACCACCCTGGTGTGCGACCTCTCGGACCACCAGCAGCGGGTGGCGCTGCGCGACCGCATCGCCGCCGAACATCCCGGGGTGAACGTGCTGGTGAACAACGCCGGCATCCAGCAGTGGATGGGCGTGGACGACCCTGACTTCGGCCGTCGGAGCCGCGAGGAGATCGCCATCAACATCGAGGCGCCCGTGCACCTGGCGCACCTCTTCCTGGAGCTTCCGAACCTGAACACGATCATGAACGTGACCTCGGGGCTGGCCTTCGCGCCCATGGCCAAGGTGCCGGTGTACAGCGCCACGAAGGCCTTCATGCGCTCGTTCACCCTCTCCCTCCGCCACTTGGTGAAGGACCGCGGGATCGAGGTGATCGAGATCATCCCTCCTGCGCTCAACACCGACCTCGGGGGCAAGGGCCTCCACGACTTCGCCCCGCCGGTGAAGGACTTCCTCGACGCGATCTTCCCCCAGTTGGAGGCAGGACGTCAGGAGGTCGCCTTCGGGTTCAGCGAGCAGGGGCTCAACGCCTGGCCGGAAGCCTGGAAAGCCGCATTCGGGCGCATGAACGGCTGACCACCATGACCGGCAGGAACCCCGGCGGGGCGCCGAAGAAGAAGGCCAGGCCCAAGGCCACCGCCACGAAGTTGAAGAAGGTGCTGAACGGCAAGGCCAGCCCGGCGAAGGCCGCGGTCGGCGACAAGCCCGTGTTCGCTTACATCGCCAGCTTACCGCAACCGCAACGCGCCATCGCCGAGCGCATCGATGCCCTGGCGGCGAAGACCCTGCCCGGCCTGCAACGCTCGGTGAAGTGGGGCATGGCGTACTACGGGGTCGATGGCGGCTGGTGTTTTTCCTGCGGCGCCTTCGTGGGCCATGTGAAGGTGATGTTCATCCGCGGCACCGACCTGAAGCCTGAGCCGCCGGTGACTCCCGTGGCGATGGGCAAGGCCACGCGGGGTGTGGAGCTGAAGAGCGAAAAGGACATCGACGAGAAGCAGCTGGTGGCGTGGATGAAGCAGGCGGCGACCATGCCGTTCATCAGCGCGGCAAAACGGAAGTGAGAGACAGATGAACCGCAACGATGCAACGAGCGCAACGTCATCGTAACGTCGCGTGCATTTCGTGGCGTCGTTGCGTCGTTGCGGTGAAAACCCACACCCCTACCTTCGCAAGGCCCTCCCCGGACCATCCCGGAACGCGGCGCTGTGACGCATGGCTGAGAAGATCGACCTGGAAGCATCCAAGAACGAGGACAAGAACAAGCTCGCCCTCAGCGAGCTCAACAGCCGCCTGAAGAAGGTGTACCTCGGCGGCGGCGAGAAACGCATCGAGAAGCTCAAGGCCGACGGCAAGATGACCGCCCGCGAGCGCATCGACGCCCTGCTCGACCCAAAGAGCCCGCGCATCGAGATCGGCGCCTTCGCGGCTGACGGCATGTACAAGGAGCACGGCGGTGCGCCCTGCGCCGGTGTGGTGGTGGTGATCGGCTACGTGAGCAAGCGCCAGTGCATCGTGGTGGCCAACGACGCCACCGTGAAGGCCGGCGCCTGGTTCCCCATGACGGGCAAGAAGAACCTGCGCGCCCAGGAGATCGCCATCGAGAACCGCCTGCCCATCATCTACCTGGTGGACAGCGCGGGCGTGTACCTGCCCATGCAGGACGAGATCTTCCCCGACAAGGAGCACTTCGGGCGGATCTTCCGCAACAACGCCATCATGAGCTCCATGGGCATCACGCAGATCGCCGCGGTGATGGGCAGCTGCGTGGCCGGTGGCGCCTACCTGCCCATCATGAGCGATGAGGCCCTCATCGTGGAGAAGACCGGCAGCATCTTCCTCGCCGGCAGCTACCTGGTGAAAGCCGCCATCGGCGAGGACATCGACAACGAGACCCTCGGCGGCGCCACAACGCACAGCGAGATCAGCGGCGTCACTGACTACAAGTGCAAGGACGACGCGGATTGCCTGAAGAAGATCCGCGCCATCATGGACAAGCTCGGCAAGCCGAAGGACGCCGGCTTCTCTCGCGAAAAGCCCGCGCTCCCAAAGGCCGACCCGAAGGAGATCTACGGCATCCTCCCCGCCGACCGCGCCAAACCCTACGACATGCGCGAGGTGATCGCGCGTCTGGTGGACGACAGCGAATACACCGAATACAAGGAAGGCTTCGGCCAGAGCATCATCACCGCCTACGCCCGCATCGATGGCTGGGCCGTGGGCATCGTGGCCAACCAGCGCAAGGTGGTGAAGAGCAAGAAGGGCGAGATGCAGTTCGGCGGCGTCATCTACAGCGACAGCGCCGACAAGGCCACGCGCTTCATCGCCAACTGCAACCAGAAGAACATCCCGCTGGTCTTTTTGCAGGACGTCACCGGTTTCATGGTGGGCAGCCGCAGCGAGCACGGCGGCATCATCAAGGACGGCGCGAAGCTGGTGAACGCCGTGAGCAACAGCG
>JBGAGX010000052.1:0-9538 GCA_044226515.1 Flavobacteriales bacterium | reverse complement strand
GAGGAACAGCTGAAGCTGCAGCAGCGCGGCGACGACGAGGCCATGTACATCGACCAGGATTTCCTGCGCGCCCTGGAGTACGGCATGCCGCCCACCAGCGGCATCGGCATCGGCATGGACCGCCTGGTGATGCTGCTCACCGACAACCCCGCGATCCAGGAGGTGCTGCTGTTCCCGCAGATGCGGCCGGAGAAGTTCGACTGAGGAGGCCGCAGAGGCGCTGAGGCGCAGAGGAGGGAAAGGGCGCGCTTGCTCGGGTCGCATGAAGGCATCGGTAAGTTCCCGAGCTTCGGTAACGAATGAGCGCCGTTGAGCACCCCCTTCTTGTGCTGACCCCGCGTCCGTGGAAATGGCTGCGGGTGCTTCTCATCTGTCTCCTTTTCGTGGTGGCTGGTTGGTGGATGGCGCATCGCGCGGACGAGCTGTTCAAGCGGGGTGTCGGCTGGTCCGCTCTGATCTTCTTCGGGCTGGGTGCGTTGGTCTCGGTGATCCAGCTGGTCCCGGGCATGGTCCGGTTGGTCGTGACCTCGCAGGGCATCTATGTGAAGACCTTCCTGCGGAGCTACCACTATGCGTGGAACGAGATCGAGCGCTTCGGCGTGGCCGAGTGGACCCAGTGGCACGGCCCCTTCCGGCAACGGCACCGCCTGGTGGGGATGCTGTTCGTGAAGGGGTCGAAGCACCGGTCCCGGTATGTCCGGATGCAGGCATTGAGCACGGCGCTTGTCGGTTACCACGCGGCTCTGCCGGACAACTACGGCTTCAAGCACCAGGACCTCGCCGACCGGCTGAACGGGCTGCTGAAGGAGCATCGGAAGTGACAACCCCGGCTGCTGTCCGGATGCAGGCATTGAGCACGGCGCTTGTCGGTTACCACGCGGCTCTGCCGGACAACTACGGCTTCAAGCACCAGGACCTCGCCGACCGGCTGAACGGGCTGCTGAAGGAGCATCGGAAGTGACAACCCCGGCTGCTGCCGCACGATGCACGCGGGTCGCATGCACCCGGTGGCCGAGTGAACGTCTGCTCTGCGCCTAGGCACCTCTGCGGCTACTCCATCCGCTCCACCCGCGTCATCACATCGCCCACCTGCAGCTTCCTGGCCACGCCCATCCCGCTCACCACATGCGCGAAGCGCGTGTACTTGCCGTCGAGGTGCGGCGCGGCCGCGGTCATGATGAAGAACTGGCAGCTCTCGGTGTCGTGCCCGGCCGAGGCCAGGCCCACGGCGCCTTCGGTGAAGCCGTGCGGACCGATCTCGGTGCGCAAGGTCCACGGCATGCCACCGTAGCCGTCGCCGCGCGGACAGCCGCCCTGGGCCACGAAGTTGGGCACGATGCGGTGGAAGGTCTTGCCGTTGTAGTAGCCCGCGGTAACGAGCGAGTCGAAGGCCACGCAGCTGCCGGGCGCCGCCGTGGGCTCCAAGGCCAGTACGATCTCGCCCTTCGTGGTGGTGATGCGGTAGCGCTGGCCTTCCTTCAACAGGCTGAGGCGCGCCAGGTCGATGGGGTGGTTGTAGGGCGGGGATGCGTGTGAAGGGGCAGGGAGGCCATCACGCTTGGCGATCGCCATGTCGAGGTATTGCAGCGTTTCCAGGTCGCGGATCGGGTGGAGCGTTGAGCGGACACGCGTCACCGTGGCCTCGTCCAGGCATCGTCCGAGATAAGAGGCGTCCTCTTCCTGCACGCGTTCCAGCGCAGCGGCCACCAGGCCTGCATCCCCCGAAAGCAATGCCTCCTTCATGAACGCCATGTGGCTTTGGTCGCGCATCGCCTTCGAGATCTCCTTGTACTTCAAACCCTCGTTGAAGTGGTCCAGCCAGGTCTCGAACGCCGCCTGGCGCACCACGGCGGCCTGGTCGCCGACCATGATGTACCGGGCGGTATCGCGATCCCACATGTACGCTTTCACCAACGCCGCGTTCCAATACGGCCCGAGGTCCTGGTGGCTCATGCTCTGCATCAGCGAGCCGCACACCATGCGGGTCTGCTCGTTCCCGTGCTTCATCACCAGCCCGTAGAGCGGCAGCTTGATGGAGTAGTCCGCATGCTCCTGCGCGGTCTTCCAGATGGCGTCACCGTCCAGCGGGGCCTTGATGCGTTGCAGCTGTTCCACGGCGACCTGCTGCACGCCGGGGTCGCTGTCATCCACGCGTTCCAGCAGGAAAGACGCAAGTGCGGGATCCTCCTTCGCGCCAAGTGCGCGCACTGCGGCGATGCGGATCATGGCCAGGCTATCGCCCGCAGCGAGCGCCTTCAGCTTCCCGGTCACCGCCGCGGTCGCGTTGTGTTTCAGCGCTCCCACCAGGAACATGCGCACGGTGGGGTCGCGCTCGCTGTCCACGGCCATCAGCACATCGTTGGCGGCGGCGGCGAGCTCCTCCTTCGGCAGGCGGGCCAGGGCCTGGGCCGCACGCGTGCGGATGTCGGTGTTGCCGCTCTGCAGGAAGCTGATGCACCAGGTGGCGTCGTGCTTGTTCAAGCGCAGTTCGGCACGGAAGCCCGACTCGAGCATCACGCGCAGCACGGCGGTGTCCTTCTCGGTGTCCGAGACCTTGTTCAGCCGGGCGAGCGAAGCGCTGTCGGCCACCCAGCCGAGCGCGAAGGCCGCGTTGCCACGCACCGTGCCGTCGGCATCACCAAGGGCCGCGAGCAGGCAGGGCCTCGCCGCGGTGTCCTGTACGCTGGCGAAGGCCATGGCCGCGGCCGCACGCACGGTGGCCGAGCTGTCCTTCAACAGCGCGCACAAGGCGTCGGTGCGGCGGTGGTCCTGGGCGTCCAGCACGGCCCGGAGCCCCGGTGCCGACCACGCGCCTGCCGGCGCGGCGGTGATGGCGCGGGTCGGTGCGTCGCCCCCGCCACAGGCCAGCAGCAGGGGGAGGAGGAGGGTGGGGAGCAGCGGGTGGCGCATGGTGCCGCAAAGGTGTGCAGCGGACCGGCGCCCCGTACCTTGCGGATCCTTTTCCGCCATGACCCGAAGGACCCTATCCGCGCTGCTGCTGGCCACGACCACCATGGCCCAGGCCCAGCTCCTGAGCGACCAGGACGCACGCGACCAGATGAAGTACGACGTGCAGTACCTGGCCAGCGACCTGCTCGAAGGCCGCGAGACCGGCACGCGCGGCGAGCAGCTCGCCTACACCTACATCGCCCAGAAGTACGCCAGCATCGGGCTGATGCCCTATGGCGACAGCGCCACCTACCTGCAGGCCTACACCTTCGCCGCGCAGCCCGAGGTCGGGCCCGGCACCGTGCTGCAGATCGGACGCAGGAAGCTGGCGCTGCACGCGGATTTCTACCCGCTAAGCAGCTCGGCCAGCAAGGAGGTCTTCACCAAGCTGCACCGCCTTGAGTTCGGCATCGAGGCGCCGGAACTTGGACGGAACGAGTATGACGGGATCGACGTGAAGGACAAGGCCGTGGCGTTCAGCATCAGCTCGCCCGATGGGATCCACCCGCACAGCAAGTTCCTGGCCTACCACGACCTGCGGGCCCGCATCGACAACGCGATCAAGCACGGCGCCTCCGCGGTGATCCTGTTCAACGAGGACCCCAACGCCGCCGACCCCGGGGAACGCCTCAGCAGCAAGGTGGAGCCCTCTTCCGTACCGGTGGTCTTCCTCACGAAAGGCGGCCTGAAAAAGCTGGGGCAGGACGGCAACCCCGTCGCCATCGGCGTGGACATCAAGCATCCGCAGCGCACCGGCCACAACGTGGTGGGCATGATCGACAACGGGAGGAAGGACGTGGTGGTGATCGGTGCGCATTTCGACCACCTCGGCTTCGGCGACGAGGGCTCCCTGTACCGCGGGGAGCCGGCCATCCACAACGGCGCCGACGACAATGCGAGCGGCGTGGCGGCCATCCTGCAGCTGGCGCGCGACCTCATGGAGATGAACGAGGCGCGCAACAACAACTACCTCATCATCGCCTTCAGCGGCGAGGAGAAGGGGCTCTACGGCTCGAACTACTGGACCAAGCACCCCACCGTGCCGTTGGAGCGGCTCAACTACATGATCAACCTCGACATGGTGGGCCGCGTGGACACCTCGAACAGCATGGGCATCAACGGCGTGGGCACCTCGCCGGCCTGGGCCGAGGTGCAGCGCATCCAGGTGGGCGGCTTCAAGCTGAAGACCACCGACAGCGGCATCGGGCCGAGCGACCACACGAGCTTCTACCTGCAGGGCATCCCCGCCATCCACTTCTTCAGCGGCACGCACGCCGATTACCACAAGCCCAGCGACGACGAGGACAAGATCAACTACGACGGCATGCTGCGCACCGTGCGCTTCATCGAAAGCCTGGTGACCACCCTGAACGACGATGGCAAGCTCGCCTTCACCAAGACCAAGGAGGTGAACACCGAGGACGCCCCGCGCTTCAAGGTGACGCTGGGCGTGGTGCCCGACTACATGTACGATGGCAAGGGCATGCGCATCGATGGCGTCACCGATGGCAAGCCCGCGGCGAAGGCCGGCCTGCAGCCTGGCGACGTGGTCACCGGCATCGGCGCCAACGAGGTCACCGACATGATGAGCTACATGAAGGCGCTGGGCGCGTTCAACAAGGGCGACAGCGCCCCGGTGAAGGTGATGCGGCAGGGTAAGGAAATGGAGATCAACGTCACCTTCTGATGAGCGCACCCCGCATCGCCGTGATCGGCGCCGGTTCCTGGGGAACCGCCTTGGTGAAGCTGTTGAGCGCCAACCACGACCGGGTGGGCTGGTGGGTGCGGCGGCAGGCCACCATCGACCACATCACCAAGTACGGCCACAACCCCGACTACATCAGCGCCGCGCAGTTCGAGGTGTCGCGGCTGGCCATGGACACCGACATCCATGCGGTGGTGAAGGCCGCCGATGTGCTGGTGATCGCCGTGCCCAGCGCCTTCCTCAAGGCCGCCATGGACCAGCTGGAGCCGGCCGAGCTGGCGGGCAGGACCATCTTCAGCGCCGTGAAAGGCATCGTGCCGGAGACCAACCAGATCGTGGGTGAGTACCTGTTCCAGCACTGGGGCGTGAAGGAGAACGACTTCGGGGTGATCTGCGGTCCCTGCCACGCCGAAGAGGTGGCCATGGAGCGCCTCAGTTACCTCACCATCGCGTGTCAGGACCCCGCGAAGGCGAAGGCCATGGGCGAGGCGCTGAACGGGCGCTTCCTGAAGACCACCCTCAGCGACGACATCTACGGCACCGAATATGGTGCCATCCTCAAGAACGTGGTGGCCGTGTGCGCGGGCATCAGCGTGGGCCTCGGCTACGGCGACAACTTCCGGGCGGTGCTCGTGAGCCGAGCCATCCAGGAGATCGCGCGCTTCGTGAAGGCCGTGCACCCGATCGACCGCGACATCAACGAGCCCGCCTACCTCGGCGACCTGCTGGTGACGGCCTACTCCACCTTCAGCCGCAACCGCGAGTTCGGCACCATGATCGGCAAGGGCTACAGCGTGCGCGCCGCCCAGCTGGAGATGAACATGGTGGCCGAAGGCTACTACGCCGTGAAGTGCGTGCACGAGATCAACACCAGGTTCAAGGTGGACATGCCCATCACCGAGTCCACCTACCGGATGCTGTACGAGCGTATGGCGCCCATGATGGAGATGCGGTTGCTGAGCGAACGCCTGGCCTGATGGCACTGCTCCACTTCCACTGGGACTTCTTCGGCCCTGACGCGGTTCCGACCGCCGAGCACTTCGTGAAGCATGTGCACGAGTTCTGCGATGCCGAGGGGATCATGGAGCGTCGGGCGTGGGTGACCGCATTGCCCGTACGCTGCACCGCCACGCTTGAGTGCGATGAGGCGCATCTCGTGCTGGTCCGCGACCGCCTCAGGCCCAAGCGGGCCGAGCGGGTGCTGGCCTAGGGTCGTGGCGCCACCGCGCGCAGCACGTGGAACGGCCGGTAGCTGCGGCTCACCGGGTCGTACAGGTCGCTCGTGGTATAGCTCCACGTACCCGCGGTACCACGGCCCTGGTCCGGACGGCGCAGCACCTGTTCGGCGTTCTCGGCGTGCTCCAGCAGCAACAGCTCGATCGTGGAGCCATCATCGCGCTTCACCAACAGGCTCAGGAACTGACCGCTCTTCACCGAAGAGAGCGTTCCCTCCAGCGTGTTCCACAGCATCTCCGGTGAAGGCGGTGGTTCCTCCGCATCCGGGCCCTGGGCGTTCAGGCGCGTCATCAGCGCCACGAACTCCGGACACTGCAGCGCCAGGCGCATGCCTATGAGCTCACCGAAGCGCTCGCCGTCGCGGTCCAGGTCGTTGAGGTCGATCCCGTGCTTCTTCTTCAGCTCCTTCTGATACGGCGAGGCGCTTTGCAGCATGCAGAGGCCCAGCTGGATGTTGCGCTGTTCCTCGTCGGCCGTGGTATCGACCTGGGTGGCACAGGAGCACGACTCCTGCGCGATCTTGTCAAGCACGTCCTGCGCCTGAGCGGTACTGAAGGCCAGAAAGGCCCCGACCAATGCGCCTGCGAAGCGGTGTTCCATGGGGCCGCAAGGTAGCGCCCCGCGCCTTTCAGCGGATGAAGCGCGCCACAGCCGCCCCGTCGGCGCTCGAGGAGCGTACGAGGTAGACACCGGGGGGGAGGTCGGCCATCCGCGTGCGGAACACATGGTCACCGGCCGGCAGTGGACCCTGATGCAAAGGCCGGACGACCCTGCCGGAGCTGTCCACGATCGTCAGCTCCAGGGTGCCGGCCCGCTGCACATGCAGGTTCACCGTCACCACATCCTGCGCGAGCACCACCGTGAGCACGGGGGCCTGGGCGGCGGTGCCCGATGGGGGAACCACGGTGGCACCGGCGTCCACCAGCAGCACCTTGAACACGCGCGGGGTGGCATCGCTCTGAACGCCGGTGTTCGTGAAGAAGATGTTGGCGGCCGTGCTGGAGATGCCGCCCACGATGTGTCCGATGACCACCGTGTCGCCGCTGAAGGCGCTCATGCGCAGGATGCCGCTGGCGGTCGCAGGCGTCCCGGGAAGCGGAATGAACTCGCCACTGGCGCCCAGAAGACCAGGCATCGCTCCGATCGCCGCTTCGCTCATCACCCCGTTCGCATCCCGCGAAACGAGGCTGATCGTGTTCACGAACGGAACGTTGGGGTCGTCCATGAACGTGCTCCCGTCGAAGTAGTACCGACCGATGCCGCCGAAGAAGAGCGCGTGCATGGTGTTGGCGATGCTGTCGTGGAGCGAGGCGTGCGCCGTGTGGTATTGGTTGAGGAGCTGCTCGAACACCGGTACCACGGTGTACGTGGTATCCACGATGTCCACGGTGTTCAACCAGGGCAGGTCCTGGCCGTATTGGAACACGCCGCTGAACACCGTGAGCCCTTCGCTTCCGTCGGGCATGATCTGCGGCAGCATGTTGTAGTCGCGGCGGTGGAGGTTCACGGTGTCCACCACGGTCCAATAGTCGGCGATGGCGAGGTTGATGCCGTCATCGTCGATGTTGAACTGCCGGATGGCGTTGGTGTATTCCTGGATGAATCCAGGGCCGAAGAGCGGCCCCATGGGGTTGTACCGGCCGATGAAGCGCTGTCCGCCCACCAGATAGAACCGCCCGTTCACCGCGCGCAACTGGCCACCGGTCACCTCCATGCGCGGGTCCGTGAGCTGGCGGAAGAAGGGCGTGATGGGCTGGCCGTTCCGGATGGCGTCCATCACACCGGGCAGGTCGATCGCCGTGAGGGCCGGATGCGTGATGTGGTCCCCTGCCGTGGCCGAGTACCCGTAACCGCCGATGCAGTACAGGGTGTTGCCGCGCTGCTCGAATTCCATGTTCGTGCTTTGGAGCTGTTCCGCCAGTGAAGCGGGCAGGGTGCTGATGCTCGCGGACCATACCTGAGCGGTCGCCGGGTCCACCACGTAGGCGTTGGTGTTGTTGTCCGAGGCCAGGAAGCTGAACGGAGGTTGACGGCGATGCAGCCCGTCCGTGCGCCCGCCGATCAGGAACCACTGGTCATCGTGCTGCCCCCACGCGAACGATTGCAGCCCGGGCATGTTCGGCACGGTCACCTCCTGAAGCAACACATCGTAGGCTCCGATGTCCTGGGCACGGCCGAATGTGGTCGTCAGGAGAAGAAGGGCCAAGGGGAGATGACGTTGGAACGGCTTCATGCAGCCAAGGTCCTTCGGCGCTGGAACATCCACCGTGACAAGCGTCACACGCTCAACGGAACAACCAGCGCAACAGGCGCAGCTTACCCTTCGTGTACGGGGCATAGCGGAAGGGAGGGTCGAACCGGTCGTTCGCATGCACCACGCCTTTCGGGTTGCTGAACAGCTTGAAGCCTGCGGCCCCGTGGCAGCGTCCCTGACCGCTGGGGCCGACCCCGCCGAACGGCAGGTACGCGTTGCCGAAGTGCACCATCGTGTCGTTGATGCAACCGCCACCGAACGAGAGCTCCTCGGTGAACCAGCGCTGCATCCTGCGGTCGCGGCTGAAGAGGTAGGCGGCCAGGGGATGCGGGTTCAGCCGCAGCAGTTCCACCAGCTCGTCCTTCGTTCGCCAAGGGACCACCGGCAGGATGGGGCCGAAGATCTCCTCGCGCATCAAGGGGCTGTCGGGCGGTACCTTGGTGATCACGGTGGGGGCGATGTAGCGGTCGGTGCGGTCGTGCTCACCACCGGTGATGATGGTGCCGTGCTGCAGCATGCCGTGCAGCGCCTCCCATCGGCGGTCGTTCACGATGCGTGCGAAGTCCGGGCTGCGTTGCGGATCGTCGCCCAGGAAACGCTTCAAGTGGTGCGCGGTGCGTTCGATGAAGGGCTCGAACACGTCGGCATGCACCAAGGCATGGTCCGTGCTCACGCAGGTCTGGCCCGCGTTGAAGCACTTGCTCCACAGGATGCGTCGCGCGGCGGTGTCGAGGTTCGCGCTGCGGTCCACGATCGCCGGGCTCTTGCCGCCGAGCTCCAGCGTGCAGCCCACGTGCCGCGGAGCGCAGAGCGCGGCGATGCGCGCGCCCACGCCGGGGCTTCCGGTGAAGTACACATGGTCGAACGCGACCTTCTCCACCAATGGCGGGATCACCGCGTGGCCCGGACCGTGGACGACCGTCACCACATCCGGCGGGAGGGCCTCCGTGACGATGCGCTCGATGAGCGCCGCGGTGTGCGGTGCGTCCTCGCTGGGCTTCAGTACGGCGCAGTTGCCCGCGGCCAGCGCCGAGGTCAGCGGTGCCAGCATCAACAGCAACGGATAGTTCCATGGGGCGATGATCAGCACCACCCCGAGCGGGGCGTGGTGGATGGCGCTGCTGCTCACCTGCAGCTTCAACGGGGTGGCCACGCGTGCCGGTGCCATCCAGGCCTCGAGCTCCCGCAGGGCGAGCATGAGCTCCTCGTGCACCACGCCCACCTCGGCGATGTACGCCTCCATGGCCGGCTTTCCCATGTCCAGCCGCATCGCCTCCAGGATCGCCGCCTCGTTGCGATCGACCGCGCGCAACAGGGAGCGGAGCAGCTGCTTGCGGGCCGCCACCGGTCTGGTCACCCCGCGCTCGAAGGCCGCCCGCAAGGGCGCGCAACGC
>JBGAGX010000013.1:0-92048 GCA_044226515.1 Flavobacteriales bacterium | reverse complement strand
CGCCTTGCGGTAGGTTGGTCCGATCGCGCAACGTTCCGGCCCGATCGCGCAAGCGGCCGTTTTCACACGTGACCACCTTTGGGCCCACAATCAGCCCACCCCCATGGACCTCGGATACCTCGCCAGTGCCCGCAAGCAGTTCGCCTACTACAAGCTGCTCGGGGAAAAGACCTTCGCGCAGCTCAGCGACGAGCAGTTGTTCTGGCAGCACAACGCCGACACCAACAGCGTGGCCACCATCGTGAAGCACCTGTGGGGCAACATGCGCTCGCGGTGGACCGACCTCCTCACCAGCGATGGCGAGAAGCCCTGGCGCGATCGCGAAACCGAGTTCGACAACGATGTGCGCACGCGCGAAGCGATGCTGGCGAAGTGGGAGGAGGGGTGGGCCTGCCTGTTCGGTGCCTTGGAGCCGCTCACCGATGCCGACCTGGGCCGCATCATCCACATCCGCAACGAGGGCCACACCGTGCTGGAGGCCATCAACCGGCAGCTTGCGCACTACCCGTATCACGTGGGCCAGATCGTGCACATCGGGAAGATGCTGCGCGGCGAGGCGTGGCAGAGCCTCTCGATCCCGCGCGGTGGCTCGGCCGCGTTCAACGCCGACAAGTTCAACAAGCCGAAGCACCGCGGCCACTTCACCGATGGCGTGCTCACGCATGCGCACACCATCCCCTTGCTGCAGGAGGAGTTGCGCGCGGCGCACGAAGGCCTGTGGGCGCTCGTGAGCGGGCTCGACCCGGTGATGGCGATCGCTGCCGCGCCGGGGAAGTGGAGCGCGTTGCAGCACATGGTGCACATCCACCTCGGCGTGAAGGCCATGGCCACCTACCTCGCGTTGCCCAGGGAGGTGATCGCCGAGAAGTTCGGCCGCATGGAACGCCCCAGCATGGACATGGACACGCTGGCGCGGAAGTACACCGAGCGCCTTGCGCAGGGCGTGGTGCCGCCGGACCGCTTCACGCCCCCAGCGGTGCGCGCCGAGGATCGAGTTGCACTGATCGCCGATGGGCGCTCCGAGCTCGCGCGGCTCACCGAAGCGCTCGGTGCCTGGAGCGAAGGGGAGCTCGACGCGTTCATGTGCCCGCATCCGGCGATGGGTCCGCTCACCGCGCGCGAGATGGTGATGTTCACCGTGCTGCACGCGGAGCACCACAAGCGGTCCATGGAGCGCATCACCGCCTGAGCCGGTGTTGGCCGGACCTGTTGAAAACCTCGCTCGATGCACGGGTCACCGGTGGCCAACGTTGGATACCTTGCTGGTACGTTCAACCAACACCCCTACCACCATGGCCACTGCCGTTGAAGCCTACTGCGTGAAGTGCAAGGCGAAGCGCACGATGAAGGACCCCAAGGAGCAGACCATGGCCAATGGCCGCAAGGCCATGAAGGGCACCTGCCCCACCTGCGGAACCGGCATGTTCAAGATCCTCGGGAACAAGTAGACCTGCATGTTGTCCCGTGCACCCGGTGGGACCGCACCTCCGCGTGACCGGTGCGGTGCGCGGTCCTGCGCTCCATGCTGCTGGCGGTGAGCGCGCTTGTCGCGCCCGTACGTCGCCGTGGTCGCGCCCGTTGATGGATCATGCTCCGTGCGTTGCTCACCGTCCTTGGTCCGCTGCTCGCCGCATGGGTGGTGTGGGTGAACATCGGCGTGCATCGCGCGCCGCGCACAGGCTCGTCGGAGGAGCTGGCGGCCGTACGCGCCCAGCTGGCCTACCTGGGGCCGCGGATGCACGATGGGTTACCCGATGCCATGCAGCGGCTCTTTCCCGAAGGGGCCGCCTTCGCCGATGCGCTCTACGGGCTCACGTGGTGCCAGGTGGCCGAGCGTGCGACGCAGGATGATGTGCTCCGGCAACAGGCCTTGACCGAGGCGCGGTGGGCGCTCGCCGACCTGGAGCGTCCGTCGGTGCAGGCACGGTTCGCTTCCGATGATGCGCTCATGCTCGGCGTCTTCTACACCGGCTGGCGCAACCTGCTCATCGGTTCCATCGCCATGCTGGACCCTTCTGATAAGGGGACGTGGGCGCGTTGGGAGCAGGGGACCGACGAGCTGCGGCAGGCCTTCGCATCGCGGTCCTCCCCGTACCTGTGCTCCTATCCCGGCATGGCCTGGCCCGCGGACAACGTGGTGGCCATCGCCAGCATCGTCCGGTGCGCACGGGCCCACGGTGTGCGTGAGGATGCCGTGGTGCGCAGCTGGGTGGTGCGTGTGCGCGCGCACCTTGATGAACGTGACCTGATCCCGCACGCCTGGGACCCGGTGGCCGACCGCATGGCCGATGCCTCGCGCGGTTCGTCGCAGGTGCTGATGAACGCCCTGCTGCCCGGCATCGATAGCGCGTTCGCGGCGCAGCAGTTCCAGGGCCTCTGCACGCACTTCCTCATGCAACGATGCGGAGTGCCGGTGGTGCGCGAGCATCCCCGGGACGTTATGCGGTCCGGGGATGTGGACAGCGGCCCCGTGATCCTGGGCGCGGGTGCCACCGCCACGGTGGTGGGTGCTGCTGCCTTCAGGGCCAACAACGACCTGTTCCACGCGCAGGAGCTCGATGCCACGTGCGAGGGCTTCGGCCTGGCGATGGGCGGTGAGCGCAGGCGTTTCCTCGCGGGGGCCTTGCCCATCGCCGACCTCTTCATCGCATGGTCGCGCAGCCCGGCGGTACCGCGGACGGCGGGGCCTGCGCCGCGTTTCCTGCGCTTCCACCTGTGGTCGCTGGGGCTGGTCCTTGTGCTGCTGGCGCCTTGGTGGTGGCCGTGGTGGCGACGATGGTGGCATCGGCGCTCCGGTTACCTTGGTGGCATGCAACGGACCACACTTCTCCTCCTGCTCCTCGTCGCTGCGGCGCCGCTCGCGGCCCAACCGGTGATCGATGCCGGCTCGGCCCCGGCCGTGGGTCAGAGCTACGATTACGATGTCGCCGACTCCATCGCGCTGCCCGGCCTCGGTGCCGCGCAGGTGTGGGACGCCGGCGACGTGATCGCCTCGGCCAGCGACAACATCGCCTTCGTGAACGTGTCCACCGGCACGGCCGCCGCGGCATTCCCCAACGCCGATGTGCTCTACCTCAACGGGGGCGGCGAGACCTACATCGGGGTGGAGAACGACGGCTTCTACATCCTGGGCTCCTTCAACCCCAACCTGCCCATCACCTCGGTGTACAGCGATCCGCAGAAGTACATGCAGGTGCCCTGCACGTTGGGCACGGCCTGGACCGATGCCTACAACGGTTCGTACATGTACGGCGCCAACACCTTCCTGCAGAGCGGGACCACGGTGCTCGAGGCCACGGGTTACGGTTCGCTCATCCTGCCCTGGGGCACGGTGGACAATGTGCTGCGGCTCGACGGCACCGAGGATTACCTGGAGACCGGCGGGGGGAACACCTACACCTACACGGCCACCGTCACGCTCTTCTTCAAGCCGGGCCTGGGCTACTTCGTGGCGCGGAACGTCAATGGGGAAGGGGTGCTGAACGGCTCGAACGTTACCTCGGTCCATCAGTTCGTGTACATGCAGGCCGGCAGCATCGGCATGGACGAGCAGGCGATGCGGCAGCTGGGCGTGGACGTGTACCCGAACCCGGCGGGCGACCTCACCAACGTGCTGGTCACGGCGGACGGGCCCACCCGCATGCGCGTGCTCGACGCGGGCGGCAGGGTGGTGCTGGACCGCGACCTGGGGCGTCTGAGCCCCGGGGTGCACCGCGAGGAACTGGCCTTGACGGGGTTGCCGAGCGGTCTGTACACCGTGGTGCTCCATGGTGCGGAAGGGGCGTGGGGCACCGCGCGCTTCCTGGTCCAGCACTGAAGCCGGAAGGCGAGGTCCGTCGTTCGTTCACCAACACAACACCCACACCATGTCATCCATCCTTCTTCGTGCAGCGGGCATGATCGCCTTGAGCATGTTCCTTTCCTGCGGGAACCTGAACGCACAGTCCACCGGCACCGCACCGATCGAGCAGGTCTTCGCCCCGACGATGAGCCGGTCCGACCTGCGGCAGCTGGAGCGCACGATGGGCGAGCAGGGCCTCGTGCTCAACATCAGCCAGGCGAAGTACCGCCATGGTCGACTCCGCTACGTGGCCTTCTCCCTGGAAACCCCGGCGGGCAAGGGCACCGCGTCCGGCGAGCTGCAGGCCGATCGTCGGTTCGGCTTCCGCTACGATCCCACCCCGGGGTCGAAGGTGTGCTTCACCGTAGGCACGCTCCAGTGAGCGGAAGTGTCGCCGAGCGGTTCCTTCAGGGCCTGTCCCGGCTCGCCACCAAGGCTTCACACGGCAGGCTGGCGTGGATCCATGGGTTGCTGCTCATCGCCTGCTGCGTGCTGCTCCATGATCGGCTGGCCCCGCGGGAACTGAGGATGCGCACGGTGGCCAAGGTCGACCTGGTGGACGTGAACGAGAGCACGCGCCGGAACCGGAACGTGCAGCACTGGGCGGTGGTGCACCTCACGGGTGGTGGCACGCTCGAACACGCGTCGGGCGTGGGCGTCTTTCACGTTGGTGACACCCTGGAGGTGGAGGAGCGGCCGTGGACGGGGGAGGTCTGCCGGTACCGGTTCACCCGGGGCCTTGGGTCGGCCTGGAACAACCTGATCCGGGCGAACGATGACCAGGAGTCGACCGTGGTGCTGGGCGTGGTGGCGCTGCTGTCGGCCCTGTTGCTCCTCCCGTGGTGGAACCCCTCCGCACGGGTCGCCCTGCAAGGGGTTCAGATCGTCTTCCTCATCGTATGGTTCGTGTACCTGCTGGGTGCGCATGGCGTGCGCCTGCTCGCGCCCTGAGGTCTTCGACGAATGGATCGTACGGCCCGACCAATGACCGATAATAGTTGACAAGTTGTTAATAACCTGTTAGTTTCGCCCATCTATCGCCACCCCCATGCGCTTGCATGCCGATCTCTCCGCGAGGCGTGTCACCTTCATCCTGCTCTCCGCCTTCGTGTTCCTTTTGGTGATGCACGTGCTTGTGCAGGCGGGCCATATCGGCCTGCACTGGGCGATGGGCGCCATGACGCTGTTGTTCGACATGGACCTGGAGAACAACATGCCGGCCTTCTTCAATGCGGGCCTCTTCTTCATCGCCGCAGCGCTGTTCTACCTCGCCGGGCGCAGCGAGCGGCAGGTGGCGCCACGGCCGTGGTACATCCTGGCGGTGGTGTTCCTGTTCCTGGGCATCGATGAGGGCTCGCAGGTGCATGAGCAGTTCATGATCGTCACCCTGAAGCTGATCGGATGGAACGAGCACCACATGGGCTGGCTGTACTACGCGTGGACCATTCCGTACGTCATCGCCACGGTCGCGCTGGGCGCCATCATGCTGCCCTTCGTGGTGAAACTGCCCGCCGCCACGCGCACGCCCCTGGTGCTGAGCGGCGTCATCTACGTGACCGGCGCCGTGGGCATGGAGATGTGGAGCGGGAAGATCGCCGAGGCGGCGTTCGACACCGACCTGCCGCACAACCTGGCCTATTGCTCGGTGATCACCATCGAGGAGAGCCTGGAGATGCTGGGCCTGATCCTGTGCATCCACACGCTGATGCGCGTGCATGAGCAGCGTGCCACCTCGTTCGCGGTAACGATCCGGCCGGCCGTGGAGACCTCCACACCGGAGCCCGAGGCTTCCGTGGGTCCCAAGGTTCAGCCCGCCACGGGCCGGTAACCGAGCTGTTCGCGCACCCGGGCCAGTGTGCGCTGTGCCACCGCGCGTGCCTTGTCGGCGCCGATCTTCAGCTGCCGCTCCATCTCCCCCCGGTCGGCCATCAGCCGGTCGTACGCATCGCGCTCGTTGCGGAAGCCGTCGAGGATGGCGGCCAGCAGCTCCTTCTTCGCATGGCCGTAACCGTAGCCCCCGGCGCGGAACCTGGCGGCCATGTCGGCCACCGCGGCCCCGGGCGCCACGAGCTTGAAGAGCTTGTACACGTTGTTGCCCTCGGGGTCCTTGGGCTCCTCCATCGGCGTGCTGTCCGTCACGATGCCCATCACCTCCTTCTTCACCACGGCCTCAGGGGCGAAGAGGCTGATGAGGTTGCCGCGGCTCTTGCTCATCTTCTCCCCGTCGGTGCCCGGCACGATCATCACCTGCTCGTCGATGCGCTCCTGGGGCACCACGAAGGTGTCGCCCATGAGGTGGTTGAAGCGCTCGGCCACGTCGCGCGTGAACTCGATGTGCTGCTTCTGGTCCTTGCCCACCGGCACCACCTGCGCGTCGTACAGCAGGATGTCGGCCGCCATGAGCATGGGGTAGGTGAAGATGCCGCCGTTCACGTCCTCCAGCCGGTCGGCCTTGTCCTTGAAGCTGTGCGCGAGCGACAGGCGGGAGTAGGGGAAGAAGCAGTTGAGGTACCAGGCCAGCTCGGTCACCTCGGGCACGTCGCTCTGCCGGTAGAACACCGTGCGCTGCGGGTCGAGGCCGCATGCCAGCCACACGGCGGCCACGCGGTCGGTGTTCTCGCGCATGGCCGCCGCATCCTTCACCTGGGTGAGCGAATGCAGGTCGGCGATGAACAGGTAGGAGTCGTTGCCCGGCGCGGTGCTCATGGCGATGGCGGGCCGGATGGCGCCCAGCACATTGCCCAGGTGGGTGGTGCCGGTGCTCTGGATGCCTGTTAGGATGCGGGCCATGGGAAAGGCCGCCGAAGATAGCGGGTTAAATTCGCGGCCTTCGTTCCGTCCATGACCCCGCACGCGCACACCGAGCGACCCACCATCAGCGATGGCGAGAGCGACCGCGTGCAGCTCCTCCGCTGGCTCTTCGCCGTGCCGCGCTTCCTGTTCAAGCTGTGGTTCGGGCTGATGTTCTACCTGCTGCTGGTGGTGACCTATCCATTGTTCCGCTGGCTGCTGCGGAGCCCCGCCGGCTACCCGGCCGCCTTCCGGTGGATGCGGCGCTTCGCCAGGCTGCTGCAGTGGATCACCCTTACGCCGCAGCGGGCCACCTGGGTGGGCGTGCTGCCCAGGCCCCCGTACGTGATCTGCTGCAACCACGGCAGCTACCTCGACATCCCCCACCTGTACGTGCTGCTGCCCGAGTACTTCGTGCTCATGGGCAAGTACGAACTGCTCAAGTGGCCCCTCTTCAACATCTTCCTCCGCGACATGAACATCGCGGTGAACCGCGGGAGCCACACCGAGGCCGCCCGCGCGCTGCAGAAGGCCGGTCGCGCCCTGGCCAAGGGCACCAGCGTGGCGCTCTTCCCCGAGGGCACCATCCCGCGCACCGCCCCGCGCATGAAGCACTTCAAGGACGGCGCCTTCAAGATGGCGATCCAGCACCAGGTGCCCATCGTGCCGGTGACCTTCGTGAACCACTGGCGCCTCTTCGGCGACCCCGAGGACCTGCTGAGCCGCGGTCATCCCGGCATCGCCGAGGCCGTCGTGCATCCGCCCATCCCCACCGCCGGGCTCACCGAGGCCGATCTGGTAGCTTTGCGCATGCGGGTGTACAACGTGATCGAAGCCCCGCTGCTCGAGGCCGAACAACGCCGCCATCGCCGATGAAGATCGACAACGCCACCCTGGACCGCATCGCCGAACTGGCCCGCCTGGACTTCAGCGATCCCGCGGCGCGCGCCTCGATCCTGCAGGACATGCAGCGCGTGATCGACTTCGTGGAGAAGCTCAACGAGGTGGACACCACCGGCGTTGAACCCCTCATCTTCATGACCGACGAGCAGGACGTGCTGCGGGAGGATGTGGCGCGCACCGAGGTCACCAAGCAGGAGGCCCTGCGCAACGCGCCGGTGAAGGACAGCGACTACTTCAAGGTGCCGCGCGTGGTGGACAAGAGCTAGGCAAGCCTCAAGTCCCAAGTAACAAGGTACAAGCGGTCAAGGTGGCGCGGTCGGGCTGCGGAAGCGGCTCGGTATACTTGCAGCCCATTCCCATTCCCCATGTACGGCGGCATCCAGCAGCACCTGAGCAAGGAACTGAAGGCGATCGAGGAGGCGGGCCTCTTCAAGCGCGAGCGCATCATCACCAGCGAGCAGGGCGCAGAGATCACCGTCAACGGGAAGCAGGTCCTCAACTTCTGCGCGAACAACTACCTCGGCCTCAGCTCGCACCCCGAGGTGGTGAAGGCCGCCCACGCCACCCTCGACACGCACGGCTACGGCATGAGCAGCGTGCGCTTCATCTGCGGCACGCAGGACATCCACAAGGAGCTCGAGGCCAAGCTCGCCGCCTTCCACGGCACCGAGGACACCATCCTGTACGCCGCGTGCTTCGACGCGAACGGGGGCGTGTTCGAGCCGCTGTTCGGGGAGGAGGATGCCATCATCAGCGACGCGCTCAACCACGCCAGCATCATCGACGGGGTGCGCCTGTGCAAGGCCGCGCGCTACCGCTACGCCAACAACGACATGGCCGACCTGGAGGCGCAGCTGAAGGCCGCCAGCGAGAAGAAGCACCGGTTCAAGATCATCGTCACCGACGGCGTGTTCAGCATGGACGGCATCGTGGCCGACCTGAAGGGCGTGTGCGACCTGGCGGACAAGTATGATGCGCTGGTGATGGTGGACGAGTGCCATGCCGCCGGCTTCATCGGCCGCACCGGTCGTGGCAGCGTGGAGCACTGCGGCGTGATGGGCCGTGTGGACATCATCACCGGCACGCTCGGCAAGGCGCTGGGCGGGGCCATGGGCGGCTACACCACGGGCCGCAAGGAGATCATCGAGATGCTGCGGCAGCGCAGCCGTCCGTACCTCTTCAGCAACTCGCTCGCCCCGGCCATCGTGGGTGCCAGCATCAAGGTCATCGACCTGCTGAGCGCCAGCACCGAGCTGCGCGACCGCCTGGAGCGCAACGTGGAGCGCTTCCGCACGGGCATCGAGGCCCTGGGCTTCAAGACCCGCGGTGCGGGTGCCGCCATCGTGCCCGTGATGCTGGGCGATGCCAAGCTGAGCCAGGTGATGGCCGACAAGCTGCTCGCCGAGGGCATCTATGTGATCGGCTTCTTCTACCCGGTGGTGCCCAAGGATACGGCCCGGATCCGGGTGCAGCTGAGCGCGGCCCACACCGATGCCCACATCGACCAGGCCCTCGCCGCCTTCGCCAAGGTGGGCCGGGAGCTGGGGGTGATATGAGGTCCTTTCCGCTGATCGTCAGGCGATTGAACGGCTTATCGCCGGGCGTGATCCTGCCGGTGTGGACAGGTTGTTGGCAGCGCGGTGGACAGGTTGTGGATCAGGGTTTTGGGCGGGATCGGTATTCGATCTATCTTCGCGCCCCCTTCCGAGAGGAGGGGCTAAAAACACCCACGATCCGTGGCTTCGACGACCCATACCACCACGATGGCCAATACGGCCACCGTAACGAAAGAATGGCTCCTGGTGGACGCCGAGAACGAAGTGCTGGGCCGCCTGGCCAGCAAGATCGCCATGCTGGTGCGCGGCAAGCACAAGCCCACCTTCACCGCCCACGTGGACACCGGTGACCATGTGGTGGTGATCAACGCCGACAAGGTGCGCCTCACCGGTGGCAAGATGGAGTACAAGGAGTACCAGCGCTTCAGCGGGTACCCCGGTGGCCGCACGGTGGAGATCGCCAAGGACATCAAGCGCCGCAAGCCGCACGCCATGGTGGAGATCGCCGTGCGCGGCATGCTGCCGAAGACGCGCCTGGGCCGCGCGCAGTTCACCAACCTGCACGTGTTCGCCGGCAGCGAGCACAAGCACGCCGCCCAGAACCCCCGCAAGATCGACCTGAACAGCATCAAGTAAGATGGCAACTGTCAACACCATCGGCCGCCGCAAGACGTCCATCGCCCGCGTGATCCTCTCCGAGGGTTCGGGCGCCATCACCGTGAACGGTGTGGAGGGCAAGGAGTACTTCCCCATCACCGTGCAGCAGTTCAAGCTGCAGCAGCCCTTCAAGCTCACGGGCACCGAGGGCAAGTACGATGTGACCGTCACCGTGGACGGCGGCGGCATCACCGGCCAGGTGGAGGCCGTTCGCCTGGGCATCGCCCGCGCGCTCGTGGAGGTGGACGCCGCCCACAAGCCCGCCCTGAAGGCCGAGGAGCTCATGACGCGCGACCCGCGCGCCGTGGAGCGCAAGAAGTTCGGACGCAAGAAGGCGCGCAAGCGCTACCAGTTCAGCAAGCGTTAAACCCTGCGCTTGTTGGTCCGCCCGATCCCGGTCATGCTGCCCCTGGCAGCCTGACCACGGACGGGAGGGTTCAGCATCCAATCCGGATGGACCGGCCCGCCGAAAGGAGGGAAGCTACCACCCGGATGCCTGCGAAAACGGGAAAGAGGAACGTGAACAACAACGGAAATGGCTCGTACTGAATTCAAGCAATTGCTCGACGCCGGGGTGCACTTCGGTCACCTCAAGCGCAAGTGGAACCCCAACATGGCCCCGTACATCTTCGGGGAGAAGAAGGGCATCCACATCATCGACCTGAACAAGACCGCCGTCAAGCTGGACGAGGCCTCGGCCGCGATGAAGAACATCGCCCGCAGCGGCAAGAAGGTGCTGTTCGTGGCCACCAAGAAGCAGGCGAAGGACATCGTCGCCGACAAGGTGAAGCCCACCGGCATGCCCTTCGTCACCGAGCGCTGGAGCGGTGGCATGCTCACCAACTTCGGCACCATCCGCCGCGCCATCAAGAAGATGGCCTCGATCGACCGGATGAAGACCGACGGCACCTTCGACCACATCAGCAAGCGTGAGCGCCTGCAGATCATGCGTCAGCGCGAGAAGATGGAGAAGAACCTGGGCTCCATCGCCGACCTCACCCGCCTGCCCTCCGCGCTTTTCGTGGTGGACATCGTGAAGGAGCACATCGCCATCGCCGAGGCGCGCAAGCTGGGCATCCCAACCTTCGCCATGGTGGACACCAACAGCGATCCCACGCTGGTGGACTTCCCCATCCCCGCCAACGACGACGCCACCAAGAGCATCGAGCTGATCGTGGACACCCTGATCGCCGCGGTGAACGAGGGCCTCGAGGAGCGCAAGAGCGACAAGGAGCGCGGCGAGGCCGTGCCCGAGGAGGGTGAGGAGACCGAAGGCGCCGAGGAGGGCGTGGAGGAGACCGAGGGCGGCGAGCAGAAGTGATCGCCCCCGTTCCGTTCAACCATTCAATTCACAGGGGGCGGCGAAGGCCGTTCCCGCCAAGCAAGCATGAGCACCATGGCTATCACCGCCGCTGACGTGAACAAGCTGCGCCAGATCACCGGCGCGGGCATGATGGATTGCAAGAAGGCCCTCACCGAGGCCAACGGCGACTTCGACGCCGCCATCGACTTCCTGCGCAAGCAGGGCCAGAAGGTGGCCGCCAAGCGCGCCGACCGCGACGCCACCGAGGGCCTCGTGATCGCGAAGACCACCGCCGACGGCACCAAGGGCGTGCTGGTGTGCACCAACTGCGAGACCGACTTCGTGGCCAAGAACGCCGACTTCACCGCCATGGCCGAGCGCATCGCCGCGATCGCCCTGGAGAAGGGCCTGGACAGCATCGACGCGCTGAAGGCCGCCGCCTACGACAGCAACGGCCTCACCGTGGCCGAGAAGCTGATCGAGCAGACCGGCGTGATCGGCGAGAAGATCGACGTGAGCGCCTGCCACGCGCTGAGCGCCCCTTACGTGTACGCGTACAACCACCCCGGCAACAAGGTGGCCAGCCTCGTGGGCCTGAGCAAGGCCGGCCACGAGAACGTGGCGAAGGATGTGGCCATGCAGGTGGCGGCCATGGGCCCCATCGCGCTGGACAAGGCGAGCACCCCGCAGAGCGTGATCGACAAGGAGCTCGAGATCGGCAAGGAGCTCGCCATCCAGGAGGGCAAGCCCGCCGACATGGCCGAGAAGATCGCCGCCGGCCGCCTGAACAAGTTCTTCAAGGAGAGCACCCTGCTCGCCCAGGAGTTCATCAAGGACAACAAGCTCAGCGTGGAGCAGTACGTGAAGAACGCCGACAAGGACATGACCGTGACCGGCTTCAAGCGCCACTCGCTCACGATCTGATCCGCACGACAACGACCAAGGACGGCCCCGGCGACCCCGGGGCCGTTCGCATTTCCGTGGCCACGATCGACAGCCCGCGCAGTGCGCTTACGGTGCGCAAGGGCGCCACGGCGGAGATCGCGCTGCTGGTGAAGGACAGCCTGAAGATCCTGAACAACCGGATGGACAAGCTGATGGGCGAGTTCGCCGAAAGTGCCCCAGCTTTCCATCAGGAATACTTCGATGCGCGGATGAGCCTGGACCTGGGCGGACGCAGCGGCAACGAGCCGGAGCAGCGTGCCCCAAAAAAAAATACACAAGCCGCCTAACACACCTACCCGCTCTTCATGCAACAAGGCCCGCATATTGCGGGCCTTGTTCGTTCCTACCGATAAGGGGTAAAGTAGACCTGTGGATGGCGCAGCTTCCCGCTCAACCTTCTTCACCAATGGCCTACGGCGGCGAAACCACCAACCGCACCCCGGTCAAGATCCGCTTGCCGTCGCTCAGGTGCGCGCTGTACAGGCCTGCGGGCTCGTGGGTGAGGTCAAGGATGATGCGCTGGTAGCGGTCGCGGCCCAACCCGCGTGCCAGCACCTGACGCCCCTGCATGTCGAAGACCTGGAGCAGCAGATCGCCGCTGATGGGCGCGTTCTCGGGCAGGTCTAGCTCCAGGGTGAAGGGGCCGGTGCTTGGGTTGGGATTCGCCTGCAAGGCAAGCTGACCCTCCTCCTCGCGCACCCCAACGTTCAGGCCATACAGCCGGCTGATGAAATACTGTTCCGGGTCGTTGATGGTCCCATCGCCATAACCGACGAACGTACCGTACAAGTACCAATGTCCCCAGGGTCCCTGAACAATGCCACGTCCGATCGCCCCGTTCACCTGGCCATTCGAGTAACTGCCACAGCCCGTGCCGTTGAATGGAGTGGCGAGCAGCTGCCCAGTGCTGTCCAGCATGGCTATTGCGGCTCTGCTCGAGCCATCCACCTCCAGAAAGTCACCGAGAACGATGATGCGACCGTCCGTTAGAACAGTATGGTCCTGGAGGTTCAATCCCGGGTTTCCGTTGCCGAGGATCGGCAAGCCATAGTTGAAAGTGGTGTCCAGGGTTCCATTCGGGAGGAGACGGACCAGGTTGAGCGTATCCGTTGATCCCCCGTTCAGGAAAGCTCCGGAGACAAGCAGCCGGCCGTTCGGCAGTTCGGTGATGCTGCGCACGTCGATGTACCCGACCGTGGAACTGAACGTCGTGTCATAGGCTCCGTCGGTGTCCACACGGAAGAGCCCAGTGACCGGGTGGCCATCGTAATTGCCGAAGGGGCTGTAGCACAGGAAACGTCCGTTGTTCAAGCGGGTGACATGCTCGATGATCAATTCAGCACCATGATGTACCCGGGAGGTATCCAGGTCACCGTTCGGCTGCCGCCAAACGAATCCGTAGAAGCCATCGAAACCATGGATGCTGTCATTCAACCAAGTGTACCCAACGGTCACAGTCCTCCCATCGGAAAAGACCGTGTAGTCGTAGGTGAGCACCGGAGATACCAGACCGGAGGCATCCGCCCGGAACGAGGTGTCGAGCGTACCATCCAACCAAAGGCGACGAAGCTGGAACTCGTCGAGGGAGTAGAAGCGGTCCTGCCAGGCGACGAGGTCCCTCTGCATCTGGGGTTCGGAGGCGAAGAACGGATCGATCGATCCTTCAGGCAGAAGCCTTGCACCCTTCCGTGTCGACGGGGAGAGGCCTACAAAGTCGAAGGTCCCGCCTATGATCACAGAGCCGTCATCCAGTGGCAATGCCGAATAAACACCAATGTAGAACGATGACCCTTGGATCGGGGCCCGGAACGTGGTGTCGAGGTCGAATTCCGCTTGTGCGGATAAAGCGGCCGGTGCCACATAGGTGACCACGGTGAGAAGAGCCGATAAGCGTGAATGGGTGAACGGCCAGTTCAGTTCGATCATTCGTTGCCTTCGCATGGATCCTGTTCATCAGGGTTGCTCAACGAAAGCTACATGACGCATAAGCGCGACCAGGAACGTCTCGTCCTTTGGTATACCGGTCTGAATTTCCCTCAGGGTCTCCGAAGGGACCCTGAGGCACCTTGCACCGCTGTGCCGTGAACGACCTCGTGATAGTGGATGAGCGGTGCATGGTGAGCATTACCTGTTTGATAGAAACCAGCACTGGAGTGAAGGTAAGCGATGTCGCTTTCGGCCAATGACCATTTGCCGGACACCGGGTTGGCGTGGATGTATTGAAGCTTCTGGAGCACGAACCGCTCACTGTCGCACCGCTTGAGGTCCGAAGAGGTACGCCAGATGCGGTGCTCCTGACCGCGGGCCCTGTCCCCCGGTGTGGTGTCCTTCTTGAGGCGGGTGAGCAGGGTCTCATCGCCAACGGCCTTGAGCCGCTTTACGACCTCGTAAGCAGCGAACCGTTTCATGTTGGCCAGCAGGGTGTTCACGGAGAGCCCCTCTGGTACGTGCAGCAGCAGGTGCAGATGGTTGGGCATGATCACGAACCCGAGCATGCGACAGCCCTTTCCCGTGGCCAGGTACATCCATTGGTAGATGTGGTCGTACAGGCCGGTGCGGTGTATCAGGGGCAACCAATCCCAGCAGGTGGCCGTGGCGAAGAAGATGCCGCCTTCGGTGCCTTGGTCATGATGGGTGGGCATTGGCTGCTGTTGGTCGGCTTCGTATTGTTGGGAAGATAATGATGATCCGGGCATCAGGGTCCGCTGCGCGAGACCCTGATGGGAATCGGTATACGGGTGTATCAGGGTCCGTTTTGCGAGACCCTGATGGGAATGCGTACCGCATCATCACCCCGCGGTCCCCCGCTTTTCCCTTCCTTTGGCCTCCGAACGACGCATCCCGACCCCGCCGATGGCAGCCTCGAACGGAACCTCCCTCAAGTACAAGCGCATCCTGTTGAAGCTCAGCGGCGAAAGCCTGATGGGCGAACAGGCCTACGGCATCAGCGAGGCCATGCTCAACACCTATGCGGACGAGATCATCGCCGTGGCGAAGACCGGTGTGCAGGTGGCCGTGGTGATCGGCGGCGGCAACATCTACCGCGGCATGAGCGGCGTGGCCAAGGGCATCGACCGCGTGCAGGGCGACCACATGGGCATGCTGGCCACCATGATCAACAGCCTGGCGCTGCAGAGCGCCCTGGAGGCCAAGGGGCAGGGCACCCGCCTGCAGAGCGCCATCAAGATGGAGCAGATCGCCGAGCCCTTCATCCGCCGCCGCGCCGTGCGCCACCTGGAGAAGGGGCGCATCGTGATCTTCGGCTCGGGCACCGGCAACCCCTACTTCACCACCGACACGGCCGCCAGCCTGCGCGCGATCGAGATCCAGGCCGACGTGATCCTGAAGGGCACCCGGGTGGACGGCATCTACACCGCCGACCCTGAGAAGGACAAGAGCGCCACCAAGTACGACCGCATCAGCTTCACCGAGGTGTACGAGAAGGGGCTGAACGTGATGGACCTCACGGCCTTCACGCTGTGCAACGAGAACAAGCTGCCCATCATCGTGTTCGACATGAACAAGCCCGGCAACCTGCAGCGCGTGGTGACCGGCGAACGCGTGGGCACCCTGGTGGAGTTCTGAAGGAAGAAGGGGCCGCAAAGGCGCTGAGGCGCAAAGAACACACGACGCAGGGAGCATGGTGGCCCCGCGATATCGCTTCCCGGGCTCCTGCTAATTTTGCGCACTGTTAACGAACCGACGATGGACGCCAAGACGCTGATCGCCCCGAGCGAGGAACTGATGAACAAGGCCGTGGAGCACCTGGAGAACGAACTCACCAAGGTGCGCGCCAGCCGGGCCACGCCGAGCATGGTGGAGGGTGTGCGCGTGGAGGCCTACGGCTCCCACATGCCGCTGAACCAGGTGGCGAACATCAACACGCCCGACGCCCGCACGCTGATGATCCAGCCGTGGGACAAGAAGATGATCGACGCCATCGAGAAGGCCATCCAGGCCGCCAACCTGGGCTTCAACCCCAGCAACAACGGCGATGCGGTGATCATCAACGTGCCCATGCTCACCGAGGAGCGCCGCAAGGACCTGGTGAAGACGGCGCACAAGGAGGGCGAACACGCCAAGGTGGGCATCCGTGGTGCGCGCCAGAAGGCCATGGAGGCGATCAAGGCCTCGAAGATGCCCGAGGACTTCGCCAAGGACGCCCAGGAGCAGGTGGAGAAGCTCACCGCGACCTACAACAAGAAGGTGGAGGCGCTGGTGGAGGCGAAGGAGAAGGACATCATGAAGGTGTGAAGATCAGCGCGACTCCGGATCATGCCCGGAGTGACAGCGCTGTTGCAAGGCGATAGCAGAGCATAGCACCGCCATCGCTACTTTCGGGAGTGTCACTCCGGCCTTGAGCCGGAGTCGCGAAAGGGCCGAACATGCGTGCGCATCTGTACTGGGTGTACATCGTGACCAACAAGGGCAATTCGGTGGTCTACATCGGCATGTCGAACGACCTGAAGAGACGGCTGTTCGAGCACCGTACCGGGGAGCGTCCAAGTGCTTTCGCGTGGCGTTACCAATGCTGGAAGCTGGTTCATTCGGAGGAGTTCACTGATGTGCAGAGGGCTATCGCGCGCGAGAAGCAACTCAAGAACTGGAAGCGGGAGTGGAAGGATGCATTGATCGAGAAGGAGAACCCGCAATGGAAGGAACTGAGCGCAGGGTGGGACTACACTGGCTGGTATGATCCGAACGACCCTCCACCGGGCTACTACCAGCAACATGTGAAGGAGAGATGGGGTGGGCCACCACGCGACTCCGGGCCGATCCCGGCGTGATATCGCGGGAATGGGAATGCGCGACTCCGGGTCAAGCCCGGAGTGACACCGCGATCCGGGCTAGGCCCATACGGGGCTCCCTTCACTGCAGTTCCGGCACATCTCGATGCCGCTGCGTGCGGCCAGCAGGTTCCGCCTGAAATCGGTGTAGGCCTCGCCGGTCCAGATCTCGCGGAAGGTCTGCGTGCGCAGGTCGCCGAGCACATGGTGCGCGTCCTTGTCGAAGCAGCAGGGCACCACGCGGCCGTCCCAGGTGATCACGCAGCTGTGCCACATCTTCCAGCAGCGGTCGACCAACGCGTTCTTCACCTCCCACACGCCGCTCGCGTTGCGGCGGTAACGCGCGTACTTGTCCTGCGTGGGGATCAGCGGGTGATCATCCTTCGGGTCGTACACCTGCGCGGTCTTCAGCCACAGGTCGTCCACGCCGATGCGCTTCGCGAGCGCGCGGGCCTCGGGGATCTGGTGTTCGTTGGGGCGCACCACGAGGTATTGGAACACCACGTGCGGGGTGCTGCTCTTCAACTTCCGCTTCCACTTCACGATGCGCTCGGCGCCCTCGATCACCTTGGCCAGCTCGCCCTCCTTGCGGTAGGCGGAATAGGTCTCTTGGGTGGTGCCGTCGAGCGAGATGATCAGGCGGGAGAGCCCACTGCGCACCGTGGCCTCGGCCTTCGCTTCGTCGAGGAAGTGCGCGTTGGTGCTGGTGGCGGTGTACAGGCCACGGCTGCGGGCGTGCGCCACCATGTCCAGGAAGCCGGGGTTGATGTAGGGCTCGCCTTGGAAGTAGAAGGTGAGGCCCCAGAGGTCGGGCGCCAGCTCGTCGATCACGCGGGTGAAGAGGTCCTGCCGCAGGTTGCCGGTGGGGCGGGTGAAGCTGCGCAGGCCGCTGGGGCATTCGGGGCAGCGCAGGTTGCAGGCCGTGGTGGGCTCGATGGCGATGCTGATGGGCAGCCCCTCGATGCGCGGGTCCTTCGTGCGGCTCGCCCGGCGGAAACTGCGCCAGATGCGGTAGGCATTGGCGGCCCGGCGTCCGGTGAAGGAGCGCGCCCACAGGGCGGCATCGCGCGCGGGTGCCAGGGGGTGCAGGGCCATGGGGCCAAGGTAGGACGGAGGGGAGAGGGGGGAGGAGGGAGGCGGGAGGAGGGCGTGGAACCGCGGAGGCGCGGAGGGCGCGGAGGAATGCGAATGCCAGGGGGCGAAGGGTGAACCACAGATGCGCACTGATGCACACGGATGAATGCCGGGCGGTCGAAGGTTGAACCACAGAGGACACGGAGGGCGCAGAGGAATGCCTGGCGGCGGAAGGGAACCACGGATGCACGCTGATGCACACGGATGAATGCCTGGCGCGCGAGGTGAACCACAGAGGCCGCGGAGTGCGCGGAGGAATGCCTGGGGGCGAGAGGAACCACGGATGCACGCTGATGCACACGGATGAATGCCTGGCGCGCGAGGTGAACCACAGAGGACACGGAGGGCGCAGAGGAATGCCTGGGGGCGTAGAGGAACCACGGATCCACGCTGATGCACACAGATGAACGCCTGGGCGGGCGAGGGGTGAACCACGGGGGCCAGCGCGAACCGCGGCGGAAGGCGAAGGACCATCCGGGCGGCCAGGGTCCGGCATGGTGCCCACGCTGCCGGTCCCGCGGATCGACCGTTCGTCCAAGGGGCGGCCACCAATGCGACCGTCGGCCTGTTACTTTCCGGCGGGCTTCCCCGTCACAGGGATAACCCCCTTGTCGCGCATGCGCCTTCCCCTGCTGCTCTCCGGCCTGCTGCTGGCCCTGGCCCTTCAGGCCCAATCGACCCTTACGGGGCGCGTGCTCGACAGCCGCTCCAAGGAGCCACTGGCCTTCGTGTCGGTGCTGGTGGCCGGTGCGCGGGAAGGCGCCACCACCGACATCGACGGCCGCTTCACCCTGCGCGTGTCCCAGCTGCCCGCGAAACTGCGGTTCAGCTACGTGGGCTATGTGCCGCTGGAGCTGGACGTGAACGGCACGGACCCCTTGATCGTGCCGCTGGTGGAGGCCGTGGCCGAGCTGAAGGCCCTGGAGGTGCTGCCCACGGAGAACCCGGCGCACCGCATCATCAAGCGCGCCATCGCCAACCGAAAGGCGAACGACGGCATGCGCGAACGGGCCCACCGCTACAGCAGCTACAGCAAGACCATCTTCACCGTGGAGCTCGACAGCGCGCTGCGCACCGACAGCGCACGGATGGCCAAGCTCGACAGCAGCGACCGGGAAGGCATCGCCTTCATCGAGAGCCAGCACCTCTTCCTGATGGAGAGCGCCACGCGCAAGAGCTTCATCCCGCCGGCAGCGGAGAAGGAGGAGGTGCTCGCCATGCGCGTGAGCGGCCTGAAGGACCCCTCGTTCCTGGCGCTCGCGGCCCAGACCAAGACCTTCAGCATCTACGAGCCGCAGATCTCCATCAGCCAGAAGAACTACCTGGGCCCGCTGGCCCCCGGCAGCACCGCGAAGTACCTCTTCCTGCTGGAGGACACACTGTACAAGGGCGCCGACACCGTGTTCGTGATCAGCTACAAGCCGCGCAGCCGCACCAAGTTCGACGGGCTGAAGGGCCTGCTCTACATCAACACAGACGGGTACGCGGTGCAGAACGTCACCGCCGAGGCCGCCGAGAAGGACGAGGGCTTCAGCATCCGCTTCCAGCAGCTGCACGAGAAGGTGGGCGGCACGGCCTGGTTCCCCACGCAGCTCAACGCTTTCATCTACCTCGGCAACGTGAGCGTGGGCTTCGGCAACCCGTACGGGGTGAGCCGCACCTACCTGAAGGACATCGAGGTGGACGTGGACGTGGCGCGCAAGGAGGTGCGCGGACCCGAGCTGGTGATGGACCGCATGAGCACGCGCCAGCCCGAGGACTATTGGAACGCCCTGCGCACCGACAGCCTCGACAGCAAGGACCTGAAGACCTACCACGTGATCGACAGCCTGGGCGAGGAGGCCGACCTGGACCGCAAGGTGAAGTGGTTCAGCGCGCTCACCACCGGCCGCCTGCCGCTCGGTCCGGTGGACCTGCTGCTGGACAAGCTGGTGCGTTACAACGGTTATGAGGGTCTCCGCCTGGGCGCCGGCCTCGCCACCAACGACCGGCTGACGCGCTACGCTTCACTGGGCGGCTACTTCGGCTACGGCTTCAAGGACACCAACTGGAAGTACGGCGGTTTCCTCACCGTCAAGCCGTGGTACGGCCGGGACATGGCCCTGAAGCTCTACCACGAGAACGACGTGGTGGAGAGCGGCGGTGTGTCGTTCGAAGGGCCGAAGAAGTGGATCACCACCGAGAGCACGCGCTGGCTCTACGTGAACCGCATGGACCGCAGCGAGCGCACCGGGGCGCAGTTCGCCTTCCGGGCGGGCAGCTCCTTCAAGTTCTGGCTGGGCACCGAGCGTGAGCTGCGCATCAACGACATCGGCTACCAGTACGCCACCCCGCAGGCCGAGGGCGTCACGGTGCTGCGCAATTCCTTCCTCACCGGCGGGCTCACCTTCGGCATGCGCTTCGCCTTCCGCGAGCGCCTGGCCCGCCTGCCTGACCGCGAGGTGGGGCTGGGCACCAAGTGGCCCGTGCTCTCCGTGAGCGCCTTCCGCTCCTTCGAGGGCCTGTGGGAGGGGGAGGTGGAGACCTGGCGTGTGAACGCCAGCATCGACAAGACCTTCCACCTGCGCCTGGTGGGCGACCTGAGCGTGCGCCTGATGGGCGGCATCGCCGACCCCAACGCGCCCTACACCTACCTGTACAACCTGCGCGGCACCAACGGCGGCGGGCTGAAGGACGACCCCGCCCTGCTGCTGGCGGCCGACAACACCTTCCAGACCATGGTGGCCAACGAGTACCTCGCCGACCGCTATGCCGCGCTCCACCTGAAGCACAGCTTCGGCACCCTGCTGGTGAAGGGCAAGCACTTCAAGCCGCGCCCGGGCCTTGTGTACAACGCCGGCATCGGGGCGCTGGACCATCCCGAGCTGCACCGCGGCCTCACCTTCGCCGCCCTGGACCAGCCCTTCCTGGAGGGCGGTGTCGTGGTGGACAACCTGCTGAACGGCCTCGGCGTGGGCGCCTACTACCGCCACGGCCCGCTCGCCCTGCCCGCCAGCAGCGACAACTTCGTGTTCAAGCTCACCAGCACCTTCGTGTTCTGACCGCGGTCAGGGGATGTCCCCCGGCTTTTCGCACCTTTGCCGGGAGGCGGTCCCGGTTCTCGGGACCGCCCGCCTATTGAACCTGCATGTGGGCTTGGCTGGCCAGTCGCGTACTGCGTAACCGCCCGGGGATCCTGATCCTCGTGGCGCTCGTCACGGTGTTCATGGGCTGGCGTGCCACCAAGGTGGGCATGAACTACAAGCATGGCGGCCTGCTGCCCAAGACGGACAGCGCCTACGCCGAGTACCAGCGGTTCCTGCACACCTTCAGCGAGGACGGCAATGTGATGGTGCTGGGCACGGCCGGCGCTGACGTCTACACCCCGAAGAACTTCGGTGCCTGGTATGGCCTGGGCGAGCGTCTCAAGGCCATCGACGGGGTCGACAGCGTGTTCAGCGAAGCCCACCTCTTCGAGCTGGTGCGCGACGACAGCCTGCAGCGCTTCCAGTTGCGCGAGGTGGTGCACGGCCCGCCTGCCACGCAGGCCGAGATGGACACCCTGCTGCGCAAGATCCGCTCCCTGCGCTTCTATAACGGCCTGTTGTACAACGACAGCAGCCACGCCACCCTGATGATGGCCTTCGTGAACGCGAAGCTCTTCGACACGGATGCCCGGCGCGAGGTGGTGAAGCAGGTGCAGGCGGAAGGGGAAGCCTTCGAGGCCGCCACCGGATCGAAATTGCACATCAGCGGCCTGCCCTGGATCCGGGTGCAGACCACCAACCTGGTGAAGGCCGAGATGCCCCTCTTCATGGGCCTCAGCATGGGCCTGTGCGCCCTGCTCCTGCTGCTCTTCTTCCGCTCCTGGCGTGTGATGTGGATCTGCCTGGGCGTGGTGGCCGTGAGCGTGGTGTGGACCTTCGGGTGCATGGAGCTCCTGGGCTACAAGATCACCCTGTTGCAGTCGGTGATCGCGCCGCTCATCATCGTGACCGGGGTCCCGAACTGCGTGTTCCTGATCAACGCCTATCATTACGAGTACGTGCATCACCGGAACAAGATGAAGGCGCTCCAGCGCGTCATCAGCCGGGTGGGTGCCGCGGCGTTCATGACGAACGCCACCACGGCGGTCGGCTTCACCACCTTCTGTGTCACCTACAGCGATGCCCTTGTGGAGTTCGGCTGGACGGCCACCATCGGCATCATGGTGCTGTGGGCCCTGAGCATGCTGCTCATCCCGGTCCTGTTCAGCTACATGCCGCCACCCAAGCCGCGGCACCTGAGCCACCTGGACCGCAAATGGCTGGACCGGTCCGTGGAGTGGATCGTGCGCACGGGCCAGACACAGCGCCCGCTCATCTACACCCTCACCGCCGTGATGACCGCCTTCGCGCTCTGGGGCCTCACCCGGCTGAAGGACGAGAGCCGCATCGTGGACGACCTCCCGGAGGACCATCCGGTGCTGGCGGACCTTCGGTTCTTCGAACACAATTTCAACGGTGTGATGCCGCTGGAGGTCGTCATCGACACGCGCAAGAAGGGCGGGGCGCTGAAGGATGCCACGCTCAAGCGCATTGAACGGCTCGAGGACTCCCTGGCGACCTACCGCGAGTTCAGCCGCCCGCTGAGCATCGCCGATGCGGTGAAGTTCACCAAGCAGGCCTTCTATGGAGGCGACCCTGCACGCTACGAACTTCTTTCGAGCACCGACAAGACCTTCATACTCCCGTATGTGGAGAACGCCAGCGGCAACAAGGGCATGGCCCGCGCCTTCCTTGACAGCACCCGGCAGACCACGCGCATGACCGTGCAGATGGCGGACGTGGGCACCACCCGCATGGAAGTGCTGCTCGACCGCTTGCGGCAGCAGACCGACAGCATCTTCGATCCGGACAAGTACACCGTGACGATGACCGGAAGCAGCGTGGTCTTCCTGAAAGGCAGTGGCTACCTGGTGAACAACCTCGTGACCAGCCTCTTCTGGGCCATTGTGCTGATCGTGGTGCTGATGGCGCTGCTCTTCAATTCGCTGCGCATCCTCATCGTCTCCCTCATCCCCAATCTGATCCCGCTGGTGGTGACCGCCGGGTTGATGGGTTTCCTGCACATCCCCATCAAGCCGAGCACCATGCTGGTGTTCGGCATCGCGCTGGGCATCGCGGTGGACAACGCGATCCATTTCCTCGCGCGCTACCGCTTGGAACTCAAGCTCACGGGCCACGACCTGAAGGCGTCGGTGGACCGGGCCACCCGCGAGGTGAGCGTGGGCATCATCTACACCAGCGTTGTGCTGCTCGCCGGCTTCAGCATGTTCGCCCTGTCGCGATTCGGGGGCATCCGGGCCATGGGCGTGCTCACCTCCCTCACCCTGCTGGTGGCCATGCTCACCAACCTGCTCGTGCTGCCGGCGCTGCTGCTCTCCCTGAACAAGGCCATCATGTCCAAGGCCTTCGAGGAACCGCTGCTGGAGATCCTGGACGAGGAGGAGGACATCGACCTGTTCGAGCTGAAGATGGAGGACACCTCCGTACCGCGCCGAACGAATGACGGGCCCGACGCATGAAAGGCATCATCCTCGCCGGCGGTTCCGGCACCCGCCTGCACCCGCTCACGCTGGCCGTCAGCAAGCAGCTGATGCCCGTGTACGACAAGCCGATGATCTACTACCCGCTGAGCACGCTCATGGCGGCGGGCATCCGCGAGGTCCTCATCATCAGCACACCGCATGATCTGCCCCATTTCCGCAAGCTGCTGGGCGACGGGCGCAGCCTCGGTTGCTCCTTCACCTACGCCGAGCAGCCCGTGCCCAACGGACTGGCGCAGGCTTTCGTGATCGGACGCGACTTCGTGGGTGGCGACAAGGTGGCGCTGATCCTGGGCGACAACATCTTCCACGGCAGCGGCCTGGGCACCCGCCTCATGCAGCACGCGAACATCGAAGGCGGATTGGTGTTCGCTTACCGGGTGAGCGATCCCGAGCGCTACGGCGTGGTGGAGTTCGACGAGGCCAACCGCGTCATCAGCATCGAGGAGAAGCCCGCCCGGCCCAAGAGCAATTTCGCCGTGCCCGGACTCTACTTCTACGACAACAGCGTGCTCGACATCGCCCGCGACCTGAAGCCCAGCGCGCGGGGCGAGTACGAGATCACCGACGTGAACCGCGAATACCTGCGGCAGGGACGCCTGCAGGTGCAGGTGCTCGACCGCGGCACCGCCTGGCTGGACACGGGCACCTTCACCTCGCTGATGCAGGCCGGACAGTACGTGCAGGTGATCGAGGAGCGCCAGGGCCGCCGCATCGGCTGCATCGAGGAGGTGGCCTTCCGCCGCGGCTTCATCACCGCCGGGCAGCTCAAGGCGCTGGGCGAGCCGCTGCGCAAGAGCGGCTACGGCGAGTACCTCATTCAGGTGGCCGAGGGCCGCGCCTGATCCCATGGAACGCCACCGCGCCCTGATCGACGCCCACGTCGAACGCTGGAGGAACGACCTCCCCGCACTGGGGCTGTACACGCCCATGGCCTACCTGCTCGACCTGCCCGCCAAGCGCGTGCGGCCCGTGCTGGTGATGATGGGGGCCGAGCTCTTCGGCGGCACCGCCGAGAGCGTGCTCGACGAGGCGCTCGG
The DNA here is from genome assembly GCA_044226515.1 of Flavobacteriales bacterium. Taxonomy (GTDB): domain Bacteria; phylum Bacteroidota; class Bacteroidia; order Flavobacteriales_F; family PHOS-HE28; genus PHOS-HE28. The sequence continues at coordinate 67,526 of JBGAGX010000013.1, read as the reverse complement.
CATCGAGCTCTTCCACAACTTCACGCTGATGCACGATGACATCATGGACGAGGCGCCGCTGCGCCGCGGACGTGCCACCGTGCACGCGAAATGGAACGTGAACACGGCCATCCTCAGCGGCGATGCCATGCTGGTGAAGGCCTACCAGCTGATGGCGAGGCGGCCCGATGTGCTTGCGCTCTTCAGCCGATACGCGCTGGAGGTGTGCGAGGGCCAGCAGCTGGACATGGACTTCGAGCGGCGCGACGACGTGCACATCGATGCGTACGTGGAGATGATCCGCCTGAAGACCGCCGTGCTGCTGAGCTGCGCGCTGCAGGTGGGCGCGGCCTGCGCGGGTGCGAGCAAGGAACAGCAGGCGCACATCGGGGCCTACGGTGAGCACCTGGGCCTCGCCTTCCAGCTGCGCGACGACCTGCTCGATGCCTTCGGCGATCCCGCCAAGGTGGGCAAGCAGGTGGGCGGCGACCTGCGTGCCGGCAAGAAGACCTACCTGCTGATCCGCGGGCTCGAGCTGAGCGCCGCCCAGGGCCGCACTGAGCTGCGCGAAGAGCTCGCCAAGCCTCCGGCCGATCGCGATGTGCCGCGCATGTTGCGCGTGCTGGAGGAACTGGGCGTGCGGGCCGAGGCCGAGAGCGAGGTGCACCGCCACGATGCGCAGGCCATGGCCGCCTTGGAAGCGCTGGCTGTGCCGCAGGAGCGCAAGCAGGCGCTGCTCGCGCTCGCCGCCGCGCTGTTGCAGCGCACCAGCTGACCTTACACATCGCTGTCACTCCGGCCCTGAGCCGGAGTCGCGCAAGGGTTCCTCCGTCGCGCGCTTCCTCGCGACTCCGGGTCGAGCCCGGAGTGACAGCAGCATTGGATGATCCGGGATCAGCCCAGGCAATCCTTCAACGCGGCAGCAAGCGTGTCATACTGAAAGGTGAAGCCGGTGGCGATGAGCTTCGCGCTGGAGGCGCGGCTTCCACCGAGCAGGATGCTGCTGAGCTCGCCCAGCGCCAGCTTCAGCAGGAAGCCCGGGACCGCGGGCAGGAACATCGGACGGCCCAGCGCCTGCGACACGGCCTTCGTGAAGTCGCGGTTGGTGCGTTGATCGCTTGCGCACACGTTGTAGGCGCCGCGCATGGCCGTGTTCGTAAGCGCTTGCTGGTAGGCGCGCACGAGGTCGTTCAGGTGCACCCAAGGCATCCACTGCTTCCCGGAACCCAGCGGTGCGCCCAGGCCGAATCGGGCGGGGAAGGCCAGCTTCGCGAGGCCGCCGCCTTGGCGTGACAGCACCAGCGGTGTGCGCAGCTTCACCACGCGGCAGGTCGAAGCCCACTCATCCGCGGCCTCTTCCCAGATGCGACTGAGGTGTGCGATGTGGTCCTTACCTGCCGCATCATTCTCCGTGAACACCTGTTCGGTGGTGTCGGCGCCGTAGTAGTTGATACCGGCGGAACTGATGAAGCTCTTCGGCGCGAAGCCTTGCGCGTTGGCCGTGCGCAACAGCAACCGTGCGCTCTCCGCCCGGCTTCGCTCCAGTTCGCGCTTACGGGTCGAGGTCCAACGCTTATCAGCGATGCCGGCCCCGGCGAGGTGGATGATGTGGTCCACGCCGCGCAGTGCTTCGGGGTCCACCGTGCCGCGCTCCACGTCCCACGCAAAGGCCTTCACGCCGTTGCGCTCGCCCGCCGTGCGGCTCAACCAGCGCACGGAGTGGCCTTCGCGTTGCAGGGCTGCGGTGAGCGCCGAGCCGATGAGGCCGCTGCCGCCGGTGATGAGGATGATCGCCATGCGTAGTCCGCCAGAAGCCGATAAGACGAAGGCGGGTGCCAAAGGAACACGGCCGACCCGTGGAGGTTCGCGGCGTTAACCTTTCATTGGGATGGACGCTCGCGTATCAACGACGAAGGGCGCCCCACAGGACGCCCTTCTCCCAGGTCGATCATGCTTCACCGCACCACCACGAAGCGACGATCCTCGCGCACGCCGTTCAGTGTGGTGCTCAAGGTGTACGAGCCCACTGCCAGGTGTGAGACATCGAGCGTGGTGCTGGTCCCCGTGGCGCGGGTCCGCAACACCATCTGTCCGGCCGCGTCGGTGATCACCAGGAAGGCGCTTTGCGCTTCAGGGAGCGATACGGTGATCCGGTCGTTGGCCGGGGAGGGGAAGAGGCCGAAGCCGGCACCCGCGATGGGGTCCATCCCTGTGCTCAGGCAGGCGGGATCGTTGGCGGACAGCACGGTGAGCGTGTAGGCATAGGTGGTGAGCGCGGTGTTGGGGCAGGCATCATCCACCGCACTGATCAGGAATGGATAGTCACCGGCGGTGAGCGGTGCGGCCGGCACACAGATGGTGGCGGTGCTGGGATTGGTGCCGATGGTGGTAAGCTGTGCTCCCGGGACCACGGTGGCCACGTTGCTCGTGAGCAGGACCGACTGCCCGGCGTCCGGGTCGGTGAAGGCGGCGTCGAAGCAGAACGTGGCGCCGGGGCATACGCTCAGGCCCATGCTGTCCAATGCGACCACGTCGCCGGTGGTGTTCAGGATCTCACCGGAAGTGGGGTCGGGCGGTGTGTTGGGGCAGGCGAGCACCACGAAGAGGAAGTCGCGCATCACGCTGCCGGCCAGTTCCCCCGCCTGGTCGTACTCATCCACCCGAACGACCGTGACGATGTTGCCCAGCAAGGTGGGGGTGAAAGTGATCTGCCCGGTGAGGCTGTCGATGGCCATGCCGGTGAAGGGTTCGGCCCCGCTGTAGCTGCCGCCATAGTTCACCGGCACACCGTTCTCATCCCGCGCGTCGATCAGGGTGTACACCAGCGACTGTCCGTCCGGTTCCGTGACGCCGAGGTTGTAGGTGACGGGCTGGTTCACGCATACATACGGGATCACGTCCTGCGTGAACACCGGCGAGCTGTTGCAGGGCGCGGTGGCGCTGTTCAATCGGGCCTCGATCGTCATGCCGGGGTTGCCGTTCACGTTCAACGCGTTGCTGCGGCAGCACTCGCTCCAGCTGATCGTCCAGCCATCGCAGGTGCTCAGGCCGATGCTGGTCTCGACCTGGTAGACCTCGATGCCCGGTAGTGTGCCTCCGTTGCAGGTGCTGTTGGGAAGGTCCGCCGGACAGAGCTGGCTCACCTCGGTGCCGGTGCCGGGGGGCAGGGCGCTCAGCACGAAGCTGGTACCACAGTCACTGACGCATGAAAGCTGTTGGGGAACGAGCGGCGCTCCCTGGCAATCACGGAAAAGGGTGAGGGTGATCGTGTACACGTTACCGCCCTGGCAGGCGTATGTGATGTTGCCACCGGGCAGGTGGCCGGCCCGGGCCGCGAGCGGGCCCAGCAGGAAAAGAAGGAGCAGTGTTCCGGAGCGTTTCATGGGTCTTGATCAGGTTGGAGCAGAGACAAGATAGCCGTCACGCATACAACGGAGCGGTGCTGGGGGGATAACGACGAAGGGCACCCCGCAGGGCGCCCTTCCATTCGGTCGTTCGCGATGCTCAGCGGCTCTGCTCCAGGACCCGCAGGTCGTCGGCGATGAAGCCCTCCTTCTTGCCGTAGAGCGCGGCCTCGTCGCGGAGGTACATGAGCTCGCCCGTGCTGGCGTTGAACACGCGGCGGAAGCACCACTTGGCCTTGTAGTCGCCCGTCATCACGATGTCGCTGATGGCCACACCCGGCTCGCCCTTGTAGGCCGCGGCGTAGCACTGCTCGGCGCTCATGAGCTGCAGGGGCTTGGTGTAGCTCTCCTTCGCCTTGGCCGCGTCGGGGATGCTCTTGTCCATGTGCTCCTTCGCCACCCACAGGTCCATGTCCTTGATGAAGCGGTTGCGCCCGGCGTATAGGCGGTCGGCCGTGGCCTTGTCCTTGATCTTGCCGCTCTCCACCTGCTTGAGGTAGTCCTGCAGGCATTTCACATAGACGTTGAGCATGGCGCTGCCCGTGCCGCCCATGGTGTTCGGGTCGATCATCAGGAAGGCGAGCTCCTGTGCGGGGGGCAGGTTGGTGACGGCGTTGTTCTCCACGGTGAGCGCCTCGCCCTTCTTCTGCTTCCAGCCCTGCACCAGCGTCAGGAAGTAACCGTCGTGCTTCTCCTGGTCGCTCTTCTTCGTCTTCAGCAGGTAGGTCTTGTCGGGCATGATGGGCATGGTGGCCAGGTCGTTCACCGTGATCACGTCCACGCTGCCGGTGAACTTCCAGTGCGCCCGGATGGCCTCCTGGAGGGTGCGGTTGTACGGTGAATCGCCCGCGTCGAGCACGATGAGCGTGGTGGTGTTCTTCGCGGCGGCCACCGCCTTGGGGTCGAAGGTGCCGTACTGGGCGCCAGCGTTGAGGGTGAGCGCGGAAAGGGCGAGGAGGAGGGCGGAGCGCATGGGTGGTTCGTTGTCCGTTGTTCGTTGTCCGTCGGGAACGTGGGGGCGGGTCCACGAGCAACGATGCACGAACAACGATGCACGGGACCTGGCGTCGAAAATAGTGCCACGTACCAGCGGCCTTCGCCGTAGTTTTCGACAGCGTGAACGAGGAGCTGTCAACAACGGGGGGCGGGGTGCGGCGCTGGCTGGACAAGGCCGAGGTGCTGGCCGAGACCGTGGCCCAGCTGCGCAAGGACCTGAACGCCCCCGACCTGCTGGTGCCCGAGGTGGGGGAGGGCGCCTTCGAGGCCTTGAGGGCCCAGGTGCTGCCCGTGGTGCAGGAGCGCCACCGGCAGGGGCAGCACGCCCTTGGGGTGGTGCTGTACCGGGTGGACCTGCCCGAGGCCCATGCCAAGCGCAGCATGGCCGCCGGGGAGCTGCCCGAACTGGCCGGCCAGGTGGTGCTGCGCTGCCTGCAGAAGGTGCTGACGCGCAAGCGGTTCGCCGGTCTGGGCTGAGGCCCGGTGCGCGTGCAACCGGCACCCCCTTCCTTCCGTAAAGCGGCCCGGTCCGGTGGCTACCTTTGCCACCCCGGTCCAACGCCCTAATGGACAAGCACTCCTACCTGAGCAACGCCGACCCCGCTGCGCTCGACGCCATCTACCAGCACTACCTCCAGGACCCCGCCTCGGTCGACCCCGGCTGGGCCCGCTTCTTCGAGGGCTTCGAACTGGCCCGCACCCAGCATGAGGTGCTCCCCGGGGTCAGCCCCGTCAGCGGCGCCGGCTCCGGCCAGATGGCCAAGGAGTTCAAGGTCATCGAGTTCATCAACGCCTACCGCACGCGCGGCCACCTGTTCACCCGCACCAACCCGGTGCGCGAACGCCGCAAGTACAGCCCGCCCCTCGACCTGCCCACCTACGGGCTCAGCGAGGCCGACCTGGACACCGTGTTCGCCGCCGGCAACGAGGTGGGCCTGGGCCCCGCCAAGCTGCGCGACATCATCGCCCTGCTCGACCAGACCTACTGCCAGAGCATCGGCGTGGAGTTCCGCTACATCCGCAACCCCGAGAAGGTGAAGTGGCTGCAGGAGCGCATGGAGGGCACGCGCAACACGCCCGATTTCACCATCGAGCAGAAGAAGGAGATCCTGGAGAAGCTCAACGAGGCGGTGGTCTTCGAGAAGTTCCTCGGCAAGAAGTTCATCGGTGCCAAGCGCTTCAGCATCGAAGGCGCCGAGGCCCTGATCCCCGCGCTCGACACCGTGATCGAGCACGGCGCCGAACAGGGCATCACCGAGTACGTGATCGGCATGGCCCACCGCGGCCGCCTCAACGTGCTGGCCAACACCCTGCGCAAGAGCTACGACCAGATCTTCAGCGAGTTCGAGGGCAAGGACTACGAGGATGCGCTGGTGGAGGGCGACGTGAAGTACCACATGGGCTACAGCTCCGTGCTGAAGACCAACACCGGCAAGGAGGTGCGGTTGACGCTCGCGCCGAACCCCAGCCACCTGGAGAGCGTGGGCCCCGTGATGCAGGGCATCAGCCGCGCCATCATCGAGCACGACGACCAGTTCAAGATGGGCGTCACCGCCCCGATCATCATCCACGGCGACGCCGCGGTGGCGGGCCAGGGCGTGGTGTACGAGGTGGCGCAGATGGCCGGCTTGAAGGCCTACGAGGTGGGCGGCACCATCCACATCGTGGTGAACAACCAGGTGGGCTTCACCACCAACTACATCGACGCGCGCACCAGCACCTACTGCACCGACGTGGCGAAGGTGACGCAGTGCCCGGTGTTCCACGTGAACGGCGACGATGCCGAGGCCGTGGCCTACACCATGAAGCTGGCGATGGACTACCGCCAGAAGTACGGCGCCGACATCTGGGTGGACATCCTCTGCTACCGCAAGCACGGCCACAACGAGGGCGACGAGCCCAAGTTCACGCAGCCCGTGCTGTACAAGGCCATCGCCGCGCACCCCGACCCGCGCGCCATCTACACGCAGAAGCTGATCGACAGCGGCGTGGAGGGCGCCAAGGAGCTCGCCGCCGACATGGAGCGCAGCTTCACCGCCATGCTCGACGAGCGCCTCAACGAGGCCAAGCAGCAGCGCGTGGGGAAGATCACCAACTTCATGGCCGAGCGCTGGAAGGGCTTCCGCCGCGCCACCGTGGCCGACCTCCTCTCCGCACCGGCCACCGGCGTGAAGAAGGAGACGCTGAAGATGATCGGGGAGAAGCTCACCGTGCTGCACCCCAACGGCCGGAACTTCTTCAGCAAGCTGGAGAAGATCCTGAACGACCGGAAGAAGATGATGGACGACGAGGTGCTCGACTGGGGCCTCGCCGAACTGCTCGCCTACGGCTCCCTGCTCGTGGAGGGGAAGCCCGTTCGCTTCACCGGCCAGGACGTGGAGCGCGGCACCTTCAGCCACCGCCACGCCGTGGTGAAGGTGGAGGACAGCGAGGAGGAGTTCATCCACCTGAAGCACATCCAGGAGGGGCAGGCGCTGCTGCAGATCTACAACTCGCTGCTCAGCGAGTACGCGGTGCTCGGCTTCGAGTACGGCTACGCGCTCACCAACCCCAACACGCTCACCATCTGGGAGGCGCAGTTCGGCGATTTCGTGAACGGCGCGCAGATCATCCTCGACCAGTACCTGTGCTGCGCCGAGGAGAAGTGGAACACGCAGAACGGCCTGGTGCTGCTGCTGCCCCACGGTTACGAGGGCCAGGGCGCCGAGCACAGCAGCGCGCGCATGGAGCGCTTCCTGCAGAGCTGCGCCGACGAGAACATGCTGGTGGTGAACTGCACCACGCCGGCCAACTTCTTCCACGTGCTGCGCCGCCAGCTGGCGTGGGATTTCCGCAAGCCGCTCGTGGTGTTCACGCCCAAGAGCCTGCTGCGCCACCCCAAGTGCGTGAGCACGCTGGACGAGCTCGCCAAGGGCCGCTTCCAGCCCTTCATCGAGGATGCGGCCGCCGACCCGAAGCAGGTGCGCACCGTGGTGCTCACCCAGGGCAAGGTGCACTACGACCTCGCCGAGCACCGCGAGGCCAACGGCATCACAGACACCGCGCTGCTGCGCGTGGAACAGCTGCATCCGCTGCCCATGGATGCGATCAAGGCCGCGCTGAAGAAGTACACGAAGGCCGAGCGTTTCCTGTGGGTGCAGGAGGAGCCGCGCAACATGGGCGCGTGGACGCACATCCTCACCCACCTGCAGCCCGAGCTCAGCGTGAAGCTGGAGTGCATCAGCCGTCCGGCCAGCGGCGCCCCCGCCACCGGCAGCAGCAAGCGCAGCGCCAACCAGCAGGTGGCGATCATCGAGCAGGCCTTCGCCGGCAGCACGCCCAGCGGCGAGAAGGCCGCGGCCGGCAAGAAGGCGCGCGCCTGAGCAAGTGACAAGGGTCAAGTAACACGCATCGCATCCCCAATCCGCCAATGGCCACCGTAGACATCAAGGTCCCCAGCCCCGGAGAGAGCATCAGTGAGGTCCGCATCGCACAATGGCTCGTGAAGAGCGGCGATACGGTGGAGAAGGACCAGGTGATCGCCGAGATCGACAGCGACAAGGCCACGCTGGAGCTGAGCGCCGAGGCCGAGGGCCGCATCGAGGTGCTCGCCGCCGCCGATGCCACGGTGAACGTGGGCGATGTGGTGGCGCGGATCGATACCAGCGTGAAGGCGGAGAATAAGGTGAAGGAGGAGAAGGTGGTGAAGGAGGCCAAGAAGCCCGCTGCCGCTCCTGCACCTGCTCCTGCCTCGCGCGCCGAAGCGCCCGGCGCAGGCGCTGCCCCTGCGACCGCAGCGCACGCCACCCCCGTGGCCAAGGCCATGCTCGATGAGAAGGGCGTGGATCCGAGCAAGGTGAAGGGCAGCGGTCCCAACGGGCGCATCACCAAGAGCGACGTGGAGGCCTACATCGCCGGCGGCGTGGATGCCGGTGGCAAGCTGATGAACGGCTGGGGCGGTTCGCGCAACGAGAGCCGCGCCAAGATGACCACCCTGCGCAAGAAGGTGGCCGAGCGCCTGGTGAGCGTGAAGAACACCACCGCCATGCTCACCACCTTCAACGAGGTGGACATGAGCGCGGTGATGGCGCTGCGCGACAAGTACAAGGACAAGTTCAAGGAGCAGAAGGGCACCGGCCTGGGCTTCATGAGCTTCTTCACCAAGGCGGTGACCGAGGCGCTGCGCCAGTTCCCCGCGGTGAACGGCCAGATCCAGGGCGACGAGCTCGTCACCTTCGACTACGCCGATGTGGGCATCGCCGTGAGCAGCCCCAAGGGCCTCATGGTGCCCGTGCTGCGCAACGCCGAGCGCATGAGCCTGGCAGAGATCGAGGCCAGGATCAAGGAGCTCGCGGTGAAGGCGCGGGATGGCAAGCTCACCATCGACGAGATGATGGGCGGCACCTTCACCATCACCAACGGCGGCGTGTTCGGCAGCATGCTCAGCACGCCCATCATCAACCCGCCGCAGAGCGCCATCCTGGGCATGCACAACATCGTGGAGCGGCCCGTCGCCGTGAACGGCCAGGTCGTCATCCGCCCGATCATGTACGTCGCCCTCAGCTACGACCACCGCATCATCGACGGCAAGGAGAGCGTGAGCTTCCTGTACAAGGTGAAGGAGATGATCGAGGATCCCACCAAGCTGGTGTTCGGCGGCAAGGATCCGGGGGAGGTGTTGCTGGGGTTGTGAGGTTCGTTTGCATAGGTGGTTGCGATTGATACATTGTGCAAAGACTGTCTGACAGTATTCACATCAATCAATCATGGCCTACAGTATCACTCGCGAACGCCGGGCTGAGTATCGTCGAACCACTCAACGGAGCAACGAACGAAAGCGGCTGGCCTTGATAGAGGGTGTGCTGGAGCCGGTTCACCCCGTCAACGTACCGCGATACGACCCTGGCGAGTTGATGCCTGTTCTGCCGAGCAATGCCCTTCGTTCTCTGAGCATGTTCAGTGGCGGTGGCGGGCTCGACCTTGGTTTTGAACGTGCGGGGTTCGAGCATGTCGCCTCCTATGAGATCCTCGATATCTGCGGGGTGACACTCCTGCACAATCGACCGCGTTGGAATGTCTTTGCTGGGCGAGTTGAGGGCGATGTGCAACAAGTCGATTGGGCGCCGTACCGAGGACAGGTCGATCTCATCCATGGTGGGCCGCCCTGTCAGCCCTTCAGTATCGCGGGCCATCAGCGCGGAGCGGAGGACGAAAGGAATATGTGGCCATCCTTCATTAAGGCGGTATTGACCATCAAGCCCCGGGTTTTCGTTGCGGAGAATGTACCTGGTCTACTCAATCCGAAGTTCAAGGACTTCGTGAGGCAGACAATCGAAAAGCCACTGAAAGGTCAATACCATCTCCATCGGTTCATGATGCAGGCCGAACGGTTCGGCGTACCTCAGATTCGAAAGCGGGTTTTTATTGTCGGATTCAGGAATCCGCAGGACCACGAACGCTTCGTCCCTCCCGCCCCAACCCACTCGGTAGCTCCTGATTTACAGCATGCACTTAGTACATGTATCGGCGTTCGTGAGGCGCTCGGTCTTCCGGATATCGGATTTGATGGCATCGCACCAACATTACGCTCAGGATTCACGGGTCCGCGTAGCTGTACTGGCGTGGTCAACAGCAAGGCCTCTTTGGAAGCTTGGGGGCGCATGCAGGTGTGGCCTAATGGTGTGCAGAGCGATCGTGTGAAGGCCAGCTTGTTTCCGCCCGAGAACGGCCACTTCCGTATGTCGGTACAAGATTGTGCTTTGTTGCAAGGCTTTCCGAAGGAATGGGAGTTCAAAGGCGCGGTCTATCAGCAACTTGGCCAGATTGGCAATTCGGTTGCGCCACCTGTGGCTTATCACGTCGCCCGGTCTATCTTGGACGCGCTTCAATAGCGCGATGGCAGTTCAAGACGACAGCAGAGAGCAGGAGCTTTGCAACTTGTTCAACTTGGAATGGGACCCAGACCATGCCAGGGGTGGAGAGGACGCTTGGTTCGAAACCACAATGAAAGGCAAGAAACTGCGTGTGGCTGTGGAGGTCAAGTCCACCACGAATGATACCATCAGCACCGCACGTGATGTGGGCATGGACCATATCCGGAAATGGCGTGAGAAAATCTGGGTCATTGGTTACTATGCTGTGAAAGGCGGTAAGCCAAGGTTGGTTTCAACACTCTGTCTCACTCCAACTGAGATGGAGCCGTGGATTGCTCAGTTGGAGGCTTACATTAAGCCGGACTTCGAGATTGGCCAGCGTGTCGCACATATGCTTACGAATGATGACCTTCACGCAATATGTGGCGAGAAGCCGAGCTATTCGCTGACCGATGCACAGCGGCTGTACAAGAAGCAATGGACCGCCGCACAGTACGCGGCTGCGATGGATCTCGACAAGTGTTATTCGCCTGCTCGAATGCTCAGCATTCTCAAGCAGCGTGCGGAGTATCTCATGTTACGCGGTGCAACGCTGAACAATCCGCATATCCCGAAGAGCTTCCTGAGGCAATTCGAGGACCAGCTCATCACAAAGGAGCATGCGGCGCGCATTAGGCAGAAGTTCACGACCTATTACCGCCAGAAGTAGAAGTTAACGCTCCGTCATTATTAACACCTGAATTGGTCCGCACACACCGCCTCCACTGACCGTGACTGGTCAGGAGCCTGCGCGATACTCCATCGCGTATACGTCGGTGAAGGTTACACCACCGCGGAGCGTGGGCTGGCCATCGCGCCGCGCCAACCTTGAACCAGCAGGCGAACTGCTCGTGGCCGTTGATGCCGATGGCCGCATCGGTGGCGTGGTGCTCTTCCTGCATGCGAACAGTGCGTTGCGCCAATTGGCCCGCAAGGGTGAGCGCGAGTTCCGCATGCTCGCGGTCCATCCCGATGCACGTGGAACAGGAGCTGGTGAAGCCTTGGTGCGGGCCTGCGTGGAGCGAGCGATCAAGGCCGGCGCGAAGCGTGTGGTGCTGTGGTCGCAACCGAGGATGTTGACCGCGCACCGGCTCTATGAGCGCCTGGGCTTCGTGCGTGCACCCGAACGCGACGAACCGGATGACCGCGGCTTCACGCGGCTGGTGTTCGTGAAGGACCTGGTGCGTTAATCCGCCGCGTCCACCACGATCATGCGTGTGCTGTCGCGCGCGATGATCAGTGTGCGCCAATTGCGCCCCTCCACGATGGTGGTGGTGAACATGAGCACGCTGTCCCCGAAGGTGTTTGGAGAGAACCGGTCGCTGGTGTCCCTGTCCGCGGCTTCCACCTTCAGCTCGTACGGGTATTGTCGCAGCACGCGTTGTACTTCCGCCGGGCAGGTGTTCACGCGGAGGCGGATGGCGGGGTCGAGCTTCGGGATGATCTGGTCCTGGGCATCGAGCACTTGCACGCAGGCTTCGGGCTTTCCGAAGAGCGCGGCATAGATCTCGGCTCCGGGTCGTGGTGCGAGCGCGTCCTGGGCATGATGCACCGCGCGCTGCACGGCCTTGGTCACCACCACACCAGCGCCCACCGTGGCACCCATGAGGCAGAGCACGCCTGGGATGATCACCGGGAACCGCCGGCGGCGATAGCCGATCACGATGAGCGTTACACCTGCCACCGCGAGCGCGATGGCGAACAAGGACCAACCGATGATGCCCGACATGCGCGCGAAGGTCGCATCGGCCGACCGTTCCATCCACGACCCCGGTCAGCTCACGGCGTGAGCACCTCGCCGTTCGATGCGCCTGGCGTGGCCGTGAGCGTGGCCCACTGCATGCTGCCATCGGGCACGCGTCCGTAGCTGGCATCGTCGGCCGTGGTGCCGCCCACCGAGGCCGCATCCACCTGCGCGGTGCGCAGCCCATCGGTCCAGTACAGCGCGAGGTCGCAGCCCTTCCGGCCCAGGCCGAAGCCGGCGTGCACGCCTTCCGCCGTGAGCTCGTCCTTGTCACACCACACCACCACATGGCCCTGGGCCGGCACCTCCAGCTCGGGCAGTTCGAAGAGGAGGGGCTCCTTCACCGGGTCGTCGGTGATGTACCAGGAACCGGCCTCCAGGGTGAACACCGGGCCGGGGTTGTAGAGCTCGATCCAGTCGCCTTGCGCGCCGTTCACAGCGATCTCGTTGATCACCACGCGACCGGCGATCGGGAACGGCACAGGGCCTTCGACCGGGGCTTCGCGCCTGCACGCGGTGAGCGAAGCAAGGAGCACGGTGGAGAGCAGGATCTGGCGCATGGCGCAAAGGGAGGGCGGCCGCCTTGCCTGTGCATGAAGCCATCCTTTGTTCGACGTGAGATCCGTGTTAGCGGAACATTAGCCCATCGCAGGCAGCGTTGCGGTGTCCTTTTTCGTCCTTACGCCATGAACAGGATCGCTCTTCTTGCCAACGGTCTTTCCTGCCTGGCAATGACCGCCGTGCCCACCGGCCTCCGGGCCCAGTTCCAGAACGGCAGCTTCGAGTCCGGCGGGCAGTTCAGCCTGGCGGGGTGGGAGTGGACCTGCAGCGATCCCTTGGCGATCACGGGCGGCGCGCCGGGCAGTGGGCAGTTCGCCGTGTCGAAGGAGCCGGGTCAGACCCAGGGCTGCTTCCCCAGTTTCATCTTCCAACGGTTGAGCGGTGTGCAGCACGGCGATCTGCTCACCTTCTCCGGGTGGCTGCGCTGCGGCCCGGAGCCCAACTGCCTGGGCGCGTCCTTCGGCCTGGGCGCAGTGTCCAATGGCATCTTCACCCTTGGCGACATGCTCGGCACCTTCGACACCACGTGGACCTACCTCAACGCCACCGATACGGTGGAACTGACCGGCGGTGACACCGCCGTGATCGTGCTGAACCCCGGGTTGATCGGTGGCCCGGTCTTGCCGGCGACCAGCTGGTTCGATGGCGTGAGCGTGAGCATGCCGGTGGGTGTGCCGGAGCGCACCTCACCATCGGTGGTGCTATTCCCCGATCCGGTGGACGACGAGCTGCACGTTAAGGCCACGGCACCGATGCGCGCGTTGGAGGTCACCGACCTCGAAGGTCGCACCGTGCTTCAGGCGGACCTGCATGGTTCCGCGCTGGGCACCGTGGAACTGGGCGGTATCGCGGCGGGCGGCTATCTGGCGCGTGTGCGCACCGTGGCGGGTACGGTGGTCCTCCGTTTCGTAAAACGCTGAAGGGGCCCTAGCTTCAGCGGCATGGAGCATCCTGCCACCGTACGTACCTATCTCCTTCTCGCCTTCGGCATCAGCTGGACCGTGGTGGCCATCGGCTGGCTGCTCGGTGTGCATGCGGCCACCGACCCCGGCTACGCGCTGGTCGCCATGCTCTGCATGCTCGGCCCTGCCACGGCGGCGGTGATCACGCACCGTACCATCGAACGGCGCCCATGGGGAGAGCTGGGGCTTGCGTTCAAGGGCATCCGGTGGCGCGGCATGCTGTACACCGCGCTCCTGAGCGTCGGCATCATCCCGATGACGCTCGCCGTTTCGTGGTTCATGGGCAACGTGCTGGGCATGACCGCGTTCGGCGATGTCAGCGTGACCCAGGAGCGCATGGTGCAGCGCATCACCGAGGGCTTGGCCGCCAGCGGGGCACCTGCCGGACCGCTCACGCGCATGCTGTCGGAAGTGCACCTTCCGGGTATCGCGTGGATGGCGCTCTTCCAGGTGATCGTGCTCATCGCAGAGTGCACCGTGAACGCCCCCTTCATGTTGGGGGAGGAACTGGGCTGGCGGGGGAAGCTGTACGCGAGCTGGAAGGATGCACCGGCCTTGCGAAGGGTGTCCCTCACCGGTGTGATCTGGGGGCTGTGGCATGCGCCGCTCATCGCCATGGGGCATAATTATCCGGGGCGCCCCGTGCAGGGCATCGCGCTCATGGTGCTGTTCTGCACCCTGCTGGCCGTCCTCTTCGACCGGTCGCGCATACGCAGCGCTTCGGTGTGGGGACCGGTGCTGTTGCACGGGTCCATCAATGGCAGCGCGGGGATCTACGGCCTGTTCGCCATCGGCGGCGCCCCCTTGGTGGCCAGTCCCGTGGGCCTGGCCGGCTTCATCGCCCTGGCGCTGCTCGGCCTCGTGGCGCTGGCCATCGACCGGGTCGAGGGAAGGGGAACGGTACCGCCCGGCAACGGCGTCGACCGTCCGGCACATCCCGCATCCGCTTGAACGAGCGCCCTTGCCGGCATCGGGCCCCCGGCTACTTTCGATGCACCAAACCCTCATCGGACGTACTCATGAGCATTCCGTTACTCACTTACTGGTGGGCCATTCCCCTCGTGCTCGGCCTCATCCTCTACAAGCAGGTGCTGCGCATTTTCTTCGGCGTGGTGATCGTGCCGGAGGACCGCATCGGGCTCGTGACCAAGAAATTCGTGCTGTTCGGTGCGAACAAGGAGCTTCCGGACGGGCGCATCATCGCCACGCGCGGGGAGGCCGGTTTCCAGGCGAAGACCCTCGCCCCGGGCCTGTATTTCGGCTATTGGGTGTGGCAATACGACGTGGACTTCGAACCCTTCACGGTGATCCCGGAAGGACGCATCGGCCTGGTGCTCGCCAAGGACGGCGCCGAGATCCCCACCGGGAACATCCTGGCGCGCAAGGTGGACTGCGACAATTTCCAGGACGCGGAGAAGTTCCTGATGAACAGCGGGCAGCGCGGGCGCCAGACGGCCTACATCACCGCCGGTTCGTACCGCGTCAACACGCTGCTCTTCGAGGTGAGCATCACCGACATGGTGCGGATCCAGGAGAGCATGGTGGGCATCGTCACCACCTTGGACGGTGCGCCCATCGACGCGGGGCAGATCGCCGGCCGCCAGGTGGAGGGCCACAACAACTTCCAGGACTTCGACACCTTCCTGCGCAACGGCGGTAACCGTGGCCTGCAGCCGCAGGTGATCCTGGCGGGTTCGTACAACCTGAACCCGTGGGCCGTGCAGGTGGAGGAGATCCCCATGACCGAGATCCCCATCGGCTACGTGGGCGTGGTGATCTCGTTCGTGGGCACCGAGGGGCAGGACCTCACCGGTGCCGACTTCAAGCATGGCAACATCGTGGAGAAGGGGAACAAGGGGGTGTGGCTCGAGCCGCTCGGCCCTGGCAAGTACCCCATCAACAAGTACACCATGAAGGTGGAGCTCGTGCCCACCACCAACCTGGTGCTGAACTGGGCCAGTGCACGCAGCGAGGCGCACAACCTCGACAAGAACCTCAGCACCATCACCGTGCGCTCCAAGGACGGCTTCCCCTTCAACCTTGACGTGGCGCAGATCATCCACGTGCCCACCACCGAGGCCCCGAAGGTGATCGCCCGCTTCGGCAACATGGTGAACCTGGTGTCGCAGGTGCTGGAGCCCACCATCGGCAACTACTTCCGCAACAGCGCCCAGGACAGCGATGTGATCGCCTTCCTGAGCACCCGCAAGGAGCGGCAGCAGAGCGCCAAGGCCCACATCAAGACCGTGCTCGACGAGTACAACGTGAACGCGGTGGACACGCTGATCGGTGACATCGTGCCGCCCGAGTCGTTGATGAAGACACTGACGGACCGGAAGATCGCCGAGGAGCAGAAGGTGACCTACGAGACGCAGAAGAAGGCGCAGGAGACACGCCAGGGCATGGAGAAGGAGACGGCCATCGCCGACATGCAGAAGGACATCGTGAAGGCGCAGCAGAGCGTGGAGATCGCCGAGCGTACGGCCAGTGCCACGGTGAAGAAGAGCGAGGGCGACGCGGCGAGCGTGAAGCTGGCCGTGAGCGCCGAGGCCGAGGCCACCAAGCTGCGCGCCTTCGCCGAGGCCGAGAGCACCAAGGCCCGCGCCCAGGCCGATGCCGAAGCGATCAAGCTGAAGGCCGCCGCCCAGGCCGAGCAGATCTCGCTGACCGGCGACGCGGAGGCCGGCCGGATCCTCGCGGTCGGCAAGAGCACGGCCGAGTCCTACGAGCTCGCCGTGAAAGCCCTGGGCGGGGAGAACTTCACCCGCTACAAGATCACCGAGGAGCTGAGCAAAGGGCACATCAAGCTCATCCCCGACGTGCTCATCGGCGGTGGCGCCAACGGCGGCTCCTCCATCGACGGGCTGCTGGGCCTGAAGCTGATGGAGATGATCGACCCGAAGCGCAAGGAGGAAGGAGGGAAGTGACGCGTCTACCTTCGCCCCATGCGCACGTGGAAAGGGACGAAGCTGTACAGTATCATGCGGATGAAGTGCCCCTTCTGCCATGAAGGGGCCTTCTTCGTTTCACACCCCTACGACCTCGCGCATGTGGGCGAGGTGCACGATCGCTGTCCGCACTGCGCGCGCAAGCTCTCGAAGGAGGTGGGTTTCTACTGGGGCGCACTGTTCGTGAGCTACGGGCTCAGCATCGGCTTCAGCCTGCTGATGTACGGGCTCACCTGGTTCGTAAGGCCCGACCTGGGGATGCTCGGTTTTTTCATCGTGGTGGTCTCGGCCACCGCGTTGGCGGCCCCCTGGCTCTATGCCATGTCGAAGATCATCTGGGCGAACCTGTTCTTCCACTACCAGCGCTGAGCACGTTAATTGGCGTGCCCGATGGCCCGTTGCGAAAGGGCCGATCGGCGTGCGGATGACGTGATGCCTCAACACGAACGTGTTCACAACTGCGCATCGTGCACAAGGGTGCGCGATGAAGGGCGGGGATAGGTTTGTCCGGCACCTGTCCGGAACAGGCGCGTTGTGTTGATCCGTTCCGCCGCCCTGATACGGGGCCATGCTGGAAGAGAACGCGATCACAGCGCGTCAGGCGAAGGCCGACCATCCCACCAGGACTCTCCGGTGATGGGGTGTGAAGGGCGGGGCCGACAACAAGGAGGTACATGGCAGAACGTTCCCTTCCGCGCCTGAGCGCAATGGTCCGCTGGACCGCCGTCCGTTCCCTCATCCGCAACACCATCGTCGCAGGCGCGGCACTGCTCCTCACCCACGGGGAGGCGCGGGCCACGCACGCCATGGGCGGAGAGCTCAGCTACGTGTGCCTGGGGAACAACCAGTACAAGGTGACGCTGAGCTTCTACCGCGATTGCAACGGTGTGGCCGCGCCCACCAACTGCAACAACGGCCTTGCCTTCAACTACCGCTCCACCGCCTGCAACGCCAACGTGAACGACTGTTTCGCGTTCGAGAGCGTGCAGATCATCACGCCGATCTGCCCCACGGAGATCGACCGATGCTCCAGCACGAGCGGTACGTACGGGGTGGAGAAGTACACCTTCAGCAAGACCATCAACCTGAGCCAGTGGGCGGGTTGTGGTACGGACTGGGTGATCAGCTGGCAATTGTGCTGCCGCAACAACGCCATCACCTCGCTGAACAACCCCGGCAACCAGAACCTCTACCTCGATGCGCGCTTGAACAACACGGTGACCCCGTGCAACAGCTCCGCGCAGTTCCTCACGCCGCCCACGCCCTTCTACTGCCTGGGCCAGAACATCAGCTACAACCCGGGCGCCACCGACCCCAACGGTGACCAGTTGGACTACACGCTGATCGCCGCGCGCGGCGCCAACGGCACCAACCTCACCTACAACGCCGGCTATTCCGCCACCCAGCCCATCGCCAACAGCGGCGGTGGCAACGCCGTGGTGCTCAACACCACCACGGGCACCATGACCGTGGTGCCCAGCATCCAGCAGGTGGCGGTGGTGACCTACCGCGTGCGCGAGTTCCGCAACGGGGTGCAGGTGGGTGAGGTGACCCGCGACGTGCAGGTGGTGATCCGCCAGTGCGCGGGCAACTCCGCGCCCTCGGCCTCGGGCATCAACGGCACCAACCAGTATTCCATCACGGTCTGCGCCGGCACGCCCGTCAATTTCACCATCTCGTCCAGCGACCCCAACGCCGGGCAGGCCGTGGCGCTCACGTGGAACAACGGCATCCCGGGCGCCACCTTCACCACCAGCGGATCGCCGCTGCAGACCGGCACGTTCAGTTGGACACCGACGGTGGCGAACATCGGCGCCAACTCCTTCACCGTGACCGCGCAGGACAACGCCTGTCCGCTGGTGGGCACCAACGCGTTCGGCTACACCATCAACGTCACCCCGCCGAACACGCCGGCCAACGCCGGACCTGATCAGCAGGTATGCGCCACATCGGCCACCCTCGCGGGCGTGCTTCCTTATTCCCAGGTAACGGGCACCTGGACGGTGGTGAGCGGCAGCGGCACCTTCGCCAACGCCAACAGCCCCACCACCACCGTGAGCGGCCTTTCGCCCGGCAGCAACGTGTTCCAGTGGACGGTGAACTACGCGCCCTGCGGCACGGCATCGGACCAGGTCACCATCACCAGCTTCAGCCCGGCGCAGGCCGCGGCCAACGCGGGCCCCGACCAGAGCCTCTGCCTGCCCACCAACAGCGCCACCCTTGCGGGCAACACGGCGGTGGCCCCGGCCACGGGCACCTGGACCCTGGTGCAGGGCACCGGCACCATCACCAACCCCGGGTCGCCCACCTCCACGGTGACCGGCCTGGGCGTGGGCGTGAACCGCTTCCGCTGGACGATCAACAACGGACCCTGCGGCAGCCCCACGACCGATGACGTCATCATCACCGTGTTCAGCAACGCGCAGACGCCCGCCAACGCCGGTCCGGACCAGAGCATCTGTACGCCCACCAGCTCGGTGACGATGAACGCGAACGCCCTGGTGGGTCCTGCCACGGGCACCTGGACCGTGGTGAGCGGCAGCGGTACGATCACCACACCGACCTCGCCCTCCACCACCATCACCGGTCTTCCCGTGGGCGTGCACACCTTCCAATGGACGGTGAACAACGGCGCCTGCGGCAGCACCAGCGATCAGGTGGTGGTCACGGTGTTCAGCGCCTCGAGCCCGAACGCGAACGCCGGCCCGGACCAGCAGGTGTGCTCCACCTCGGCCGTGATGAGCGGCAGCGCCCCCACCGCTCCCGCCATCGGTGTTTGGACGCTGGTGAGCGGAACAGGCACCATCGCCAACCCGTCCTCTCCCTTCACCTCGGTGAGCGGCCTCAGTGTGGGCCCCAACGTCTTCCAATGGACGGTGAACAACGGCCCTTGCGCCAACGGGATCACCACCGACCAGGTGACCATCACGGTGTTCAACCCCGCCGCACCAGTGGCCGACGCGGGTCCTGACCAGAACATCTGCAGCAGCTCGGGTACCACCACCATGGCGGGCAATGCGCCGCTTTCGCCCGCCACCGGCACCTGGACCGTGGTGACGGGCACCGCCACCTTCGCCAACGCCAACAGTCCCACCACGGCGGTGAGCGGACTGGGCATCGGCCAGAACATCCTGCGCTGGACCATCAACAACGGTCCATGCGGGGCGCCCACGAGCGACCTGGTGACCATCTTCGTGTACAGTGCGGCACAACCGGCGGCCAACGCGGGTCCGGACCAGAGCCTGTGCGTACCGAACACCTCCGCGACCCTTGCGGGCAACGCGGCCATCTTCCCGGCCACGGGCACCTGGACGGTGGTGAGCGGCAGCGGCACCTTCGCCAACGCCAACAGCCCCACCACCACGGTGAGCGGCCTGGGCCTGGGCGCGAACGTGCTGCGGTGGACCATCAACAACGGCCCCTGCGCGAACCCCATCACCTTCGATGAGGTGACGATCCTGGTGTACAACGTGTCGAACCCCGTGGCCTTCGCGGGCGCCGACCAGCAGTTGTGCAGCTCCAGCAGTTCCACCACGCTCACCGGCAGCGGCCTTGTGTTCCCCGCCACCGGCACCTGGACCCTGGTGAACGGCAGCGGTACCATCGCCAACCCCAACAGCCCCACCACCGGGGTGAGCGGCCTGGGCATCGGCGTGAACATCCTGCAATGGACGGTGAACAACGGGCCGTGCGGCACCACCTCGGACCAGGTGAGCATCACCGTGTTCGACCAGGGCACACCTGCGGCCAATGCAGGCCCCGACCAGGAGCTCTGCCGCCCCAACCTCAGCACCACCCTTGCGGGCAGTGCGGTGAACGCCCCGGCCACCGGCGTATGGTCCGTGGTGAGCGGCACCGGCACCTTCGCCAACGCGAACAGCCCCACCACCACCGTATCGAACCTGAGCGTGGGGGTCAACACCTTCCGCTGGACGGTGAACAACGGGGCCTGCGGTGGCCAGACGGTGGACCTCGTGACCATCACCGTGTACGACGACCGCAACGACGTGGCCTATGCGGGCACCGACCAGAGCATCTGCATCCCCACGTTCCCGAACCAGGTGACCTTGCAGGGCAGCGCCCTCATCTTCCCCGCCACAGGCACGTGGACCCTGGTGAGCGGCAGCGGCTCCATCGCCAACCCGAACAGTTCGGTGACCTCGGTGAGCGGCCTCGCCGTCGGTGAGAACATCTTCCAGTGGACCGTGGACAACGGCCCCTGCGCCAACCCGATCACCACGGACCAGGTGAGCATCTTCGTGTTCGACGCCGCGAACCCCGTGGCGAACGCGGGTCCCGACCAGAACCTGTGCACGCCGATCACCAGCACCGTGCTCGACGGCAGCAACGTGATCTTCCCGGCCACCGGCACCTGGACGCTCGTGAGCGGTACAGGGACCATCGTCGACCCCACCGACCCGGGGTCGCAGGTCAACGGCCTGTCGCTCGGCGCGAACGTGTTCCAGTGGACGGTCTCCAACGGCCCCTGCGTGCCGGGTACCACCTCCGACGTGGTCACCATCAACGTGTTCAACGGCAACGCGCAACCGGCGGACGCAGGTCCGGACCAGGAGGTATGCTCCAGCCCGGGCGTGGCGGTGATGGCCGCGAACGCGCCCATCGGCCTGGCCACGGGCTTCTGGACCGTGCAATCGGGAACGGCCACCTTCGCCAACGCCAGCTCGCCCACCACCTCCGTCACCGGTCTGAGCGTGGGCTTCAACACGCTGATCTGGAACATCGACAACGGCGCCTGCGGAATCAGCCAGGACCCCATCACCATCGTGGTGTACGACGCGAACCAGGGTGCGGCCAACGCCGGGCCCGACCAGGAGCTCTGCTATCCGCAGGATTTCACCACCCTCGACGGTAGCCTGACGATCTTCCCAGGCGGCGGTGAGTGGACCGTGGTGCAGGGCACCGGCACCTTCGCCGATGCGACCGCTCCGCTGACGACGGTGAGCGGGCTCTCGGTCGGCCTCAACGTGTTCCTGTGGACGGTGCAGAACGGTCCGTGCAGCCCCGGCGTGAGCAGCGATGAGGTGGCGATCTACGTGTACGATCCGAACACCCCGTTGGCCAACGCGGGTCCCGACCAGGAGCAGTGCACCCCGAACACCACCGTGACCATGCAGGGCAGCCCGGTCATCTTCCCCGCTTCGGGCCAGTGGACACTGGTCCAGGGCAGTGGTGTCATCGCCGATCCGACGGATCCCACCACGAGCATCAGCGGCCTGGCCATCGGTGAGAACATCTTCCGATGGGAGGTGCTGAACGGTCCTTGCAGCGCGAGCAGCGAGGACCTGGTGAGCATCTTCATCTTCGACGGCAACATGGCCACGGTGGACGCCGGGCCCGACCAGGAGCTGTGCACGCCCGCGAACGCGGCAACGCTCGCCGGAAGCGGCTACGTGTTCCCGGCCACGGGGCAGTGGACCCTGATCAGCGGTTCGGGCACCATCACCGACCCCGCGAGCCCCACCACCACGGTGACCAACCTGGGCGTGGGTGAGAACATCTTCCTGTGGACCATCGACAACGGACCCTGCACGGGCGGACCCACCACCGACCAGGTGAGCATCTTCCTGTTCGACGCGAGCAGCCCCGCCGCCGATGCGGGGCCCGATCAGGAGCTGTGCACCCCCAACACCAGCACCACCCTGGCCGGCAGCGATGTGATCTTCCCCTCCTCGGGCACCTGGACGCTGCTCAGCGGCAGCGGCACCATCGTCGACCCCAACGACCCGAACACCGCCGTGACCGGGCTCGGTGCAGGGGAGAACATCTTCGTATGGACGGTGGACAACGGCCCCTGCGCCACCGGCATCACCACGGACCAGATGACCGTGTTCGTGTTCGATGCGAACAACCCGGTGGCCGACGCCGGCCCGGACCAGGAGCTGTGCACGCCCACGACCTCCACGGCGCTCGCCGGCAGCAGCGTCACCTTCCCCGCGCAAGGGGTGTGGACCGTGGTGCAGGGCACGGGCGTGTTCGCCAACGCCTCCGATCCGAGCACGACGGTGACCGGCCTGTCGGTGGGTGAGAACATCTTCCAGTGGACCGTGAGCAACGGCCCCTGTGCGAACCCGGTCACCACCGACCAGGTGAGCATCTTCCTGTTCGATGCGAACAGCCCCGTGGCCAACGCGGGTCCCGATCAGGAGCTGTGCACGCCCAACGTGAGCGCCACGCTGGCCGGCAGCACGCCCATCTTCCCCGCCTCCGGCACCTGGACCCTGGTGCAGGGTTCAGGCACGGTGACCGATCAGAACGATCCGGCCAGCACGGTCACCGGCCTCGCCGTGGGTGAGAACATCTTCGTGTGGACCGTGAGCAACGGTCCCTGCGCCGGGGGCCTCACCACCGACCAGGTGAGCATCTTCGTGTACGACGATAACACGCTCGGTGCCAACGCGGGTCCGGACCAGGAGCTGTGCACGCCCACCTCGAGCACCAACCTGGAAGGCAGCCCGTATTCCTTCCCGAGCGCCGGCACGTGGACGCTCGTGAGCGGCAGCGGCACCATCGCCGATCCCACCGATCCGAACACGCTCGTGACCGGCCTGGCGGTGGGTGAGAACATCTTCCAGTGGACCATCGACAACGGGCCATGCGCCAACGGGATCAGCACCGACCAGGTGAGCATCTTCGTGTTCGACGCGGCCAATGCCGATGCCGACGCCGGAGCGGACCAGCAGCTCTGCACCCCGGCCACCACCACCAACCTCCAGGGCAGCGCGCTCATCTTCCCGGCGACGGGCACCTGGACGCTGGTGAGCGGCTCGGGCGCGATCACCGACCCCTCCGACCCGAACACCGCGATCTCCGGCCTGGCGGTGGGTGAGAACATCTTCCAATGGTCGGTGTACAATGGTCCCTGTGCGAACAGCACCACCACCGACCAGGTGAGCATCTTCGTCTTCGACGAGAACAACCCGGTCGCCGCGGCCGGTCCGGATCAGGACCTGTGCACCCCCACCACCACGGCCACCCTCGCGGGCAGCGCGGTGACCTTCCCGGCCCTGGGCACCTGGACGCTCATCCAGGGCACGGGCACCATCGCCGACGTGAACGCCTCCGCGACCACCGTGAGCGGGCTCTCCATCGGGTCGAACGTGCTCGTGTGGACGGTGAACAACGGTCCGTGCGCCAACGGCATCACCAGCGACACGCTCACCATCACCATCTACGACGACAACCTGCCCGAGGCCGGCGCGGGTGGCGATCAGCAGCTCTGCACGCCCAACACCAGCACCACGCTCGATGGCACTCCGGCCCCCTTCCCGGCCCAGGGCACCTGGACGCTGGTGAGCGGCAGCGGCACGATCGCCGACATCCACGATCCCACCACCGCGGTGAGCGGGCTGGGCGTGGGCAACAACGTGTTCCAATGGACGGTGAGCAACGGCCCCTGTTCCACGCCGCTCTCCTCGGACCTGGTGACGATCACCGTGTTCGATGAGAACAACCCCGTGGCGAACGCCGGCAACGACCAGCAGGTGTGCACCCCGCTCACCGGCACCACCCTCGCGGGCAGCGCCATCATCTTCCCCGCCACCGGCACCTGGACGCTCGTGAGCGGACAGGGCACCATCACGGACCCCACGGACCCGGCCACCACCGTGACGGATCTCGGCGTGGGTGAGAACATCTTCCAGTGGACGGTGAGCAACGGCCCCTGCGCCAGTGGCGTGACCACCGACCAGGTGAGCATCTTCCTCTTCGACCTCAATGCGCCGCCCGCCGCGGCCGGGCCGGACCAGGAGCAGTGCACGCCGAACACGAGCACCGTGCTGGCGGGTAACACGCCCACGGGCGCCGCGATCGGGGTATGGTCCATCACCCAGGGCAATGCGGTCTTCGCCGATGTGAACGACCCCACCACCGCGGTGAGCGGCCTCACCGTGGGCGAGAACATCCTCACGTGGACCATCGACAACGGCATCTGCGGCATCAGCAGCGACAACGTGAGCATCTTCATCTTCGACGAGAACAACCCGCCCGCGAACGCCGGTCCTGATGTGCAGCTCTGCACCCCGCAGGACAGCATCTACCTCGCGGGCAACACGCCCACCTTCCCGGCCTTCGGCACCTGGTCGCTGGTGGCGGGTGCGGGCCTCTTCGAGGACGTGAACGACCCGAACTCCAAGGTCGTGGGCCTGGCCATCGGCAGCAACACCTTCGTGTGGACCGTGAACAACGGGCCCTGCACGAACCCGATCACCACCGATACGATGACGGTGATCCTCTACGATGACAGCACCTCGGCCGCCAACGCCGGACCCGACCTGGAGACCTGCCTGCCGCTGACCTTCGTGCAGATGCAGGCCACCACGCCGCAGCTGCCGGCCACCGGCACGTGGAGCATCCTCAACGGCACGGGCACCATCGTGGACCCGAGCGATCCGAACACCGTGGTGAACAACCTGCAGGTGGGCATCACCACCATGCTGTGGACGCTCGACAACGGCCCGTGCCCTGACAACGGGCTCATGACCGATACGGTCGACATCTACATCTACGACCCGAACGCGCCCACGGCCGATGCCGGTGCGGACCAACAGCTGTGCACGCCGCAGACCAGCACCAGCATGCAGGGCAACACGCCCTCGTTCCCCGGGGTGGGCACGTGGTCGCTGCTCGCCGGTACCGGCATCATCGCCGATCCCAACGACCCGGCCACCGCGGTCACCGGCCTGAGCATCGGGGTGAACACCTTCGTGTGGACCATCTACAACGGCCAATGCGGCTTCGGTCCGCCCAGCGCCGACACCGTGAACGTGGTGGTGTATGACAACACCGCACCGCCCGCCGATGCGGGTCCCGACCAGGAGCAGTGCACGCCGAACAACGGTGTGGTGATGGCCGCGAACGCCGCCGTGTCCCCGGGTGTGGGCACCTGGACGGTGCTGACCGGTACGGCCACCATCGTGGACCCGAACGACCCCACCACCAGCATCGCCAACATCGGTGTGGGCTCGAACCTCTTCGTGTGGACCATCGACAACGGCGCCTGCGGCACCACGAGCGATACGGTGCAGGTGGACATCTTCGACTTCCAGGCCTCCCCGGCCGATGCGGGCGCCGACCAGTCGATCTGCGTGCCCACCGCGCCGAACACGGTGACCATGGCCGGCAACGTGCCGGTGGTCCCCGCCGTGGGCACCTGGACCCTCGTGAGCGGCTCGGCCACCATCGTGGACCCCAACGATCCGGCCACGGAGGTCATCGACCTCACCGTGGGCGTGCACGTGCTCGCCTGGACCATCGACAACGGTCCGTGCGGCCAGCCCACCACGGATCAGGTGACCGTGACGGTGTACGATGCGGCCTCGCCCTCGGCGAACGCCGGCCCCGACCAGCAGCTGTGCACGCCGACCAGCAGTGCGAGCCTCACCGGCAGCACGCCCACCTTCCCGGCCACGGGAACCTGGAGCATCGTGAGCGGTGCGGGCACCATCACCGACCCGAGCTCGCCCTCCACCACCATCACCGGTCTGACCCCGGGCTTCACCGTGATCGTGTGGACAGTGGACAACGGACCCTGCCCCAACGGCCTCACGTCCGATACGCTCACCATCCAGGTGAACGACGCGGGCTCAGCCGCCGCCGCCGCGGGTCCTGACCAATCCTTCTGCACCCCGATCACCGACGCCGTGACCATGTTCGCCACCTCACCCTCCCTGCCGGCCATCGGTACCTGGGCGCTGCTCAGCGGCGCCGGCACCATCGCCTCGCCCAACGATCCCTTCACCGCCATCACCGACCTCGACCTCGGTGAGAACGTGTTCGAATGGACCGTGGACAACGGCGCATGCGGCACCACCACCGACCAGGTGAGCCTGTTCGTGTACGACGGCGGCATCAGCGCCGCGAACGCGGGCGAGGACCAGGCCTACTGCCAGGACACCACCAGCACGCAGCTGCAGGCCGTGGCCGCCGGTGGCACCTCCACCTCGTTCTGGACGATCCTCTCCAGCCCGAGCCAGTCGATCGGCCTCGACGACCCCACCGACCCGCAGACGCAGGTGAGCGGCCTGGGCATGGGCGCCAACATCCTGATGTGGACCGTGGAGAACGGTGCTTGCGGCACGACCACCGACACCGTGGTGGTGACCCTGAAGGACTGCGACAACATCATCATCCCGAACGCCTTCTCGCCGAACGGTGACGGCCGCAACGACCTGCTGGTGATCCCGGGCATCTGGTACTACCCGGAGAACCATCTGATGATCTTCAACCGCTGGGGCAGCAAGGTGCTCGACCGCCGGAACTACCAGAACGACTGGGACGGCCGGAGCGAGAACAACCTCAACTGGGGTGAAGGCCTGCCCGAGAGCACCTACTACTACGTCCTCGACCTGGGCAACGGTGACGAGCCCTACACCGGTTACATCTACCTGCGCCGCTGATCATGCACCCACGCACGCAATCTCCTAAGCCGATGCAACGAACGGCCAATCGCTGGACAACGGCCCTGGTGGCCATGGTCCTGGGTACTGCGGCGCTCGCGCAGCAGGATCCCCAGTTCACCCAGTACATGTTCAACCTGCTGGCGATCAACCCGGCCTATGCGGGCAGCGCCGAGCGTGTGAGCATCAAGGCGCTCACCCGCCACCAATGGGTGGGCTTCCAGGGCGCGCCCATGACGCAGACGCTCACCGTGCACAGCCCCCTCCCCATGGAGAGCCTGGGGCTCGGCGGCACCCTTATCCGCGATACGCACGGGCCGGTCACCCAGTACACCTTCAACGCCGACCTCGCGTACCGCATGTTCGTGGGCCGCAACAGCAAGCTCTCCTTCGGGGTGCGCGGCGGTCTCAACCTGCTGCAGGGCGATTTCGCCAACCTGGTCACCATCGACCCGAACGACCAGGTGTACCTGCAGAACCTGAGCACGAAGACCGACCCGCAGTTCGGCTTCGGCGTGATGTGGTACAGCGACCGGCACTACCTGGGCTTCAGCATGCCGAAGGTGCTGCGCACCGACTTCTTCGATACCGGCATCAGCACCATCGACTCCCTTGCGGGAACGCCCTTCCAGCCCGGCCAGCGCGGCCACGTGTTCGTGAGCGGCGGCTACGTGTTCGACCTGGGCACCTACACGAAGTTCAAGCCCACCTTCCTCGCCAAGGGCGTGAAGGGCGCGCCCTGGAGCTTCGACCTCAGCGCCAACTTCCTGTTCTATGAGAAGTTCTGGCTCGGCGCCATGTACCGCTACGAGGATGCCGTGGGCGTGCTCGCGCAGTACTACATCACCAACAACTTCACGGTGGGCTATTCCTACGACTATCCCGTAAGCCCGCTCAACAACTACAGCGGTGGCTCGCACGAGTTCATGCTCGGGTTCGAGTTCGGCAACAAGCTCAAGGGCATCCGTTCGCCGCGCTACTTCTGACGCCATGCAAAAGACCAACATGAAGCCGTCCCGCCTGCTCCTCCTGGCCGTGCTGCTCGTCGGCCCCGGAGCGTCATCGCTCCTGCAGGCCCAGAAGCTCAAGGAGCGCATGGCCGAACAGAGCGCCGAGCTGTTCGACTACCCCAAGATGGCCAAGATCTACGAGGACATCGACGCGCGCGGCAAGGCCACGCCCGATGACCTGCACCGGCTGGCCTTCGCGTACAAGCGCATGGGCCGCATGGACCTGGCCGAAGGCGTGTACCGCAAGCTCACCACCGGAGCCACCCCGTCGGGCCAGGACATCCTCGATCTCGCTGATGTGCTCCGGGCCAATGGCAAGTACGACGAGGCGCTCACGTGGTACGGGAAGTACACCGCGATGAACCCGGACGATGCGCGGGTGAAGGCCTACGTCGATCATCCGGACATCTTCACCCGCCTGATGCGCGACAGCACGCGCAGCTCCGTGCGCAAGCTGGGCATCAACAGCCCCGAGGCCGACCTCGGTCCCGCGGTGATGGACGACCTGCTCCTGTTCAGCAGCGCACGTGGCGAAGGCGCTGGCGGAAAGCGTGTCTACCTGTGGGACGACCAGCCCTACCTGAACCTGTACAGCGCGCTGCTGAAGGGTCAGAACGTGAGCGAGCCCATGGTGATGCGCAACGACGTGAACAGCCGCTACCACGATGGCACGGCCGCCTACGACAGCGCCGCGCACCGCCTCTACTTCACGCGCAACAACTACGTGAACGGCAAGCTGCAGAAGTCGGAGAACGGGCAGTTGAACCTGGGCATCTATTACAGCGACATCGTGCTCGGTGAGTACAACCAGAAGGAATGGGGCGCCCTGCAGCCCTTCGAGCACAACGACCCGGCCTACAGCACCGGCCATCCCTGTGTGACCCGCGACGGGCGGCGGATCTTCTTCGCCAGCGACCGTCCGGGCGGCATGGGCGGCACCGACATCTGGTTCTGCGACAACCTCGGCAACCAATGGGGCGTGCCCCAGAACATGGGTCCGAAGGTGAACACGAGCGGCAACGAGATGTTCCCCTTCGTGAGCGGCGACAGCGCCCTCTACTTCACCAGCAACGGCCACGCCGGCCTGGGCGGTTACGACCTCTTCTTCTGCCGCCTCACCCCTTCGGGACCGGGCAACGTGTTCAACCTGGGCTACCCGGTGAACACGCGGTACAACGACCACAACCTGATCCTGTTGCGCGATGACAGCACCGGCTTCCTGGCCAGCGACCGGCCGGGCGGCCTCGGCAGCGATGACATCTACGGGGCCACCGTGCATCCGCCGCTCGTGCGCATCTCGGGCACCGTCATCGACAAGGTGACCCGCCAGCCCATCCCCGGCGCCACCCTGCTGGTGAAGGGTGATCGGGGTCAGCGCCTGGAGCTCCCCGTGATCGAGTCCGATGCGAACGGCGCCTTCGCCTTCGATGCCGACTACCAGACCCGCTACACCATCGGCACCACGAAGAACGGCTACCTGCAGAAGGAGGTGGTGGTGAACACCGAGAGCGACCCGCTGGAGAACGTGCTGGTGGAACTGGAGAAGTACAGCTACGGCGCCGAGGGCGTGGTGTACCACGGGGAGACCATGAAGCCCCTGCCCGGGGCGAAAGTGCTGCTCTGCGACGCGAGCGACAAGGTGCTCAACGAGATGGTGGTGGGCGCCGACGGGGCCTACAAGTTCAGCCTGGAGCCGGCCACCGACTACCGCCTGAAGGTGGAGAAGGACGGCTTCTTCAAGCAGAGCGCCCGCATCACCACGAAGGGCAAGAGCGAGACCGTCATCCGCACCGATTTCAAGCTGTTCCCGCTCGAGGTGAACCAGGTGGTGCGCCTGGACAACATCTACTACGACCTGGCCAAGTGGAACATCCGTCCGGATGCCGCCGTGGAACTGGACAAGCTCGTGCAGACGCTGCTGGACAACCCCACGGTGAAGATCGAGCTGAGCTCGCACACCGACTGCCGCGGCAAGGACGCCTATAACATGAACCTGTCCGAGAAGCGTGCGAAGAGCGCCGTGGACTACCTCATCAGCAAGGGCATCGCCAAGGACCGTGTGAAGAGCAAGGGCTATGGCGAGACCAAGCCCGTGGAGACCTGCGCGTGCACGACGTGCAACGAGGACCAGCACCAGCGGAACCGCCGGACCGAGTTCAAAGTGCTCGAGAAATAGGGTTGGGTACGTTCGAAGGGAGCGGGGCGCCTTTGCGGAAGCACGGGCGCCCCGCTGCGTTTCAGCGGTCGAGCCGTTCCCGCGCTTCCGCGGCGTAGAAGCCACCGCCCTCCGCGATGTGCCGGAAGTGCGCCGTGGCCGCGGCCCGCCCGTCCGCACGGTCGACGCTGAGGGCCAGGTACCAGGCCGCCTCCTCGTGGAAGGTCTCGACCGGGTCGTTGGCCACGGCCTGCAGGTAGCCCTTGGCCCGTTCGGGCAGCCCCAGGTTGTAGCAGCACAGGCCCGCGTAGAACCGCGCGTTCACATCCTTCGGGTACTGGGCGAGCAGGAACAGCAGGTCCTGCAGGCAACCCTTGTGGTCGTTGCGCACAAAGCGCCCGAGCGCCACCTCCATGTAGTCGGTGTAGCGCATGGTCCGTGGCGCCTCCTGACGCGCACGCCTGTCGGCTTCGTCGGCGTAGGAAGCGGGCACACCGCCCGGCTCGGTGATCAAGGGGTTGCGCGGATACAGCTCCGTGGGATCGACGATCACCAGGTCGTGCACGTAGGCCAGCTTCCGGCCACCGCGGTGCAACGCGGGCGGGCGCAGGGTGGTGTCGGTGCGCGGCCCCACCGCTGGTGCCACGGCGATCGTGTCGATGGGTGCGCTGGGTGAAGGGGCCAGGGTGCTGGTATCGCGTGGGGCCGGGGGGGGCACCGTGGCATGGGCATGGCCGATCTGCTGGGGCGCTGGCACCGGAACGGCCTGCGTGATCTCGTGCTCCACCACGGCCATGGCGCTGTCGGCCTTGTAGGGAACGTCGGGCGCGGGGGTGACGACGATGGCCTGCGGTGCACGGACGGGCTCCTCCTTCACCACCAGCAGAGCCACCGCCAGACCGGCGACGATCACGGCGAGCGCGCCCCAGGCCCCCCATTTCACACCGCCTTGGGGAGCGGGCCGTTGCATGGTGCGAAGGGCCTCCAGGGCCCCTGGCATCGACAGGCCTTCGAGGGCCTCTCGCAGCAGCGGGTCCTGCTCCAGGTGCTGTTCGATCCGGTTGCGCTCGTGCTCGGGCAGCACGCCCTGCACATAGCGTTCAAGGTCGCTGCGCGTTACGCCGCCGCGGGGTCGGAGGTGATCACTGCGCATGGCCATGGCGTTCGAGTTGGATGCGGAGGTTGCGTCGCCCGTTCTGCAGGTGGCTGCGCACCTGCTCAAGGTCGAGCCCGGTGCGCGCGCTCACCTGCTGGTAGCTCAGGCGTTCGAGGTAGAAGAGCCGGATGCACTCGCGCTGGCCGTCCTTCAGGCCCTCGATCGCGGCCTCAAGGCGCTGGAGGGTCGTTTCGTGCAGGTCCCGATCCCCGCTTTCATCGTGCACCGGCGTGTCGCCCAGGCCCTCGTCGAAGGAGGTGGTGCGTGTGGCGCCGCGCAGCACCTGGAGGCAGCGGTTGCGCATCACGGCGTGCACCCACGGCCGGAACGTGTTCACCGTGTGGCGTTGCAGCAGGGCGGGCAGTGCTTCGAACAGCTCCATCACGGTGTCCTTGCTCCGCTCGGGGTCCTTCAGGTACTTCATGCCCACGCCGTAGAGCAGGTGCGCGTAGCGGTCCCACAGCACGCCGAGCGAGGACCCGTCGCCCGCGCGCACGCGGAGCGAGAGGTCCTCGTCGGACAACTGGTGGGTGGCCTTGCGGCGTAGGAACATGGGTTCAACGGATCCCGGCCTGCCGTTGCTGGTAAAGATCGAAATACGTCTTGGTCTCGATGGCGATCACCCCGCCGGTGAAGTCCCCGTACTTGGCGGGTACGCCACCGGTGTAAACGCTGATGCTGTTGATCGCGTCCGGGGGTACGCCCTTCAGCGTGCTCATCTTCACCCCGTCCACGAAGTACACCATGGCATCGGCCCGGGCGCCCTTGAAATAGAGCTCGTCGCCGGTGGGTGACTTGTACACGCCGGGGGTGACGGTGCTGGCCAGCTTCACCAGGTTCTTGCGGGTGGGGTCACGCTTGATCTGGGTGTGGAACAAGGTGGTGCGGCCCGGGATGTCGCGGTCGATCAGCGGCGGCTCCCACTTCTTGTAGGTGATCTCGAACTCGCCCAGCTCGTTGGCCGCGGTGCGCACATCCTCCACATAGCTGATCTGGTCCGCGTTCACCACCACGCCCTGCACCTCCACCGTGGTGAACTCCGGGCTGGAAACGCGCACGGAGTACGCACCGGGCGGCAGCGGTTTCAGCGTGAAGCGTCCCTCGTCGTCGGTCAGGGTGGCCACGCGCATGCCGCCGGCGCTGGTCTCCACCACCGCGTTGTAGGCCGGCGCACCTTCGGGGTCGAGCACCTTGCCCTTGATCTCGCCCAGGCTCTGGGCCTGCAGGCTCCCCGCCGCGCTGAGCGTCAGGCCGAGGAGCAACATCCGTGCATTTGCCTTCATGGTCTTCCCGTGGGGGTTTGACCATGGGATGCGATCGGGCCGCCGATCGCATAAACGGAACGGGTCAGAGCTCGTCGGCGACCACTTCGCGCACGCCGGGCACCATCTGCTTCAGCAGGTTCTCGATGCCGCCCTTCAGCGTCACCAGGCTGCTGGGGCAGCCGCTGCAGCTGCCGCGCAGGCTCACCGTCACCACGCCGTCGCGGAAGGAGCGGAAGGCGATGTGCCCGCCGTCGCCGGCCACCGCGGGCGCCACGTACTCCTCCAGCACATCGATGATGCGGCGGTCCTCGTCGGTGACGGCATCGGCATGGGTCACGGCGCGCTCGTTCGCGTCCGCAAGGGCCTGCGCCGGTGCGTCGTCGTTCACCACCCGGCCGTCCTCGTTCAGGTAGTCCTGGATGTACTCGCGCAGTTCCATCTGCACCAGGTCCCAGTCCACCGCGTTGTTGCGGGTCACCGTCACGAAGTTGCCGCTGATGAACACCCCGTCCACGAAAGGCAGGTTGAAGACCTTTTCGGCCAGTGGCGAAACGCCCTCGGCCTCCTCGGCCTTGCGGAACTCCAACATCCGTCCATCGGGCACCAGCAGCCGGTCGGCCACGAAGCGCAGGGTGAGCGGGTTGGGCGTGCTCTCGGCGTAAACGGAGGTGCGGCGGGGCTTGGCGGGGGTTTCCATGGGCGGAGCGGCAAAGGTAGGGCGCGCCAGGGGCTTGGGATCCCGATATGGCCGGTAGCACGCGCGGCCCTGCCACGCCGGTCGCCGTAGCTTCGCGGCATGCCGGCCCGTTCCCGCACCTTGCAGCAGCGCACCCTGTCGTGGTGCCTGTTCGCGCTGTTGTTGCTGGCCACGGGCATGCCCGCCCTCTCGCGCATGACGTGCATGATGAGCGGGCGAAGCCAGGTGTCCGTGGGGCTGGGCACCACCTGCTGCCCGGAGGAGGCCTCCGGCAACGGTCACGCCGTGAAGCCTGCGTGCTGCGAGGTGCTCGTGGCGCGGCCTGAACGTCCGCCCTTCACGTCGGAGCCCGTGGTGGCCGCCCCCGTGCTGCCTTCCACCCCGATCGTTCATGTGGATCGGATGGCCGGTCCGGTGGAAGCGTTCCAAGTCCCCTTGCCGGCCCATTCCCCGCCAAGTGATGCGGGTGCACGGCGGGCCGAGATCGGAAGCTACCGGATCTAGGAGAGGGTGACCTCACGCCCATCGCGCTTGGATGCGTGGTGTGCCCGTCATTCCTGCTTCGCAACGATCCCGCATGGCATTCGAACGAACGATCTCCATCCTTGTCCTGCTCTGGTGCTGCCTCACGCTGCAGGCCCAGGACACGCTTGTGGTGCAGGGCCAGGTGTGGGGCGCCGGTCCCGGCGGCGGGGCCGCACCCCTGCCCTTCGCATCGGTCGCCCTGCAGGGGGTGGGTACCACCACCGACGACCAGGGCCGGTTCGACCTGCGCACCACGTCCGCCCCGCCCTTGCTGCTCGTCACCACGGCCGCCGATCACGCCGCGGACAGCCTGTGGCTGAACGGACCGCCGGGGTCACCGCTGCGCATCGTGCTCGAGCCCCAACGGCAGCTGCGCGCCGCCGAGGTGGTGGAGCACCAGCGCACCACCCGGCTGAACACCCGCACGTTGATCAACACCGAGACGATCACCGGCAAGGAACTGAAGCGCGCCGCGTGCTGCGACCTCAGCGAGAGCTTCGAGACCAACGCCACCGTGGACGTGAGCTACAGCGATGCGGTGAGCGGCACGAAGACCATCCGGATGCTGGGGCTTGACGGGCGCTACGCCCAGATGAGCGCCGAGAACATCCCCTTCATCCGGGGGCTGAGCGTGGCGCAGGGCCTCACGCTCTTCCCCGGCCCGTGGATCGGCTCCATCAACGTGAGCAAGGGCATCGGCACCGCGGTGAACGGCCCCAACGCCATGACGGGCCAGATCGACATGTGCCTGGTGGCCCCGGACACGGCGCAGCCCTTCTTCCTCAACCTCTACGGCAATTCGCAGGGCCGCATGGAACTGAACATGCACCAGGTGCAGCGCGCAGGCGCCCATGGAGCGAACCTCATCGCGGTGCACGGCAACCTGTTCAACACGGCCATGGACCAGAACAACGACACCTTTCTGGACCAGCCACGCACGCAACGCTTCAGCGCGATGGACCGCTGGCTGCATCGCAAGGACAACGTAACGGCCCAGGTGATCCTGCGCTACACCACCGAGACCCGCACCGGCGGGCAGTCCGATGAGCACCACCGCCTGGAAGGCGCCACGGGCCGGCACTACCGCGTGGACATCCGCAACGAGCTCAGCGATGCGATCGGGAAGTACGGCTTCGTGTTCCGCAACGATGCCACGCGGAGCATCGGCCTGCTCTTCGCCACGCACCAGCACCACCTGAACGCGGCCTTCGGCGATCGCCGGTACGACGGGGAGCAGCGCAGCCTGTACGGCAGCGCCGTGCACCAGATGCTGCTGGCCGGTGGACGTGACGACCTGAAGGCCGGCCTCAGCCTGCAGTACGATGACTACACCGAGGTGTACAACGACAGCAGCTTCGCGCGCAACGAGGTGATGCCCGGTGCCTTCGCCGAGTACACCCTCAAGCGCGGGTCCTTCACCGGTGTGGCCGGCCTGCGCGCGGACCGCAACAGCTGGTTCGGCACGGCCTGGGGCCCGCGCCTGCACGCCAAGTACGACCTCGGTCCGCTCACCTCGGTCCGTTTCTCCGTGGGGCATGCCTTCCGCACGGCGGTGCCCTTCGCGGAGAACGCCAGCGTGCTGGCCAGCTCGCGCGTGGTGCGCGTGGAAGGCGTGCTGCCCATGGAGCAGGCGTGGAACATGGGCGCCTCGTTCCTGCACAAGTGGAAGTGGTTGGAGCGGCGGTGGGCCTTCACCGTCGACGTGTACACCACGCGCTTCAGCGACCAGGTGGTGGCCGATCTGGACCGCAGCCCGCAGGCCCTCGTGTTCTACGGACTCAGCGGCCGCAGCTTCGCCAACAGCGCCATCGCCGATGTGCAGGTGGGCCTCACGCGCCGCATCCAGCTGCGTATGGCCTACCGCTGGTACGATGTGCGCACCACCTACGACGGGGTGCTGCGTGAACGTCCCTTCACCCCCGGCCACCGTGGCATGCTCGACCTCGCCTACACCAGTCGCGACGAACGCTTCCGCGCCGACGTCACCCTCAACGCCTTCGGCACCTCGCGCATCCCATCGACCGCCACCAACCCCGAGGCCTACCGTTTCGCCGAGCGCACCCCGGCCTACGCCACGCTGCACGCCCAGGTGACGTTGGTGGCGGGCGATTGGGAGTTCTACGTGGGCGGCGAGAACATCACCAGCACCCTGCAGACCCGCCAGATCATCGCACCCGATGACCCGTTCGGCCCTTACTTTGATGCCTCGCTCATCTGGGGGCCCACGAACAAGGCCATGTTCTATGGCGGGACCCGATTCCTCATCCACAAGAAGACCCCCGACACCGATCGACCATGATCCGTTCCATCCTCCTCAGCGCCACCATCGCGCTCACCACCCTCCAGGCCGGGGCGCAGGACAAGGGCCTCTCCACCCTGGACGTTCGCACCAGCAGTGTGTGCGACATGTGCGAGAAGACCATCGAGGAAGGCCTGCTCTACGAGAAGGGCGTGAAGAAGGCCGACCTGGACCTGGCCGCGAACGTGGTGCACGTGACCTACGACCCGCGCCGCACCGACCCGGACCGCATCCGCACCGCCATCACGAAGCTGGGCTACTACGCCGACGACCTGCCCGGCGACGAGAAGGCCTACCGGAACCTGCCCGCCTGCTGCCAGAAGGAAGGCTGCGGGAAACCCAAGCAAGGCACGCACTGACCATGGCCTTGATCCGAACGCTCCAAGGCCGTACGCCGGTCTTCGGTCGCAACAGCTTCCTGGCCGAGACCGCCGTGGTGATCGGCGATGTGGTGATGGGCGATGACTGCAGCGTGTGGTACAATGCGGTGGTGCGCGGCGATGTGCACAGCATCCGCACCGGCCACCGGGTGAACGTGCAGGACGGGGCCGTGCTGCACTGCACCTACCAGCGGGCCGCGCTCACCATCGGCAACGACGTCAGCATCGGCCACAACGCCATCGTGCACGGCTGCACCATCCGCGACAAGGTCCTGGTGGGCATGGGCGCCATCGTCATGGACCATGCCGACATCGGTGAGGGGAGCGTGATCGCGGCGGGCGCCGTGGTGCTTCAGCACACCAAGGTCGAGCCGGGCAGCCTCATGGCCGGTGTGCCGGCGAAGCGGATCGGACCCGTGAGCCCCGACCTCAGTGCCAACGAGATCGAACGCATCGCCGCGAACTACCTCATGTACGCGGGCTGGTACAGGGAGTGACACGCGTATCGCCCTGCCAGCAGGCCGCCTGCACCGCATCGGCCTCCAGGCCAAGGTGGTGCAACATGTGGCGGAAGGCCTCCACCTTCCCGCTCGTCCAGCAGCTGAGGCCGCCGGTGCCCGGCGCGGGGGCGAGCCCATCGCGCTCGTGCAGCACATGTTCCACGCGCCGTGCGATCGCGGGTGCGGGGTCGATCACGCGCACGCCCGGACCCACGATCCGCTCGATGAGCGGACGCACGATGGGGTAGTGGGTGCAGCCGAGCACCAGCGCATCGATGCCCCGCGCGACCATGGGCTCCAACCAGCCGCGCAGCATCGCTTCGGTCTCCGGTGCCTCGAAGGCACCGTCCTCGATCTGCTTCACCAGGCCGGGGCAGGCCTGGCGGATCACCTCCACGCCTTGCGCGAAGCGTTCCACCACGCTCTCGAACACCGCGCTCTGCACGGTGGCCACGGTGGCGATCACACCCACCACGCCGGTGCGCGTGTGCTCCGCGGCCGGCTTCACGGCCGGCTCCATCCCCACGAAGGGCACGTGCGGCAGCCGCTCGCGCAGGGGGGACAGCGCCGCGGCGGAGGCCGTGTTGCACGCGATCACCACCAGCTTGCAATCCCGGGCCAGCAGGAACTCCGTGATGCCCGCGCTGAAGGCGAGCACCTCGGCCGCATCGCGGGGACCGTAGGGCACGTGCGCGCCGTCGCCGAAATAGAGCAGGCGCTCCATGGGGAGCGCCTGCCGGATGGCCTTCGCGACGGTGAGGCCGCCGATGCCGCTGTCGAAGATGCCGATGGCTCGGGGATCGGCCACGGGCCTTACTGGATGCCCAGTTTCGCCTTCACCGCGGGCAGGATGTCCTCGCCCTTGTCGTAGTACAGCACCATGCCTGTGCTGGTGTCGAAGATGTAGGTGTAGTTCCCGGCCGCGGCCACGTCGCGGATGGCGGCGTTGGTCTTGTCCACCATCGGTGCGAGCAGTTCCTCCTCCTGCTTGGCCAGGTCCTCCTGGGCCTTCTCCTGCGCGTCGGTGATGCGCTTCTCCAGTTCCTGCAGCTCCTCCATGGCCACCTGCTTCTCGGTGTTCGTCATGGTGGCGGCGTTCTTGTTGGCTTCGTCGAGCTTCGTCTGGTACTCGGTGCCCATCGCTTTCAGCCGCGCCTCGAGCTGCGCCGCGAAGGCCTTCATCTTGGCCTCGGCGTCCTTGCGCTCGGGCAGCATCAGCATCAGCTGTTTGCGGTCGATATGGCCGAGCTTGGGGGCTTGGGCGAGCGCTGCAGGCGCCATCAGGGCCACAAGGGCCAGGGTCATCATGAACTTCTTCATCGTCTGGGGGGAATGCACTATCGGGGTTTGCTGGGGGGCGGCGCGCTGCCACCACCGCCTTGCTGGGTCGGGGGAGGGTTGCCTCCGGCCGGCTTGCCGCCGTTCTGGTCTTTCTCGTCGTCCTGCTCCTCCGGCTCATCACCGCCGCGCAGGTCGCCGCTGTTGCCGCCGCTCTTGCCGGGCTTGATGCCGAGCTTGCGCAGCACGCTGTCGCTCTTGTCGTACTTCTCACTGGCGAACAGCACGGTGCTGCCGGCCGCGCCGATGTCGAACACCGCCACGTAGCTCGTGCCCGCCACCTCCTTGATGGCCTGGTAGATGCGGTCCTGGATCGGCTGGATCAGTTCCTGGCGCTTCTTGAACAGGTCCCCGTCCACGCCGAAGCGCTTCTTCTGCATGTCGCGGGCCTCGCGCTCCTTCTTCTCGATGTCCTCCATCCGCGAGCGCTTCATCTCCTCGGTGAGCAGGATGGCCTCCGCGTTGTAGGCGTCGCGCAGCCGCTTCACCTGGGCCCAGCGGTCGTCGATCTCCTTCTGCCACTGCGTGCTGTAATGGTCCAGCTCCTGCTGCGCGGCCTGGTAGTCGGGCATCTGCTCCAGGATGTACTTGGTGTTCACGAACGCGATGCGTTGCGCGCTCCCCGCCAGCGCGATGCAGAGCGCGCCCAGCAAGGTGATGCGATGGAGCAAGGGGGTCATGGAAAGGCCGCCGAAGTTAGGCGATCCGGCCTACAGCTCGCCAAGATCTATGCCGATCGTGAAGTGGAACTGGCCCTTGGCCATGAAGGGGGCCGTGGGCACCTTGTCGAAGCGCCAGCCGTAGTCGAGACCCATCGGACCGAACATGGGAAGGAAGAGGCGCAGGCCCATGCCGGCGCTGCGGTACAGGTCGAACGGATTGTAGCGGTCGATGTTGTTCCAGGTGTTGCCGGCCTCCATGAAGCCCAGGGCGAAGATGGTGGCCTGGGGGTTGAGGCTCACCGGGTAGCGCAGCTCGGCCGTGTACTTGTTGATGAAGTAACCCCCGGTGCGCGGCGAGATGGAGAGGTCGTCGTAGCCGCGCAGCGCCACGATCTCGCGACCGTCGAGCTGGAAGCCGGTGAGCGCGCTGCCGCCCATGTAGAAGCGCTCGAAGGGGCTGGTGCCCACCTCCTTGTTGTACTTGCCCAGGAAGCCGAAGCCGGCGCGCACCATCATCACCAGCCTGCGCTCGGGCGAGCCCCCAACGGGCGGACGGGTGATGGGCGTGAACCATTGGGTGGTGAACTTCCACTTGTGGAACTCGGCCCACTTGAACCGTTGGTCGGGCGGCAGTTCGCTGATGTTCTCGTAGCTGGGGAAGGCGTTCGTCCACTGCCACAGCGACCAGGGCGGGGTGAGCTTCACGCTGAAGGTGATGTCCGAGCCCTGCGTGTTCCAGAAGGGGGCGAAGATGCTGCGGCGGGTGAGGCGGAACTGGTAGGCGAGCACGTTGCTCTTGCCGTTCGCGAAGCCGAAGGAGGCCGTGGCGCCCACCCAGTTGTTGAGCTCGTAGAGCTGGTACGACACCGTGTTGCTCATCGAGAAATAGTCGTCGGGCCACTGCACACGCTTGCCGAAGCCCACCGAGGCGCCGTAGATCCGCAGCGACTGGTACAGCGGGTTCTCGATCCGCCCCGTGCTGGTGTTGATGTACTTGTCGGCGCTGTTGGTCTGCACCGAATGCCAGGCGGCCACGCTCAGCGAATTCGGCTTGCGCCCCCCGAGCCAGGGCTCCACGAAGGAGACGTTGTAGCTCTGGAAGGCCCGGCCGTTGGTCTGCGCGCGCAGGCTCAGCGTCTGTCCGTCGCCGGCGGGCAGCGGGGTCCATGCGCCCGGCTTGAAGAACTTGCGCATGCTGAAGTTGGTGAACGAGAGGCCCAGGGTGAGCACCAGCCGCCCCGCCCCGTAACCGCCGCTCAGCTCCAGGCGGTCGCTCGGCTTCTCCTCCACCACGTACTGCAGGTCCACCAAGCCGGTGCGCGGGTCGGGGCTCGGGTTCACCGTGGTCTTCTCCGGGTCGAAGAAGCCGAGGGCGATGAGCTGCTGCTGCGAACGGATCACCTCGCTGCGGTCGAACAGCATGCCCGGCTTGGTGCGCACCTCGCGCCGGATCACGTGGTCGTAGGTCTTGGTGTTGCCCTTGATGGTGACGTTGCGCACGCGGTATTGCTTCCCCTCGCGCACGCGCACCTCCAGGTCGATGCTGTCGCCGTCCACGATCTCCACCGGCTCCGGGTTGAATGAGAGGTAGCCGCGGTCCATGTACAGGGAGCTCACGTCCTGCCCGCTGGGGTTCATGTACAACCGGCTCTCCAGGCGCTTCTTGTTGTAGATGTCGCCGCGCTTGATGCCCAGCACCTTCACCAGGGTGTCGCTGTCGTACTTGGTGTTGCCGGTGAAGCGCACGCTCCGGAAGAAGAACTGCCGGTCCTCCTCCACCCACAGGTCGAGCGTGATCTTGTCGTCGCTCACCCAGCGCAGGGTGTCCTTCACGATGGCGGCGTTCCGGTAGCCGTTGTCGTTCATCACGTCCACCACCTTCCGCTTGTCCTCCTCGTAGGTCTTGGAGGTGAACTTCGAGGAACCGAAGATGTTGTAGGCGCGCTTGCGCTTGGTGCCCTTCATGGCCTTGCGCAGGCGCGAGGCGTCCACGTGCTCGTTGCCGTGGAAGGTGATCTCGCGGATGCGCACCCGCGGCCCGCGGTCCACGTTCAGGTAGAGCACCACGCTGTTCTCCGGGCAGAACTGCGGCTGGGTCTTGAACACCGAATCGCAGGCCACCTCGCGCGTGGTGACCTTCGCCTTCAGATAGCCCTTGTCCATGTAGTACCGGCGGATCGCCTCCTTCGCATCGCTCACCATGGCCTCGTTCACCTGGCGGCCCTTCTCCAGCTCGATCTCGTCGCGCAGCTTCTCGCTCTCGCTCTTGCTCAC
Organism: Flavobacteriales bacterium; assembly: GCA_044226515.1. Classification (GTDB taxonomy): domain Bacteria; phylum Bacteroidota; class Bacteroidia; order Flavobacteriales_F; family PHOS-HE28; genus PHOS-HE28. Next base: position 26,365 of record JBGAGX010000013.1, on the reverse strand, counting down.
GTTCTCGAACTTGAAGCTCGCGAGCTGCGGGTTCTCCACCACGATGATGTGGAGGAAGATGGTCTGCCCGCGCACCTCGGCGGCCTCGATGGTCACGTCGCTGAAGAGCTGCTGGGCCCAGATGTTCTTGATGGCCTCGGTGATGCGCTGGCCGGGAATGGTGACCTTGTCGCCGACCTTCAGCCCGCTGAAGAGCTTCACGGCATTGGGCTCACGCGTCACGCAGCCGCTCACGGTGACGCCGCCGATCGTGTACTCGCGCGGGTAGCCGTAGTCGAGGGCGGGACCCTTGATGCGCTGCGCCCGGGCCGGTGCCACGCCAAGGGCGCACACCATGGTCAGGAGCACGGGCAGCAGGCGGACAAGACCCATGGCGAGCGGGAACGTGCCGTGCATCATGCGGGCGGCAGCTGTTCACTGGTGAGCCCGAAGCGGCGTTCGCGGCCCTGGTAGTCGAGCACGGCCTGGAACAGGTGCTCCTTGCGGAAGTCGGGCCACAGCACCGGGCTGAACCACAGCTCGGCATAGGCGATCTGCCAGAGCAGGAAGTTGCTCACGCGCTGTTCGCCGCTGGTGCGGATCAACAGCTCGGGATCGGGCATGCCCGCCGTGGTGAGGTGCGCGTCCACGGTGGCCTCGTCGATGGCGTCGATGGCGAGGCGGCCGTCCTTCACGGCGGCGGCCACCCGCTTCACCATGTTCACCAGCTCCCAGCGCGCGCTGTAGCTCAGGGCGAGGGTGAGGGTGATGCGGTCGTTCTTCGCCGTCTGGCGGATGGCCTCCTGCAGCGTGGCACGGCAGCCCTCGGGCAGGCTTTCCAGGTCGCCGATGGCATGGAGCCGCACCCCGTTCTCATGCAGGCTGTCCAATTCGCTCATCAGCGTGTTCACCAGCAGGTCCATCAGCGCGTCCACCTCGGCGCGGGGACGGTTCCAGTTCTCGGTGCTGAAGGCGTAGAGCGTGAGGTAGCGCACCCCGATCTCGGTGGCGCCCACCAGGGTGTCGCGCACGCTGCGCACGCCGTTGGTGTGGCCCACCACGCGCAGCTCGCCCTGCCGTTTCGCCCAGCGCCCGTTGCCGTCCATGATGATGGCCACGTGCGCGGGGACGCGCACCGGGTCGATGCGTTCGCGGAGGCCGGCGGCGATGGTGTCGTGCTGTGCGTTGCCCACGTTCTGGTCGGTTCGACGGCTCAGCGCCGGTGGTCCATGCTGCGGTAGATCTCGTCGCACTCGGTGAAGCGCGTGAGCAGGTAGGTGAGCGAAAGGCCGGTGTACTGGTACCAATCCCTGGTCTGGCCATCGCCGCGGGCGCGGCCGGTGTTGTATCCGGTCTCGCGGTTCACGCTGCGGTCCGCCAGCTGCGCGGCGAGCTCGCCGCTCTCGTAGGTGAGGTCGGCGTTGTCCACGTACCGGCCGCTCACGTCATCGATGTAATCCGTCCAGGTGCGGCGCAGCCCCCATTCCACCTGCAGGTCGATCTTGCCCAAGTTGAACTTCAGGCCCGCACCGAAGGGCATGCTCAGGTGGTCCACCTTGTAGGGCTCGCCGCCCAGGGTGCTGCCCTGCCCCTCGGTCCCCAGGTCCACCAGGTCGTACCACGTGTCGTCCAACTGCGCCTTGGGGTTCGCCCGGAAATAGGCGAAGCCCACGAACACGAAGGGCGTCCACTGGCGGCTGTCCTTGCCCTTGCTGCGGTACTTGAAGAAGTTCACCTCCACCAGCCCCGCGATCTCCAGCAGGTTGGCCTTGAAGCTGAGGTTGCGGATCACCTGGAGCGTGTCGTCGGAATCGCTGTCGTAGGCCTCCAGCTTGCTGTACAAGCCCTGCAGCCGGAAGGCATAGCGGTCGTTGAAGTTGTACCGGTACACCAGCCCGCCCCCGAAATGGGTGTTCTTCGGGTAGTGCTTCAGGGGGTTGAGGTCGCCGATGTAGTACGTGACCCCGCCGGTAAGGCCCAGCTCGCTCACCTGCGCGGAGGCCGGCAGAACGGGCAACAGGAGGACCAGGACGCGGAGAAGGCGGTGCATCGGCTCAACAACGGCCTGATCGTCAGGTTGGTATGCCGTTGCGGGCGCGAATTTAGGTCGCCCGGGAGAACGTAGGGTCCCGGCGGCCCGGGATTTAGGATCATTTGGGAGGCGGCACGCTTCCGGAAGGCTCCGTGGGCAAGGTACCTTCGGGCAACACCCATCCACCATGACCAGCCTGCGCCTCCTCGCCTTCGCGGTCCCGGCCGCTGCCCTGTTCGCCTTCACACCGCCCGAAGCGCCCACCGCTGAAGGCACCTACGGCGTGTGCGGTTGCGGCACAGCCCCCACGCCTGACCTTTCCCTCACGCTGCGACCCGATGGCACCTTCCGGTACAAGAACGGGGAGGACCCCGCCCGCCCGGAGGAGGTGTCGGGCACCTGGCGACAGGAAGGCCGCAAGTTGACCCTGTTCGACGGCACCGGGGCGGTGGTCGCGCATTGGTCGCTCGACAAGCAGGGACCTTGCATCCGCACGCGCCGCGGCATGCTGTTCACGCGGCTGTGCCGGTTGCAGGCCTGCGGCTAGTCGTTCGGTCGCATCAACGGTGGGCCCGTGCGCACATCAAGGCCCCAGGTGAGCTTGGTGCGCAGGGTGCTCATGAAGTCGTGGCCCTCGAGGTGCACCAGCTTCACGGTGAAGGGGGCGCGGGTGATGGTGAGCTCGGTGCTGGCCTCCATGGTCACACCCCGCGAATCGAGGTTCAGCAGGTACTTGCCGCCGCGGGCCTCCGCGATGAGCCGGATGGGGTGGTGGTCCGGCACCACGAAGGGCCGCACGTTGAGGTTGTGCGGGGCGATGGGGGTGATCACCAGGGCGTCGCAGCGCGGGTCGAGCAGCGGACCGCCGCAGCTCAGCGAGTAGGCCGTGGAGCCGGTGGGGGTGGACACGATGAGGCCGTCGGCCCAGTAGGTGTTGAGGAAGCGGTCGCCCACGGTGGCGTGCACGGTGATCATGCTGCTGCTGTCGCGCTTGTGCAGGCTCACCTCGTTGAGGGCGAAGTTGCGCTCGCCGAGCAGGTCGCCGGCGCCCTCCACCTGCAGCACGCTGCGCTCCTCCAGGGTGTAGCGGCCCGTGGCGATGGCGCCCAGCGCGGAGTCGGTGCCTTCCAGCGGCACGCTGCTCAGAAAGCCCAGCCGGCCCAGGTTGATGCCGAGCACGGGGATGCCTGCGCGGCCCACCATGGCCACCGAATCCAGCAGGGTGCCGTCGCCGCCGAGGCTCAGCACCAGGTCCACGTCCTTCAGGCGGCCCGCCGTGCGCGTGAGCTGCCCGGCCTTCGGGCTGAAGCCGTTGTTCCGCAGCCACGCGGTGATGTCCTCGTCGAGCAGGGGCTCCAGCCCGTGGGCCACCATGCGCTCGATGATGTGCGCCACATCACGGGCCTGTGCCGAGGCCATCGAACGACCATGAACCCCGATGCGCATGCGGTCAGAAAGGTTGGGTGAAATGTAGGAAAAGCCCCCCCTCGCCAAGGGCGTTCCAGCTGTATTCGAGGCGCAGCACCTGGTCGTAGCTGGTCACCAGGTCGAGCCCCAGCCCATAGCCGCTCTGCCAGGCGCCGGCCAGCGCGTTGCGGTACGCGTACTGGTCGTCCCACACATGACCCGCATCCACGTAGGCGTCGAGGTACAGCGCCACGTAAAGCGTGCGGAAGGCCTCCAGCGGCACCTGGTCCACCGTGTACTGCCGTGGTCTGATCAGGGCGAAGGCGGCGTCGGCCTTGCCGAGCACGAAGTGCTGCCCGTCGATCACGTAGTACTCGTAACCGCGCACATAGTTGGTGTAGCCCAGACCCTCCTGCACGTAGTAGGCCACCGGCGCGCCGAAGGTGGTCTTGCCGCGCACGCCCAGTCCCACGGTCCACCGATCGTTCAGCTTCAGCCAGTGCTTGTAGGTGGCGTAGGCCGTGGTGATGTCGGGCGCGTTTCGGTCCAGTGCGCCCAGGCCCAGCCGCCACAGCCGCAGCTCGATGTAGTGGCCGTCGCGGGTGAAGACCTTCGAGTCGCGCTCGTCGTGGATCACCTGGTAGCCCAGCGCGAGGAACCGGGTGTCCACCGCGCCCGTGTTGAAGTAGTCGGGGCTCAGGCGGGCCACGCTGTCGCTCACCGTGGCCTGCACGTAGCCGAGGGTGAGGAAGTGGCGCAGGTCGTGGGCGCGGCGCAGGCTGAACTGCACGTCGGCCTTCCACTCGTCGCGGGCGTTGCGGTCGGGCTCGCTGAACAGGATCCGCTTGTTGTCCGCGGTGCCGATGGTGAGCTCGCGCTGCTCGGCGTATTGTGCGCCCACGTTGAAGCCCCACCGCTGCCGCTTGTCGAAGTAGGGCACCTTGTACCGCAGCCCGAACTGCTTCGCGTAGCCGAACTGGAGCTTCACGTACAGCGTTTCGTTCCGCCCCCTGAAGTTGTACTGGTTCAGGTAGGCGCCCACGTTGAGGCGCCCCAGGTCCTTGGTGAGCCACCAGGTGTTGAAGTTGGGGTCGGCGAACTGCAGGATGGGCGAGGGCCAGAGGTACCAGCGCTCGTTCACCGTCACCGTAACGAACACATCGCCGCCGGGCAGGTAGGTGGGCAGGAGCACCACGCTGTTGAAGAGCGAGGTGTTCATCAGGTTCTGCCGGCTGCGCTCGAGCCGCGCGTACAGGTCGTCGGTGGTGAGCGTGTCGCCCTCCTGGAAGGTGAGCTCGCGCAGGATGATGCGCTCCCTGGTGCGCTTGTTGCCCTCCACCACCACGCCGGCCACGGTGCGCAGGTCCTGGGCCATGGATAGGACGGCCAGCAGCAGGGAGCAGAGCAGCAGTAGGGGCCGTGCCGCGTTCATGGGCATGGTCCGCGGAAGGAGCATCACAGGTTGATGAAGCGCATCAGCTCATCGTACCGCCCCCGAAGGTCCTCGTGGAAGCGCGAGCCCTGGAAGGTGGTCTTCACCTCGTACTCGAAACGCTCGAAGGTCTGCAGGATGTCGCTGATGTCCTCGCGGTTGATCTTCAGGGTCACCTCCAGCCGCGCGCTGTCGGGCAGGGTGTGGCAGTACACGCTGAGCACGCGGGCGTCGTTGCCCTCCACGATGCGCGCGATCTCCTGCAGGCTGTAGTCGTTCTGGTTCAGCTCCAGCACCACCACGCTGCCGGGCTCGCGCACGTTGGTCACCTCGGCCAGGCGCCGCAGGGCCATGTGCTCGTTGATGGCGCCGAGGTAGTTGCCGTTCATGTCGAGCACGGGCACCACCGTGAGGCCGCGCTCCACCAGCAATTTCATCACGTCGTACACGTGCTGGCCGCCGCGCACGAAGGGCACCTCCACGCGGTCCATCAGCAGCTCCACCGTGGCCTTCGCATCGTTGCGGTCCACCAGCGCGCTGTCCTTCACCAGGCCCACCAGGCGGCGCTCCTGCACCACGGGCAGGTGGCTCACCTTGAACTCCTCCATCCAGTCGAGCGCCCGCGCCACCGTGTCCGCCGGGCGGAGCGGGGGGATGTCGTTGCTGATGAGGTCGATGGCGTGCATGGCCTGCGGGGCGCGTCGGTCCTACCTTTGAACGCTTCCCCAAGGGGCCAAGGTATAGCGAACGGATGACCCGCCTCAGCGTCAACATCAACAAGATCGCCACGTTGCGCAACGCGCGCGGCGGCAACAACCCCGATGTGGTGGCCACCGCCCTGGCCATCGAGCGCTACGGCGCGCAGGGCATCACCGTGCACCCCCGGCCCGATGAGCGGCACATCCGCCGCAGCGATGTGCGCGCGCTGAGGCCCGTGCTCACCACCGAGTTCAACATCGAGGGTTACCCCAGTGACGAGTTCATGGACCTGGTGCTGGAGGTGCGGCCCGCACAGGCCACGCTGGTGCCCGATCCCCCCGGTGTGCTCACGAGCAACGCGGGCTGGGACGCCCGGGCGCAGAAGGCCCTGCTGAAGGACGTGATCGCGCGGCTCAAGAGCGCCGGCATCCGCACGAGCCTCTTCATGGGCACGGACACGGAGCAGATCGCCCACGCCGCCGACACCGGCACCGACCGCATCGAGCTCTACACCGAGCCGTATGCGGCGCACTACCCTGCGGGACGCGAGACCGCCGTGGCGCCCTTCGTGAAGGCCGGTGAACGCGCCGCCGGGCTCGGCCTGGGGCTCAACGCCGGCCACGACCTCGACCGGGCCAACCTGCGCTACTTCGCCACGCAGGTGCCCGGCCTGCTGGAGGTGTCCATCGGCCACGCGCTCATCTGCGATGCCCTCACCTTCGGGCTGGAGAACACGGTGGGCTTGTATCTGCGGGAGCTGCGTTAGGGGGGCGTGCATCGTTGTTCGTACATCGTGCACCGTTGTTCGCGCATCGTAGGAGCACGTTCCGAACGAACAACGGACCCGTGCATCGTTGTTCGTACACCGCAGCTTCACGTTCCCGACGGACCCGCCTTCGCCATGCTTCGGCCGGGCGATGCAACGAACAACGGACAACCGACAACGAACAACGCCCGCCACCCGCGGTACCTTTGCGGCCCCGGCATGTCGTCGAACAGCGTCCCCCTCTTCCACCGCCGCATCGGCACTGGCCAGCCCATCGTCCTCCTGCACGGCCTCTTCGGCAGCAGCGACAACCTGGGCACCATTGCCAAGGAGCTGGCCACCGACCACGAGGTGGTGCTGGTGGACGCGCGTGACCACGGGCGCAGTCCGCAGACCGACCGTGTGACCTATCCGCTGATGGCGGAGGACCTCTTCGAGCTGCTCGCCACCGAGGGCCTGCGCGACGTGGTGCTGGTGGGCCACAGCATGGGCGGCAAAACGGCCATGCGCTTCGCGCAGCTCTACCCGGGCATCCTCAAGCAGCTCGTGGTCATCGACATCGGTCCGCGCGCGTACACCACCCGCAACCACGATCCCATCCTGGCCGCGCTCAACGACATCGACCTCGCCACCAAGCGCACCCGGCAGGAGGTGGAGGCGCATCTGGCACGCTTCGTGCCCGAGCCGGGCGTGGTGCAGTTCCTGATGAAGAGCCTTTACTGGGACACTCCCGAACAGCTCGCCTGGCGCTTCAACGTGCCGGTGCTCACGCGCGACCTCACCGACATCCTCGCCGCCATCGGGCCCGAGACGGTGCGAACGCCCACGCTCTTCATCCGCGGCGGGCAGAGCGACTACATCACCCGCGAGGACCTGCCGCAGATCAAGGAGCAGTTCCCCGGGTGCCGCGTGGAGACCATCGACTACGCGGGGCACTGGGTGCATGCCCAGGCGCCCGACGAGGTGGTGCAACTGATCCGTTCGGTGGCATGAAGGCGAAGTTGTTCGTCCTGTTCCTGCTTTGCGCCGGTGCGCTGCGCGCGCAGGTGGACAGCGGCCTGGTGCGCTACCACCCCGGCTTCGACCTGGCCGAGGGCATCTACCTCGACTTCCGCTCGTTCCGCGACAACGCGCCGGACCTTCCCCTGGCGGTGCTTCGCGATGCCAAGGGCGGCCCCTACACCGCGCTGCTCGGTTCCGGTGCGCAGCCCTATGTGCAGGACAGCGCGGGCACGCTGATGGCCGTGGACATGGACAAGGTGTGGGGCGCATGCAGCAACAACACCGTGTACATCCGCGCGGGTGACGGCCTCTACCGCATCGGCATGATCGGCGCGCTGTGCCACGTGCTGTACGAGCGCAGCTACCGCGACTACAGCACCATGGGCATGTACGGCTACGGCAGCATGATGGGCGGTCCGGTGACCCGCACGGTGCAGGAGCAGCGCGTGCTCGACATGGCCACGGGCGAACTGCTGCCCCTCACCGCCGACGGCATCGATGCCTCCATCGGCCGCGACCTGGTGCTGTACGAGGAGTGGAGCGCGATCCCCCCCAAGAAGCGGAAGGGCGAGCTGCTCTTCCAGTTCATGCGCCGCTACAACGACCGCCACCCGCTGTACATGCCGCCCACGCGCTAGGCGCCGACGCCCGGGCCACCCCGCCGCCAACGGCTAACTTCCCCGCCTTTTCCATCCATGCGCACACCGTTCGCCCTTTCCGTGTCCCTGCTCCTCGGCCTCGGCGCCTGCGCCCAGGGCGATGGCGTGAAGAAGGAGTACGTGCCCTTCTGCATCGGGTTCTACAACGTGGAGAACCTGTACGACACCATCGATTCGCCCGACACCGACGATGCGGAATGGCTGCCCGATGCGCCCAAGCAATGGGGCGCCGCGCGCTACCGGCGCAAGGTGGAGAAGATGGGCCGGGTGATCGGCATGATGGGGAAGGACCTGCATCCCAACGGGCTCGGTGTGGTGGGCCTGGCCGAAGTGGAGAACCGCACCGTGCTGGAGGACCTGGTGAAGAGCCCCGCCCTCGCCGCGCGCCGGTACGGCATCGTGCACCACGATTCGCCCGACCGCCGGGGCGTGGACGTGGCCCTGCTCTACGATCCCGCCCGCTTCGCCGTGCTGCACGAGCGCAGCTACCGGCTGTACAACCCGGCGGACACGGCGTTCCGCACGCGCGACCAGCTGGTGGTGACCGGCGTGGTGGACGGCGATACGCTCTCCGTGATCGTGGGCCACTGGCCCAGCCGCCGCGGGGGCGAGGCCCGCAGCAGACCCTTGCGCATCCTGGCCGCCGAGCTCGGCAGGCACATCATCGATTCGCTCATGACGGTGCACCCGCGAGGTCGGGTGGCCTACATGGGCGACCTCAACGACGATCCCGTGGACGCCAGCGTGAAGCGCTTCCTCAACACCACCGGCATCAAGGCCGAGGCCACGGGCAAGCGCTTCTACGACCCCATGGTCGACCTGTACAACAAGGGCATCGGCTCGCTCGCCTGGAAGGACAGCTGGAACCTCTTCGACCAGATCATCCTCAGCCCCAACGCGGTGACCGGGGAAGGCGGCCGTTACCATTACTACGGCACCCGCGTGTTCAACGAGGCCTTCCTGCGGCAGACCGATGGCAACTTCCAGGGCTACCCCTTCCGCACCTTCGTGGGCGACCAGTACACCGATGGGTACAGCGACCACTTCCCGGTGTTCGTGATCCTGGTTCGCGAGAAGTGATCCGCATCCGCTCCGAAATGAGAAGGGGCGCCCGCGGGCGCCCCCTCCCGTTCACAGGGTCGTATCAGTGCAGCACCACGAAGCGCACGCTGTGCAGCGCGTTGGCGGCGCGCAGGGTGAGCAGGTAGCTGCCGGTGGGCAGGCCGTTCACCGCCACGGTGTTGCGGCTGCTGGTGAAGAGACCGGCACCCACGGTGCGGCCGGCCAGGTCGGTGAGGGTGTACTCCACACGGTCGGCGGCGAGCTCGCCCAGGTCCACGGTGAGGGCCTCGGTGGCGGGCACCGGGGCCAGCGTCACGGCGCTCAGCCAGGTGTTGTCGGCGATACCGCTGGCGGTGTTGATGTCGGCGATGAAGCGCGGCTCGAGCTTGCGGGCGCCGTTGGCGTAGTGCAAGCAGCCCACGATGTCGTAGGCCTCGCCCACGGTGGGCGTGTACGCGAACATGAGGTCGTCCACGATGAGGTCGCCTGCGGGCTGGTTCACCGTCCACTCGCCGAAGCCGTTGGGCAGCACGGTGCAGGTGGCGTTGGCCACCACGGCGAGCACGCCCTCCCACTGCTCATCCTGCGCGCCGGCGGCGTCGAGCAGCTGCGGGGCGGGCAGCGGATACTGGCCCACCACGGTGAAGCCGGTGACGTTGCTGAGCTCGGTGACGCCCTGGAACTCCACCACGTCGGCCTGGAAGGTCACGCTGTCGCCGATCGCGGGCTGGTGGGCCTGGTCGTACACGTACACGCCGCTCCATGGGCCGGTGCCCGACTGGATGAAGTAGGAGTCGGCACCGATGGTGTCCACGCCGGTGACGATGCCGCCGGTGATCACGGGCAGGTTGTTCAGCGGGCTGTCGCCGTTGGCGTTGGTGGTGAACTGGATCTCGTACACCGTGGCGTTGGTGGGCTGCACCACCGCACCGATGGAGATGTTCACGTCATCCACCACGAGGGCCTCGGGGCTGATGGTGTTGCGCACGTAGATGATGAACTCGGCCGCGGCCGTGGTCTTTCCGCACACCACGGTGGCGGTCTGCTGCACCCAGGTGTTGCTGCTCACGGTGGTGTAGGGGCCGGTGGGGGAGTAGCCCGAGTTCTGGGTGCGGCCATCGAACATGGCGATGCGCACCTCGCCCTGGCCGCGGGTCCAGTAGGTCACGTCGTAGCTCTGCGCGCTGTCCACCGAAAGGGGCAGCGTGGTGAAGCGCTTGGTGGAGTTGGAGGCGTTCATCAGGCGCACGGCGTAGGTGCCGCTGTGCGGGTTGGTGCCCACCTGTTCGATGCTGTCGGGGGAGATGTTCGTCTTCACGCCGACCCAGCCATCGGGCACGGTGTCGGTCCAGTTCTCGAACCCGTTGGTGAAGATCACCTGGGCCTGCAAAGTGCCGCCCAGCGCGACCATCGAAAGGAGTAACGCTGTTCTCATGGGAGTGGGGTTGTTGGGGTCGTTGTTCGTTGGGGATGACTTATTGCGCGACGATCTTGATGTCGTCCACCTCCCAGGTCTTGCCGTCGGAGCTGGTGCCGGTGTACTTGAAGGCAAGGCGCAGGTTGGGGCCGATGTAGGCACTGAGGTCCAGGTTGCCCGAGGCCGTCCAGGTCCAGGTGCCGGGGCTCAGCGTGGGGTTCAGGGCCGTCCAGGTGCCGGTGCTGGGGGCGCCGCTCACGTAGTCGGTGCTCACCAGCACCTGCAGGGGCGCACCGGTGTAGTTGCAACCGGTGATGAAGGTGAGGGTGGGGGCCGTGGTGCCGCTGAGGTCGATGGCCGGGCTGATGAGCCAGCTCTCGCCGGGGATGTTGGCCGAGCCGTTCCAGTTCTTCACCTGGGCATAGGCCGTGCCGTCGTTGGAGCCGATCGTGTTGGTGGTCCAGGCGATGCTCGCGTCGGACCACTGGCTCCAGCCACCGCTGGTGGTGCTCGCGTCGTTGAAGTTCTTCAGGAAGAAGGGCAGCTCCTGGCCGGCGCAGCGCGGACCGTTGAGGGTCACCGAGCTCTCACGCTGGGCGTACATCTGCAGGTCGCTGCCGAACACGCCGAGGATGCCGATGAAGGTGCCCTTGCCCTGGGGCAGGGGGTGACCGGCGTAGTTGGCGTAGCCGCTGGTGCGCACCAGCAACTGGCTGCCCCCGCAGTCCTCCAAGGTGCGGTTGGCGCTCTGCTGGTTCACCGCATCGGCCCAGGTGCTGCCCACGGCCTCCGAGGCGATGAACTCCACGCTGTCCAGGCGGATGAGCATGCTCTGGTGCGCCACCGGGTCGAGCTGAGCGATGGTGAGGTTCAGCGGCGTCACCGGCACGAGGGTCTCCTGCTTCACCGTGTTGTTGTCCACGTCCACGCTGTCCAGCTGCATCAAGCCGTTGTAAGGGCTGAGCACGGTGCCGGGCAGGTACACGCGGATGCGGTCGCCGATGTAGAGGCCGCCGCTGTTCAGCAGGCGCAGGCAGATGCCGCCGGTGCTGTCCTGGGCGTAGACGTTCTTGTAGAAGTTGCCGTCGTTCTCGTCGGCGGTGACGGTGACGTAGATCGAGTGCCCGCTGTCCGGATCGAAGTGCACCGGGTTGCCGGTGTACAGCGCCTTCAGCTGGGCCACCGTGAGCACGGTGCCCTCGGGGATGACGCGCTCGGGCGGGGTGTCGTACTCCTTCTTGCAGGCGCCGAGGAGCACGAGCACGGCGGCGGGGAGCACCGTGCGGAGGGAGAGGGGGAGGAAGTGTCGCATGGATGCGTTAGAAGCTGAAGGTGAGCATGGCGAAATAGGTGCGGCCGAACATGTAGCCCAGGCGCGGGGGGAACTTGTTCACGTCGCGCGGGTCGAAGCGCATCTGCTCGTAACCGCCGATCTGCAGCTCCTGGTTGTCGAGCAGGTTGTTGATGGTGAGGTTGAGGGCCAGGCGGTACTTGCGCTTGAACATCCAGCTCTTGCCGCCGTACAGGTCGATCGTGCCGCCCGGGTCGAGCTTGGTCTGCGCGAGGAGGTCGGTCCACTGCGGGTCGTCGGTCACCAGCCCCTCGAGCGCCTGGGCGGTGCGGCGGTCCGGGTTGGGGTCGAGGTAGATGTCGTCGAACCAGTTCGCGTTCACGCCCACGTACCAGAACTTGGGGCTGTTGTACTTCAGGCCCAGCGAGGCGGCCGTCTGCGGCACGCCGCCCACGCGGTAGTTCTGCCAGTAAACGGTGCGTTGGTCGAACACGGCGGCGCTGTTGTCGCGGGTGATGGTGGCCTGCGGACGGCTGTCGTAGAAGTAGTTCCCGCCGGAGTAGACGGCGGTGGCCACCCAGGTGCTGCTCAGGTTGCCCTCCACCCCGATCTCGGTGCCGAAGTGCTGCTGGTCCACGTTCGTCATCGTGTAGTTCACGATGGTGTTGTAATCGTCGTGATAATAGTTGCGCGACCACACCTGGTCGTTGACCTGGGCGATGAACAGGGTGGCGCGGCCGCGGAGGCGGGCCATCCGCACGACGTAGCTGAGGTCGGCGCTCATCACCTGCTCGTTCGTGAGACCGTCGATCACGCCGTCGCGGGTGCGCGGGCTCACGTAGGCGGTGCGCGGGCTGGGCGGACGCGTCATCAGGGCGCCGTTCGCGGTGATGAAGTGGCGCCCGTTGATCTTGTACACGGCGCCGGCCTTCACCCCGTAGTTGAAGAAGGCATGCACCTCGCCCTTGCCGTAGGAGATGTCCGGGTAGCGCCCGTTCACCATGTTCCCCTCGCGCCAGAAGTGCGTGGCCGAGAGCGTGGCGCCCACGTAGGCCTCCACCTTGTCCCACTTCTGCTCATACTGCCCGAAGGTGTTCAGCAGGCGCGAGTGGATGTTGTAATCGTACCCGAAGCGGTCGCCCACGTACACCGCGTTGTTCGGGTTGTTCAGGTCGTTCTGCGACAAGGTGGTGTCGTTGAAGTCGCGGTCGGCGAACTGGTCGATGTCCACCCAGTAGTCACCGCCCAGCAGGTCGTTCATCAGCTTGTAGTTGTGCGACACCTGCTTGTTGTAGCTGCCGCCCACGGTGAAATGCCGGCGGTCGTCGATGTCCTTGTTGTACACGCTGTTGATGCCGATGCGGGTGGGGTCGGTGCGCATCTCCTCCACGATGTACTTGCTGCGCATGCCGGTGAGGTCGTTGCCCTGTACGCCGTCGACGTTCTGCAGCGTGTACAGGTTCTTGCCGTTCGCGAAGTAGAGCTGGTCCCAGTTGATCTGCTGGGCGTTGACGTCGCTCTGCCACGCCTGGGTGAGCTGCTGCGCGTAGGCCGGGTCGGAGGATTGGTAGTAGTAGGGCAGGTAGCGGTAGTAGTCGGGCTTGGGGTTGGCGGCGTCGAACCAGTTCAGGTTCGTCTGGCCGTCGCGGCCGAAGGTGTAGAAGAGGCTGGTGGTGAGCTTGCTCCGGCTGTCGGGCGTCCAGTAATGGGTGAGCAGGAAGGTGGGCTTGTGGTCGTAGCTGACCCGGCTGTTGCGCTTCTCGCCGTTCTGGTAGCCCCAGGCCGGGTTGTAGTAGTTGTTGCCGGTGAGCTGGTAGGTCTGGTCGTAGCCCAGGATCTGCCGGCCCTGCTCGATGGGCGCGCCGAAGGCGGAGAAGCCCAGGCTGTGGCGCTCGTTGATCTTCTTCTCCGCGCCGAAGAAGTAGGCGAAGGCGCGGAAGTAGGTGCCGTCCACGTAGCCCTCATCGGCCCAGCGGCTGGAGGCGCTGAAGCTGAAGGCCCAGCCGTTGCTCATCATGCCGGTGTTGTAGGTGGCCATCACCCGGTTGCGGTACACGCGGTTGCTGTTGGCGTAGCTCACGCGCACGCCCTTGCGCAGTTCACTGGCGCGCAGGCTGAGCTCGCTGTACCCGCCGATCCCACCGAAGTTGAGCCGCGACGGGTTGATGCCCGAGCGCACGGTCATGTACCGCGTCACGTCGTTCAGGCCCGCCCAGTTGGACCAGGTGGCCCAGCCGTTCTCCAGGTCGTTCACCAGCACCCCGTTGATGCTCACCAGCGTGTTCTCCGGGTCTAGGCCGCGGATGCGGAAGTGCGCGAGGCCGAAGTTGAAGCCCGCGGTGCTCGTGTACACGTCGCGCGAGGATTGCAGGATCCCCGAGATGTCCTGCGAGCCGATCTCGGAGTCGAGGTCGTCGGAGGTGATGGTGAACACCGGCGTGCGCGCCTGGTTCTGGTCCGTGGTGTCGGCCTTGGTGGTGATGGTCGAATCCACCTGGCCGATGGCGAGCCCGCCGGTGAGCAGGCAGCCTACGAGCGGGAGGACCCGTGCGGGGTTCGGGTTCATGGGCGAGGGGCGCGCGCGCAAGGGTGTTGGTGTCGGTGCGACGCTTACCGGACAGGTCCGGGAAAGGTGGGCAAAAGTACATGCCAGGACCTCACCCTCAGCGTTATGTGAACGTGACCGTGATGTGTGTCCTGTGGTCCGTTCGTCGGCCTGAGGATCAGCCGGTTAGTGGATATCTTCCCTTGTGCGGCGTGGTGGCGTGGAAGTACCTTTGCCAGCTTGCCCGGCCCATGGCCGGGCAGCTGATCACGAACCCATGTACGGCAGGTCCCGCGCATCGTTCACCACCTGGTGTGGGGCGGCCCTCCTGGCGTGGGCCGTTCCTGGCACCAGCACAGTGCGCGCCGCGCACTACTCCGGGGGCAGCATCACCTACGAGTGCCTGGGGGGCAACCAGTACCTGTTCCACCTCGACCTCTTCCTCGATTGCGCGGGCTTCCAGATGGTGCCGCAGGCCCTCGACTTCCAGAGCGACTGCGGCACCCAGTTCACGCTGGCCAACCTGGCCGTGCCACCGGGCGAAGAGGTGTCGCAGCTCTGCCCCAGCGCCCTGCCCAACAGCACCTGCAACGGCGGGGCCGAGCCCGGCATCATGCACTACCAGTTCGATGTGGCCGTGTTCCTGGCGCCCTGCGACAGCTGGACGGTGAGCTGGGACATCTGCTGCCGCAACAACACCATCAACGTCGCCGGCCTGCCGGGCATCTACATCGAGGCCACCGTGAACACCCTCGGTGCCCCCTGCGACAACTCGCCGGTCTTCACCGACCAATCGCTGCCCTACGTCTGCGTGAACCAGCAGGTGGACTACAACTTCGGGGTCACCGAGCCCGATGGCGACAGCCTGGTGTATACCCTGGTGGATGCGCAACAGATGGTGCCACCACCAAGCCCGGTGACCTATAACGCCGGCTACTCCGGAGCCGCGCCGATCCCCGGGATCACCCTCGACCCCGTTACCGGGCAGCTCACGTTCACGCCCACCCTGATCGGCAACTACGTGGTGGCCGTGGAGGTGGCGCAGTACGACGCGAACGGCAACCTCATCGGCACGGTGATGCGCGACATCCTGTTCGTGGTGATGAACTGCGCGAACGCCGCGCCCACGGTATCGGGGCTGGTGAACAACACCGGCGGCACCATCACCGGCACCAACAGCATCCAGGTGTGCGAGGGCGAACCCTTCTGCGTGGACCTGGTGTTCACCGACACCGACCCCGGCACGGTGCTGCAGGTGACCTCACAGGCGGCGGCCCTTCTGCCCGGCAGTACCGTCACCGTCACCGGTGCCGATCCCGCGGTGGTGACGCTCTGCTGGACCGGCGACCCCGCCAACAGCCCGGTGAACGTGCTCTTCGAGGGGAGCGATGGCACATGTCCGATCATGAACACCGTGCTCACCGCGGTGAACATCATCTCGGTGCCCGGCGGCGCCATGCCCGATCCCGGCCTGGATTCATCCCTGCCGCTGTGCGCGGGAGGCGGCGCTGTGAGCCTGTTCAATGCCCTGGGCGGTACACCGGATCCCGGTGGTTCCTGGACCGGACCCGGAGGTACACCCCATCCGGCCACCTTCGACCCGCTGACGGACGCGCCCGGGGCCTACACCTACACCGTGGGCAATGCGTGCGCCTACGTCGATGCCTCCGTGACGGTGAGCATCGCCGCACCGCCGGACGCCGGCAGCAACGGAAACCTGTCCGTGTGCTCGAACGCGCCTGCGGTGTCCCTGGCCAGCGCCCTTGGGGGCACGCCGGATCCCGGTGGGGCCTGGAGCGGTCCGAGCGTGGTGGTGGGCGGCGCCTATGATCCATCGACGATGGTCCCCGGCGCGTACACCTACACGGTGACGGGCACCGCACCCTGCCCGAACGCCACGGCCACCGTCACCGTGACCGAGCAGCCCGCGCCGGACGCCGGTGGCAACGGGAGCCTGGCGACCTGTTCGACCGGCGCAGCGGCAAGCCTCTTCGCGCAACTGAGCGGAACGCCTTCCGCCGGGGGGGCGTGGAGCGGACCGAGCCCCGTGGTGGGCGGGCAGTACGATCCCGCCACGATGGCCCCCGGTGCGTACTCGTACACCGTGACCGGCACGGCTCCCTGCGCGAACGCCAGCGCCACCGTCAACGTGAGCGAGAGCGCGGCACCGAGCGCAGGCGGCAATGGAACGCTAACGGTTTGCAGCACCGGCGCCGCGGTGAGCCTTGCGGCGCAGCTCGCAGGAACGCCTGACCCGGGTGGTGCGTGGAGCGGTCCGAGCCCGGTGATCGCCGGGCTGTACGATCCGGCCACGATGGTGCCGGGCGTGTACACCTATGCGGTGACCGGCACCGCGCCTTGCCCGAGCGCCAGCGCCACCGTGACCGTGACCGAGCCACAGGCACCGGGCGCGGGCACCAGCGGCACGCTGACGCTGTGCTCCACCAGTGCAGCAGTGAGCCTCCTTGCCCAGCTCGGCGGTTCGCCCGACCCCGGCGGCACGTGGAGCGGACCCAGCGTGGTGGTGGGCGGTCTGTACGATCCTTCCACCATGAGCGCCGGTAGTTACACCTACACGGTGAACGGCGCCGCACCCTGCGCCAACGCCAGTGCGACCGTCACCGTCACCGAACCACAGGCGCCGGACGCCGGCAGCAGCGGCACGCTCTCGATCTGTTCCGCGGGCCTTCCGGTGAGCCTGCTGGCGCAGTTGGGCGGGACCCCGGATCCCGGTGGCGCGTGGAGCGGACCGAGCGCGGCGGTGGGTGGCCAGTACGATCCGGCCGTGATGAACCCCGGTGTGTACACCTACACGGTGAACGGAACGGCTCCTTGCGCGAACGCGAGCGCCACGGTCACCGTGACCGAGAACGCCGCTGCCTACGCGGGTGCGGATGCTTCGTTCGCGCTCTGCGGAAATGATCCGGCGGCGGACCTCTTCGCCTTGCTCGGCCCCGGTGCGCAGGCCGGTGGAACGTGGAGCGGCCCAAGCCCCGTGGTGAACGGGCTCTACGATCCGGCCACCATGGCGCCCGGTGTGTACGACTACCTCGTGCAGGCACCGGCGCCCTGCGGAAGCGACCAGGCGAGCATCACCGTTGCGGAGGCGGCGGCGCCCTTTGCCGGCGTGGATGCCGCGGTGACCATCTGTGACATCGGCGGAACGGTGGACCTCTTCGCCCTGCTCGGCGCGGCACAGGTCGGTGGCACGTGGACGGCGCCCGGCGGTGCAGCGTTCAGCGGAGCGTACGATCCCGCCATCAACGGGTCCGGTGCGTACACCTACACCGTTTCGGGCACCGCTCCTTGCCCGGCGGACCAGGCGGTGGTCGATGTGGTGGAGACGTCCTCGCCCTTCGCGGGGAACGATGCGGCGACCGCGGTGTGCAGCAACGGAACACCCATCGACCTCTTCACGCTGCTCGGTGCTGCACAACCCGGCGGAACGTGGACGGCACCGGGTGGTGCCACCTTCAGCGGGACCTATGATCCCGGCGTGGACGCTCCCGGGGTGTACACCTACCTGATCAACGCCACCGCCCCGTGCGTGAGCGATCAGGCCACGGTGACGGTGGCGGAGCCTGCCGCGCCCAATGCAGGGAACGATGGCGCCATCACCGTGTGCGAACAAGGCATCCCCGTCAACCTGTCCACGGCCCTTGCCGGTGCACAGGCCGGTGGCACATGGACCGGCCCTGGTGGTGTGGCCTTCAGCGGGCTGTACGATCCTGCGCTCGACGGTCCCGGTGTGTATACCTACACGGTGGCCGGTGCGGCGCCGTGCGCCAGCGACCAGAGCACCGTCACCGTTTCGGAGGCCGCCGCGCCGTACGCGGGCTCCGATGCGCTCATCACCATCTGCTCCACCGTGGCCCCGGTGAACCTCTTCAACCTGCTCGGCGGTGCGCAGGCCGGTGGCACCTGGTCGGGACCGCTCGGCGCCTTCAGCGGGCTGTACGATCCGGCGATCGACGCGAGCGGCACCTACACCTATGCGCTCGCCGCGAACCCGCCCTGCGCGGCCGACCAGGCCACGGTGATCGTCACCGAGGAGACGGCGCCTGATGCGGGGCAGAACACCGTGCTCACCGTGTGCAGCGGAGCGCCCGCCCTCTCCCTGTTCGCGCAGCTCGGTGGAACGCCCAACAGCGGCGGCACATGGACCGACCCGCTGGGGGCCGCGAGCAACGGCACCTTCGATCCGTCGGTCGCGATGCCCGGTACCTACACCTATGTCGTGAACGGCGTGATCTGCCCGGCGGACCAGGCCACGGTGACGGTTAACGTGGACCCCGGACCGGATGCGGGCCTGGATGGCGCGCTCGACCTTTGCGCGGACGGTGCGGTGGCGGCGCTTTCCTCGGCCTTGGGCGGTTCACCCGATGCGAACGGCATCTGGACCGATCCGCTTGGCAACGCGTCCACCGGCCAGGTGGACCCTGCGCTGGGCCCGGCCGGCAGCTATGCCTACGTGGTGCCCGGCACCTCCGGCTGCCCCAACGATTCCGCCTTCGTGCAGGTGCTCATCGCGCAACCCCCCGATGCGGGTTCCTCCGTTGCGGTGAGCATGTGCTCCTCCGCTGCGCCCATCGACCTGTTCGCGCAGCTCGGTGGAACGCCCGATATCGGCGGAGCATGGACCGCGCCGGGTGGCGCTTCCACATCGTCCCTGATCGATCCCGCTGTCGCGGTGTCCGGTACGTACACCTACACGGTGCCCGGTACCACGCCATGCGCGAACGCCACAGCATCCGTCGCCGTGACCATCGCCGCCGCGCCCGAGGCCGGTGATGATGCCGTGGTGACCTGGTGCAGCAGCGATGCCGCACAGCCGCTCTTCGACGCACTGGCCGGAACACCGCAATCCGGCGGTGATTGGTATGGTCCGGGCGGCGCGCCGGTGAACGGGCTGTTCACGCCGGGCGGTTCCGCCCCCGGCACGTATGCCTACGTCATTGCAGGACAGGGGCCCTGCGCGGCGGATACCGCCACGCTCACGGTCGCGGTGGTGCAGGCCGCTGATGCCGGTAGTGATGGAGCCTTGAGCGGTTGCTCCAACGGGCCGGTGATGGACCTGTTCGCCGCGCTCGGTGGAAGCCCCGACGCGAACGGCACATGGACGGGTCCTGCCGGCACAAGTACCGGTGGCGTGATCGATCCCGCCACTGCGCTCCCCGGCCCGTACACCTACACCGTGAACGCTCCGGCGCCATGTCCCGCGGTCACGAGCACGGTGCAGGTGGCGATCACCGCGGTGCCCGCCCCGGTGATCACCACGGCGATGGACGGGGCCTGCGCACCGGTGGAACTGATCCTTGGCATCGCTGCGCCGATCAACGCCGTGAGCTGCACGTGGGACCTGGGGAACGGGATCACGTCGACCCAATGCGGCGGCGACACCCTGCTGCTCGATGTGCCGGGCAGCTACCCCATCGCGCTCACCATCGAGGTGGCCAACGGCTGCACCATCACCGTGCAGGCCGCCGCACCGGTGGACGTGTTCGACGCGCCCACGGCGGCGTTCGAGCACGTGCCCGGCGTGGTGACCACCGCATCGCCCACGGTCACCTTCGTGAACCTGAGCACCGGCGCCACGGCCTTCACGTGGGACTTCGGCGCGGGCACCAGCTCGGAGGTGGAGCCCACCTTCATCTACCCATCGGTCCTGGACAACACCTACACGGTGTGCCTCACGGCCTTCGCTTCACCCACCTGCACCGATACCGCATGCACGGAGCTGGTGGTGGAGCCCTCCGCGCAGGTCTTCGTGCCCAACGCCTTCAGCCCCGATGGCGACGGGGTGAACGACCGCTTCCGGCCCGTGGTGCGCGGGGTGGACCCGAACACGCAGCACCTGTACCTGGTGGACCGTTGGGGCACGGTCGTGTACACCACCGACCGGCCGGAGGAGGGCTGGGACGGCACCTTCGGGGACGGCTCGCCGGTGCCCGTGGGCGTGCTGATCTGGCGGTACGAAGGCCGTGATGCCTGGTCGGGCGAGCCGTTCGAGCGCCTGGGCAGCGTGACCCTGGTCCGATAGGCGAAGGGCCGCGGGCTATCTTTGGCGGCCATCCCCAGCCCTGTGCCCGAACGGCTCGTCATCATCCCTACATACAACGAGAAGGAGAACATCGCCGAGATCCTCGGTCATGTGTTCCGCCTGGAGCCCGCCTTCCACGTGCTGGTGGTCGATGACGGTTCGCCCGATGGCACCGCAGGCATCGTGAAGGACCTGCAGCGCCAGTGGCCCGACCGCCTCCACCTGATGGAGCGCAGCGGCAAGCTCGGGCTGGGCACCGCCTACATCGCCGGCTTCAAGTGGGCCATGGCGAAGGGGTACGACTTCATCTTCGAGATGGACGCCGACTTCAGCCACGACCCCGATGACCTGGTGCGGCTGTACAAGGCCTGCGCGGAGCAGGGCGGCGACATGAGCGTGGGCAGCCGCTACGTGAAGGGCGGTCGCGTGCGCGACTGGTCGTGGGACCGCATCCTGTTGAGCTACGGCGCGTCACTTTACGTGCGCAGCATCCTCTGGCTCGGTGTGCGCGACACCACCGCCGGCTTCGTGTGCTACCGCCGGCGCGTGCTGGAGCGCCTGGCCCTGGACGAGATCAAGTTCATCGGCTACGCCTTCCAGATCGAGATGAAGTACCGCGCGAAGCTCGCCGGCTTCAAGATCATCGAGGTGCCCATCACCTTCATCGACCGGCAGAAGGGCAAGAGCAAGATGAGCGCCAACATCTTCCGCGAGGCCATCATCGGCGTGTGGCGGATGAAGACCATCAAGCAGCGATGAACAACGTGCTGATCCGCAACGCCACGGTGGTGAACGAAGGCACCGTGCGCCAGGCCGACGTGCTCGTGCGTGGCGGCGACATTGAACGCGTGGCCTACGAAGGGATCGGTGATGCCGGCCCCGTGCGGGAGCTCGACGCCACGGGCCTGCACCTGCTGCCCGGCGCCATCGACGACCAGGTGCACTTCCGCGAGCCAGGCCTCACCCACAAGGACGACATCAGCAGCGCCAGCGCCGCCGCCGTGGCCGGTGGCATCACCAGCTTCATGGAGATGCCCAACACGGTGCCGCAGACGCTCACGCAGGACCTGCTCGAGCGCAAGTACGCCCTGGGCCATGCCACCGCCCTGGCGAACTACTCGTTCTACATGGGCGTGGCCAACGACAACCTCGACGAGGTGCTGCGCACCGACCCGCGCACCGTGTGCGGGCTCAAGGCCTTCCTGGGCAGCAGCACGGGCAACATGCTGGTGGACGCGCCCGAGACGCTCGATGCGCTCTTCCGCAGGGCGCACCTGATCCTGGCCATCCACGCCGAGCACGAGCCCACCGTGCGCGCCAACATGCAACGGGCGCTGGAACGTTTCGGCGACAACATCCCCGTGGACCAGCACCCGGTGATCCGCGACCACGAGGCCTGCTACCGCAGCAGCAGCAACGCCGTGGCCCTGGCGAAGGAGCACGGCACGCGCCTGCACGTGCTGCACATCAGCACCGCGAAGGAGCTGGACCTGTTCACGCCGGGCCCCTTGGAAGGCAAGCGCATCACCGCCGAGGCCTGCACGCACCACCTGTGGTTCGATGAGCACGCCTACGTGTCGAAGGGCACGCTGGTGAAGTGGAACCCCGCGGTGAAGACCGCCGCCGACCGCGAGGCCATCCGCCGCGCCGTGGTGGACGGCCGCATCGATGTGATGGCCACCGACCACGCGCCGCACACGCTGGAGGAGAAGGCGCAGCCCTACGCCAAGTGCCCCAGCGGCGGCCCGCTCGTGCAGCACGCCCTGGTGGCCGCCCTCGAACTGGTGCATCAAGGGGTGTTCACCCTGGAGCTCGTGGTGGAGAAGATGGCCCACGCACCGGCCCGCCTCTTCCAGGTGGAACGCCGCGGTTTCATCCGCGAAGGCCACCGCGCCGACCTGGTGCTGGTGGACCTGGACGCGCCCTGGACCGTGGACCGCGCGAACCTGCTGTACAAGTGCGGCTGGAGCCCCTTCGAGGGCACCACCTTCAGGTCTCGCGTGAAGCACACCTTCGTGAACGGGCACCACGTGTACGCCGATGGGCACATCGACCGCACGGTGCGTGGCGAACGCCTCCGCTTCGACCGATGAGGACCTTGCTGGCGCTGCTGCTGGTGCTGGTGGCGTGCGGCCCCGCCGGACCGCCGCCCCCGGGCCCGTTGGACCGCGCCACCTTCAAGCGCCTGCTGCTCGGCTCGGAGCTCATCGAGGCCCGGCTGCAGCACGAGAACGTGATCGCCAAGCGCTCCGACAGTCCCGTGGAGCAGTACTACGACGACCTCTTCAAGGAGGAGGGTGTGACCAAGGAGGACTTCCGGCGCACCTTCGACGCGTACACGCAGCACCCCGCGGAGCTGAAGGTGATCTACCAGGAGGTGCTCGCCGAGCTCGACAGCCTGAAGGACCTGCCCGTTCACTGAGCCTGCGCGGCGTAGCGTACCGCGTTGCGCACCGCCTCCTCCGCGCCGCGGAAGGAGAGGCCGGTGATGCGCCGGGCCTTGGCGGCATCGTAACGGCGCTTGTTCACCGCGGAAGCGGCCGTGTGGCGCGTGACCATGGGACGGCCGCCCACCAGCGTGCGCAGCCGCTCCGCGCGCCAGGCCAGTTGCAGCATCCACGGCGGCAGCGGCCGCGTGGGCGCGGGCTTTCCGGCGGCCTGGCAGATGAGGGTGAAGAGCCGGTCGTAGCCGATGTTCTCGCCCACCAGCAGGTGCTGGCCGCCCACCTCGCCCTGGCTGAGCAGGGCCACGCTGAAGGCCGCCACGTCGCGCGCGTCCACCACGGCGTTGGAACCCGGTGGCACCCAGCGCGTGCCGCGGCGCACACGGTCGATCATGGTCATGCTGCTCCGGCCCGCCCGTCCCGGACCGATGACCACGCAGGGGTTCACGAGCACGGCATGCAGGCCCTCGGCCACGCCACGCTGCACCTCCAGCTCGGCCTCGTACTTGCTCACCGCATAGGCGCTGGTGCGCGCGTCGCGCGTCCACGGCATGGTCTCGTCCGCCATACCGTCGCCCATGGGCCTGCCGATCGCCGCGGTGCTGCTCACGTGCAGCAGGCGGGCCACGCCCAGCTCCAGGGCGGCGTTCACCACGTTGGCGGTGCCGCCGATGTTCTGCGCGAACAGCGCCTTCTCGTCGCGCGGGTCGAAGCTCACCAGCGCGGCGGCGTGGTACACATCGGACACGCCTTCCATGGCCGTGCGCAGGGCCGTGGGATCGAGCAGCTCGGCCTCCACCCACGCGATCCGGTCATGGAACGCATCGCCATCGGGCCGGTAGTGCCGGAAGATGCGACGCACCTCCTCGCGGTCGCTGCCCCTGCGGTGGGTGGCGCGCACCGGTCGCCCTTGCTCCAGCAGGTGCAGCAGCAAGTGCGCCCCCACGATCCCCGTACCGCCCGTCACCAGGTCCATTGCGGGGGAAAGGTAGCGAAGCACCAAGGGGCAGGTGCAGGCGCGGGAGGCAGGCCATGCCGCCCCTGCGCCTGCTCCTGCCTCTGTGCCTGTGCGCGCCTTGGGGTACTTTCGCACGCGTTCAACCCATGAGCACCGTTCGCAACCACATCGAGGAGCTGCGCTGGCGCGGCTTGCTGCACGACAGCATGCCCGGCACCGAGGAGTACCTGCTGAAAGGCCCGGCAAGGGGCTACATCGGCTTCGACCCCACGGCGGACAGCCTGCACGTGGGCAACATGGTGCAGATCATGATGCTGGTGCACTTCCAGCAAAGCGGCCACCACCCCATCGCCCTGGTGGGCGGCGCCACCGGCATGGTGGGCGACCCCAGCGGCAAGAGCAGCGAGCGCAACCTGCTCGATGAGGACGCCCTGCGCCACAACCAGGCCTGCGTGCACGCCCAGCTCGAACGCTTCCTCGATTTCTCCCCGGCCATCAGCAACCGCGCGCAGCTGGTGAACAACTACGACTGGTTCAAGGACATGGGCTTCCTCCGCTTCATCCGCGAGGTGGGCAAGCACATCACCGTGAACTACATGATGGCCAAGGACAGCGTGAAGAACCGGATGGAGACCGGCATCAGCTTCACCGAGTTCAGCTACCAGCTGGTGCAGGGCTTCGACTACTACCACCTGTACAAGGAGCTGGGCTGCCGGTTGCAGATGGGCGGCAGCGACCAGTGGGGCAACATCACCACGGGCACCGAGCTCATCCGCCGCATGGCCGGTGGCGAGGCCTACGCCGTCACCACCCCGCTGCTCACCAAGAGCGATGGCAGCAAGTTCGGCAAGAGCGAGGGCGGCAACATCTGGCTCGATGCGAAACGCACCAGCCCCTACAAGTTCTACCAGTTCTGGCTGAACGCCGCCGATGCCGACGCCGCCAAGCTCGCGCGCATCTTCACCCTGTGGCCGCAGGAGCAGTGCGAGGCCCTCATCAGCGAGCACGCCCAAGACCGCGGGAAGCGAATACTGCAGAAGGAGGTGGCTGCGTACATCACCCGGCTCGTGCATGGTGAGGGAGAGCTCGGTGATGCGTTGCGTGCGAGCGAGATCCTCTTCAGCAACGATGCCGATGGACTTGCGCAGCTCAGCGAGCAGCAGCTGTTGGACGTGTTCGAGGGCGTGCCGCAGGCCGAGGTGCCACGCGACCGCATCGCCGCCGGCATCGCCATCGCCGACCTGCTGAGCGAGGCCACCGGCTTCCTGCCCAGCAAGGGCGAGGCGCGCCGCGCGTTAAAGGAGGCCTCCATCAGCGTGAACCGCATCAAGGCCGCCGAGGACCGCATGGTGGGTACAAGCGATCTGTTGCGGGACCGGTTCGTGCTGCTGCAGCGCGGCAAGAAGAACTACTTCCTGGTGAAGGTGGTCTAAGCGGCCACAAGCACGTTTCACCCGCGCGGTTGGCCGAGGTCGTTCGGGCCGGGGTCGCCCCCACGACCATCCCCCCGGGCCTGTCAAAGGCGATCATGCTGCGGTGTGTCACCCTGAGGCTTTGCGAAGGGGAAGCACCTCCCAATGGACAACTGTCCATGGTAGCCCCTTCGCGGCGATGGCGTCCCTCGACCGGTCGGTCGCTCTGCGTCCTGCGCAGTGCCGCTTCGCCAATGCTCAGGATGACAGGGCGCGATGGGTCGCGCTGGCTGTGCGGGGGCAGGGTGGTGGTTTCGCCGCCGTAGCGCCCACCGCGATGGCGGGGTGAACGGAAGCGCTACCTTCAAGGCCATGCCCGTGAAGACCTGTTGTGCGGCCCTGGGGATGCTTGCCACCACCATGGTCAGCGCTCAGACCGAACGTTGGTCACGGACCTATGATGACGGTGCAGGCCCGAACGTGTTGACCAGCGTTGCAGTGACCGATAGTGGCTATCGCTTCGTGAACAAGAGCCCCGACTTTCAGAACGGTGGCGCATATGTGTTCACCCGGGTGGATGCTTGGGGGGACACTGTATTCACAACGCGCACCCTTACGCCGGGTACGAACGAGTATGGTGGATCGTCGCAAGCGCTGCTCATGCTTTCCGACGGACGATCGATCATGGCCGATTCCAAGGACTCCGTGGGTGCGATCCAGGCAGATGCCCTGGCGGTGCTGTTCGACCCGAATGGGGACACCCTATGGACAAGGACCTTTGCATTGCCACTGTACGATGACTTTGCAGCCGTGGACACCCTGCCTGATGATGGCTTCGCATTCTTCGGTACGGTAGAGACGGGACAGTATTACGACATGCGCCTGGTGCGAACGGACTCAATAGGGACTGTTCTTTGGGAGCATACCTATGGCGGTTTCGAGGATCAGCAATGCCGTAGCGGTCAACGCACCTTGGACGGCGGCTTCGTGCTGGCGGGTTTCACGTACTTCAACAGCGACCACCTGAACATGTACGTGGTGAAGGTGGATAGCGCCGGCAACCAGCAGTGGGATGGGGCCTATGGCAGCCCGTGGATCGACAACACGGGCTTCATCCAACAATTGCCGGACAGTGGATACATCCTTGCAGGGGCGGTACGGCTGAGCCAGAACAGCACCAAGCAAGCCGCCGTGTACCGGTTGGATCCACAGGGAGGCGT
>JBGAGX010000012.1:0-95045 GCA_044226515.1 Flavobacteriales bacterium | reverse complement strand
CAGCTCGCGTTGGGGTGTACGGCTGGTATGTCGTTCAGGTAACTGAAGAACCAGGGACATACGAGCATGTGGAGTACATCCTTGGTCGTGGACCGATCTGCCCTTAGCATGGATACGCGGACGTGGATCTCGATGGGAATTGAGGCAGCGAGCCAGGCACCGGCGACGCGGGAGTTCAATATGGGGGTGTTGCAGACGTAGCAGGGTTGGTCGTGCCCCTCACCCAAATGCGGCTCGGGTCCGGCTTTCCGCTACAAGTCCTCGCTCGTTCCTCGCTGCGGGCTTTCCGCTTCAATCCGTCACGCGAAATGCGGGATCTCGAACGGAACGGCGAGCTCAATGTCTGATCAAGATGATATTGGCCAATGCCATCCATGAGATGTATTGGAGAATTGTCGCCACCATCAGGAACCTGTTCATCGCCTTTGATGCCTTTCTATCTTGATATGGCAGCAAGACCAGTATGGCCAGAAGAAACAGGAATACCAAAAGGTCTATGGGGCGCCTCCGACCCTCGTTCCTGGTGCGCCACAAAAGGACATATAGGGCAATGATCTTCGCAAAATGTGTTGACCAGGCGACTGCCCCGAACAACATTATCCATCGACCTTCCTCCGGTGTCATCGGCGTTCAAGGTAATAGGCCGATGCGTTCATCACCGATTGAACCGGTCGCCTTTCCAAATCATCGGATTGTCCCTGATGTATTGCGCAATGCGTTCGTGTTCCCCGTCATCGCGGATCACCCGGTCCCAATAATTGCGTTGCCAGATGGGTGTGCCTTGCGGCACCAACCCATCGAGGTAGGCCAGGCGCGTAACCGCGGATTTGTATGACGCCACGATCTGGCCCAACGCACCACGCGGGATGCCCGGCGGTTTCCGTGGATCCCGTTGGGGCGCGTCATGACGCGTCCGTGTGTGTGGGCCGGGTGTGTCGGCCAACGAACGGGATGGACCGGCGGGCATTTCGATACCGGTATCATCCGGTGTGGCGTCGGGGACGTTTTCGGTCGATCCATGCACATCCCCCGCACCAATGCCGGGCGCGTTGGTTTCGGGCGCGTCATGACGCGCCCTGCCGCACGCGCATCCGGCACACCGTCCACCAACCGTTCGCGTATGATCACGATACCATGCACATGGTTGGGCATCACCACGAATTCCCCGATATCCGCATGCGGCATGTGTTGCGGTATCGCGTCCCAACACCGTTGCGCCAATTCGCCAATGGCCGACGGATGCATCACACCATCCGAAATGTGTCCGAACCAATGGCGCCGGTCATCGGTGCAGATCGTCAGGTAATACGCACCCGCCTGGGCGTATTCGTATCCCTGCCATCGGATGGTTCGGCGTTGCGGCAATTCGGCCATGGCATCCCGAATATCGGCATCACCGATCCCCGCTCACCCGCTTTCGCAACGCGGGCGATGATCCAGGCGCGCTTGCAGCACGCACCGCTGACAAGTAACTGGCCGTCGTCGCAGGCGACGCTCGATCCGCAGCCGCATTGCTCCCGGCCTGGGCCGGGACGCGGTAGAGCTGCGACAGTAACGACCTTCGCGAACGACCATGCCGGACCCACGAACCCGCACCGCCCTGCTCATTGCCTTCGCGCTGGTGATGTTCGCGGCAAACTCCTTCCTGTGCCGCATGGCGCTCACCTCCATCCGTCTGGTGGCTGGCGCCATCACCTTGCTGTTGCTCCTGCGAGCACGGCAGCCGGGGCCACGCCTGGGCGGCGATCGTATCTCAGCGCTCAGCCTCTTCCTCTACGCCGCGCCTTTCTCCTACGCGTACAACGGGCTCAGCACCGGCACTGGTGCGCTCATCCTCTTCGGCTGTGTGCAGCTGACGATGCTGGTGGCCGCCTGGCGCGAAGGGGAGCGGCCTTCCCTTCTTCAATGGTCGGGACTGATCATGGCGTTGGCCGGCTTGGTGCACCTGGTATTGCCGGGCCTGCAGTCCCCACCGCTGGTCCCCGCAGCGTTGATGGCGGTGGCGGGTGTGGCGTGGGGTGTTTACAGCATCCGTGGTCGAGGTGCGGGCGACCCGCTGGCGCGGTCCACCGGGAACTTCCTCCGGGCCGCGCCCATCGCGTTAGTCGTGTCGCTCGTCACACCGGCTTCCATGTCGATGACTGTACGGGGTGCGTGGCTCGCGATCGCGTCCGGTGCGTTGGCTTCGGCCGTCGGCTACGTGGCCTGGTACGCTGCATTGAAGCACTTGAGCGCCACGCGCGCCGCCGTGCTGCAGTTGCTCGTGCCGGTGCTCGCGGCAGCCGCCGGGGTACTGGTGCTCGCCGAGCCCTTCAGCGCGCGGTTGGCCCTGGCCGGAGCGTTGGTCCTGGGCGGTGTGGGGCTCACCTTGCGGCGCAGCACGCGCTGAGCGATCGCCCATCGCTTGCCATACGGTCGTGGCCGTGGCTCCCTCCGCCGTGAATAGGCTAGTTTCGACGGCACTAATCCTGGAAGATGAAAGCAGTCGTGATCGGTGAGTCGTCCGGCGCGGGCATGGATGCCATCATGGCCGTGTACCCACGGCACAAGGCGGTGGTGGACAAGTACATCGCCATTGGCGAGGTGGTGGGCATCGGTCCCTTCGCCGAGCGTGGCAACATGGCCATCTTCCGGTCGCGTGCCGCGGCGGAACAGTTCGTGAAGGAGGATCCCTTCGCCTTGGAAGGCCTGGTGAAGTCGTACACCGTGCTGGACTGGCTCGACGAGATGATCAAGTGAGCCGCGTGCTCGAGCGCCACGCGATGAAGGCGCTGGTTCTCAATTGACCCGCGCTTACTCCATCGCCGCAAGGACCCGCTCGATCATCGGATGCCGCAGCTTGCGGTGGCCGCGCTCCAGGATGCTGATGCTCACCGTGGCGTTGAGCGCGGGGAAGTGGAGCACCTCGGTGCCCCAGAAGCCGCCGTGGCCATAGGCCACCAGCCCACCCACCTGCTCCGTGGTGATGCCGAGCTGGTAGTTGCTCTGCACGCTGTCCTGCGTGGTCACCGTGGTGTGAATGGACGCGAGCACCGCGGGGTCGTGCACCACCTTGCCGGTGAAGAGGTCCTGCCCGAAGCGCGCGAGGTCGCTGGTAGTGGTGGCGATGCCGCCGCCGCCGTAGAGGTCCATGGAGACATCGAGGGCATGGCTGTCCCACTGGCGCTCGTCCCAATACTGGTGCACCAGGGGCAGGGTGCCCGCAGGCATGGGTTCCAGCGTGGGCATCCAGGTGTGCGCGTAGCCCATGCGATCGTAGCGGAGCAGCTCGCGCATGGCCTGGGTGAAGGGCATGCCGGTACGGCCCTCGATCACCTCGGTGAGCAGGAGGTAGTTGGCATCGGCGTAGGCGAAGTGGACGCCGGGCTCGGCGAGCTTGTGGCCGAGCGCCACGGTGCGGGCGAGCTGCTCATCGCGCGTCCACCGGTGCATGGGATGCGCGCTCACACTGTCCAGGAACCCGTAGAGGTTGTAGCTGTCGATGCCGCTGGTGTGGGTGAGCAGGTGCGTGATGGTGATGGCCTGCAGGTCGTAGCCGTCGCTGGTGAAGAGCGCGCGCGTGTGCCGGGGCAGCAGCGGGCCCACGGGCTGGTCAATGCGCAACCGCCCCTCTTCCACCAGGCGCAGGATGGTGGCGGAGACATAGGTCTTGATGGTGCTGGCGATGAGGAAGGGCGCATCAGCATCCAGTGCCGCACCTCCTTTCATGGAGCGGCCGCTGGCCCCGCTCCAAGCGATGCCCCGGTCGGGCGCTTCCACATGCACCAGCAGGCCCACCACGGTGGTATCCGAGCGGTAGATGGAATCGAGCACGGCCTGTGCGCGCTGCGCGAAGGACTGGGCCTGGGCGTTGACGGACAGGGCGATGCACAGCAGGTGCGATGCGGTACGGAGGAAGGTGCGCATGGGCGAGCGGGGATGGGCGAAGTTCAGGATCGTTCCAGCATCCGCTGACTCGCTGATCTTCGCATCGCGGGCGACCGCCATGCGAACGCCTCCGTAGCTGCTCCCTCACCCCCGCGCGGGGTTCCGCTTCACGCCCAGCGCGTCGCCCGCGCGGCACATCATGCCCGCGAAGGCGGCGTAACCGGTGATGGCGGCAGCTTTCAACGGGTTGCTGCGGCGGAAGTCCCACACGTCCTTGAGGAAGAGCGGGAAGTTCTCCTTGTTGAGCAGGTCGAAGGCCACGCTGAGGGTGGGCTCCAGGCTCTTGGCGGTGTGCCAGATGCCCACGGGGATGTACAGTGTTTCGCCCGGGCCCATGACGAAGCGGATGGGCGTGGCGTGCTTGTACAGCGGGTACTTCACCGGGTCGGGGTTCTCCTGGTCCTCGATGAGGCTGAGCCAGGTGTTGTTGGGGTCGGGGTAGAGGAACTTCTCCTGCCCGCGCGGGTACACGGTGAACTCCTTGTGGCCGTACAGCTGGGTGACCCACGCGCTGAGGTGGTAGTAGTCCAGGTGGATGTAGGGGAACTGGCCGCCGGGCCCGCCCAGGAAGAGCTCCACGCGGTTGCCCCAGTTGCCGCGGCTGAACCAGGTGCTCTCCAGCCAGTTGGGCTGCGCATAGCCCAGGTTGATCGGGGTGACGTAGGGCAGCAGCTCGGGGAACTCATGCCGCAGATCGAAGGTGCACGGGTAGGGCAGCTTCCTGCCGGGCACCTTGCCTTCCATGAGGTCGAGCAGCTCGCTCAAGGTGTGCTCGTCCTTGTCCACCACCTTGCCATCGGGCAGCACGCCACTGCCGATCACCTTGCGCTTGGATCCGAAATTCCTCCGGAGCCAATCGGGCGTGAAGGTGCCCTTGGCCTTCCACACCGAGCTCGCGTCCTTGAACACGAGGGGGATCCCCGGTCTCCAATGTTCCTCCAGGAACTCCTCCGGGGTGATCTCGTTGATGCTGACGCGGCGCACTTCCATGGCAAGGGGTGTTGATCCCCGCAAGTTGTTGGTGGCCTGAACGGTCCGTCACTGACCGCGGTCATACCGGCCGGTGACGGAACGCAGGCCTGGTGCTGCCGGGCATGATCACGGAAGCTCCGTGATCGGTGCGATCGCCTTCCGCATTTCCTGCCGATCCGGGTTGCCCGTGGTGCGCAACGCGGCTGCCTCCCGTTCAGATGGCCCAGTTCCCGGACCGGCCACCTCGTTGTGCGCAACGGCGCGCTTGCGGCCCGCATGGATCCGTTCGTGCATGGGCAAGCGGCCGGGGAGTTTTGGTCCAGAAACACACCCGGCACCATGAAGACCCTTGCCACCCTCCTTCTGCTCCTGAGCACAACGAGCACCGTGCTCGCCCAGGCCCCCCAAGGCCTTGCGGAACGCAGCTCCACCGGTCCCGCGCCGCGCGGCTTCTTCGGTGAGTTCGGCCTGGGGATCTCCAACTACGGCATGTGCGGCGAGCTGAAGCTCCACCACCGCCGCGGCAACACCCTCTTCAGCGCCGGCTACTACCAGTCGCACCTGTGCCACGCGGGCGACTACGATGGCGTGCCGATGTGGGGCGGCGGGGCGGTCACCCACCACGTTTCCATCCATTCGTATTCAGCGGGGCTCGGCCGCATGTTGCGGGCGAAGACGCAACAGGGTGTGAGCGTGGGGCTCTCGCTCAGCCGGATCGGCACGGAGACCACGGACCCCATCGAGCACGACTTCAGCCTGGGCGGACTGTGCCGCGAGCTCTTCGGCGAGGGCTTCGAGGAGCATTCGCACGGCGGGGCCGAGCAGCTGGTGGTGGGCATCCCCGTGGAATACAAGGTCTTCCTGTTCAACAAGCGCTTCGTCGGGCTCGACGCTTCGGCACGCGTGGACCTGAACCTGGTGCGGATCTTCGGGTCCGTTACCCTGGGCCTGCGGATCGGGAAATGACCGAAGGGCTCCTCACGCCCCGGCGATCGAACCTTTTCCGTGCGGCTGTGTACGGCACCAGCGATGCGCCCCCTTCTCCCCTTCCTGTTCCTGTTGATCGCTGTCCTCCCCGCCCGTTCCCAATGGCATTCCAGCGACCCGGCCCACCTGTTCGACCGGTTCGAGGGCCGGATGCAGCAGAGCCCTGGGGACAGCGTTGACTTCGCCCGGTCCGTCCAGGCCATGGCGCGAACCACACCGGACATCGGCCCGCTGCCCGACCCGAAGGAATACCGCCTGGTGTGGGAGGTGGTCTGCGAGGGCGGCACGTGGCTGATGCGGGGCAACGGCACCGACCTGACGACCTTCCTGAACGACCCGCATGAGAAGCGCTTCGGGATGCCGGTCTGCTGCCCAAGCTTCTTCGGTGGGCGCTACGCCATGGTGCATTGGGAACCGCCCACGGGGCTGGTGCGGTACCACTATTGGTTCTTCGAGCGGATGACCACGTGAGCGACCGACACACACGGCTTACAATGCACGCAAAAGGCATCGCCCATGTCACCGCGCTCCTCCTGCTCAGCGCCATGCACAGCCTGCCTGCACAGGACACCATCGGTCCGACCCTGGATCGGCCGCCTGCACGACCTCCTCCCGTGTACTACGAACAGCCCACGGACAGCGCGGACTTCCAACGCTTCATCGCCTCGCTGTCCTTCGCGACCACTGCGGAGGTGCCAGGAGCGATGCCCCGTTGCTACACCGAGGTCTGGCGCATCGCGGAGCACGGCGGGCTCAGCATCGTAACGCGGGGCGATGGCAGCGCACTGACCCTGCCAGCAGGACCCTTCGACAGTGACACGTGGTCCGCCAGCCTTGCGTTCGTAACGCCGGAAGGGCGGCATGGCCTGTTGCGCATGTCGGAATACCCATGCGCCATGATCTGCCGCACCGCGGTCTACTACCTGGAACGGCCCGAGCGCTGAACCCGCGCCTACCCTGGACACTCAGGATGAAGAGCTCGCGGAACTGGAGGCCCAACGACGCAGCGGGACCTTGAGCGAAGAGCAGAAGGAGCGGTACGTGAGCCTGAAGAAGATGGTGGCGGAAGCGGCGTGGAAGGTGGACCGGTTCAGCCCAGGCGATCGCCCGTTGCCCCCCTAGGCCGGGCCTGGCACTTGCGCACGTGCTAGCACCCTCAGGAGGACCGTGGAGCGGTCCCATCCGCGAGCTTGCCGAAGACCAGCGAATCGTGGAAGGCCCCGTTGAAGAACACGGCGTCGCGCAAGGTGGCCTCATGCACGAACCCGTTCTTCTCCAAGGCCCGGATGGAGGCCCTGTTCACCGGTCGCGTGATGGCCTCCACGCGGTGCATTCCCAACGTGCCGAAGCCTACAGGCAGCACTGCGGCGATCGCCTCGCTCATGAGCCCCTGGCCCCAGTGTGCCCGCGCGAGCATGTAGCCCAGTTCGCCGAAGTCGTGCTCCTTCACGATGCGCCAGAAGCCGATCAGGCCGATGAAGCGGTCGTCCCCCTTCCGGGTGATGGCCCAGTGGATTGACGCGTTCGCCGCCACCCCTTCGTTCACCTTCGCGATCAAGGCCTCCGCATCCTGCAGGCTGGTGGCGAGCGGCCGGTTCACATGCTGCATCACCGCGGGATCGGCGCGCAAGGCGAACACCTCCTCCACATCGGAGCCCCGAAGGGCACGCAGCACCAGGCGCTCGTTCGTGAGCACCGGGAAGTGTTCCAGGTCGATCGTGAGCATCGGTGCGAAGGTGGGCAGGATCGTGCCGAACTTCGTCCCATGCCCACACCAAGCGACCCGCTGTTGAAGGATGGCGATGTGTGCATCGTTGTGGCCGGCACCCACAAGGGCAAGCGTGGCACTGTGCGCGACCTGAACATCAGCAAGAGCGGTCACCTCACCATCACCGTGGTGCAGGCCAACGGCGAGCGGTTCAAGACGCTGGGGCGCAACGTGGAAGTGCAGGCCGCAGCGGTCAAGGGCACGGCCCGGGCACCGAAGGTGAAGCTGCTCAGCGGCGGCAACCCGCAGATCGCGAAAGGCGATGGTGATGCACCGGTGCGGGCCTACATCGCCGCTGTGCCGGGCTGGCGGAAGGCGGTATGCGAGCAGTTGGATGCGCTGATCATGAAGCTGGTGCCGCAGGCGCGGAAGGCCGTGAAGTGGAACTCGCCCTTTTACGGCGTACCGGAGCAGGGCTGGTTCGTATCGTACCATGTGTTCACCGGCTACGTGAAGCTCACCTTCTTCAAGGGCACGTCCCTGAAGCCCATGCCACCGGGCGGCACCTCCGCCGAAGGCCGCTGGATCAACATCGGCGAAGCGGGCTTCAACGAGCAGCAGGTAGCGGCCTGGATCAAGCAGGCGGCCGCCCTGCCCGGTTGGCTGGCCTGAAACGAACACCACCACCATGAACCCCAAGGTCGACTGGTTCTTCGCGAAGGAAGGTCCCTGGCGGACCTGTTATGCCAGGCTGCGCACCCTGGCCCTGGACAGCGGGCTTACCGAGGAGCTCAAGTGGGGGCACCCGTGCTACACGCTGAAGGGGAAGAACGTCTTCCTCATGCACGGCTTCAAGGACTACTGCGCGCTGCTCTTCCACAAGGGCGCGCTGCTGCAGGACGACCACGGCATCCTGGTGCAGCAGACGGCCAACGTGCAGAGCGCACGGCAGGTGCGCTTCACCGGGTTGAAGGATGTCACCCGGCTCACCCCGGTGCTGCGCGCGTACATCCAGCAGGCCATCGCCGTGGAGCAGGCCGGGAAGCAGGTGGTGCTGAAGAAGACCACCGAGTTCGAGATGCCGGCGGAGTTCGCCAAGGCCTTGAAGCGGATGCCGGCGTTGAAGAAGGCCTTCAACGCGCTCAGCCCGGGCAGGCAGCGCGGCTACCTCCTTTTCTTCGGAAGCGCGAAGCAGGCGGCCACGCGCGAGGCCCGGATCGAAAAGCACGTGGACCGCATCCTGGCCGGAAAGGGACTGGACGACTGAGGCGGATCAACGCTTCGTGCGGACCGCGGAATACCCAACAGGGGGTATGTGCGGTCGCACCGGCCTCGATACCTTTCGGTCACCCCACACGCCATGCGCAAGGTCCTCGTGTTCTCCAGCCTCTTGTGTTCCGCGTTCGCACTGCGCGCGCAGAACGCTTCCTCCCCTTCCGCTGTGAAGGACATCACACCGGAGGAGCTTGCGGTGCTGATGAAGAAGGAGGCGGTGCTGGTGCTCGATTGCAACGAGGCGGACAACTACGCCTACTCCCATGTGCCTGGCGCCAAGCTCGTGGTGTACGACCACCTCACGCCGGAGGAGCTTCCTTCGGACACGGCGACCGCGCTCGTGTTCTACTGCTACAGCCCGGAATGCCCGGCCGCGGCAACGGCCGCTCACACCGCCAGCACCATGGGCCACACGCAGGTGTACTGCATGACCGCCGGCATCACGGGCTGGGAGGACGCGCACCTGCCCACCGAGCCCTGAAGAACGAAGCCGCGATCATTGCCGACTAAGGCCGCTCGAGCGTGAAGCGCACCATGCTGCCGATGTTCCGCCTTCCCCCCGGTGCAGCCTCGTCCGGCACCCAGGCCGGCTTCCACCCTGTGATGTGCATCAAGCTCATCTCCAGTTCATACACGCGCTCGGTCTGCTCGCGGTCCATCCGCGCGTAGAACGACCCGGTGGGCCCGACATGACCGAAGCCGCTCCAGCCTCGACCATCGGGAACGCTTCGGCCTCGCTGCTCGGCCTGCTTCTCCTCCACGACCGTGCGGAACAGCAGCTGCCCATCGGTGTAGCTGGCCTTGCCGTAGGCGTCCCCCTCCACGCTGCCCGCACCGCAGCCCCCGGTCCACAGGTCCAGCGGCTCCAGCCACACGCCATCGCGGCTGCGCTCCACCCGAAGGCGGCATCCGCCACAGGTCACCTCCTCATCCGTCGGTGAAAGAGTATCGGCCGCCGCACGGTCCCAGCTCCGATCAAGCCCGGCGCAACCGATCATCCGCTCCAGGTCCACCTCGAACACACCGGACCGGAAGGGGATGCGCAGGCCCGGATGCCATCCGTCGAAGCCGACGAAGAGCACCGTGAGCATCATGCGTTCACCGGTGTTGCGCCGCGTGATCTCCAAGCCTATGTCCCGCAGGCCGCAGCCTGCATCGAGCAGCAGATCGATCCGGCCGTCCGTGCTGTCCTTGTCCACGTGGTGGAAGGTGTACTGGCCGCGCGTCTCCTTCACCTCGAATTCCCGGTCGCTGTGGACCCAGGAAAGATGGTCGAGCGGGATCTGCAGAACGATGTCGGTGCAGCAGCATTGGGCGCCGGCGTGGAGGACGCGGAAGGGGACGAACAGCAGCAGGAGGAGGCGGAAGGTCGGCATCGGGCACCCGTACACGCTTGACCGGAAGTGGTTCATGGTCCGATCGGGTGATGCATCTTGCGCTGATCCCCGCATCATGCTCACCGCCCTCATCCCCAAGCTGCCCATGCGCGACGCGGTCGCCACCCGGGCCTATTACGTGGACCAGCTCGGCTTCACCGTGGCCGGGAGCTACCCCGACTACCTGATCGTGGAGCGCGACGGACTACAACTGCATTTCTTCCTCGCGAAGGACCTCGATCCCCTCACCAACGACGGCCAGGTGTACATCCGCACGACCGCGATCGACGACCTGTACCGCATGTTGCAGGACCGCGGGGTGGCCATCCACCCGAACGGGGCCCTGGCCACCAAGCCCTGGGGCCAGCGCGAGTTCGCCCTGCTCGACACGGACCACAACCTGCTCACCTTCGGGGAGGCGGTGACGGACCGGTGAACCATCGCGGCGGGCAGGGTGTTCCGCTTTCATGCGCACCCTTCCCTTCGGCCTGCTCCTCGCGGCGGACCTGCTCCTCGCCTCCCCGGCCAACGCCCAGCTCACCCTGGAGCACGTGGAGGCCGGATCGTGGCTGATGCCCGCCGAACTGGAGAACAACGGCCTGAAGTACATCCGCTACGAGATCGTGAACGACGCCTTCGTGGGCCTCACGGACAGCCTGCGCTTGTACAATGCCGATTACACGCCGTGGCGCACCATCGCCCTGCCCGATGGCGCGGTGCCATGCGCGGGCCAGGGCATCCAGGGCCTGAACCTGTTCTACCTCAGCGACGCCCTGTTCGATACCGACCCGAGCGATGTGGAGTTCATGGTCCTGTACCTCTGCATCGGCAACTCCGCCGGCGTTGGCGTGTACAACGAGGACGGCACCCCGCTGCTGGAGGAGTCGTACGCCGCCACCTGGGAGTACTTCAGCAGCTACAAGTACTACAGCATTTACAACAGCTCCGACGGGGTGAAGCTCAACCTGATCACCTACGACCCCAACGCGCCGAACAACGTCATCACGGGCACCAAGATCTGGTCGCTCCCCGGCACCTTCACCACGCAGGTGGCGCCCAACGCACCGCCCGCCGACCTGCTCGTGGCCTACCCCAATCCCTCCAACGGTGCGCTCAACGTGCGCGCGTCCGAGGCCTTCACCATCGAGGTAACGGACCTGCAGGGCCGGCTGGTGCAAGGTCCCACGCGGGCCGGCCAGAACAACACCGTCCTGCAGCTCAGTGGCGAGGACGGGGTGTACCTGCTGCACGTGCGCGACGCCAACGGCATGCTGCTCGGCGTTCGGCAGGTGGTGCTGAGCCGTTGAGCGAGGCCCCGGCGGAGGGGACCGCCGCGCCTTGCCCCACCTTTGCACCGTGCCGGAACGAAGCGCCCCCACCCTCTCCCCCCACGTGCTGCGCGTGCTGCCGTGGCTGGTGGCGGTGGCGATGTTCATGGAGGGGCTCGACATCAGCATCCTGAACACGGCGGTGCCGGTGATCGCCACGGACCTGGGCACCACGGCGCTGAGCCTGAAGTCGGTGCTCACCACCTACACGCTGGCGCTGGCCATCTTCATCCCGGTGAGCGGCTGGGTTGCCGACAAGTATGGCACGCGGCGCGTGTTCCGCATGGCGGTGGCGCTCTTCACCCTCGGCTCGCTGCTCTGCGGGCTCTCGGTGAACCTGCCCATGCTGGTGGCCTCGCGCTTCGTGCAGGGCGTGGGCGGCGCCATGATGGTGCCCGTGGGCCGCATCGCGCTGATCCGCGCCTACCCGCGCTCGCAGATGCTCACCATGATGAACTACGTGGTGATCCCCGCGCTGGTGGCGCCGCTGGTGGGTCCCTTCATCGGCGGCACGCTGGTGCACTGGCTGCCCTGGCGCACCATCTTCTTCGTGAACCTGCCCATCGGCCTGGTGGGCTGGTGGATGATCCGCCGCTACATGCCCGACTACCGGCGTGGGGATGTCCCCCCCCTCGATGGACTGGGCATGCTGCTCTTCGGCTCGGGCATCGCGCTGTTGAGCTATGTGCTGGAGGTGTTCGGGGAGCACACCTGGCCCCCTGTGGAGATCGTGCTGATGTTCCTGGCCTCGCTGGCCTTGCTCCTCGGCTATGCGCTCTATGCGCGTCGGATCCAGGACCCGCTGCTGTACATGCCGCTCTTCCTGGTGCGCACCTTCCGCATCAGCGTGCTCGGCGGCTTCGTCACCCGCCTGGGCATCGGGGGCGTGCCCTTCCTGCTGCCCCTGCTGTACCAGATCGGCCTGGGCTACAGCCCGTTGATGGCGGGCCTGCTCACCATGCCATTGGCCGTGGCCGCCATCGGCATGAAGATCATGAGCCGCCCCCTGCTGAAACACTTCGGGCACCGGCGCGTCCTCATCTGGAACACCGTGCTGCTCGGCGCCAACATGATGCTTTATCCCTTCATCGGCATCGGCACACCGATGGCGTTGATCGTGCTGCTGAGCCTCACGCAGGGCCTCTTCAGCAGCCTGCAGTTCACCTGCATGAACTC
Organism: Flavobacteriales bacterium; assembly: GCA_044226515.1. Lineage (GTDB taxonomy): Bacteria > Bacteroidota > Bacteroidia > Flavobacteriales_F > PHOS-HE28 > PHOS-HE28. The sequence goes on along the minus strand of JBGAGX010000012.1, from coordinate 82,296 downwards.
GCTCACCTTCGCCGACGTGAAGGACCAGCACGCCAGCCAGGCCAGCAGCATCGCCGGCACGGCCCAGCAGATGGCGTTGAGCTTCGGGGTGGCCTTCGCCTCGCTGGTGGCCGCGCTCTTCCTGCAGGGCATCGAACAGGCCGACCACGTGCGCTACATCACCGGGCTGCACCACACCTTCCTGGTGCTCGGCGGCTTCACCGTGGTGTCAGCGATCATCTTCAGCCGCCTGCATGTGCGCGACGGGATCAACGTGAGCCAGTTCGTGCTGCGGAAGGAGACGATGGTGTAAGTTCCGTCCGGTCGGAATTGAAGCTAATCACATCGGGGATCTCGATCGTGCATACTCCGTTCGAGGAAGCGCGAACTCCGATCCAGGGTCAATGGACGATGACCACCTTGTGGGATCCTACGAATGCTCCTGTGCCATCAATGATGGTGACCAGCACGGTCGAAGGCGCGGCATGCAAGGGCAATTCCACGGACCTACCCGAAACGCTCCAAAAGGCAAGCCTTCTGCCAAGAACATCATGAACAGCGATGGAGTGGCCGGGAGGTAGGTCCCCTACCACCAATAGACCGCGCATCGGATTATAGTGCACCGTTGTTGCCCCAAACTCCTGCCGCGGAACGCCGACCTGGCCACAGACCGACTCATACAAGGTGGCCGCAGGATCGGACTGAGGAATGGATGCCGTCAATCCCGCAATGACCATCGTTGGATTGATCGTTCCGATCTGCCATGTCGTCGCGATCGGTTGCAGGGAGCTCGAGTCCATCCCACAGACGCCCTGCAGGTCGATCGGGCTCAAGACCGTGACCAAGGGATCACGTGCACCGATGCCATCCGTGAAGCCGGAAGAAACGATCGCGATGGAACTATCCGCCAACACTGTATGTGTGCTATAGAACGACATCAGATCCAACCCGTTCAATTGCATTTGCCAAACAGTGGCACCGCTGGCATCCAGCTTCATCAGGAAAGGAGTTCCATATCCGCCATCAAACCCACCCGAGATCAGGAACCCACCGTTGACCTCCTGCACGCGCTCGCAGTGTCCACCGTACTGACCAAATCGTCGTGTCCAGAGGGTATCGCCCTGCGCATCCACCCGGACGACCAATGGCCATGAATCCGAATAACAACCTGAACCGACGGCCAGGAATCCTCCGTTGGAAACATTGCATACGTCCTTGAATTCATCGCAATAATCCAGAAGTCCATAGGTACCCGTCCATTCCACTGAGCCTGCGGAATTGAGCTTAATGAGCAGACCATCAGCGTTCGGTCCGCCGACCAACGTGGAGCCGGCAACGATCGCCCCTCCATCGCTGGTCGCCCTCACAGAATGGCCAAGGTCGCTATATGGGGTCCCGTAGCGGAATGACCATAATGGTTGGCCCGAACCGGTCAACTTTCCGACTTGAATATCCTTGTTCGACCCCGTGGTGTAGCCGACAACGAAAATCGTGTCGCCAGCTGTAACGTCCACACCGGTGAACCTGTTGATGGCGGCTGTGTTTCTCCATGCGGGCCCACCGTTCTGATCCACCTTCAGCACGAGTCCCTGCTGGCTGTTGTTCGAACCTACGGCAACGACACCGTGATCAGCCATGGTATCCAATCCCAGCGCATAGGACACCAGGCCTAAGCCATAGTGCCTGGACCACACTTGTTGGCCATTACGGTCGAGCTTGGTGAGGTACAGATCATCGAACGCCCCTGTGGACACAAAGCTGGACGTGCTCCCCCCGATGACCATGCCATTGTCCCATGTACCGATGATGGCATATGGGTCCTCATTGACGAAGCCTCCAAAGGCGAGTTGAAAGCTCGATTGAGCCATACCTGATCCGAACAGGCAGAGCGATGCAAAGAGGAAATACGACGGACGGACCAAGGAATTCTGCATGGCGATCAGTATTGGCCGCCTGAACGGGCGGAACCCATCCTTTCGAAGATATATCGTCCCGACCGCATGGTACCCAGCGAGCTCGCACGGGTCACCCAAGCGTGCTGGCACGAAGGACCGGAAGAGAACGGTGAAAGGGTGTGACCTGAAAAGAGGAAGCCCCGGCTTTCGCCGGGGCTTCGCAGTTCGCTGGAGGTTGGAACCTCAGGCCTTGGTCACGTTGACCGCGTTGGGGCCCTTGGGGCTGTCCTGCACTTCGAACGTGACCTTGTCACCCTCATAAAGGGGCTGGCGGGTCCCGGTCTTGTGCACGAAAAGGTCCTTGCCACCCTCATCCGGGGTGATGAAACCGAACCCTTTCTCCGTGTTGAAGAACTTTACTGTACCACTTGACATGTACTGACTGGTAATGTGTCCACCGAACGGTGGACCTGTGTATCCCCGGCAAAACCACCGGGGCATTGATGCCACAAAGCTCGACCATCCCCGCCTCCTCCCGACGATCGGGGGAAAATAAATGTCGGAGGCGCCGATCAGGCCTTGCGCACGTAGATGCTCTTGAGGCCCATCGCCCCGAAGCCATCGATGCGGCAGTCGATGTCGTGATCGCCCTGCACCAGCCTGATGCCGCGCACCTTGGTGCCCGCCTTCACCGGCTTGGGCATACCCTTCACCGGCAGGTCCTTGATCACCACCACATCGTCGCCGTCCTGCAACACGTTGCCGTTGGCGTCCTTCACCACCGGTCCGGCGTTCTGCGCGGCCACCTCCTCGGGGTTCCATTCGTGGCCGCACTCGGCGCACATCATGCTCGTGCCCGTGGGATAGGTGATCGTGCCTGCGCACTCGGGGCACTTGGGGGTGTCGCTCATGCCGCGAAAGTACCGGACCGGGGCGATGTGCGGCCATCCGCGCAGACCGGCCCTTGCACGACGGCATGACCCCATGGCGTTCTTCCTGCATGAACCGCTTCCTGTTCCTGCTCTTCCTGCTGGTACTGCTCTGCTCCTGCGCCAGCACCGGTCAGGTGCGCAAGTGCGACGGGCGCCGGGGTGAGCGCGTACCCATGGGGACCTTGTGACCATTCCATGCTTCGGCGGCCTTCCTGTTCGTTGCCGCTTCGCCCGCTGCTCCATGTGCATCGCTGGGATGTTCCGTTGCATCACCGGCGGTCCGCGAGCCGGGCTCCTTCCCATCTTCACGCCATGGACCGCCCCCAGCTCTTCGCCCAGCTCGAACGCCACGCGGTGGTGTTCAAGGACCTGCTCACCGACCAATCGCCCGACGAGCAGCGGTGGAAGCCCGCGCCGGAAAAATGGTGTCCGCTCGAGGTGATCGGCCACCTGCTCGACGAGGAGCGCGAGGACTTCCGTGCAAGGCTGCGCTCCACGCTGGAGGACCCCGAGGCGCCCTGGCCCAAGATCGACCCTGCGGCCTGGGTCACCGAACGGCGGTACATGGAGCAGGACTTCGCGGCCACGGTGCACGCCTTCCTCGCGGAGCGCAGCGCCTCCCTCACGTGGCTGCGGGGGCTGGATCAGGCCCCTTGGTCGAACGCCTACGTGCATCCCAAGGTGGGTCCGGTGAGCTGTGAACTGCTGCTCACCAACTGGGTGGCGCATGACCTCCACCACATCCGGCAGCTGATCAACCTGCGCTACGCGTACCTCGCGGCGCACACACGCGTGCCGCTCGACTACGCCGGCACGTGGTAGGCCGGGCCCCGCCCGTACCTTGCGGGCCTTGTGATCCACACCGGCCGCCTCCAGCAGTTGCAGATCCGTCGGCGCACCCGCGAAGGCTGGGTGCTCACCGACACCGATGGGCACGACGTGCTGTACCCGTACGCGGAACTGCCTCGGGAGGTGGACGATGACAAGCGCGTGCAGGTGTTCGTGCACCGCGATGCGAACGGCCGGCACCTGGCGAGCGCACGCGTCCCGAAGGCCACCGTGGGGCAGTTCGGCATGTTCCGGGTGAACGCCGTGGACCGCGACGGCGCGCACCTCGACTGGGGCCTGAAGCCCGACCTGGTGGTGCCGCGCGACGAGCAGCACCAACCGATGGAGGAAGGCCGCTGGTACCTGGTGCGCGTGGCCCTGGACGAACGCAGCGACCGGCTCTACGGAAGTGCGCTGATCGAGGACTTCCTGGACAACAGCGAGCTCACGGTGCAGGAAGGCGAGGCGGTGGACCTCATCGTGTCCGGCCGCAGCGACCTGGGCCTCCACGTCATCGTGAACGGGCGCCACCAGGGGCTCGTGCATGCCAACGAGGTGTTCAAGCGCGCCAGCGTCGGCGACCGGCTCACCGGCCACGTGAAGCAGATCCGAGAGGACCACAAGCTCGACATCACGCTGCAGCCCATCGGCTACCGGCGGTACAACGATGCGAACGTGGACCTGCTGGTGCGCCGGCTCCGCGCCGGGAAGGGCTTCCTCCCCTACACCGACAAGAGCAGCGCCGAGGCCATCCACGCTGAGTTCGGCATCAGCAAGAAGGCCTTCAAGCAGGCCGTGGGCGCGCTCTACCGCGAGCGGCTCGTGCGGCTGGAGGACGACGGCATCGTGTGGGTGGGCTGAGGCCCCTGCGCACGCCGTTCCCTACTCCTGAACGAAGGCCGACCCATTGAACCGCAAGCGCCCCTTCACCGGGCGGGGCCTCTCGCCTTCCGCCACACGCACCGGTGTGAGGTCGTCGGTGGTGTACGTGAAGTGGACCGTGCGCTTGCGTGGGTCAAAGCGGAGGTCCACCAGATCGCCACAGCGCGCATCGAGCACGAAACAGGGGCTTCCAGGCCCTTCCTGCTCCGGGGATGGGAACGCCGGATAGGCGAGGTCGAGGCCCTCGCGGCCCAACCCGACCACCACGAGCACCTCTGCGCAACAGGTCGAACAGCCGACCACCGAGCCCATGCAGAGGTAGAGGCTGGAAGCCGTGTCCGAGCGGAGCACATGGATGGCGGAGAACGCGGCTCCGGTCCCGCAGAAGGGATCGCTCTCCAGGGCGGGCGAACTGCGCGTGGTCCAGGTCCCTTCATCGGTCCGAACGAGAAGCACGCTGCTGTTGCTTCGGAATGTCCCTCCGGTCCGCTCGTCCCAGCTGAAGATGCGCAACCGCTTGTCCACGGAGGCGGCCATGAAGAAGGGGCCATCGGCGAACGCGCTGTCGATGGCCGCATCGGGTACGCCGGGGACCTCCAGGGCCGCGATGAGTTGCTCGGCGATGGCGTCGTTCACATCCAGCGTGTCCTCCCAGCGCTGTTCCCAGCTCAGGGTGTCCGTGGCGCGCAGGTAGGCGTTCAAGGACCCCATGTGCGCTGCGAAGAGCGAGCGCCACTCGCGCTGTGCCGTGGCGTTCAACATGAAGAGCGCACCAGCGAACAGCAGATGGACACGGGCCATGGGCCACGAACATAGGTGGAAGCGGCGGCGAACGGAACACCCCTGGATGCGCAGGTCATCTCATCGTTCAGGCTACCTTGCCCTCAACACACTGCAGATGCATCCCCTCCTCCGCAACATCCTCGCCGTGGTGGCCGGCCTCGTGGTCGGAGGCGCCGTGAACATGGGCCTCATCCTTGGGGGAAGCGCCCTCATGCCACCGCCGCCGGGCGTGGACGTGAACGACATCAACAGCATCAACGCCCACATCGGCGAGTACTCCGTGGCCCAACTACTGGCCCCCTTTCTGGCCCACGCCTTGGGCACATTGGTCGGTGCCTTCGTGGTGGCCCGCCTGGCGGCCTCGCGGCAGCTGATCCTGGCACTGGGCATCGGGGTGTTCAGCCTGCTGGGCGGTGCCATGGCCGTTCACATGATCCCCAACAGTCCCCTATGGTTCAATATCCTCGACCTCGGCTTCGCCTACATCCCCATGGCCGGGCTGGGCTGGCTGCTCGCCGGGGGCAAGCGTTGACCGGCGACCATGGTGCACACACCCATCGCCATCCGCGTGTTCGACAGCCACGCACAACGCTACCAGGAGCGCTTCATGGACGTGGCGGCCTACCACGCCGCGCTCGACCGGTTCAACGCGTTGATGCCGCCGGGAGCGGAGGTCCTGGAACTGGCCTGCGGCCCCGGGAACGTCACGCAGTACCTGCTCCGGCACCGGCCCGACCTGCGGATCCTGGGCACCGACCTGGCCCCGCGGATGCTGGAGCTGGCACGGACGAACAACCCCACCGCGGTGTTCGAGCTGCTGGACCAACGTGCGCTACGGTCGCTGCAGCGTACGTTCCACGGCATCGTGTGCGCCTTCGGCCTGCCCTACCTCGATGCGCAGGAGGCGGCGGAACTCATCCGTGATGCGGCCCTCTGCCTGCACCCCGGTGGTGCGCTGTACCTGAGCACCATGGAGGACGATCCGTCCCGGTCCGGCTTCGTGATGCCGAGCACCGGCGAGGGTGAGGCCGCCTGGATCCAGTACCACCGGGGCGACGACCTCGTGGATGCGTTGGAGCGGAACGGCTTCCGCGTGGCGGAGCGATCGAACGTGATCACCGCCGCAGGGGACGGCAGCCCGGCGAACGACCTGCTGATCGTGGCGCAACGCTGAAACCAGTCCATGAACTCACCACGCCTCCTCAAGAGCACCTTCGACTTCCTCGCGGACCTCGATCGGCACAACGACCGCGACTGGTTCCAGGCCAACAAGGCGCGCTACACGGCCGCCCAGGAGAACGTGAAGGCGGTCGTGGAGGCGATCATCGAGCGCATGAAGCGGCACGACCGCTTGAGCACCGACACGGCGCGCGAAAGCCTGATGCGCATCCACAACGACCTGCGATTCCACAAGGACCGGCCGCCCTACAGCCCGCGTTTCGCCGGATCGCTCGCACGCGTGAAGCCCGCGTTGCGCGGCGGCTATTACTACCACCTCACCCCTGGCGGCTCTTTTCTGGCCTGCGGGTTCTGGGGGCCCGAGCCGGCCGACCTGAAGCGCATCCGCACCGACATCGCGCAGGACCCGACGACCTGGAAGCGGCTGCTCGCCAGCAAGCGGATCAAGGAGACCTTCGGGGGCATGGTGGGCGAGCAGCTCAGCACCGCGCCGCAGGGCTTCCCGAAGGACCACCCCGCGATCCACCTGCTCCGCTACAAGCAGTACCTCTTCCGCCATCCGCTCACCGACAAGCAGGTGCTGGCGCCCGACCTGGTGGAGCACATGGACACCGTGTACCGCGCGATCCGTCCCTTCTTCGACCACATGAGCGAGGTGCTCACCACGGATGCGGACGGACGCCCGTTCCGGTAAGCAGAGCCTTGCGATCCGATGGTTAGCTTTCGGTCACACCCGAACACACCGTACCATGCGTGAAGCAATGCTCTTCGTCCACTTCGTAGGCCTGGCCATGGGGCTGGGCACCAGTTTCGCCATGATGTTCCTGGCCAGGGCGGCCCTGAAGCTCGACCCCGCGAAGCGAGGTGAGTTCATGATGACCTCCATGGCGGTCACGCGCATGGGCCATATCGGACTGGGCCTGTTGATCCTCTCCGGCGGCTACCTCATGACGCCGTGGTGGGGCTCCCTGGGCGAGATGCCCTACATGGTGGTGAAGCTGGTGCTGGTGGTGGTGATGGCCGGCCTGATCGGCTGGAACACCATGCTCGGCAAGCGCATGCTCGTGGGCGACCCCCTGGTGAACCAGCGGCGGATGAAGCTCATCGGCTCGGGGATCATGCTCTGCGCCCTGGCCATCGTGGCGCTCGCTATCGCCACCTTCCACTGACCGGTGTGGGTCCCGGCCGTGCCGGAGCCGATCTTCGCATCGCATGGAATTCGGCATCTACACCTTCGTTGACCACACGCCCGATCCGGTGACGGGCGAGCGCATCACCGCGGAAGAACGGCATCGCCAGTTGCTGGAGGAGGCCGAACTGGCCGACCGGCTGGGCCTCGACGTGTTCGCCATCGGCGAGCACCACCGTCCGGACTTCATCGCCAGCGCGCCCGCCGTGCTGCTGGCCGCCATCGCTGCCCGCACCAAGCGCATCCGCCTGGGCAGCGCCGTCACCGTGCTCAGCAGCGAGGATCCCGTGCGCGTGTTCCAGCAGTACGCCACGCTCGATCTGATCAGCGGTGGCCGCGCCGAGATCATGGCGGGCCGCGGTTCCTTCACCGAGTCGTTCCCGCTCTTCGGCTACGACCTCAAGGACTACGACGCCCTCTTCAGCGAGAAGCTGGCCATGCTGCTGGAGATCCGGAAAGGCGAAGTGCTCCATTGGAAGGGGCACCACACACCCACCATCGAGGGGCGTGGCGTGTACCCACGTCCGGTGGGACCGCTGCCCGTGTGGGTGGCCGTGGGCGGCACGCCCGAGAGCGTGTTGCGTGCCGCCACCCTGGGACTGCCCATGACGCTCGCCATCATCGGCGGGGAACCGGCGCGTTTCAAGCCCTTCACCGACCTGTACCGGCGGGTGTGGCAGCAGGCGGGCCACCCGATGGAACGCTTCCAGTTGGGGATCGGCTCGCACGGCTTCATCGCCGACACCTTCGAGGAGGCCGCGGAGCTCACCTGGCCGCGCTACGCCATGCAGATGGGCCGGATCGGCAAGGAACGCGGCTGGGGACCGGTGGGGCGCCCGCAGTTCGACTTCGAGGTATCGCCCAACGGGGCCATGCTATTGGGCGACCCCGCGACCGTGGCGCGGAAGATCATCCGCGAGCACGAGCTCTTCGGCTTCACCCGCTTCAGCCTGCAGTTCAGCGTGGGCAGCATGCCGCACACCAAGCTGCTGCGGTGCATCGAGCTGTATGCCACGCAGGTGGTGCCCATGGTGAAGGCCGCCATCGGTGCAGCCTGACCCGTAGGCCGGGCGAGAAGGCGTACCGATGTCGGTCGGATCGCGCTTTCATGCATCTTCGTACCCGGGCAACCAGCCCGACCATACCGATGAAGCGCGCGATACACCTCGACGAGAAATTGGAAGGCACCTCCCCCTTCACCGCGGCCGTGGAGGCCAACGGCTTCGTGTTCATCAGCGGGCAGATCGCCACCGTGGCAGGCACCAAGACGCTCATCACCGACACCATCGCCAACGAGGCCGAGCAGGTGATGAAGAACCTGGGCGCCGTGTTGGAGGCCGCCGGTCTCACCTTCGACCACCTGGTGAAGTGCACCATCTACCTCACCAACCTGCAGTTCTACACCGCGGTGAACGAGGCCTACCAGAAGCGCTTCACCGGCCAGCCGCCCGCGCGCGAGACCATCGCGGTGAAGGAGCTGCCCCGCGGCGCCAACGTGGAGATCAGCGGCATCGCCGTGCGCGGCTGAGCACGACCGGTCGACCGAACGCAGGCCCCGTTCCGCCCGACCGTCCCTCCACGGGGCCGACCGTTCCACCATGGCCCGGCACCGCACCAGGAACATCCTGCTCATCCTGCTCCTTGTGCTGGTGGGGGCAGGAGCGACGTTGACGGTCTACAAGAACGAGCTCGCGTCCCGTGCCCTCCTGCAGGTGGCCTCCGTGGCCGGGAAGGCGGGGCACCGCGTAACGTTCGGCGCGGTGCGCGTCTCTTTCACCGGCGGTTCCATCCACCTCACGGACCTGAACGTGGTGCCCCTGGCCGACAGCACCGTGGAGGACAGTGCGGTGCGCTACACGGTCCACGCCGACGCGATCGAACTGGAGGGCGTGGACCTGTGGGCCCTTGTCCGCGACAAGGTGCTGCACGTGGACCGCATCGAGCTGCACGCCCCCTCGGTGGCGCACTCCTTCATCACCCGCGCCTTGAAGCCCGAGGCACCGGCCGCGCCGAAGGACACCACCAAGGCCGCCATGGGCGCGTTGGCCGTGCTGCAGGTCGACCTCCTGCGCATCACCGATGCCACGGGGAGCTCGAGGGACCGGCGGGAGACGAACCCGACCCTGGCGGTGGGCGACCTGGACCTGCTGATCACCGGCATCGCCGTGGTGGACAACGGCAGCGCCACGCCCAAGGTCTCCGTGGGGCGCATCGATCTGGGCCTGCACCAGGCCGAGGCCCACCTGAAGCCGTACTACACCCTCGCCTTCGACTCGCTCCGGGTGCGGGTGCCCGAGGATACGCTCGTGCTGCACGGCCTGCGCTTCACCCCCGATGTGAGCCCCAAGGACTACCACAAGCACGTGCGCACGCAGGTGGAGCTCTACACCGCACGCGTGGACAGCCTGCTGCTGGCCGGTTTCGACCTGGGGGCCAAGCTGGAGGAGGGCGCCTGGCGGGCGCGCACGCTGCTGGTGGCCGGTGTGGCGGTGGACATCCACCGGGACAAGTCGATCCCGGACCTTGCACCGAGGAAGTTGAAGCCCCTCGCCGCCGACCGCGTCACGGCGTGGAAGCTGCCCGTGGCGCTCGACACGGTCTTCGTGCGCCGCGGCTCGGTCACCTACCACGAACGGCTGAAGCGCGGCGACGACTACGGCAGCATCGCGTTCACCGGCATCGAGGGAAGGCTCACCGGGGTCACCAACGAGGCCTCGGCGGCTCCGCCTGACCTGCACCTGGCAGGCACAGCACGGGTGGGGCGATCCCTCGCCAGGCTCGATGCGCGCATGCCCATGCAGACCGGCCACACCACGGTCTCGGCGCATGTGGTGCTACGCGAGTTCCCCGCGCAGAACATGAACCGCATGACCGATGACCTGCTGAACGTGAACGCGACGGCCGGGATCATCCACCTGGTGGACATGCGGATGGAGGGGGATGATGACCGCGCATCCGGCACCCTGGAGATGCAGTACGAGGACCTGCACCTCGAGCTCAACCCCTCGGTGAAGCACGCGGGCGTGCTGAGCTTCGTGGCCAACACCGTGGTGCGCACCACGAACATGCCGCAGGACAAGGGCTACCGCACCGGGCGCTTCACGGTGGACCGCCCGATGGACGCCGGCTTCTTCAAGTACATCTGGATCGGCCTGCGAACGGGCATCATGGAGGTGGTGCTTCCATCGGCCTTGTTGAACCAGCTGAAGAAGCAGCAGGCGAAGAAGAACGCCCCGCCGGAGGCACCGAAGCAGGAGAAGAAAGGGCTCTTCGGAAAGAAGAAGGGCTAGGCCCGCCCTTACTCCAGCACCACCACCTTGTCCTTCGGCACCTTCACGCTGTAGCCGAAGCCCCACTTCTGGTTGGTGCGCGGCTCCACCCGCACCTTCCAGGTGAGGAAGCCCTTCTCGGCGTTCACCTGGGCGCCGCCGTTCTCGTCGAGCTTCACCTCGATCTCGCTGCGCACGGGCACCGGGTACTGGTCGGTGAGGGTGAGGTCCACCGGTTGCGCCTTGTTGTTGCGCACCGCGATCTCCCAGCTCACGCTCTCCACCCGCTTGCTGCCGACCACCTGCCGCGCGCTCAGCTCCTTGCGCTTGGTGCGCGTCACCGTCACCCCGCGGTCGCGGCCCAGGCTGATGTCAAGCGTGTCGCCCACACCGCCCAGGTCCAGCAGGCTCTCGCCCACGTAGGTACCCTCGAAGTAGATGTAGGCCGGGCCCGCCAGCAGGTTCATGCCCTCCCAACCCGTCACCTCGGCGAAGAGGAAGGCATCGGGATCGAGCTTCGGGGTGCAGAAGTAACGGTAGGTGCTCTGGAGCTCCTGCTCCTGCACGCCCACCTGGTGGTTCTGACCGTCGCCGGGGATGGTGTAGGGCACGCTGATGGCGAACTCGAAGCTGGTGGTGCGCTCAACGACCGTCTGCGCCAAGGCCGTGGTGGCGGTGGTGTTCTGCGCCATGTCGAGGTTCTCGCTCTCCCCTTCGAAGTTGATCTTCTGGCGGCGGATGCGCCGCGAGGGGACGCTCTTGATCGAGGTGGCGTTCAGCTGCACGCCGGGCTGCCAGAGGTAGCCGTCGGCGTTGCGCGTGAGCTGCGCGGCACTGCCATTGGCGATCGTCACCTCCTGCAGGCTCACCTGGTCGGGCGCGAGGTTCACGTTCATGGTGCCGTTGTAGATGCCAAGGTTCTGTGCCTGGTAGCCCACGTAGGTGAACTGCAACGTGCGACCGTTCGTTGGGATGGCGATGGCGTAGTACCCGTCCACGTTGCTGGTGGTGCCGTTCATCACGCGGCCGTTCTGATCCAGCAGGCCCACGGTGACGAAGGGCAAGGGCTCGCCGGTGCGTGCATCGCGCACGATGCCCCGCACATCGCGCACGCCGGCGTTGTAGGCCTGCTGCTGGGCGGGCTGGGCCGCGTACCCGAAGTCCAGCCGCCAGGGCCGCAGCTCGGGCATGATGGCGTCCTTGTCGGGCTGGCCGCTGCTGAGGGCGAGCGCCACCTCCTTCCACTCCTCGCCGGTGCTCTGGTACACCTGCGCCTTGTAGGTGAGCTGAAGCGGGCGGGTGATGTCGGCCACGCGGATGTCGTAGCAGGGGCTCCACCCCGCGCTGCGCACCATGTACTTCAGCGTGATGCCCGCATCGACCGCGTTGTTGGCGCTCACCTCCACGAGCACCTCGCTCGTGGCACGCGCCTTCTTCCCCTGGAGCTGGTTCAGTTGCAGCCGCAGCTTGCCGAGCTCCTCGTTGATGCCGGTGATGGTGCGCTGCCGCTCGAGGCGCTTGAGGGCGATGGCCTCCTGACGGGCCTGCAGGTACTCGTTCACCTTGCTCAGCGCATCAAGGCTGAGTCCCTGTTGCCCTCCCACCACGTCGTTCTTGGCCAGCCGCGCGTCCTCCTTCTCCAGCACGGCGAGCAGGCTGTTCTCGCGCGCCAGCTCCTCTTCCTTCACCTTGATCCTCGCCTTGAGGTCGGTGACCTCGGCGCGGTCCTGCTTCTCCTCGAGGTAGTTGAGGCGGTGCTGCACGCCCAGGATGGTGAAGGCCCCGGAGCCGCTCACCTGGATGTTGGCGGGGTCCACCTCCTCGCTGAGGCCGGCGAACAGCAGCGTGGTCGTCCCCTTCACCAGGTCCACCTTGCCGGTGCGGGTGACCTCGGCCCCGCTGAGGAAGACCTTCACGGCCGTGATGCGGGTGGTGACAGGCTTTTCCGCAGCCCGGGCGGCCAGCAAGGGGAAGAGCAGCAGCAGGAGAGCAAGGCAACGGCGCATGGACAGACCAGGTTTTCGAGGATGATGCGATGGAGGAGCGGAATGCACAACGTGATCAGCGGCGGATCAGCGCCTGGCTGCGGACCGTACCGTCGCCTACGACGCGAACGAGGTACCGGCCCGGTGCCAGTGCATCGAGCGGCAGGATGAACGGACCGGCCTGCGCGGCCCTACCGCTCCAGACCGCGCGTCCCAACGCATCGAACACGTCCACCTGCTGTTCGCCGGGCGCAAGCACCACGGTGGTCCGGCCGTCGGAGGGGTTGGGGTACAGCTCCAGGTCGCTTGCGGTCACTTCCCCCACCCCGGTGATCAACCCGTTGCTCCGCAGCGGACGGATCTGCCCCATCGCATAGCCGTGCGCGTTGTCGTAGAAATACACGTCGTACAGCCGGCGCGCCGAATTGAGCGAGGCGGTGCTGAAGTTGAGGTCCCAGGTGGCGCCGCCGTCGTCGCTGAACAGGATGTAGCCCGCGGTGCCATCGGTGCGATAGCCGGTGACGAAGCCTGACCCATCGGGCCGGAAGGTGGCGCCGGTGAGCACGTAGCTGCCGGCATGGTTGTTCACGGCCGGCGCCCAGGTATCACCGCCGTCGGTGGTGTGCAGGATCACGCCATCGTTGCGGGTGGCCACGCCGTTCGAGGGCGAATTGAAGGCGACCGCGCTGAATCCCGCCGTGGCATCGGCATGCACCTGCAGCCAGCTCAGTCCCCCGTCGGTGGTGCGGTAGATGGCCCCGCTGTCGGGCAGAAGCACGCCGTTGTTGATCGTGCGCCGATAGCCGCCGGTGGCCGCGAAACCCAGCTGGTCGTTCACGAAGTGGAGGCGCGAAACGGGCTGGCCGGGCAGCACCGCGATGTTGGTCCAGGTGGCGCCGGTATCGGTGCTCATGTCGATGATGCCGTTGCCTTGGGCATCGCCCCCGCCGGTGAAGGCCACCAGGTCATCGCGCAGGCGGATGGCCCGGTAGTAGCGTCCGATGCCCGTGCGCACACTGTCGAACCCGATGGGGTATGCGGGGAACGCATAGGGCCGCACCACGATGCTGCGATTGTACAGCTCATGCCCGGCCGCGAGGTACAAGGGGCCGTTCGGGGTGAGCTTCACATCGATGTCCTCGAGGTTGGTGCTCGGTTCGTACCAGATGTAATAACCTCCGGAGGTCGCCCCGTTGTCGGTGAGCAGGATGCCGCCCTCCGTGGCCGACGGGCTGGGTCCCGGGTTGTTGGCGCCATAGACGAACAGGCCGCTGTCCAACGTATGGAAGGCGCACGCCTGCATGTGGATGGAACTGGAGAACATGCCGGCGGCGACCCATTGGGCCTGGAGCGTGTTCAGCAGGAGAGCAACGGGGAGGATGAGGAGGAAGCGGTGCGTCATGGGGTGAAGGTCGGTGATGGGCCCGTACCCGTGAACCCGGCAAAGGTTCGATCGTGGGGCCTTGCGCGCGTAAACGCAGAAGCAGCCCCACAGGTTGGGTAGCCGCCCAACTTCTTTCGAACGGAATGCCCGGGGCGACGCACCTTCCCCCCCGCGGAAACTCGGGTGCATGGTCATTGAACAACAAGGCAACATGGCCCGCCCGGCCCTCGTTCCTTCGCCGCATGGCCTGCCTGCTCCGTACCCTGCTCCTCGCCTTCGTGGGCTGCCTGGTGCTGGCCTTGTGGCTTTGGTGGCAGCTTGAACACCTGCTGAGCGGCTTTCCCCCGGCCGAGCCAGGCTTCCTGAAATGGTGGTACGACCTGGAGGGCCAGCCCGAACTGGACCTTTTCCTGGTCCAACTTGGCTACCCGTTGTTCTGGTGGTTCACCCGCGGGTCCGCATGGACCGGCTTCTGGGGCTGGCTGCGCAGCGCGCACCTTATCGCCGTCGTCGCGCTGCTGCTCGGTATCGGGCTGCTGTTCCTGGCCACGCCCGATGTGAGCGGGTTCACGAGCTGAGGCTTATTGGGCCACCACCTCAACCAAAGGCCTGAATCCGACCGTGGGCGCCGGACCCGTCACTGTGGTCACGCTCTCGTTGCGGATGTCGGCGCACCCATCGCGCCAGCTGCCACCCGCGGCCAGATCCGGCTCCTTCAGCCACTCGGCCACGTTGCCGTTCATGCAGTAGAGCCCGAGCTCGTTCGGAAAGTAGGATCCGACCGGTGCGGTGAGGTCGGCATTGTCGTTCAAGTAGCCCGCTACACCGGCGGTGTCGCCTCCTTCAGCCCGGTAGTTCGCCAGGTAGCAGCCCTTGCTGTTCCGGGTGTACGGGCCGCCCCAGGCATAGGCCGTGCGACCCTTGGTGCCTTGTGCCGCACGCACCCATTCAGCATGCGAAGGCAACCGCACCGTGTACGTTGTTCCCACGGGAGCCATGGCGTTCAACTTGCCAGCCAGCCACGCGCAGTAGGCTTCCGCGGCCTGCTGGCTCACGTTCACCACCGGGTAGTTGGCATAGGCCGGATGCGAGAAGTAATTCACGCGGAGCGGTTCCTGAAAGGCGTGCTCGGTGGTCCACTGCGCGGTGTCCGGCAGTGCCATGGCCAGCGCGGCCGTATCCCCGCTCCGCTTCACATCCGCGATGAAGGCGCGATAGGCCTGGTTGGTGACCTCCGCACGGGACAGGAAGAAGGTGCCCAACGGAATGCGGTCGCCACCGATGAAGGCCTCGCCGGCAGGGACCTCCGCGTACTGCTTCCGCACGGCTTTCGGCACAGCCGGCCTGCCTGAACGACGCGGGGTGAACGCGGTGAGCAGGAAGAAGAAGGCGAGGCTCAGGAAGAGGACGTTGCGGTGTCGCATGATCACAGGTTCGGCGAAGGACGAACGTGAAGATACCTGGAACATTGCGCACCCGATCACCGGGGGGTGACCCTGGTCATGCGCACTTGGCCATTGCCCGGACTAGCTTTCAGGATGGCTGGGCAAGCGCGGTCGCTCGTTGCAGCGATCCATCATCAACTCGGGCATCGGTGGCTCGACCTCCAGGAGGCCTTGGCGCGCTGCGCGCATGACCTGAGCGAAACGGCCGTCCATGAGCTGCGGCTCGCCGCGCGGCATCTTTCACCCGTGCTCGAGGTGGGTTTGGAAATGGAACCGGGGAACAATGCGCTGCGCAAAACCCGGAAGCAGCTGCGCCGGATCCTGGAGCTGACCAGCGACCTGCGCGACATCCAGCTCCGCCGGATCCGATTGCCTCGCACGCTGGGACCGGGCCTGCTCTTGAACGCGCTCATCGCCCGGACCGTGCGCGAGGAACAGGCGGAGCAACGGCAGGTGCGGAAAGGTCTCAAGCGGACGAGCAGGCAGCGGATGTTCCGGCGCGATCTTGATGCCTTGGGGAAATTCACCGGAACGGCCGGTCGAAAGGCCCTTGATGCGGCGATGGGCGCAAGCCGCAAGCGCCTGCGCCGCCGGATCGCGGACCTGAACGCCGATGGACCGCGATCGCTGCATCGGGTGAGGGTGGCGGTGAAGCGGCACCGGTATCTGGTGGGGTCGTTCGCACTTCAGCTTCCACCCCTGCAGCGCGCGCAAGGGCCGAAGCTCGAACGGCTGCAACAGCGGTTGGGACGCTGGCATGATGAACGCCTGCTGGCCGAATGGATCGAGGCGCAACAGCATGAACTTCGACCGGCGCTGCGCTCGGCATGCGCGTCACTCGCCAAGGACCGCATGGCCTGGTGCGAACTGGAACAGCACCGCCTGGTGCGCGCCGTGGAGCGCCTCACCAGCTGACCCGCAGGCCGCTACCTTGTCGCCATGGATGTGGCCGAGGCCCGATCATTGGTGCTGGGGTTGCCCGGTGTCTCCGAGCACGATCATTTCGGCAGGGCCGCCTACCGGGCCACCCGTCCGAACGGAAAGCCCTCGGCCATCTTCATGACCCTTTGGATCGAGGAGCAACGTGCCGTACTGATGTTGGCGACCGAGCAACAGATCGAGCTGCACGCGCATCACCCGGAGCAGTTCTTCCCGGTCCCCAACAAGTGGGGCGCGAAAGGGGCGACGTTCGTGGAGCTTTCCAAGGTGAACGCGGCCTTGTTGCGAACGGGACTTGACCTGGCGGTGGCCAAGGTCCTGGGTACGTAGCTGCGTACCGGTCAGTGCGTCACCGGACCGAGCGGACCTTCCGGACAGCCCTGCTTCCGCATGCTGAAGACCCCGCCGGCGATCTTCCACCCTTCGGCGTGCCGCACCAGGGTGAACACGTCGTGGCCGCAATGAGCGAAGGTACCGTCCACGTGAAGGTCGTATGGGGCCCAGACGGTGGCCACGGCTCCATCCACACGCACGGTGGGCTCCCAATAGCGTTCGAGCAGGGCAGCCTTCCCCGTGTTCAGGGAGGACAGGTATTCGCCGTGCGTGATGGCCACCGGTGGCCTGGCCTCGGGGCCGATCGGCACGGCGAACAGCACGCCTTCAGGCTCCAGGATCATGGCCATGCCTGCGCTATCACGGTCCGAGATCAAGGCGAAGAAGCGATCCACAACGGCAAGGACCTCACGCTCGGCACCCCGTGATGGCGGTTCCTGCGCGCGGAGTTCCACGATCCACCAGGAGACCGCCGCAGCGAGCATCGCGGTGCGAAGGAGGGGGTTCATCATGCGCTCAAGGTAACAGGGCCTTGGCCCGGAGGGCGAACCGCTCGTCCAGTGACGATCGGTGTGTCACCTTCGAGCAGCGCTGCACGTCCTATGCGCGTCGGCACACCACATCACCCCTGATCCATGCGCGCTACGCTCCTGCTGCTCCATGGCCTGCTCGCCACCGCGTTGTTCGCACAGGACCCCGTCCTTGAAGGCACGCCGATGACCCACGACCTGGCGGATCGGTCCCTGCCTGAAACCGAGGCGTCAGGCACCGACCGTACGCTGATCCTCTTCCCCAACCCCACGCGCGGAGCCGTCCGGGTAAGCCGTGGACAGGGTGCGCTCATGGGCAATTGGAGCCTGGTGGACGGTGCGGGTCAGGAGGTGCTCGTGGGGCGCTTCCGGGGCTTCGGCGATGAATGGCTCGACCTGGACCCCTTGCCGCCCGGGCGTTACTGGCTGCGGCCCGAGCTCGGCGCAGACTGGGTCCCGGCGGCGATCACGGTGACCGACTAGGTGCCGAGGTACTGCGTGAGCTTGCGCAGCGGCTTGGCGAACATGATCAGGGGGCTCACGGGCTCCTGGTTCACCTTCCAAGCCTGCAACACTTCGCGGTTCGCCTTCCAGATGTGCCCGAGGCTCTTGTTGCTGGCGCCGCCCAGCCTGAACCGCACGATGGTGAGCGGCACGTAGCGCGCCCGCAGCCGGTGCTTGTACAGGAAGCGGAACATCAGCTCGTAATCCGCCGCGATGCGGAAGCGCAGGTCGAAGCCGCCGAAGCGTTGGTAGGCACTGCGGCGGATGTAGGTGCCCAGGTGGGGCGGCATCCAGCCCTTGCGGAATTTCTCGCGGTGGTAGACCCCGCCCTTCCAGAAGCGCCGCACCTTGCGGATGTCGCGCGGGTCCACCATGTTGGCATCGCCGTAGATCGCATCGGCGTCGCCCTTCGCGAACTCCGTGGCGAGATCCGCGATCACGTTCGGCCCCTCGAGCAGGTCGCCGGCGTTCACGAAGCCGATCACCTCGCCGGTGGCACGGGCCAAGCCCTTGTTCATGGCGTCGTACACGCCCTTGTCCGGTTCGCTGATGAGGATGGACCGGCCATCGTTGAAGCGTCTGAGCACCATGTGCGTGGCCGCGTCCGGGGAAGCACCGTCCACGATGATGTGCTCGATGTCCGGATGCGTCTGCGCGCGCACGCTGGCCACGGTCTCGGCCAGTTCCTCGCCGGCCTTGTAACACACGGTGATGAGCGTGAACCTCATTCGATCACGCGTTCACGGACGGGCTGGGCCGGATTCCCCTGGTGGATCGTGTACGGCTCCAGGTCCTTGGTGGCCACGCTGCCGGCGGCCAGCACGCTGTGGCTCTTCAGGGTGACGCCGAGCATCACCATGGCCCCCGCCCCCACCCAGCTGCCTTCCTCCAGCACCACCGGACCGCTGAGGGTGGGGTAGTCCACCTTCTTGTAGTTGTGGCTGCCCTGGATGATCATGGCGCCCTGGCTGATCACCACGTGGTCGCGGATGATGAGCTGGTCGATGTTGTCGAGCCAGGCGCGCTGCCCGATCCACACGTGGTCGCCGATGGTGAGCTTCCACGGGTACTTGATGTTCACCCCGGGATGCACCACCACGCCCTTCCCCACCCGCGCCCCGAACAGCCTTAGAAGCGCGGGCTTGGGCGATCGGAAGGGGAACAAGGGGTTCAGGAAGAAGAGCACGTTGGTGAAGTACCACAGCGTCATCTTCACCGCACCCGCCCCCTTGGGGAAGTCGGCGTTGGTGAATCGGCTGAGGTCGACGCGCTTGCGGTCCATGCGATCAAGGTTCGAAAAGGTCGACGACCAGCTCGTTGCGCAACCGTAGGAAGCCCTTGTCCGCCGTGAGGAGCGGCACACCCAGTACAAGCCCAGTGGCCGCGATGACCGCATCGGGGAGCTTGAGCCCGTGGTTCCTCCGTACGACGATGGCCTCTTCCTTCATGCGCTCCTCGATCCCCAGCACCGTACATCGCCTCATGAACTCGCGCACGACCATCTCGTCCTTCCGCTCCCTGAACGGATAGCTCAGGCACTCCAATTCGGTGACCACGGAAACGAACAGCCGCTTCGACTCCATGTACGAGGCCAGGACCTCATTGCCGCCCAGCGTCAGGATCACCACGTTGGTATCCAGCAGCAGGCCATCACCACTCATCGCGCATGCGCCGCTGATAAGCCACGGGATCCTCGTTGAGGACAAGCTTGCCGACCAGGTCTTTTACGGTCGCACCCTGGGGTGGTCTGCGGGCTTTGGTCCGCGTGATCGTCCCCTTGCGTTTCGCGCGCTTCTTCGGTGCCTTGGTGGCCATGCACCAAAGATAGACCGGCCGTTCAACCGTTCACCAGCAGGTCCAGCGTACGTTGGGCGGTGGCGGGATCCTCCAAATATCCCCTGCCGAGGGCGAACGCGCCGCGCGATAGCACCTGCAGGGCCTCCTCATCCATGTGCACGAGCCGCTGCAAGGCCCGCGTGAAGGCTTCTGGCTCGTCGAGGCTGATGTCCCATCCGGCGTTCAGTTCGCACAGGCCACGCCACGGAGTACGGTCACTGATCACCAGCGGCAGGCCGGTGGCCAGCGCCTCCACCATCGTGTGCCCGAAGTTCTCGCCCTGGCTGGGCATGAACAGGGCGTGGAAGTGCGCGAACAGCTCCGGCACCTGCTCGGGAGGAACGGTACCCTTGTGCGTCACCGTGATGGTGGACGGAAGCTCCGCGATGGCCGCGCGGCACTTCGCCCAGTACGCCTCGTCGTAGATGGGTCCGTACAGGTCGAAGGTGACTTGGCCCTGCACCTGCTTCAAGCACGCGATGGCGAAGAGCGTGTTCTTCTCCACGGCGATGCGGGCCACGCTCACCAGCCGCAGCTCACCGGGCTGTTTCACACGCGGCGGGGGCACTTCCGCCGCAAGCTCTCGGCCCAGGTTGGGCACCAGCTTCACCGAGGCCTTCCTCCCGATCCAGCGCTTCACATCCTCCACCTCCTCCGCATTGGTGGCCTGGAAGGTGACGCCACGGTAGCATCCGAGCAATCTCATCACGGCGAGGAAGGCCCGCTTCTTCAAGGTCCCGTGCTTCATCATGCCGGTGGCGAGCATGCCGCGCACGGCCACCACCCGGTGCTGCGCCGAGCCCTTCAGCAGCCACAGCGGCATCACGCTGAACCAGCGCGAGTACAGGCCGTTGATGTAGACCGTTCGCCAGGCCTCCTGAGCCAGCAGCTTCCGCCAGGTGGCGGCGTTCACCCCGCTGCGCGAGGCGTACCACACCTTCTCCCCTCCCGGCATCACCGTCCACTGATCCGGCTTCACACTCGCGTAGGGCGCGGTCTCCGTGTAGTCGGTATCGGTCGTCACGATATGCAGGTCCACCTTGTCGCGCAGGTGGTCCACGAGGTTGGCCATGCTGCGCACCGGTCCTCCCGCCTTGTAGCCCGGCAGGTACCAGTCGATGAACACGAGCGCTTTAGGCTTCACGGCGGGCTTTCATCAGGTCCATCACCACCCGCGACCAATCGGCAGGCGTCCACTTCGCCCCGAGGGCATGGCTGCGTTCGCCCATGGCACGCAGCTCCGCATCGCTGCTCAGCATCAACATGCGCATCGTTGTGTACAAGGTGCCCGCATCGCCGGCGATGAAGCGGAGGCCGTTGGTGGTCTCCTCCAGGAAGCGTTCGCCGGCGCCCACGGCACTGCTCAACAGCAACGGCAGGCCCGCGCAGGCGTGCTCGTGCACCACCACGCCCCAGGGCTCGTAGGTGCTGGGCAGCACGAACACCCCGCATTGCTCCACCACGGCCGGCATCGCCTCCGCCTGCACGAAGCCCAGGTGCTTGATGCGCGGGTGCCGACCGGAAGGCGAGGTCCTGACCTGCTCGTGCAGTTCACCAGTCCCCGCGATCCACAGCTCCCAATCGCCGGCCAGCCCTTCGTCGCAGAGCTCGGCGAACACATCGCAGAGCAGCTGGTGTCCCTTGGTGGGGATGTAGCGCGCCACGCACAGGAAGCGGTGCGGCCAATGGTGGGTGCGCTGGGCGAGCAACTGTGCGCCCAGCGGCAGGAAGCGGTCGGTATCGGCGCTGTAGAAACCCGTGCGGATGTTGAGCGCCGGGAGGCCGAGGTTGCGGGCGTACCGGGCCTGCGCCTCACCGGTGACCCACGCATGGCTGAAGGTGCGCGTGAGCCAGAGCCGGGAGGCGCCCACCGCGGCCCACTGCCGGGCATCGCCCCGCCAGGCCGTGTCGCTGCACATCACCGTGGGGACGCCCTCCTTGTGCAGCGCACGGCACACCTTCAGGTAGCTCTTGTCCACCCAGCCGCTGGCGAAGGCGATGTCCGGGGCGATGTGGTGCACCAGGCGCAGCAGGGCCTGGTCATCATAGGCATCGCGCTCGTGCACCTTCACCCGGTCGGCGAAACGCAGGTCGAAGGGGGCCTCGCGGTTCACCGGCCAGCGCACGATGTGCACCTCCACATCGTGGTCGCGCACCAGGCGGTCCACGCAGGCCAGGAAGTACGGGGCGAGCTCCGTGTAGAGGAAGAGCGCCTTGCGGTGCGTGCTCATGCCCCCAGGCGCGGTAGGTGCCCCACGCCCGCGTCGAGCAGCGCGCCGAAGGTGGTCATGGGCAGGTCGTTGAACAGGCGGCGCATCTTGGGCTCGGTGGTGGACAGGTTCACGTAGCTCATGAAGCGGCGCTTGGCGCTCATGGGCAATCGGGGATGGCCCGGATCCACTTCGCGCGGATGCAGGTAGAAGACCACGGGCCTCCCCTCCTTCAGCACGGCCTTCGCACGTTGGCGGATCACGGGGTACGGGAAGAAGCGCAGGTAGCCGCCGCCGAAGAAGTACAGGTCGCGCCCGAACACCCGGTCCAGGCTGATCGGGAACTCCACGATGTCGCCGGCGGGCGTGGGCACCACGTGTGGCACGGGCAGGGCTCCGGGCCAGCCGCCGTGGTTTCGGCTTCCGGGCCAGATGGAGCTGTCGTAGGCATGGCCGGTCTCCGCGAGCGCTTCGAAGAACCAGGGGGACTCCCGGGTGGCGCTGAAGCCGGGGGCCCGGTAGCCACGCACCTGCACCCCTGCGGCATCCTCGATGAGGCCCTTCGCACGGCGCACGTCCTCGGTGAAGTGCGCCCGGGGGTGCTTGTACACGAGCTCGTGCGCATAGCCGTGCGAAGCGATCTCATGGCCTTGCGCGGCCGCTTCGCGAAGCAACTGCGGATGGCGCTCGGCCACCCAGCCCAGGAAGAAGAGCGTGGTGCGCACGTGCTGCTCCGCGAAAATGTCGAGCATGCGGCGGAACGAGGCCTCCACCCGCGACTCCAGCGCGTCCCACTGTGCCAGGGGCGGCGTGGAGGGCACGTCGAGGATGTGGAACCACTCCTCCACATCAACGGAGAACACGCACCGGGCGGACATGCCGCAAAGGTACCCGCCGGGGATCAGCGGATGCGGATGTCGGTCATGCTGTGCATGCGCCTGCCCTTCGCGAAGCTGTTGCGGTAGTACCGGATCCACAGGGCGATGAGCGGGGCGCCCACCAGCGTGGGCCACAGCCATTGCAGCCACACGGGCTTGATCATGTGCAGGTTCACGGCGCTGAAGGCGGACACCGTGGCCACATAGCCGCCGAGGAAGCCGGCCATGTGGGCATAGAACCAGTCGCGCTTGTCGTGGTTGGTCTTGTAGAAGCGACGCATCTGGCCCCACACCATCAACAGGCCCACCGCGCCGAAGGCCGTGAAGATGAGGCTGAAGCTGTCGCGATGACCGAGCATGAGGTGCCCCATGCCCCAGAGGAACAGGCCGCCGTTGACCAGGCCCGCGATGCCATGCAGCAGGAAGTCCACGCGCCCCGGCCGCTGCCCCTGGTGCACGCGTTTGAGGTAGAGGGCCCGGTAGCCCGAAGCGCACATGTGGAAACTGAAGATGGCCACGAGCGCCATGAGCGGGTTGGGACGCAGGATGCCCGAGATGATCGCCGTGAGGCATACGACCGCCATGGAATAGAAGAAGATCCGCCCCCAACGCCGATGCCAGTCGCCGCCTTTGCGCACCAGCATGGCCAGGGGGGCTACCACCAGGGCCACACCGCCCGACGCCGCGTGCACCCGCAGAACACCGGTCATGAAGAGCTCCTCATCCATGGTAGGGGTGAAAGGTAATGGGCTTGCTCTGCCGGAACTCAAAGCAAGTGATGAGCGTCGCCAAGCGGTGGATAAGGCTGCAAGTCGCGAGGACGAAAGCGTTCATGGGTTCCATGCGGCGTGTGGCAAACAGAACGAATCATAGCTTCGACCGGCATGCAGGATCCAGCATCGAAGCGCGGGAATGCGCACAGCGGCCGGTTTTCGCTTGGCGACCTGAATCAGCGATGGCCATGGGTGATACCCGCACTGCTTCTCTCAGCAATTGCAGCCTGGCTATACCTGCCCGATGTTCTTTTCATGGGACCCCGGGGAATTCACTTCATCAGGCAGACCGACTCCCTTTCGTTCGCCTTGAGCTTGGCGCATCAAGGAGCCATACCGACGGAACTCAGCATACAGAGCCTAGTTGAGGCACCGGATGATGGACGCGTGATGGCCGAGTTCCCATTGACCTACTGGATATGCGCACGAGGTTGGGCCATCACCAGCATATGGTTCCCCTTGCTGAGGTGGGTCCATCTGCTCATTGTACTGCTCGGGCATGTGGCCATAGCCGCGACCATAGGACGATTGGTGCGGAACATATGGATCGGGACATTTCTGAGCATCTGGTCATTCGCCTCCAGCGTGACCGTTGCTTACGCAGCGAACTATCTCCCGGACGCCGCTGCTTATGGGTTCGTTCTCTGGGGCATGGCCAAGGCATTGGAAAACGAGAAGCCCGAGCCGTCGAATCCCGCGTCACTTCTGTTCAGCCTGGCAACAGCCATCAAGGCCACAATGGGCATCTACTTCATTGCCTACGTCGGTGTGTATTGGTCACGCAGGCTATTCGGTGAAAGGAACGGCTACCGCGTTCGACCTACGCTGATCGCCTCCTTGATGCTGATACCCGCGTTGGTTTGGCATGGGTCCGTCATCGTTTTCAATGCTTCACATAACACCCATTACTTCCTCACTTGGGCAGAACCTGTCTGGGCCATGACCATCGAACAGATAAGGTCAACGATGGATCACGTCTGGAACTATTGGTGGACCAAATACATGCATCCAAGCTCATGGCATGTGTTCATGGTAATAGTCCTTATCACAATGATCAACCTCGGCAAGTTCAGAAAGGACAGGCGGGCTTGGATGTTACTCAGCATAGCGGGATCGAGCCTGTACATACTCTTGTTCTTCAATAAGTTGCAAGATCACGACTACTACTATTTGACCGTAGCACCTACGCTCTTGCTCCTTGTTGCTATCGCAATGATCACCGTGCTCGATCGCTGGAAGGATGCACGGGGACGCTTCCTGGTCTCGTTCGCTCTGTTCGTGCTGACCCTTATCTCGCTCCAGCTGGCCAAGATCAATCTTGATCGCAGGTACGCCCCGAACTACGACCGATACGCGCGTGTGGCAGGTCGGTTGGACAAAGTGCCGATGCGAGAGCTCCGCTCATCCATACCGATCGGCGCAAGGTGCATCGTTGTGGGTGATGCCACCCCTAACGCATCACTGCTCTATATCGATCGAAAAGGATGGACGTTCGAGGAACTTCCTGCTGAACGCAGGATTACCGAACTCCGATCCGAAGGCGCGCAATACCTGATCATACTGGAACCCGAACGGACCATCAACGGAAGGTCCTCAGGGAACTATCGGGAGCTGTCCGTCGATTGTTGGATCCGCTCATTGAACCACTAGCCTTGCCACAGCAAGGCCACCTTCGGTGATGACTCGTAAGAAGTAGGTTCCAGGATCCAGACCGGTAAGGGTGAGTTCCTTGGAACCATGCCAGGTCATTCTGGGATCCACAGACCTTCCATTGATATCGAACAGCATAGGAAGACCTTGAGCCACCACTGATCTTGAGAGGGTCACATGGACCGCTCCAAGCGAAGTGCTTGGAACAGGATAGACGGAGCATATCTGACTTGAAGGACCATTATCCACAGCCAGATCGTCGAATACTTCCTCTATAGGAGAGGTTAGCACATCACCATTCGTGCGGACCACATAAACCGCGGTCGTTCCGGAGCCGGCTCCATCCGTTACACCTGCGATAACATAGCCCCCGTCCTTCCCGATCTCGAAACCGAAGGCATCTTCATCTCCCGGGGTACCGAACGTTGGACCGCTAATCCAATTCCCATAGGGATCGGTGTGCGCGAGATAAAGATCACGCCCCCCCGCTCCATATGATGACGTGGCCCCCGCAAGAAGAAGCTCACCATTACCAAGTTCCTTGATCGAGCGGCAAGCCCACTCTCCATTTCCTCCGGACACCTGATTGGTCCAGGTCGGTGTTCCCTGCTGGTCGACTGCTGCCAGATACATCACCCGATGCGGCCCGAACCCATCGCTATGTCCAGCAATTACGTAGTCTCCTGTGATCACCTCGGCCACGTCAAATCCTTCGTCCAAGCTGTCCGTTCCGAGCATGGTGGACCACGTTTGTGAACCGAGCGGATCAAGCTTGGTCAGAACGGCATCCAGTCCTCTCGATCCCGTTGCTATCGTTCCCGCAACAACGAAACCTCCATCGCTTGCAACGGTCACCCCCCGCAGTTCATCCGCACCTGAGCCACCGAATGTCCGGGTCCAGGTCGTATCCCCACCTGCATCCAATCGAAGGATCCAACATTCGGAACCAAGAGCCGGTTCGTAGGTGGCACCCACAACCACATAACCGTCATCCAGAACCTCGATATCATAGAGAAAATCCCAATCGTCGCCACCCAGATACTTCTCACTGATCAGAAGTCCTTGCGGATCAAGATGAACGAACAGGCCATCATAGCCGCCTGAACCAGCGCTGTTCGAGCTACCGACCGCTACTATGGATCCATCGGAGAGCACCTTCACGGCTGTCAACTCATCAACCGATGGTCCACCGATCGTCGTGGACCACATCAACTCACCCATTCCATCGAGGCGAAGCACATAGCCATCTCCCCCCCCGACGCCGAAACTCCCGGTCGACCCGACAATGACAAATCCACTATCAGGTGTGGCGGAGATGCCATATCCGCGGTCGCTTCCCCAAGCGCCATACGCCTTCTGCCATTCCGGTTGACCGAGCGCTGACATGCACGCGCCAACCCCAATGATCCCGCATAAGCTCAAACGCATGGCCTCCAAGTTACCCACTTGACGCATTGGACCCCATCAATGCTGCTTCCGCCCATCCCTGATCCCCGACCGTTCCGAACGATCCGGTCGGCGCGGATGTTCCTTCGCCGCACCTTTGGGCCCTCCTCCCCCCAATGATCACCCGCCGCATGCTCGGATTCCTGGTCTTCCTCGGCGTTCTCATCTTCCGCCCATCCCTGATCCCCGACCGTTCCGAACGATCCGGTCGGCGCGGATGTTCCTTCGCCGCACCTTTGGGCCCTCCTCCCCCCAATGATCACCCGCCGCATGCTCGGATTCCTGGTCTTCCTCGGCGTTCTCATCCTGATCGATGTGTACGCGTTCAAGGGCGTCACCACGGCCCTGAGCGGCCTGGGCCCCGGTGCGCAGCGGTGGGTGCGCCTGGTGTACTGGGCCATCTCCATCGGCATGATCGCCCTGCTGGTGTGGGTGGCGGTGAGCATGAACGAGCTGCGCAGCACGCGCAACCATTCCTTCATGTTCTCCCTCGCGGCGCTCTTCATCCTCTTCCTGCTGCCCAAGGTGGTCATCGTGGTGTTCCACGGGCTGGAGGACCTCATCGAGCTGTTCCGTTGGGCCGCGGGGAAGCTCATGCCCGGTGCGCCGGTCGATGGCGGGGAGCCCATCACACGGGTGCGCTTCCTCTCGCAGGTGGGCCTGGCCCTTGCCGCCATCCCATTCGGCGGCGTGCTCTACGGCATCACCCAGGGCCGGCGGAACTTCCGCGTGGAGCGCGTGCGCCTCGACGCCCCGAACCTCCCTGCGGCCTTCGACGGACTGCGCATCGTGCAGATCAGCGACATGCACCTGGGCAGCTTCCCCAGCAGCACCGACATCGTGCGCCGGGGCGTGGACCTGGTGAACGAGGAACGGCCGGACCTGGTGCTCTTCACCGGCGACATGGTGAACGACTACGCCGACGAGGCCGAGGCCTGGGTGGAGACCCTGAAGGACCTCACGGCGCGCATCGGCAAGTTCTCCATCCTGGGCAACCACGACTACTCGGATTACGCGCGCTGGGACTCGCTGGAGGCGAAGAAGGCCAACCTCGAACGCCTGAAGCAGCACCACGCCGCCATGGGTTTCAGGCTCATGCTCGATGAGCACACGCGGATCGAAAAGGACGGCCAGGCCATCACCCTGCTGGGCGTGCAGAATTGGGGCCGTCGGTTCCAGCAGTACGGCGACCTGGCGAAGACCATGAAAGGGCATGACCCTTCCACCTTCCGCATCCTGATGAGCCACGACCCCACGCACTGGGAGGAGCAGGTGCTGGGCACGGGCATCGACCTTACGCTCAGCGGGCACACGCACGGCGCCCAGTTCGGCATCACCATCGCGGGGCAGACCTACAGCCCGGCCCAATGGGTGTACAAGCATTGGGCGGGCCTGTACCGTGAAGGCACCCAGCACCTCTACGTCAACCGCGGCTTCGGCTTCATCGGTTTCCCGGGCCGCGTGGGCATGCCACCGGAGATCACGGTGATCGAGCTGCGGAAGGCGTAGTGCGCACAGGGAGACACGGAGCCACGAAGGAGTTCGTTGCCGGAACGGTCAGCGTGAGGCCGGCGTGCTGTTGATAGACGAATGGCGCGCTGACGGATATTTTTGCGCACCATGCCAGCGCATCGACCTGCTCTCCCGGGTCCGCGCGCCGCTGTAGGCCGCGGCCTTACCCTTCTCCTGCTCTCGCCGCTGACGTCCTTCGTCTGCTGCGCACAGGGAACGCTCTTCCACAACGGGAACATCCTCACGCAGGACAGCCTGCGGCCCACCGCCACCTGGTTCGTGGTGGACCAGGGCCGCTTCCTCGCGGTGGGCGGTGCGGGCGAGGGACCACCTCCCACGGTGCAAAGCGTGGACCTGGAGGGCCGCACGGTGATGCCGGGCATCATCGATGCCCACATCCATTTCGTGGACGCCGCACTGAGCTCGGGGCGGTTCGACCTCGGTGCGGTGAACGACACGGCCACGCTGCGCCAGCGCCTCCTGGAGCTGACGCGAACGAGCGGCGACCCCGTGATCGTGGGGCGGAACCTGCCTCCCGCGGTGCTCGAGGGCCTGTCCTCGCCCCGCACCTGGCTCGACGGGTGCGTGCCGCACCGCGCGGTGCTGCTGATGCTGAAGAGCGGACACGCGGCGGTGGCCGGGTCCTCCGCTCTGGGCATGCTCGGGTTCGGTCCCTCCTCCCGGATCAAGGACGGCTCGCTCGGCCACACGCCCACCGGTGAACTGGACGGCTGGCTGTACGAGGCGGCGGCCATGCGGGCGCTCGAGGAGGCCGCAGCCCGGCTCACCGATCGCACCCTGGTGCCGGCGATCCTGGACCAGCAGCAACGGGCCCTGCAGTACGGTATCACCGCCGTCGGCGACAACACCTTCGCGCCCTACCACCTGCGCATCTACCAGGCCCTTGAGCGCGAAGGCCTGCTGAAACTGCGTGTGCGGGCACGGAGCTACGGCCGCATTCCGGCCACGCACGAGCTCATGAACGGTATGGGCATGCGGAAGATGGGCTTCATCGGGCCGCAGAACGACTTCGACCGGGTCCGGTACCATGCGATCAAGCTCTTCGAGGACATGTCGCTCTCCCGTCCTGCCGGCGCGCACGACCACGCCGGGCCCGGCGGACAGGTCTTCCTTCCCGAGCGGAAGGTCTTGGACGAGTTCCTGCTCCATCCCCGGTCCACGTTCGCCTTCCACGTGCAGGGAAAGCCTGGTGCGGAGAACATCCTGCAGGCCTGGACACAGGCGCGTCCGAAAGTCCCGTCGCACCGGCACATCCTCGACCACGCGGGGTACATCACCATGGGCCAGGTGGAACACGCCGCGGACCTGGGACTTGCCATCACCGTGCTTGCACCACAGGCCTACGACCTGGACCGGCTGCTGCGGGACTATGCCGGCAGCACACCACCGATCGACACCGCGGACCTGCTCAACGCACGGCCCAAGGTGCGGCTTGCCCGCGCAGCCCTTACCAGCGACCTGCCCTACGGCATGGACACGGTGTTCGCGGCGTACCCCCGGGTGGATGGGCTCAACCCCTTCGGCAACATGGCAGCCTTGGTGGAGGGTCGCTTCCCCGATGGAACGCCGATCCCCGGCATGCAGGGCAAGACGCTCACCATCGATGAAGCGCTGGCGGCATACACGCGCAACGGCGCCTTCGTGCTGGGAGACGAGGAACATGCGGGACGGATCGCGAGCGGTACCTGGGCCGATTTCATCGTCCTGGACCGCGACCCGCGCACCGTTGCAGCGAACGGCCTGAAGGATGTGCAGGTGCTCGAGACCTACGTGGCGGGCGAGAAGGTCCATGACGGTTCTGAAGCGCATGCCGTCTCCACCACCCCGCTTCCGCACCGGATCCGGCCGTACGACTACAACGTATCACCGGTGTTCGGCTACGACCCCACGGTGGGCTTCATCGCCGGTGGCGCCTTCTTCCGGTATCCACTGCGCACACCTGGGCACTATGTGGACGCGCAGGCCATGTTCAGCATGCAGGGTCAGCTGTCCACCCAGGTGAACTACCAACGCTTCGGGCTCTCGAAACGGCTGGACGGTCGCATCATGCTCGGCTACACCAACATGGTACAGTACTATTTCGGCGAAGGCGATTCAACGAAGGCCTCGGGCTACGACCAGGTGTATGCGGACCGGTTCAACGCACGCCCGGAGCTCATCTGGAAGTTCGGCACGAAGCTCCGCGCCACGCTCCTGGCCGATCATCGGTCGCGGACGGAACGCGCGGTGAAGGATACGGAAGGCTCGATGGTGGACGGTCGGGTCGCGCCGGACGAACGCTCCACCGCGATCGCAGCGGAACTGAGCTGGGACACACGCGACGCCGTCTTCAGCGCGCACCGGGGTGTTTTCGCCCGGGCCGGTGTCTCCTACCTGCCCGCTTCGTTCAGCAATACCACAGGAGGCGACGACCTGGTGCAGTTGAACGCGGAGCTCCGGGCCTTCCGCTACCTGGGTTCCGCTCGCTGGGTCCTTGCCGGCCGGCTGCGTACGGGCTGGTCGTTCGGCTCGTCCACCTATCTCTTCCGTTACACGTTGGGCGGACAGGACCTGCTGCGCGGCTACTATTCCAACCGGTTCCGCGGCGATGACCACCTCGCCGGCCAGCTTGAGCTGCGCTACGCCGTTACCGGGCGGTGGACGCTCGTGGGGTTCGCGGATGCCGGTGCGATCGGTGATGGCCGGCTCGGTCGCACGCTTTCCACCTCGGGCTTCGGCTTCCGCTTCGCGATCAAGGAACAGGTGGTGCTCCGGCTGGACATGGGCTACGGGTCCGACCAGAGCGGCGTGTTCTTCACCTTCGGCCACACGTTCTGAGCGATCGCCCTAGGCCGGGAACACCCCCACCGCCTGCTGCACCGCACGGTCCAGCACCGCGAGGTCAAGCCCTGTGCGAACGCCGCGCTCCTCGAGGCTGCGCACGAAAAGCTCCATCTGGAGGTTGCCCACGAGCTCATCCTCGGCCATGGGGCAACCGCCATACCCCTTGATCGCTCCATCGAAGCGTCGGCATCCTGCGTCCCAGGCCGCCTGCGTCTTGGTCGCCCAGTTATCCGGACTGCAGTGCAGGTGCGCACCGAACTCCACCTGTGGCAACGCGGGGATCAGGGCCGCGAACATGGACGTGATGTCCGCCGGCCGGGCCACGCCTACCGTGTCGCTGAGCGCGATGGTTCGTACCCCGAGCTCGTTCACCAACCTGTTGGTCCAGTGCAGGGCCACCTCGGCGTTCCAGGGATCGCCGTACGGGTTGCCGAAGGCCATGCTGATGTAGACCACCAGCTCCTTGCCGGTGCTCCGCGTGAGCTCAGCGATGCGGGCGATGCGCCCCCACGAGCCCTCGATGCTGGTGTTGGTGTTGCGCTGCTGGAAGGTCTCGCTGATGCTGAAGGGATAGCCCAGATAGCTGACGCACTCCTGCTTCACCGCCTCCTCGGCGCCGCGCTCGTTGGCCACGATCACCAGCATCTTGCTGCGTGAGCCGGTGCGGTCGATCCGCGCCAGCACTTCGGCGGTGTCCGCCAGCTGCGGGATGGCCTTGGGGCTCACGAAGCTGCCGATGTCGATGGTGTCGAAGCCCACCTGCAACAGCGTGTTGAGGTAGGCCACCTTCACATCGGTGGGAATGAAGGGACCGATGCCTTGCATCGCATCCCGCGGGCATTCCACGAGCTTCACGCTTTCCATCGCGCGTAGGCCTGGTTGATGCGCTTCACCAGCGCGGGTCCTTCGTAGATCAGTCCCGTGTACACCTGCACCAGGTCAGCGCCAGCCTCGAGCTTCTCCATCGCCGCCTCGGCCGAATCAATGCCGCCCACGCCGATGATGACGATGGGGCGTGGCAGCCGGTCGCGCAGGTAGCGTACGACCTCGGTGCTGCGCTGGCGCACCGGGGCGCCGCTCACGCCGCCGGCGCCCATGGCCTCCACCTCGGCCTTCGGGGTGCGCAGGCCTTCGCGGCTGATGGTGGTGTTGGTGGCGATCACCCCGGCGATGCCGCTTTCCTTCACCACGTCCACCACATCATCCAACTGCACGTCGGTGAGATCGGGCGCGATCTTCAACAGGATGGGCTTGCGTGTGCTGCTGCCGGCCCGAAGCCCGTTGAGGGCGTTGAGCCGGGTGAGGATCGCCAGCAGCGGCTCCTTGTCCTGCAAGGCCCGCAGCCCCGGTGTGTTCGGACTGCTCACGTTCACCACGAAATAGTCGACCACCGGATACAAGGCCTCGAAGCACTTCACGTAATCGTCCAGCGCCTGCTCGTTCGGCGTCACCTTGTTCTTGCCGATGTTGCCGCCGACGATCACACCGGGCTTGCGCTTCCGCAGGCGTTCCACCGCGGCCTCCACCCCGCCGTTGTTGAAGCCCATGCGGTTGAGGAGCGCCCGGTCGGCAGGCAGGCGGAAGAGGCGCGGTGCATCGTTGCCGGGCTGTGCCACCGGTGTGAGCGTGCCGATCTCGATGAAGCCGAAGCCGAGCGCGCTCAAGGCGTCCACGTGCATCGCATCCTTGTCCATGCCCGCGGCCAGTCCAACGGGTGAAGGGAAGTGCAGGCCCATCACCTCCACGGCGGCGCCGGCCGGCGGCTTCGCGCCGCCCACGAGCGCCAAGGCACCCGGCACGTTGCGGGCGACCTCGAGCAGGCGGAAGGTGAGGTGGTGGGCGCGCTCGGGTCGCTGGGTGAACAGGAGCGGGCGGAGAAGCGTGTACATCGGGCGGCAAAGGTAGCCGTGCTCCTCAGGGCCGACCGCCCCAGGCCCGGAACCGCATCGAGACCCCCAGGTTGAGGAACCACTGGGGATCACCGAAGCCCCGACCACCGCTCATGTCCAACTGCCAGTCATCCGACGGGAGCCACATGAAACCGGCGTCCCAGCGATGTTCCGCCCTGCCCCCGAGCGGGAATTTCCCGTAGAGCTCCGCGAAGCCCTTCCACCGCCCCCACAGGTCGAACCCGTTGGACAAGGTGTACACCGGCACACCATCCGGACGTTCGCCATCCCATTGCACACCGGCGTTCAACGTGGTTGAGACGCCTTCGCACAGGTCATGGTCCGCCAGGACCAGGATCGACCCGAAGGCTTCATCGGCATGCTCCGTGGCCGTTCCGGTGCCGGGGATGCCCACTTCGGCCAAGAGCGAGGTGCGCGGCAGCCATCCTTGCTGTTTCAGCACGGCCGCCTTCGCCCCCACGACCATCGGTCGCCACACATGCCGCGTCGTGCGGTCCGCATCACGGAACTGCGACCAACCGACACCGCTCCGCAGTTCGACCCACGACGCCAGACCGGCCTTCAACAGCACATCGGGCAGGGTCCAGACCGGATCGGCGCCGGGTGCGCTGACGGTGCGGACCGAACCGGCCTCGAACTGCACCCAGCCCGTGGGCACCACGGCCGGCGTGGAAGCCTGGTCGGGGCGGTCGGTCTCGATGGGACCTTGCTGCGCCAGGGCCCTCCCTGATGCCAGCAGCAGGAGCAGCAGGACGCATGACCGGAAGGGAGGCAGGCCGTCCATATTTTAGGCAAGTCTAATTCCTTTTCTATATTCGCCGCATCTTTCATGTTGACCCGCAGCGAAGAGGACCACATCAAGGCCATCTATGGCCTGCAGCAGGCGGGACCCAGCGCCTTCACCAAGGACATCGCGGAGCGCCTGCGCACCAAGGCCAGCAGCGTCACCGACATGTTGAAGAAGCTGGCCGAGAAGGGCTATGTGAAGCACGCCCCCTATCACGGGGCCACGCTCACGGCCAAAGGCCGGCGGCAGGCGTTGATGCTCGTACGCAAGCACAGGTTGTGGGAGACCTTCCTGGTGCAGCGGCTGGGGTTCGGCTGGGACGAGGTGCATGCCGTGGCCGAGCAGCTCGAGCACGTGAGCAGCGAGAAGTTGATCGAACGGCTTGACGCCTACCTGGAACGGCCGGCGTTCGACCCGCACGGCGACCCCATCCCCGACCGCGAGGGCCGCATGCCGGCGCGCACCACCCGCCCCCTCGCCGAATGCACGCCGGGCGACCGGGTGATCATCGTGGCGGTGGAGAACGGCAGCGACAGCCTGTTGAAACTGCTCGAAGCGAAAGGCCTGGTGCTGGGCGCCACGCTCGAACTGGACGGGCGCGAAGAGTACGACGGCAGCCTTGACCTGCGGGTGAAGCAGGGCACGGCCTTGAACGTTTCCGCGCTGGTGGCCGCGCACATCCTCACCGAACCCGCCGATCGCCGATGAGCACCGGCCAGCGTTCCCTCGGCGAAGTGCACAGCACCGTGGCCTTGCCCAAGAGTGGTGGTCCGTGGCGCCGCCTCCTGGCCTTCCTGGGACCGGCCTACCTGGTGAGCGTGGGCTACATGGACCCCGGCAATTGGGCCACCGACATCGCAGGGGGCAGCGCGTTCGGTTACCAGCTGATCTGGGTGCTGCTGATGAGCAACCTGATGGCCCTCTTGCTCCAGAGCCTGAGCGCGCGGCTGGGCATCGTGCGCGGGCTCGACCTGGCGCAGGCCTCGCGCCACACCTATCCGCCGTGGGTGAACATCCCGCTGTACCTGCTGGCGGAGGTGGCCATCGCGGCCTGCGACCTGGCGGAGGTGATCGGCATGGCCATCGGCCTCAACCTGCTCTTCGGGCTGCCGCTGCTGCACGGCGTGCTGCTCACCGCGCTGGACACCCTGGTGATCCTCTTCCTGATGCACCGCGGCATGCGCGTGATGGAGGTCTTCATCGTCGCCATGGTGTCGCTCATCGGCCTGTCGTTCCTGGCGGAGATGTTCATTGTGCGGCCCGCCGTGAGCGAGGTGGTCCGCGGGCTGGTGCCGGGCACCCTCACCGACCAGGCGCTCTACATCGCCATCGGCATCATCGGCGCCACGGTGATGCCGCACAACCTGTACCTGCACAGCAGCCTGGTGCAGACGCGGCGCTTCGAGCGCACCCCCGAGGGGAAGCGCGAGGCCGTGCGCTTCAACTTCGTGGACACCGTCATCGCCCTGAACGTGGCCTTCCTGGTGAACGCCGCCATCCTGGTGCTGGCCGCGGCGGCGTTCCACCGCACGGGGCATTATGATGTGGCCGAGATCGGCCAGGCCCACCTGCTGCTGGGCGACCTGTTCGGCAGCCTGGCCCCCGCCCTCTTCGCCATCGCGCTCATCGGATCCGGCCAGAGCTCCACCATCACCGGCACGCTCGCCGGGCAGATCGTGATGGAAGGCTACCTCGACCTGCGCATCCGTCCGTGGTTGCGGCGCCTGATCACCCGCCTCATCGCCATCGCGCCGGCCGTGGTGTGCATCCTGTTCTGGGGCGACCAGGCGCTCGGCGACCTGCTCGTGCTGAGCCAGGTCGTGCTCAGCCTGCAGCTCGGCTTCGCGGTGATCCCGTTGATCCACTTCTGCTCCGACAAGCGGCGCATGGGCGAGTTCACCATCAAGCCCTGGGTGCAGCTGCTCGCCTGGGCCGCTGCGCTCATCATCGTATCGCTGAACGTGCGGCTGGTGGTGCAGGAGATCCGGGGATGGACCGCCCAGGGCGGGAACATCGCGTTCCTCGTGCGCTACACCGTGATCCCGCTGGTGATCGGCGCCTTCGGCCTGCTGCTCTTCATCACCTTCAAGCCCTTCTTCCGACGGAGCCGTGCGGCGCGTGTCCACCTCGACGGCGCCGTGCCCGTGCTGCGGATCGACGAACGCGCGCGTCCCCGCCGCATCTGCATCACCGTCGATTTCAGCGCGCACGACCGGCGCACCATCGCCGAAGCCCTGGCCCAGGGCGGCCGCACGGCCACCTACGTGCTCATCCACATCACCGAGTCCGCGGTGGCGCGCTACCTGGGCAGCGAGGCGGAGGACCGTGAAGTGCTCGACGACGAGGCCAACCTGCAGCAGTACGTGGACCGGTTGAGGGAGGCCGGCCATATGGCCGAGGCCCGCAACGGCACCGGTGAGGTGGTGAGCGGGATAACCGCCCTCGTGAACGCGGCCCAGGCCGACCTGCTGGTGATGGGCGCGCACGGCCACCGCGGCATCAAGGACCTGCTGCTCGGCTCCACGCTCGATGCGGTGCGCCACCGGGTGAAGGTGCCGGTGCTCATCGTCACCGCTTCCTGACGGGTGTCCGGAGCGAAGGAATGCCCAACTTCCCGCCACCATGATCTACCGGGGCATACGGGTGCTGGTGCGGCTCGCGCTCGCCGTGTTCTTCCGCCGCATCGTGGTGTCGGGCGCCGCCAACATCCGATCGAAGGGTCCGCTGATCGTGGTGGCCAACCACCCGAACACGCTGATGGACCCGCTGATCGTGGCGGCGCTTTTGCCGCAGCGCCTCGGCTTCGTGGCCAACGCGGGGCTGTTCGCCAACCGCTTCCTCGTCGCCTTCTTCCGCTTCTTCCACGTGATCCCCATCTTCCGGAAGAAGGATGTGGCGCCCGGAGAGCGGCCGGACAACACCAAGGCCTTCGCCCAATGCCACGCCTACCTCGATGCGGGGGGCACCTTCCTCATCTTCCCCGAAGGGAGCAGCTACTACGAGATCAAGCTCCGCGAGATCCGGACCGGCACCGCTCGCATCGCGCTGGGCTACGAGCAGGCGCGCGGCTGGGCGGGCGGAACGCACATCCAACCGGTGGCCCTCGACTACGCCGACGCGATCCAGTTCCGCAGTGCGGTGGCGGTGAGCGTGGGCCCCGCGATCGAGGTGGCGCGCTTCCGGGCGGAGTACGAGGCCGATGAGGCCTCCGGGGTTAGCGCGCTCACCGAGGCCATCCGCTCGGCCCTGGCGCAGCACGTGCCCTCCACGGCCAGCAAGAGCGAGGAGGACCTGCTGATCAAGGCGCACGCGTTCTACACGACCTTCCTCGACCCCTCGGCGGACCTCCATTGCGATGCCGGACGCTCGCTGGCCGCGCGCAAGCAGGTGGCCGATGCGATGCTGGCCTTGCGCGACCGCGATCCCGCCCTCTTCCGCGACCTGGCCGCACGGATCCACACCTTCTTCGATGCCGTCCAGCACGAAGGGATCACCCGGGGCTTCCTCACCGACCGCTTCCTGCGCCGCGACCGCAAGTTGCTGCTGGCAGCCTACATACTGGAAGCCTTGCTGCTGCTGCCCGCCTACCTCTTCGGCCTGGCCACCAACTACCTGCCCTACATCCTGCCTTCGCAGGTGTACCGCGCCTCCGGGCTGGAGCTCGAGTACAAGGCGCCCGTGCAGCTGATCACCGGCCTCATCACCTTCCCGGCGTTCTACGCGCTTGAGCAATGGGCCTTCGGGCATTTCACCGGTGCAGGGACCGGGGGGCGGCTCGCCTTCCTCGCGGCCCTGCCCTTCGCCGGCTACCTCACCCTGCACTACTGGAACGACCTGCAACGCCTGCTGCGCCTGCTCCGCTTCAGCTTCGCAGTGGACCGGGAACGCCTCCTCGACCTCCAGGCCCAACGCGATGCGATCATGCAACGCATGGAGGAGGCCCGCCGCAGCCTGCCGGGGGAGGCGTAGTTTCGCGCTCCCCGCATGGCAGCCATCGAGATCAAGAACCGAAAGGCCTCCTTCGAGTACCACCTGCTCGATGCCTTCACCTGCGGCATCCAGCTGATGGGCTCGGAGATCAAGAGCATCCGCGGCGGCCAGGCCAGCATCAACGAGGCCTTCTGCACCTTCGTGGGCGACGAGCTGGTGGTGCGCAACATGACCATCGAGCCGTACGCCAACGCGAAGCACTTCGCGCACGAGCCCAAGCGCGACCGTAAGCTGCTGCTGCACCGCACCGAGCTGACCAAGCTCCAGCGCAAGCTGAAGGACCAGGGGATCACGGTGGTGCCCGTGCGGCTGTTCGTCGACACCAACGGCCGGGCCAAGCTCGACATCGCGCTGGCGAAGGGGAAGAAGCTGTACGACAAGCGCGAGAGCATCAAGGCCCGCGACGTGCAACGCGACCTCGACCGTGGCTGAAGGCGAGCGCGCCCACTTCCTGCCCGGCACCCGTTCGCAGCAGACGGTCCTGTACACCTTGCTCGCGCTGGCCGCGGTGCTGCGCTTCGCACCGTTCAGCGACCTGGCCTACGCGCACGATGAGCTGAGCGCCCTGGTGCGCCTGCATCCAACGCTCGCGGAGACCGTGGCCAAGGGTGTGGTGGGCGTGGACACGCACCCGCCGGGCGTGCAGGTGTTCCTGTGGGCGTGGACGAAGCTGGTGGGGCTCGACGAGCGCTGGGTGAAGCTCCCCTTCATGCTCGCGTCGGTGGGCGCACTGCTGCTGCTGCACCGCATCGCCGCGCGGCTCACGGACGCATCGGTCGCCACCGTGTTCACCGCGGTGCTGGCC
This sequence comes from Flavobacteriales bacterium, assembly GCA_044226515.1. Classification (GTDB taxonomy): domain Bacteria; phylum Bacteroidota; class Bacteroidia; order Flavobacteriales_F; family PHOS-HE28; genus PHOS-HE28. Next base: position 43,599 of record JBGAGX010000012.1, on the reverse strand, counting down.
ACCCTGCAGTTCACCGTGCTCTACGGCCAGCTCGCGCGCCCGTACGCCTTCGGGCTCTTCACCACGGCATGGATGGCCGAGCGGTCGCTCGCCTACCTCGACCTTGGCCGACGCCGAACGCTGATCCCCATGGCGCTGGCCGCGGCCTTGAGCGCATATGCCCATCACCTTGCCGCGCTCCAGGCCTTGCTCATCGGTGGCGCATCCCTGATCCTGATGCCCGCAACGAGGCGCCCGGCCTATTTCACCGCGTGCGCCGCAGCGGTGCTCGCCTACCTCCCCAACCTCCCTTTGCTGCGCGCACAGCTCGCCTGGAAGGGCCTCGACGAATGGCTCCCCCCGCCCAGCTGGCACTGGTTCGTCGATCACGCGCGCTTCCTCGCGCATTGGTCCATTGCGCTGGGCGCCGTGATGCTCGCCGTGATGGTGTGGTCGCTGGTGCGTGGGGTCATGCGGCGGCGACCGGAGCGGAAGGTCCTGGTGCTCGGCCTCCTGGGCGGCCTGCTGCCCTACCTCGTCACCTACGCCTATTCCGTATGGCGCGCGCCGGTGCTGCAGCACTCGGCGGTGCTCTTCGCCTTTCCCTACCTGCTCCTCCTGCTGATGGTCGGGCTGCACGGGCTCGCCTTCCGCACCGCGACCCTCGTCGCGGCGGTCATCGCCTGCGTGGCGACGACCACGCTGGTCACCACCCGGCTGCACTACGCGCTCAACAGCAGCGCGCAAAACCGCTACGAGGTGATCGCGCGGGGCATCATCGCCGCGAACGAGGCCGGGATCACGGCGGTCACCGATGCCACGGAGCATATGCTGCGCTTCCACTTCGACCGCTGGCACGTACCGGTGGAACAGCGCGCGCACATCGATCTCGCCGGCATGGACGCCCACGCGGTGGAGGACACGCTGAACGGCCTGCGCACCGACAAGGTGTTCCTCGGGACCACGCTCCAGGCCCCGGCCGTTCGAACGCTCCAGGTGCGCCGGTCCTTCCCCTTCCTGCTCGCGCGGCACGACATGGCCGAGGGCCAGGCCTTCCTGCTCAGCGCGCGTCCCACACCCCAGGCGATCACGGATGAGCTCTTCCGCTCCATGCTTACGCCCCAGGCCATCGAGGGCCGCGGCTGGACGGTGGATCCGCGGATCGCGGTGGTGGCCGACAGCGGGAACTTCCTCATGCCGCTGCGCCGTTGGGACTTCGGCGCGTGGGAGTACGGCCTCTCGTTCGCGGTACGGTTGGACAGCCTTGACCACGTGGGTCGCCCTCTCATCGAAGCCACGGCCGAGGTGGCCGGCACCGGACCGATGGACGGCGCGCGGCTCGTGCTGGAGGTGGTCGAGGACAAGCGCTCCGTGGCGTACCGCACCAGCGGGCCGATGAGGTCAACGCAAGGCACGCTCGCCGCGGCAACGGGCACCGAAGGCGTGCAACGACCGACGCGTGCCTTCGTGGAGGCCTACATCTGGAACGAACACCGCGCGGACCTCAGGATCGCCGCGGTGCAGGTGGTGGCCCGGCGGGGGAACCCGGTACAGTACGCGTGGCTCGGACCCGTGGAGGGCGAATGGACCTACCGCTGAGAACGGGAAGCGGCCGCACAAGGCGGCCGCTCCGGTCAGGTCGTCGATCGGTCAGAACTTCATGGTGAAACCCAGGGAGAGCGTCTCCTTGAACTGGGTGTTCGGCCCCACCTTGAAGGTGCCGTCCTCCTGCTTCTGCGCGATGTCGATCTCGTCGTCGTAGATGAGCAGCGTGTTGATCGTGGCCGCGAACCAGCTGTTCACCTTGAAGGTCCACAGCGTCTCCCAGTTCACGTCGATGTTCTGCGGGTTGTCCAGGTAGTTGCTGAACAGATCGAGGCGGGTGAGGAAGGTGATGTTCTCGGCCACCGGGGTGGTGTAGAAGATGTTCGCGTACGCACCGAGCTGGAAGACCGTGTTCTCGCCGGCCTTCACCCCGTAGAGCGTCAGTTCCGGGTTGTTGTAGTACAGTGTCTGGTCGGTGACGAAGGTGGTCTTGGACATCACCGGCGACAGGTACACCGAGAAGTTCTTGCTCGGCTTGTAGTCGAAACCGAGACCGAAGAGCACATAGCCCGGCGACATGAAGTTCGAGATCTTCAGGGAGTCCACGTCCTTGTCATAACCGTACAGGAACTGGCTGCGGAGCTGGAACAAGGCACTGGCGTACCACTTGGACCCGTCCATCTCATAGCCCAGGCGGGAGTTGAGTTCGAAGCGGTCGTCGGTCTTGCGGGTCTTCTTGCCCTGCTCGTTCAACGCACCATAGGCCATGATCACGCTGTTGTCCCAGGCCCAACGCCCTTTGCGCTTGTTGGCGAAGGCGTTCACCTGGGCGAGGCCCGACATGGAGCTGTAACCACCGGCCGCCCAGTTCACGAGCTGCACCTGGCTGAAATTGAGCTGGAACACACCGCCTTTGGTCCAGACCTTGCCGGAATCGGCCTTGGCGTCAGCGTTGATCTTCTTGATGCTCTCGCGGTCGTCCTTGGTGATGTCCTCTTGCGCGAACGACGGGAGCGAGGCCGCCAGCAGCGCGATCGTGTAAATGATCCGTTTCATGCGGGAGGGGTTTCGGTTCGTGAGGTTTCGAGGGGGCGTGTCCGGTGGCGGGTCAGGGGGTGAAGACCTGGTCGGTGTAGCGGTTCTCCAGCGGCACCTGGACGCGGATGATCGCATGGCCGCTGGCCGCATGGCAGTTGTTGCAGGCCGTGGCGAGTTCCTCGTACCGGGCCCGGAAATCAACCAGTCCCTGCTCCTTGAGGTGGGCCTTCATGGCCTCGATGGCCGGAAGGCCGATCTGGGCCATGTTGCCGCTGATGTTGAGCCCGTCCTCCACGATGCCCGCCCGGGCCAGCTCCTCCATCACCTCGTTGATCTCGTGCCGGTAGAAGTCGGCCAGGGGCACGTTCTGCGCCATGCCGGCCCAGTACAGCTTGTGCATGTACACCTGGATCCGGGCCATGTACACGGCGATCTCGGGGGCGGGGGCCGCTGCGGTGGCCGATGCAGCGCTTCCCGACTCCAGGGCCCGCACCTTCGCATCCAATTTGCCCATGCGCACCATGGCGATCACCAGGCCGAGCACTGCGGCCATGGTCAGAAAGATGGATCCGTTCCTCATGGTCAGGGATGAAAAAGCCCCGATGCCTCGGGGCGCTCGGCCTCTGCGTGGCGAAGAGGCCTGGTGGACGTTACTGGATTCGAACCAGTGACCCCTACTCTGTCAAAGTAGTGCTCTGAACCAGCTGAGCTAAACGTCCAAGTCCCGACAGCCGGAGCCGGCGGGGCGGCAAAGCTAATCGTTCCACCGTTGCACGAAAGGCCCGGTACCTTCGGCGCCATGCTCCGGTCCATGTGCCTGTTGCTGTGCGCGCTGGGCGTGGGCCTTTCCGCCGCGGCCCAGCCGTGCTTCACGGTCGTGCGCGCCGAGGACCTGTCGCCGTTGCAAGGCTGCACCGCGATGAACAAGGGGCGCCTGGTGCTGGGCACGAGCGACGCCATGGGGCAGCTGTGCCTGCGGGCCATCACCGACACCTTGGTGCTGGAGTGCGACGGGCGTGCACCGCTGCGGCTGGTCACCACGGATGCGCTCGCCAACGGGCTGGTGGTGATGCGGCCCGTGGTGCGCGAGCTCGCCCCGCTCGCGGTGGAGCCCTGGCCCACGCGCCGCGACCGGCAGGGCCTGGCGGCCACCGCCACGCCCGACAGCGCCGCCCTGCACGGCTACGAGCGCTCCTCCCTCCGCAGCGCCCTGGTGTGGACGCCGGGGGTGCAGTGGGACCAGCGTGGACTGGGCGGCAGCACCCGCCTGAGCATCCGGGGCAGCCTGCTCCGCGCGCCCTATGGTGTGCGTGGGGTGAAGGTGTACTTGGGGCCCTTTCCGCTCACCCTGGCGGACGGCAGCACTCCGCTCGAACTGCTCGACCCGGCCCTGGCGGACCGGGTGGACGTGGTGCGCAGCGTGGGCAGCCCGGTGTTCGGGAGCGCACCCAGCGGCCTGCTGCTGGCGCGGCCGCCCCTGCCCACGGCACCCGGCCGCAACATCGAGGCCGAGCTCACCGGCGGCAGCAACGGCTTCTACCGCATGGCGGTGCAGGCCGGCAGCACCACGCCCACCGGCAGCATGAGCGTGGGCGTGCTGAAGCAAGGGAACGACGGCTACCGGGAGCAGGAATGGAGCACGCGCGAGCAGGCCTGGATCGCCACGCGGTGGCGGGCCCGCAACAACGTCACCCAGGCGCTGATCACCGCCCAGCGGGCCACTTGGGCGTTGCCCGGCAGCTTGGACAGCCTTACCGCCCTGGCGGCCCCGCGCAGCGCGCGGCCCTACAGTGTGCTGGTGAACGCCCACGTGGACAAGACCCAACTGCTCGCCGGCGTGTTCAACGAGCTCGACCTGGGCCATGGCCTGCGCATGCGCAGCAGCATCCACGGTCAGCTCATCGACAAGGTGAACCCGTACGGCACCTCGGCCACCAACAACGGCTACAAGGACGAGCGCATCGGAGCCTTCGGGGCCCGGCTGGCCCTGGGCGGTGAACACCGCGGCGGCCTGCTGGAGCTGGCCTGGGAGGCGGGGTTGGAAGCCCTGCAGGAGCGCGACGACCTGAAGGAGAACACGTACGTGGACGGCGTACAGGGTGACGTGCGCACCGACGCCACCACCGATGCCGGCGCGATCAACCCCTTCGTGGCGGTGCAGGCCAGACGCGACCGGTGGACCCTGCATGCGGCCTTGGGCGGCGAGCGCTACCTCGTCCGGCACGACGACCATCTGCGCGACACCGTGCTGCGAACGGACCGGAACGCCGGCGCCACGCCCTTGGTGGGCCTTTCCTACCGGGCCGGCCGCGCCCTCGCCATGCACCTTCGTTATGCCGAGAGCACAGCCCGGCCCACGGTGTGGGAACTGCTCGGCACCACCGGTGGCTTCAACACCACGCTCGGGCCCGAACGGGTCTCCGAATGGGAGGCCGGGCTGGACCTGGGGGATGAGGCGGACGGACCGGTGCTTGCCGTGGTGGCCTATGCCCGGCGCACCGATGGGCTGATCCAGGCCGTGCCCGTTGACACCACCGACCAGGTGCGGTACACCAACGTGGGCAATGCCCGGCAGAACGGCCTGGAACTGAGCCTGCGCGACGACCGGGCGATCGGCAGGGCCCGTTTCGGGGTCCAAGGCTTCGTGGCCGTGCAGCAGCATCGGTATGCGCCCGCGGATCCAGGCCAGGAAGTGCGGGTGCCCGGTGTGCCGGAACTCGCCTACGGCCTCATCCTTCGGTTGGGCACGAGGCCCGGTACCTCGTTCGAGGCCGGCTGGCGCGGGGCGGGCCAGGTGACCGCGAACACGGCGGGCACGGCCTTGGTGCCCGGCTACGACCTGCTCCATGTGCGGGTGGTGCAGCGCATCCGCCTCCGCTCGGCGGGCACGCTGGACCTCTTCCTGCACGGCGACAACCTGCTCGACCAGCGGTACACGTCCTTCGTGCAACTGAACGACCCGACCGGCCGGTATTACAACCCCGCGCCGGGCCGCAGCGGCTTCATCGGGGCCGTATTCCATTGGGATACGCGTCCATGACGGTGACCTCGATCAGACCCGCTCCCGTGCCGCGTGGTTAAATTCGCACCGCGAACTGCACACGTACCATGGCCACGCGACATGTATCCAGTGCCGGAAGGGTGTTCAAGAACCCGTTCCTGGAGGCATTGACGAAGACCCACATCGCCATCCCGCTGACCCTGTTCTGGTCCGCTGGAATCCTCACCCTGTGGTACTCCATCGCCAGGCTCGGGGTAACCTGGTGGATGGCCCTCCTTTTCTTCCTGCTCGGGGCCTTCTTCTTCACCCTGATCGAGTACCTCATGCACCGCTACCTCTACCACATCCCGGCCACCACCGAGGGCAAGCGGAAGTTCCAGTACACCATCCACGGCGTGCACCACGACCACCCGCGCGACAAGAGCCGCCTGGCGCTGCCGCCGGTGCTCAGCATCGTGATCGCGCTGCTCTTCATCAGCCTGTACCGCCTGATCATGGGCGACCTGGGCTTCGCCTTCGGTGGCGGCTTCCTCTTCGGCTACAGCACCTACCTCTCGGCGCACTACGCCATCCACATGTACAAGCCGCCGAAGAACTTCCTCAGCGTGATCTGGAAGCACCACAACCTGCACCACTATGTGGGTGACGATGGGGCTTTCGGTGTGAGCTCGCCGTTCTGGGACCATGTGTTCGGCACCATGCCGGCCGACCCCAAGCGCAAGGCCGCCGCCAAGGAGAACCTGCTCTGACCCGCACCACACCTTCGCTGACCCCGGCTCCCACCAGGAGACCGGGGTCACCTTTTTCCGGGCGGCGCATTCAGGTCAACGAAACAGCTTGACCGATGAAGAAGCCCCACATCATCCTGCTCGCCGGAGCCCTCGTGCTCGGTGGCCTCTGCACCAACTGGTGGTACCAGCAGCACCAACGCACCACGACCACTCTGGCCGCGCACCCCGTCGCATCCGCCTCGCGCACCACAGCTCCCGTCGAGGACATCACCCCTGCCCCTGCCCCTGCCCCTGCTCCTGCTCCTGCTCCTGCCCCTGCCCCTGCCACGCCCACGAGCGTCCGTGCCAAGCCGAAGCCTGTGGCCAAGCACGCGAAGGCCCTGCAGTCACCCGCCAACATCAAGGCTCAGCACTTCGCGCTGAAGGCCGGCGAGGAGACCGTGCTCCACAGCCAGGGTGGCTGCACCCTCAAGGTCCCCGCGAACGCCTTCGTGGATGCGCGCGGCCGGACGGTGACCGGCCAGGTGGACCTGCAGCTCCGCGAGGTGCTGAAACCGGCCGACTTCGTGTGCGGCAACATGGTCACCGTGTACCAGGGCAAGGCGCTGGAGAGCGGTGGTTCCTTCTGCCTCGAAGCGCAGGCCGGAGGTGAGGCGCTGGCCCTGGCGGACGGCAAGCGCATCGACATGGCCATTCCCACGCGCGGGGTGAAGAGCGGCATGAAGTTCTTCGCTGGAGAAGTATCGGGCAGCAGCGTGGAATGGACGGCGCCGCGCGAATTGATGGCACCTCCCGCGGAGAACGTGGAGAACGAGGGTCGGAGCCTTGAGGTTGACCAAGCCGTGGTGAGCATCGATGTATTGCGCACGAACGCATGGATCCGGCTGGACAAGTATCCCAGTTGGGAACGGATGCCCAAGGCCATGCAAGAGGACCTGATGCGCCTGGTGTGGCGCGAAGAGGGATTCTTCATCACGAAGGACAGCGTGGTCGTGGCCGGTGGGGAGCGCGTTACCCTTACGCCCATGGACACCCTGCAGAACTTCGCCTGGGGGAACGGGGCACAGGCGCTGTCCTGGAACGAGGCCATCGCGGAGAGCCGGCAGAAGGGCGGTGGTGCCGCGCAACGTTCCGTGAAGGGCACGAACCAGTTCAAGGTCGACCCCGCCACCAACTACGTCTTCCAGGTGAAGCAGCTCGGCTGGGCCAACATCGACCGGTTGATGTACGACAAGCGCAGCAAGCCCGTGGACATCGTGACGCGCATCGACAACAAGGAGGTGGGCGACGTGTGCATCAGCATGGTGGTGAAGAGCCACGGCATGTACCTGCCCGGCTACGAGATGAAGAACGGCTCCTACGGCTTCTCACACGGCGACTTCGAGCCGATGCAGCTTCCCGTGGGCGCGAAGGCCATCGTGCTCGCCACGGCCTACCGCGATGGGAAGCCGCACCTGGCCATGCAGGAGATCACCATCGCCGAGAAGCTCGAGGTGGACCTGCACCTGGAGCCCATCGAGGCGGACGACCTCCGGAAGGAACTGGAGGCGCGGCTCTGAGGTGGTCGGTCACCGGTACGCGAGCACCCCGCACCGGCCCCGCACGCCTTGCGCGAGCGGGGCCGGTGGCGCTTCGGTACGGCGCACGGCCCAGCATGGCGACAGGTGCATGCTCCTGCATCGGATCTTCGCGGCATGACCCCAACGTTGCGCGCCCGCTTCACCGGGCACACCGGCGCCGTATACGCGCTCGCGCCGGGCATGCGACCGGGCACCTTCCTGAGCGCGGGCAGCGATGGCTTCGTGGTCCAATGGGACCTGGCGCGGCCCGATGCGGGGGAGGCCGTGGTGCGTGTGGGCCGGCCGGTCTACGCCCTGCTGCAGAGCGCACCGTGGCTGTTCATCGGCACCGACGGCGGCGACCTGATCGCGGTGGACCTGCGCTCGCGCCGTGAGGAGCGCGTGATCCAGGCTCAGCGCAAGGGCCTCTATGCCATCCGGCGACTTGCCGATGGACGAACGGCCTGTGCCGCCGGCGACGGCACCCTTGCCGTGTACAGCGGTGCGGAGCGGTTGGTCCCGGAGCGGCACGTTCCGCTCTCGGACACCAAGCTGCGCGACCTCGCCGTGGCGCCGGAGGGCGATACGCTTGCCGTAGCCTGCGGTGATGGTACCGTGCGGCTGCTCGATACGGTGGACCTGAACGAACGGCACACCCTGCAGGCCCACGAGGGCGGTGCGTTGTGCGCGGCCTTTCACCCGACCAAGCCAGCTCTGCTCACCGGAGGCAAGGACGGACACCTGCGGCTATGGCATCACTCCGGAACGGTGCGCGAAATGCTGGCCATCCCCGCGCACAAGGCCGCCATCTACCGCGTGGCCTTCGATGCACAAGGCCGGACGTGCGCCACGGCCTCGCGTGACAAGCATGTGAAGCTGTGGGACGCGGCGGGCTTCGATGTCCGCGCGCGCATCGACCGCACCCTGGACGGGCACCGGCACAGCGTGAACACCCTGCTCTGGACGGATGAGCTCCTGATCACCGCCGGCGACGACAAGCAGGTGCTGGCCTGGTCGCTGTCGAACACGAACTTGGACGCATGAAGCAGGACTGGAAGGCCTTGGCCGAACTGACCATGGACCACATGGGCGCCACCGTGGGCAACACCCTCACCGCCGGTGCCATCGGGTTGCTCCTGGGCGTACTGCTCGCCGTGGTGCTTGGCAAGCTGGGGCTTTTCAGGAGACCGGCGAACGTGTGGTACAACAGGCTCGTGAAGCTGTATGTCCCCTACTTGATCGTGGTCTGTGTGATGACCGGGGTGCAGCTGGGCCTCTATCGCTCCGTGCGCAACGCCGCGATCGCCGCGAACGACGCGGCGATCGGTGCCCTTTACGAACACGCGCTGGCCCCCAGCCTGGGAACGCCCGAGGCCCGGCAGGCCTTCCTCGTTCCGCTCCAGGAAGGCGGACGCACCGGCCAGAGCCTTGGCAAGGAGATCACCGGTGCCATCAAGACCATGCTGCGCGGACCCGAAGGCGAGCGCAATTGGACCCGGAGCGGCGCCGCGATGCTCGCCGGCTGGTTCATCGACCGGTACGAGGACGACATCGCTTCGGCCATCCTCTACGGCATCTACCTCAAGACCAGCGGAAGCCCGCAGCTCCACGCCTCCGGTGAACCCATGGACTACCGCTCCTTCCATGAGGATGTGGACTTCTTGTTGAAAGCGGACCTGGGTGAGATGGAGCGCACGATCAAGGTGAATCTGGGCGGTCTCACGCACTCGCTCATCGAGCGGCAGTACGCTTCCATGTGGAAGAGCGCATCGCTCTTCACCGTGCTCATGTGCCTGATCCCACTGCTGGAATGGGCCGGGCACACCTACTGGACGCGTCGAGAACACAAAGCTGCGCACGCTCCCGCGACCGAGGTCCTGAGGGACACGCACCTCACTTGATGCGCTTGCCCTCGAGCTCGGCCCCGCCCTGGAAGAGCTTCATGCGTTTCACCTTGCCGTTCTCCTCCGGGTAGAACTCGATCCGCGCGTCCACGGCCTTGAGGAAGAAGGTGGTGGGGCCGCTCGCGAAGGCCTCCACTTCCGGCTGCCCCGTACCCTGGGTGAGGAAGCGTGTTCCGTCCACGCGGAACGTGAGGTTGAAGCCCGGCTGCAGCTCATACACACCGGCGTAACGCTGCAGGACGGCCGCATCGAGCGCCATTTCCTTGGGTGCCACGGGCAGCGGGCGGTCCGTGCGGGTGAGCGGTTCCTCGTCCATCCGGGTGCGCAAGCGGGCACCGGTCACCACGCCGCCGGCGCGCTGAAAGTCGAGGATCACCAGGTCGTTCTCGAAGCGGAACTGGTCCTGGCCCACGCACCGCAGCGCATAGCGCGCACCTCCTTGGCGCTGCGACCAGAGCTTGCCTCCTTCCACGGTGAGGTAGCGCTCGGTGCCCTTGTCCGACACATACACACCGGCGTAAGCCCGCAGCGCGGCCGTGTCCACCCCGTAAGGTGCGGTCGGGAAGGGCGCGCCCATGGCGATGGCCGCCAGCTCGGCGGCCGCCGCTCCGGTGGGCGCATCCTCACGGTCGCTCAGCACCACCGCGTACACGGCGTCCTGCGGGTCGAAGATGCCGTAGCTGGAAAAGCCGTTGATGCCGCCGCCGTGCTCCAGCGTGCCCGTGCCTTGCAGGCGCCCCACCATCCAGCCGTACCCGTAGTGCGCGGGCGTACCATCCTTCAGCAGGTGGTCCTTGAACGCGCGGTCCATGCTGGCGGGCGGCACGAGCAGCCCGCTCATCACCGCGGTGTTCCAGGCGTTGAGGTCCTCCACGGAACTGCGTATCACCCCGGCGGAATAGGGCCATGTGAGGCTGAGGGGGACCGCCTCGCGCCACGAGGCGCCATCGCGCGCATGGCCCTTCACCTCGTTCTCCACGAGCGTGTTGGCGGCCGAGGCGCTCGTGTGGGTCATGCCCGCGGGACCGAAGATGAACTCCTGCAGGTAGCCCTCGTAGCTCAGGCCGCTCACCTTCTCGATGATGAGGCCGAGCAGGATGTAGCCGCTGTTGCTGTACGCCCATTTCGTTCCCGGCTCGAACTCCAGCGGCAGGTCCTTGAAGGTGGCCACCACATCCTTCACGAGCACATCCTTCCCATAGAGCTTCGGGGTGAAGGTGGGCAGGTCGGTGTAGTTGGGTATGCCGCTGGTGTGGGTGAGCAGGTGCTCCACGGTGATCACGTGGTCCTTCTTGGGGAACTCGATGTAGCTGCGGATGTCGGCATCGAGCTTCAAGGCGCCGTCCTCCACGAGCTGCAGGATGGCGGTGGCGGTGAACTGCTTGGTGAGGGAGCCGATGCGGAACACATCGTCCTTGCCGAGCGGCGTGCGCGCCTTGGCATCGGCCAGGCCCACGGCGCCGGTCCACAGCACCTGTCCGTCAAGGGCCACCAGACCCACCGCGCCCGGGGCGTTCGCATCGAAGTAGCTGCGCATCACCGCGTCCATGGCCTGGCGCGTGCCCTCGGGGGCCGTGCCGGCGGGTTGCTGGGCGAAGAGCGGAAGGCCGAGGGCGAGGAGAAGCGGGGTGATCGCGCGCATGAGGGTGTCCTGTTCGGGCCTCCAAGATGCGAACACCGGGCCAAGCCGCGTACAAGCCTTCACAGGTCGCACCTTTGCGCCATGTCCACGCGGTTGTCACGCTTCTGGCGCAAGCTCGGCCCTGGCCTCATCACCGGTGCCAGTGACGACGACCCCAGCGGCATCGCCACGTACTCGCAGGCCGGCGCCCGGTTCGGTCCGAAGCTGCTGTGGACGGCGGTGGCCACCTACCCGCTGATGGTGGCGATGCAGGAGATGAGCGCGCGCATCGGGCTGGTCACGCGAACCGGGCTCATGGGGGTGATCCGCCGGCATTACCCGCGGTGGGTCACGGCCCTGATCCTGGTGCTGAGCTTCCCGGCCATCACCCTGAACGTGGGCGCCGACATCGCCAGCATGGGCGCGGTGGTGAACCTGATCGCCCCCAAGGTGCCGGCCTTCGTGGCCAGCGTGTTGATCTCGGTGCTGCTGGTGGTCGCCCTGGTGGTGTGGAACTACCGGAAGATCGCCACCGTGCTGAAGTGGCTCTGCCTGGTGCTCTTCTGCTACATCCTCATCCCCTTCCTCACCACCACGGACTGGCGGGAGGCGCTGCTTAGCGCGGTTTGGCCCGACATCGAGCCGAGCGAGGCCTATTTCATGGCCCTGGTGGGGATCCTCGGCACCACCATCAGTCCCTACCTCTTCTTCTGGCAGGCCAGCATGGAGGTGGAGGAAGCGCAGCAGCGCCACCTGGTGGTGGACAAGCGGATCATCCAGGCCATGGGCACCGATGTGCGGGGCGGGATGCTGCTCACCAACGTGGTGTTCTTCTTCATCGTGCTGGCCACGGGCACGGTGCTCTTCCACGCCGGGGCGCACGACATCACCACGGTGGAGCAGGCCGCCGAGGCCCTGCGCCCGCTGGCCGGCGACATGGCCTACCTGCTCTTCGCCTGCGGCATCCTGGGCACCGGTACGCTTGCCATCCCCGTGCTGGCCGGCTCGTTGAGCTACATGCTCGCCGAGACCTTCGGGTGGGAGGAAGGCCTGGACCGCAAGTTCCACGAGGCGAAGGGCTTCTACCTCACCATGATCGTGTCCATCGGCATCGGGCTCACCCTGGAGCACCTGGGGATCAGCCCCATCCAGGCCTTGCTGTGGACCGCCGTGCTTTACGGCCTTACGGCCCCGGTGCTCATCGGCCTCATCCTGCACATCTGCAACCAACGCGCGATCATGGGCGAGCACGTCAACGGTCGTTGGTCGAACCTGCTGGGCGCGCTCACCCTGGCGTTGATGACCGGTGCGGCAGTGGCCTTGATCGCGCTCTGGCAGGACTGAGCCCCGCGGCCGGCCCTACGGGTGGAACGGATACACCAACGGGATCATCACCGTGGCCAGGATCCAGAGCAGGATGGCCAGGGGCGTGCCCACGCGCAGGAAGTCCTTCGAGCGGTATTGGCCGGCGCCGAAGACCATGGCGTTCGTCTGGTACCCGAAGGGCGTCATGAACCCGGAACTGGCCGCGAACACCACGGTCATCACCAAAGGCATGGGGTCGATCCCCAGCGTCCTCGCCGCGGCCAGGGCGATCGGCGTGACCAGTGCGGCCGTGGCGGTGTTGCTCATGAGCTCGGTGAGCAGCCAGGTGACGAGGTACAGACCTCCCACCACCCAGTGCGGCCCCATGGGTCCCAGCACATCCACCAGGCCCGTGGCGAGCCGGTCGGCCAGGCCGCATTCCTTCATGGCCACGCCCAAGCTCAGCATGCCGGCGAGCAGGAACACGATGCGCCACTCGATGGACTCGTGCATCTCCTTCACGGTGATCATGCCGGTGACCGTGAGCAGCACGGCAGCGCCCAGGGTGGCGATGGCGATCGGCACCGTACCGGTGGCGGAGAGCACCACCACGGCCAGCAGCATCAGGGCCACGAAGGCGAAGCGCTTCCGTTGGAACAGGGCCACGCCCTCCTGCTCGGTGAGGATCACGAAGGGGGCGTCGGTGGTGGACTCCAGGCGCTTCAGGGTGGCCACGTAGTGGCTGCGCACCTCGGCCAGCACCACATCGCCGGCCCGCAGCACCACGTCGTGCAGCCGTTCGTGCACCACGTCCTCGCGGTGGCGCACGGCGAGCGGCACGGCCCTGTACTTGCGGATGAGGTCGGCCTCGCCGAGCACCTTGCCCTCCAGTTCGCTGGATGCGGTGATCACCAGCTCCACCAGGGTGGTGCCGCGGCGGCGCAGGTCGTCGTTGGCGAGCATGAGCTCCGGCTTCACCGAGATGTGCGCGCGGTCCTTGAGCTCGCGGATGCGCCCCATCTCGCAGCGCACCTTCAGCACATCGCCCTGCTGCAGCTCGAAGTCGCCGCTGGGCAGGATGAACCGCTGGTCGTCGCGCCGGATCTCGATGACGTCCATCTCCAGTTCCCGCACGAACGCGCTGTCCATGATGCGCTGACCGGGCGCCACGGCCCCGGGCAGGAGCTGGATCTCGGTGATGTAGCCCCGCATGTTGAACTTGTCGGCGAGGTCGCGCGATGTGCGCCGGTCGGGCAGCAACCGGGGCGCCACGAAGGTGAGGTAGAGCACGCCCACCAGCAGGAACACCAGGCCGAGCGGGGTCTGGTCGAACATCCCCAGCCCGGGATGGCCCTGGGAGCTGAGCACACCGCTCACCACGATGTTGGTGCTGGTACCGAGCAGGGTGACCACCCCGCCCACGATGGTGGAGAAGCTCAGCGGGATGAGGAGCTTGCCGGGCGACATGCCGCTGCTGTGGGCCACCTGCACCACCACCGGCATCAGCAGGGCCACCACGGGCGTGTTGTTCACGAAGGCGCTGATGAGCCCGATGCTGAGCGCGAAGAGGAACATGCCCAGCCTGGGCCTGGAGCGGAACACCCGCGAGAGGCGGGGCCCCAGCATGCTCACGGCGCCGGTGCGCAGCAGCGCCGTGCTCAGCACGAACATGAAGGCCACGGTGATGGTGGCCGGATCGCTGAACCCATCAAGGGCCTGCTGCGCGCTGATGACCCCGGTGCCCACGAGCACCAGCAGGAGCAGCAGGGCCACCAGGTCGATGCTGAGCTTCTCGGAGATGAAGAGCACCAGCGCCCCCAGCAGGGTGCACAGCACGATGATCTCGTCGGGGCTCATGGGCGGCGGTCGGTCGGCATGGGGCCGCCGAAGGTAACCCGCCGCCTCAGCGCCAGTGCTCGGCGTACCAGGGCACCGCGCGGTCCAGCCCCTGCTGCACGGTGATCGCCGGGCGGTAACCCAGCAGCGCACCGGCCCGGTCGATGTTGGCCAGGGAGTCGCGCACGTCGCCGGGCCGGTCGGGCCGGTGCACCGGACGGATGGAGGCGATGGCGGGGTCGATGGCCCCCAGCCGCTCCTGGATCATGGCCAGCAGGTCGTTGAGCCCGGTGGTGGTGCCCACGGCCACGTTGAACACCTGGCCCGGCGCCTCGGGGTGCGTGGTGTCAAGCCCGCAACGCACCGCCTGCACCGCATTGCCCACGTAGGTGAAATCGCGGGTCTGCTCACCGTCGCCGTAGATCTCGGGCCGTTCGTGCCGGAGCAGTGCGCGGATGAAGCGGGGGATGGCCGCCGCGTACGGACCCTCGGGGTCCTGCCGTTCACCGAACACGTTGAAGAAGCGCAGCCCGATGACCTTCACCCCGTGCAGACGGTGGTACAGGTCGGCGTAGGCCTCGTCCATGGCCTTGGTCACCGCGTAGGGCGAAAGCGGACGCCCCTCCATGCCCTCGTGCTTGGGCGAGGCCTTGGAGTCGCCGTACACGCTGGAACTGCTGGCGTACACCAGCCGCTCGGTGCCGAGGATGCGGCAGGCCTCGAGCACATGCAGGAAGCCCAGCAGGTTGGCCGCCTCGCTCGGCAGGGGGTCGGCGATGGAGCGCGGCACCGAGCCCAGCGCAGCGAGGTGCACCACCCGGTCCACGCCGTTCACCGCGTGGAGCACGGCTTCACGGTCGCGGATGTCGCCTTCCACGAGCTCGAAGTCGCTCCGGCCCATCAGGTGGGCGACGGTGGACCGCCTGCCGGTGGCGAAGTTGTCCAGGCAACGTACCCGGTCGCCGGCGGCCAGCAGGGCGTCGCACACGTGGGAGCCTATGAAGCCGGACCCTCCGGTAACGAGGACGGTGCGCCGGGAGGGAGTGTCGGCCATGGCCCGGCAAAACTATCCGTGGTGGAGGCTGAACGGTCCGGTCGGGGCAGCACTTCTCAACAGCGGGTCCTTCCAGGAACGCGCATCCCCCGGTGCGTGCCGGGGGATGCTGCTGGTCGGGAATGTGGTACGCGCTACTTGGCGATGGCCGTGGAGCGCTTCTCGCGGATCACGGTGATCTTCACCTGGCCGGGGTAGGTCATCTCGTTCTGGATGCGCTCGGCGATGCTCATGCTCATCGAATCCGCCTCCTGGTCGGTCACGCGGTCGCTCTCCACCATCACGCGCAGCTCGCGGCCGGCCTGGATGGCGAAGGCCTTGGAAACGCCCTGGTAGCTCATGGCCAGGCCCTCGAGGTCCTTGAGGCGCTGGATGTACTGCTCCACGGCCTCGCGGCGGGCGCCCGGCCGGGCACCGCTGATGGCATCGCAGGCCTGCACGATCGGCGAGAACAGGGTGGTCATCTCGATCTCGTCGTGGTGGGCACCGATGGCGTTGCACACATCGGGCTTCTCGCCGTACTTCTCGGCGAGCTTCATGCCCAGCAGGGCGTGCGGCAGCTCGGGCTCCTCGTCGGGCACCTTGCCGATGTCGTGCAGCAGGCCGGCGCGCTTGGCTGTCTTGGGGTTCAGGCCCAGTTCGCTGGCCATGATGGCGCTGAGGTTGGCCACCTCGCGGCTGTGCTGGAGCAGGTTCTGGCCGTAGGAGCTGCGGTACTTCATGCGGCCCACCATGCGGATCAGCTCGGTGTGAAGGCCGTGGATGCCCAGGTCGATGCAGGTGCGCTTGCCGGTCTCGATGATCTCCTCCTCCAGGTGACGCTTGGTCTTGGCCACGATCTCCTCGATGCGGCCGGGGTGGATGCGGCCGTCCTTCACCAGCTGGTGCAGGGCCAGGCGGGCCATCTCGCGGCGCACCGGGTCGAAGCAGCTGAGGATGATGGCCCCCGGGGTGTCGTCCACGATGATCTCCACACCGGTGGCCTCCTCCAGGGTGCGGATGTTGCGGCCCTCGCGCCCGATGATGCGGCCCTTCACGTCGTCGTTCTCGATGTGGAAGGTGCTCACGCTGTTCTCGATGGCGTGCTCGGTGGCCACCCGTTGGATCGTCTGGATCACGATCCGCTTGGCCTCCTTGTTGGCCTGCAGCTTGGCCTCCTCGGTCACCTCCTTGATGTGGGCCATCGCAGCGGTGCGGGCCTCATCGCGCAGGCTGTCCATCAGCTGCTTCTTTGCATCGTCCGCGTTGAGGTTGGCCACCTTTTCGAGCATGGTCACCTGCTTCTGGTGCATCTTCTCCACCTCCTCCTTGCGCCGGTCGATGCCGCTGAGCTTCTGCTCCAGGTCGCGCTTCAGGCCGTCCACCTGCTTCTCCTTGTTGGCCAGGTCCTGCTGCTGCCGGCTCAATTGCGATTCGCGCTGCTTGATCTTCTCCTGGCCCTGTTGGAGCTGCTTCTCGCGGTCGCGCACGTGCTTTTCGTGCTCCTCCTTCAGCTGCAGGAACTTCTCCTTCGCCTGCACCACCTTCTCCTTCTTGATCGCCTCGGCCTCGGCCTCGGCCTCTTTCAACAGCCCCTCGCGGCGGCGTTTCATCACGCTCGTAAGGAGCACGTACACCACAGCGCCCCCGCCGACCACGCCGGCCAGGACACCGATCAGAATGCTTGTAAGGTCCATTCGTCCACTCGTTTTAAGCGGACCCTGGGGCCTTCGGGTGGAAGCGTACCGGGCTCAGGAGCGGAGGCCTTCCAGCAGCCGTTCGATCTCCGCCAGTTCGGCGAGGGCGTCGGTATGCTGGGGTGGTGCCACGCTGTTCAGGGCGCGCGTGGTCACCTCCAAGGCCGCCATGGCCAACAGGTCCTGCTTGTCGGTCAGCGGGTAGTGCTGCTTCAAGCGGGTGATGCTGTCGTTGATCTCCTGCACCGCCTTGCGGATGTTCGCCTCCTCGTCCTTGTGGATGGTGAGGGGATACGCCCGCCCGGCGAGCTCGATACGGATGGATAGTTCGTCCATGGTCCTGGGGTCGCTGTTCCGTTAGTGCGTCAATAACGCCAGACAGCGATCGATCTCATTGACAAGCTCGTCGATCCGTTGCTTTGCTTCCGACTGACCCTCAGCGCGTTGTGTCGATGCCGGCCGGGTCACCCGAAGGACCTCGTTCTCCCGTTCGAGCTCGGCGATACGGGCCTGAAGCACTGCGGCGTTCCGCTGGTGCTCGCGCAGGTCGTGCTCCAAGGCGAGCACCTTCTTGCGCGCGACCTCCCGGTCGGCCACCAAGCGGGCCACGTGCAGGTGCACGGCTCGGAGGCGGCTGGCCAGTTCGCTCATCGTTCGTTCGGATAGAACCGTTCCACGGTCCGGTCCAAAGATAACCGGCTCCCCCTGCTGTGCATACAATTTGTTTGAACCCCAGCGTGTTGATGGGCGGGCTTCGGTATGCGCACGCCCCCCTCCGCCTCATTCTAGCTTGCACACTATGCTGACCACGCGCGGAAGGATCGTTGGATCAACGGAAAAAGAACTTCGATCAGTAATGAATAAAATATTGATATCAAGCATGTTATTGATATCGTTAGAAAGTCGATCGCAACAGCCTGGTCCAGGCTTCATCGCGCCGCTGGAGATCCCCCTGGAGGCGGCCGGCAACTTCATGGAGCTGCGCAGCGATCACTTCCACTCGGGCGTCGACCTGAAGACCCAGGGCGTGGAGGGCCTGCCGGTGAAGGCGGCGGCCGATGGCTGGGTCTCACGCATCAAGATCAGCCCGTACGGCTATGGGAAGGCCGTGTACATCGACCACCCGAACGGCTACACCACCGTGTACGGTCACCTGAAGGAGCTGAAAGGCGCGGTGGCCACGGCCTGCCTCGAGGCCCAGTACAAGGCCCGCGACTTCAGCATCGACATCACCCCCGACGCCGGCTCGATCCCCGTGAAGGCGGGCGAGCTCATCGCCTTGAGCGGCAACACCGGCGGCAGCACGGCCCCCCACCTGCACTACGAGGTGCGCCGCACCAGCGACCAGCACGCGCTCGACCCCGAGGCGCACGGCCTGGAACTGCCCGACTCCACCCCGCCCCTGCTCCTGGGCCTGCGGATCGAACCCCTGGACACCTCGGCCCGGGTGGCGCCCTACCCCGAGAAAGCGAAAGGGCTCGCCCTCCAGCGCGCCGATTCCACCTACGTGCTGAAGGCCGGCACCGAGGCCCGCGCCCTGGGCTATGTGGGGCTCAGCCTCAACACCATCGACCGGTACGACAACAGCGGCAACGATTGCGGGGTGCGCGCCATCGAGCTGTGGGTGGATGGTGTGCCCACCTACTCCTGCCGGCTGGACGAGATCGACTTCGGGCTGCAACGCTACTGCAACGCCTACATGGAATACGACCTCTTCAAGCGGAACGACCTCCATTACAACCGCTGCTACAGGCTGCCCAACAACAAGCTCGGCATCTACGGTCCGGAGGCTTCCCAGGGCCGCATCCTGCTGGTGCCGGGGCAACGCCGCCAGGTACGGTTCAGGGTCACCGACGCCAACGGCAACTCCAGCATCCTGCGCTTCGAGCTCGTGGGCGGCTCGCTGGCCGAGGCGCTCGCCTGGCCCCGCACCACCGCCACCGGCGAGGCCATCGCCCATGCCCGCGAGCACACCATCGAGCGTCCCGGTCTTCGCTTCACCCTGCCACCGAACGCCTTGTATGAGGATATCCGGGCGGAGTATGCCGTGAAGCCGGCCCCGGCCAGGGCGCTCGCTCCGCTCCACCAGGTGCACGACCCGCTGGAGCCCATCCACGTGGCCGCCGAGCTGAGCATCGAGGTGCGCACACCGCCCAAGCGCGCGGACAAGCTGGTGCTGGCGCGCATCGCACCCAACGGCGGTGTCTCCACCCACGGCGGACATTTCGCCAACGGCTGGGTCACGGGCAAGGTGAAGGCCTTCGGGGCCTACACGGTGATGCTCGATACCATCCCCCCCAGGATCACCCCCCTCGACGTGAAGCCCGATATGGGCGGGCGTTCCGGGTTCAGCATCAAGGTGCAGGACGACCTCACCGGCGTGGAGCAATGGTCGGCCACGCTCGACGGGCAGTGGATCCTCATGGAATACGAGCCCAAGGCGAAGACCCTGCGCCACACGTTCGATATGCATAGCCGGGGCAAGGGCAAGCGCACCCTGGTGCTGGAGGTGAAGGACGAACGCGGCAACCGCAGCACCTGGACCACCACCTTCGTGCAATAGTCCTTGCAGCAAGCGGAACCCGGTGCGATATCTTGCGCAGGACCGGCAACCCGCCCCCACCGGGCGCCGTCATTCCAACAGGTAGTTCCCTTCCATGACCCGCACGGCCACACCCCGGAAGGTGATCCCGCTGCACCGGCCGGAGCCTTCGCTGCGCCGCGTTGGGGACGGGGACATGGACGGGCCCGAACCGATCCTGCACCCGGCGAGCGCCCAGGTGGTGGGTAAGGCCGGTGGAATGCCCGCGCCACCGATGGGTTTCTGGAACAACGTGCCCATCAGGCCTGATGAGGAGCCGGCCGGCATGCGGCTGCCCCTCACCTGGCAACTGGTGAAGGCCCGCCGGAACCGGATGAGGGCCTACCTCCCGATGATCGAGCTCACCACCATGCTCTTGCTCACTCTGCTGGGCGTACTGGCCGAGCACTTCGCACTCGCGCTGTTCGGCGATTGGAAATGACCGGCGCGCCGGCCCGCCCATGCCCTCCCCTGCGGTGTTGATCCGGCCCGACGGCCACCTGACACCTCTGGCCATCGCTGTGCTCGGGCCGTTGACGCGCGTGCCACAGGAGCTGCTGGCCCAGGCCGTGGTAAGGCCTGCGGCGACCAACTGGCTGCGAGCGCCCTGGTACCGCAAGCACCGGGGAGGCGGCGCGATCACCATCGGCCGCACCATCTGGTTCACCGGCAACTGGTTCGCGGCCGCTGGGGAAGGGGCGCACGGCGATGGAGCGCCGATGAGCACGTGGCGCTGGCTCTGGCACCTCGCCCACGAGGTGGGGCACCTCCCCCAGGCCGAACGGCATGGGCGGTCGCCGGCGGGCAAGGCCCGCTACGTGGTCCGCTTCGCAGCACAGTACGCCACGCGCGCCCTGCTCCTTCAACGCAGGGTGCACGACGGCGCTCCGCTGGAGATCGAGGCCGACCGCGGGCGATGGGTGCTGGACCAGGTCGCGGGCCCGGCTCCCCTCTCCCACCCGCTGGTGATGGCGGTGGTGCGTGGCGATGAGGCAACGGCCCGGGCCTGGCTGCTGGCCCACCGCAGCGCGCTCGACGCGCTGCATGCCAACTACCCGCCTCAACGGCAGCCCGCCAGGTCCTCGGGGCGGTCGTAGCTGGCGCAGGGGTCGCCGGTGATGGGGATCGGAGGGCCCAGGAAGTGCGGACCGATGCCCAGCATGGCCTCGGCGCCGGCCTTGAGGCAGGCGAGCGGTTCGCGCCAGCGGCTTCCCCTGCACACGCTGCCCCCGGGCGGATCGGCCCGTACGCCCGTGGCATCAAGACCTGCCTGCTGCGCCAGGAAGACCGCCCGCGGCAGGTGGAAGCCCTGGCTCACGATCAACGCATCGGTCACCTGGTACACCACGCGCGCACGCACCATGCTGTCGTGCGTGTCGAAGCCGGCGTGGTCGAGGAAGATGTGGGCCTTGGGCACCCCGTGCGCCACCAGCCAGTCCATCATGGCGTTCACCTCGTCGTAGCGCTTGCGCCCATGGTCCCCGCTCAGCAACAGACGCTGCGCCCGGCCTGACGTGTACAGACCGAGCGCGGTCTCCAGCCGTTCCTCCAGGCAGCCCGAGACCTCCTCGCCGTTCACGCGGCAGCCCAGCACGATCGCGGTGCCCGCCCGCACCGGCGCGTCGCGGTCCACGATGTGCCCGTTCGCGGAGCCGTTCACCCAGCGCTGGGCGCTCCAGGCCAGGACGATGAGCAGTAGGCCACCGACCGACCCGGTGATCACCAGCCTTCTCAACAGGACACGCCACCGCCTCATGCGGCGCAACGTACGCAGCGGGCGGCGTACGGCGTTCAAGGCACGGCCTTTGTCAGGTGGCCGCCCACCGCCCTCGTTACCTTTGACCCATGCGCCTTGCCCTCGCCACCGTTGCGATCGCCCTCTTCACCACCCTCTCCGCCCAGGAGCAGGCGACCGCCACGCAGCGCGAACTGATCCAGTTCAGCGGTGTGGTGGTGGCGGGCGACAGCCTGGAGCCGGTCCCCTTCGTGAGCATCGGGATCAAGGACAGCTACCGCGGGACCATCAGCGACGTGTACGGCTACTTCAGCTTCGTGGCGCAGGAAGGCGACACGCTGCAGTTCGTGGCGGTGGGCTTCAAGCGGAGCACCTACGTGATCCCCATGGACCTGCCGGACAACAAGTACTCCATGATCCACCAGCTGTTCCCCGACACGGTGCTGCTGAAGCCGGCCGTGGTGACGCCCTGGCCCAGCAAGGAACAGTTCGCCGAGGCCTTCCTGAACATGCAGCTCGCCGAGGACGACTACCTGCGCGCCATGCGCAACCTGAGCCCGGCCGAGATGATGCAGCGCATGGAGAACCTGCCGCCCGACCCGGCCGGCAGTTACCAGACCCTGGCCATGATGGACGCCACGCGCATCTACAACCAGGGCACGGTGCCCACGGTGAACCTCATGAACCCCATCGCCTGGGCGCAGTTCATCCAGGCCTGGAAGGCCGGCGCGTACAAGAAGAAGCGCTGACGCATTGAACGTATCGGCGTGAGGCCTGTACCGGTCGGCTAAACACCGATCCGCATGTCCACGCTCCGCACCCTCGCCGCCTGTAGCGCGGCCGTTCTCTGCTCGCTCCACGCCCGGCCCCAGGCCATGGGCAACCTGATGTACGAGACCAACAGCCGCATCTTCTTCCAGCAGGCCGAACAGCCCGTGAAGGCCACCATCCAGGGCAACACCCTCGTGCTGGAAGTGAACGCCATGATGAACGCCACGGCCGACAGCTACCTGGCCATCTTCCACGTGACCCAGCTGGGCCAGACCGCCGAGGAGGCCGACAGCCTGATGAACGAGCGGGTGGAAGGACTGGCCCGGCGCGTGCGGAAACAGGGCGTGAAGGAGAGCGATGTGTTCACCGACATGCTCTCCTTCGTGCCCGTGTACGAGTTGGAGGCCACCCGCAAGCTCTTCAGCAAGACCTACCAGGAGGTGCCCGCGGGATTCGAGATCCAGAAGAACATCCACATCCGCTTCACCGATGCGCGCGTGCTCGACAAGCTGGTGACGGCCGCCGCCAAGGAGGAGATCTACGACCTGGTGAAGGTGGACTTCTTCGTGGAGAAGCAGAGCGCCTGCTACGACACCCTGCGCATGTTCGCCACCAAGCTCCTGCAGCAGAAGCTCGACAACTTCGACAAGCTCGGCCTGAAGATCAAGGAGAGCCACCGCACCGGGGCCGAGAAGAACGGCGCGTACTTCCCGCTCGACCGCTACACCGCCTACCAGACGCGGACGCAGAGCTCCCTGAACAGCCGCCGCAAAGGGCAGGTGGTGAACGACATCCGCCGCCCGCAGACCCTCTTCTACAACAAGGTGCCCTACGGCAACTTCGACATCGTGCTGCACGCCGAGATCACCGAGCCGCCGGTGCAATACACCTACAACCTCACCCTCACCTGCCAGCTGCCCGAGGCCTTCGCCGACAACAAGAAGGAGGTGAAGGAGATCATCAAGCACGTGTGGATCAACGACAAGGGCGACGCCAAGGTGATCGCGCTGCCCTAGGACCCGCCGCCCGCTACCTTGCGGCCGGCCATGCCGCACCTGTGGGACCTCTTCGCGCGTCCGCTCCGGGAACGTCCGGATGCCGTTGCGCTCGATGTGCCGGAAGGCCGCTTCACCTACGCACAGCTGGGTGGGGCGGCCCTGGCCGTATCGCGGTCGCTGCGGAACACCGATGAGGCGTTCGTGGGCCTCTGCGCCGACCGCGACCTGGCGACCTACGCGGGCCTGCTGGGCATCCTGCATGCGGGCAGGGGCTACGTACCCCTTCCGCCTCAGCTCCCCGCCGCACGCCTGCACCACATGGCCGATGCGGCCGGGCTCCGCACCATCGTGGGCGGCAAGGGCGTGGCCGGTCTGCCCCCCGACCTGCTGCACGGCCGTTCCGTGATCACTGCGGGGCCGGACACCGGGGCCGATGCACCGGCCACCGAAGGCCCCTATGCGTACATGCTCTTCACCTCCGGCAGCACCGGGGTGCCCAAGGGTGTGCCCATCGGTCATGCCCAGGTCCTCGCCTACGTCGCCCACATGCAGGCGCAGCTCGCCGCCGCACCGGGCGACGGTTTCACCCAGCTCTTCGAGCTCTCCTTCGACCTCAGCGTGCACGACCTCTTCGTGTGCTGGGCCTCGGGCGGCACGCTGCTGGTGCCCGGACGTGAGCAGTTGATGGCCCCCGCCCGCTACGTGCAGGAGAAAGGCGCACGGCATTGGTTCAGCACGCCCAGCACGGCCCTGCTGCTCGATCGCCTGCGCCTGCTGAAGCCCGGTACGCTGCCCACCTTGCGCACGGTCTGCTTCTGCGGGGAGCCCTTGCCGCTGCGCCTGGTGGAAGCCTTCCAGGCCGCCGCCCCGCATGCACGGCTCTTCAACCTCTACGGACCCACCGAGGCCACCATCGCCATCACCGCACAAGCCTTGACCGGCGCGGGTGTGAAGGCCCGGAACGGCATCGTGGGCATCGGGCGACCCTTCCCCACGGCCAGCACACGCATCTCCCACGAGGGCGAGCTCCTGCTCGGCGGACCGCAGCTCGCCGAAGGCTACTGGGGCGATCCGGCCCGCACGGCGCAAGCCTTCATCACGGATGTGGACGGCGCGCGACGCTACCGCAGCGGCGACCGGGTGGAGCGCGATACCGACGGTGACCTCTTCTTCGTGGAACGGCTCGACGACCAGGTGAAGGTGCGCGGCCACCGCGTGGAACTGCAGGAGGTGGCCCACGTGCTGCGCGAAGCCTCCGGGGCGGCCTTCGTGGAGGTGCTGCCCCATCCGGTGAACGACGGCATCGCCCTCGGCCTGCACGCCTTCCTGCCCAAGGACCTGGAGGTCGCGGCCGCCCGGTTGCGTGAGGCCTGCGCGCGCGCCTTGCCTGAGGCGGTGCGTCCGACCCTGCACTTCATCGAGGCCCTTCCCGTGAACGCCAGTAGCAAGGCCGACCGCGCCGCGCTGAAGGTCCTGCTCGGCTCCTGAGGCATCGGTACCTTCGCCGCATGGACCGGGAGGAAGTGAAAAGGCGCCTGCGCGAACTGCTCGCCCCGCGGCTCGCCGGCCTGGGCCTTTCGCAGCGCGACGTGAAGGACGACCTGAGCCTCACCCAGAGCGGCGTGCTCGACTCCTTCGCCATGATGGAACTGCTGGCCCAGGCCGAGGAGGCCTTCGGCACCCAGCTCGACCTGGACGGCTTGGACGTGGCGGAGTTCACCACCTTGAACGGGCTGGCGGCCGCGTTCAGCAAGGCCCACGGCGCATGACCATCGAGCTCCTTACGGCCGATGCACCACCGGAACGCCTCGCCGCCCTGAGCGCCTCGTTCACCGCGTTGTACGACGGCATGCGGGCCCAGGGCCTGCACACCCCGCTCGTGGAAGGCGGCGCCGACCTGTGGATGAAGGCGCAGCTGCCCATGCTGGGCAAGTTGTGCTGCGTGGCCTGCGCCTGGGAGGGCGATGCCCTGCTCGGCTTCTGCGCGAGCGTGGTGCGCGTGGGTCCGGCCCACCTTGGCGCGGTGCGCACCGGGGCGATCACCCACATCCACGTGGACCGCAACGGACGTGGGCAGGGGCTGGGCCGCCAGCTGTACACCGCGTGTGTCACCTGGTTCCGAATGAAGGCGGTCAGCGCCATCGAGCTCGAGGTGCTGCCGGGCAACCAGGAAGGCCTCGCCTTCTGGGGATCGCTCGGCTTCGCCACCGACCATGTGGTGATGCGCCGACCCCTGGTCTGACGGCCCTCACTCTGCCGATGGCGGGCACCCCGTTACTTTGAGGCGTGAACCGCTCCCTCCTTCTCCTCCTGTTCGTTCCGCTCCTCGGCTGTGGCAAGAAGCGGGAGACCGTGCTCCCCACGGTGGGCCCGATCACCGAGAGCGTCTACGCCAGCGGTACCGTGAAGGCCGAGGGCCAATACACGGTGTACCCCGTGGTGACCGGCGCCGTGCTCGACGTCCTCGTCAAGGAGGGCGACACGGTGAAGGCCGGACAACCGCTCCTGCGCATCGACGACCGGGGCAGCGCCGCCAGCGCGCGCAGCGCCGATGCCCAGCTTCGGCTGCTCGAGCTCAGCGCGCGTGAGAACGGCCCGGTGCTCGCCCAGCTCCGCGAGGCCGTGGTGCAGGCCCGCGACCGGTTCGCCCTGGACAGCATCAACTACGCCCGGCAGCAGGCCCTCTGGGCGCAGCAGATCGGCAGCCGCAACGAACTCGACCAACGGGAGCTCGCCTACACCACCAGCCGCACCAACCTGGCGCGTGCCGTGAAGGCCTACGAGGAATCGCGCGACCGGCTGCGCACCGAGCTCAACGTGGCGCGCAACAACGCCACCATCAGCAGTGCCAGCAACGACGACCGCACCCCGCGCAGCCTGCTGGACGGCATCGTGTACGACCTCATGGTGGAGCCCGGCGAGCTCGCCACCCCGCAGAAACCCCTCGCCGTGATCGGCAGCGCGCGCGAGCTCTACCTGGAGCTCGAGGTGGACGAGTACGACATCCGCCTGGTGAAGCCCGGTCAGAAGGCCTACGTGACGCTCGACAGTTACGACGGCACGGCCTTCGAGGCCGAGGTATCGCGCATCATCCCCATCATGGACGAGCGGTCGCGGACCTTCAAGGTGGAGGCGCGCTTCATCCAGCGTCCGCCGGTGCTCTTCCCCAACCTCACCGTGGAGGCCAACATCGTGCTGCGCACCAAGGAGAACGCGCTCACCATACCCGCCGCCTACCTCCTGCCCGGCGACTACGTGCTCACAGCTCCGGACGAGCGCGTGCAGGTGCGCACCGGCGCCCGCGACCTGGAGAAGGTGGAGGTCCTGGAGGGCCTCACCGCCGGCACCGAGCTGTACAAGCCGTAGCGCGGCATGAAGCTCCTGCTCACCATCGCCCTCACCCTGCTGCGCGCCAAGCTGCGGCAGAGCATCGTGGCGGCCGTGGGCGTCATGTTCAGCATCACCATGTTCGTGGCGCTGCTCGGCTTCATGAACGGGCTGAACGACCTGCTGGACGGCCTGATCCTGAACCGCACGCCGCACGTGCGCCTGTACAACGAGCTCCAGGCCTCGCCGGAGCAGCCCATGCAGGTGGCCTTCACCGATACCACCGCGCACCACTTCGTGCGCTCGGTGAAGCCCAAGGACGACCTTCCGCGGCTGCGCAACGCGGAGGCCATCATGGACGTGATGTCCCGCGACCCCCGCGTGATGGCCGTATCGCCCCGGCTGGTGGCGCAGGTCTTCTTCAATGTGGGCACGGTGGACCTCAACGGGCAGGTGAACGGCATCGACGTGGTGCAGGAGATCCGCTACTACCGCTTCGCCGACTACCTCACCGAAGGCGACCCGCACGACCTGGCGACGGGCAACAACACCATCGTGCTCGGCAAGGGGCTGGCGGACATGATGGCGGCCGACATCGGCGAGACCGTGCAGGTGACCACCGCCACCGGCGACCGCGCCATGCTCCGGGTGGTGGGCATCTTCCAGAGCGGCATCGCCGACTACGACAAGGTGCAGTGCTACGCCAACATCAAGACCGTGCAGAAGCTGCTCGCCCGCCCCGGCAGCTACTACACCGACATCAACCTGAAGCTGCACGACCTCACCGCCGCGCCGGCCATGGCGAAGGAGCTCGCCGCGCGCTTCAAGGTCGACGCCGTGGACGTGCAGACCGCCAACGCGCAGTTCGAGACCGGCAGCGACGTGCGCAGCATCATCAGCTACGCCGTGGGGGTGGTGCTGCTCATCGTGGCCGGCTTCGGCATCTACAACATCCTGAACATGATGATCTACGAGAAGCTCGACGCCATCGCCATCCTGAAGGCCACGGGCTTCAGCGGCGGGGATGTGCGGCGGATCTTCCTGCTCCTGAGCATGATCATCGGGCTGGTGGGCGGCATCGCAGGGCTGCTCGGCGGGTTCACCATGCAGACCGTGATCGACAACGTGCCGTTCGAGACCGCCGCGCTGCCCACCACGAAGACCTTCCCCATCGATTACGCCCCCAAGTATTACATCATCGCCGTGAGCTTCGCGCTCCTCACCACCTGGATCGCAGGCTGGTTCCCGGCGCGCAAGGCGTCCCAGGTGGACCCGGTGGAGATCATCCGCGGGAAATGAGCACATCCCCGAACATCCTTGAGGTGGTGAAGGTGAACAAGGCCTTCCACGACCCCGTTACGGTGCAAGTGCTGAAGGACGTGTCGCTGAGCGTGCGGCGCGGCGAGTTCGTGAGCATCACCGGCAAGAGCGGCTGCGGCAAGAGCACCTTGCTCTACATCCTCAGCACCATGGACACCGCCTACGCGGGTGACGTGCGCATCGACGGCGAGAGCACGCGGGGGCTCGACGGTACGCGCCTGGCCGCCATCCGCAACGAGAAGATCGGGTTCGTGTTCCAGTTCCACTACCTGCTCCCCGAGTTCAGCGTGCTGCACAACGTGATGCTGCCGGGCCTGAAGCTGGGCCGCAAGAGCGCGGCGGAGGTGGAGGCCGACGCCATGGACCGCCTGAAGGAGCTGGAGATGGACGGACAGGCGTTGAAGATGGCCAACCAGCTCAGCGGCGGGCAGAAGCAGCGCGTGGCCATCGCGCGGGCCCTCATCAACGACCCACTGATCATCATGGGCGACGAGCCCACCGGCAACCTGGACAAGCGGAACGCCGAGATCGTGTTCGGCATCTTCCAGCGCATCGCCGCGTCGCACAAGCGCAGCCTCCTCATCGTAACGCACGACCCCGACTTCGCTGCGCGCACCGACCGCAACATCGTGATGGACGACGGGCGGATCGTGGGCTGAGCGCCTCACGCCCCGCACCCGTCCGGCGGAACGCGACCGCCACCGCCTAATTTCACCCCATGGCCCGGAACGTGGACCGCATCACCACCCCCATGTTCACCATCGAACGCATCGCGCCCGAGGTGAACCTGTTCCGGTATTGCGCGGGCATCGTGGTGAACGCCGCGCTCATCGAGGAGAGCCTGCAGGTGCGCCGTGAACTGCCCGGCGAAAAGGCCTACGCCTCTGTTGCGCTGTTCCCGCCGAGCGCGAGCTTCGATACCGACCTGTTCCAGAAGGACCTCTACCGCAACGAGCGCCCGGGCGAATTCGTGAAGGCCCTGGCCGTGGTGACCGAGGGCGGTCATCTGCGCGACATCGCCGACCTCTACTACGCCGAGTACCCGCCCTTCTTCAAGGTGCGCGTGTTCAACGACCTGGAAGGCGCGATGCATTGGATCCAGGGGATCCTGGACGGCCGCGAGCTCCGGTGATCAGCGTTGTTCGCTGCGCACCTTCACCGGTGTGAGCTGCGCCCGGTCCACCGCATCGTGCACCACCTGCTGGATCCGCGGGCGGATGTTCAGGTCCTGCAGCTTCTTGTTCGCGGCGCTCGGGTACACGCGGTTGCTCAGGAACACGTAGACGATGTCGTCCTCCGGATCGGCCCACACCATGGTGCCGGTGAAGCCTGTGTGGCCGAAGCTGGAGAAGCTGACGCAGTCGCACGTGGGACCCTGCTGGCCCTTCGGCGTGGGGCGGTCCCAGCCCAGGCCTCGCCGGTTGCCCGATCCATCGGGGGCGCAGAAGCGGCACTTGGTGAACTGCCTCACCACCGCGTCGCTGAGGTAGCGTCGCCCGCCGTACACGCCACCGTTCAGCAGCAGTTGCATCAGCACGGCCACATCGTTCGCATCGCTGAAGAGCCCCGCGTGACCGGCCACGCCACCGTACAGGGCGGCGCCCGGATCATGCACATCCCCCCACAGCTGCCGGCCCCGGAAGTCCTTGTCGTCCTCGGTGGGCGCGATGCGGTCCTTGGGGAAGCGCGCCCACGGCCTGTAGCCCAAGGTGCTGAGCCCGAGCGGACCGTAGAAGGTCGATGCCAGGAACCGGTCCATGGGCATGCCGGCCACGCGTTCGACCACCGCCATCAGCAGGTACATGCCCATGTCGCTGTACACGTAGGTGCCCGGCGTGCCCACGGGCGTCTCCAGCACCCACCGGTACACGCTGTCGCGGTAGGCGGCCGGGATGTAGAGCCCTTCGGCCACGCGCAGGGTGTGCACCGCATCGGCCGTATCGCTGGCCACACCGGGCCTGAACCGGCCGTCCTTCATGAGGCGGGTGTAGAAGGGCACGAAGGGCTTGAGGCCGGCCTGGTGCGTGAGGATGTCGCGAAGGCGCAGGGCGGCATGCGCCGGATGGGCGCTCCGCAGTTCGGGCAGGTAGGTGCCGAGCGTCGTGTCCACGTTCACGCGCCCATCGTCCACCAGCTTCATCAGGGCCAGCGTGGTGCCCGCCACCTTGGAGATGCTCGCCAGGTCGTAGATGTCATCGGGACGCGAACGGCGCTTGCCGTCGTAGGTGGGGGTGCCGTAGGCCTTGTTCCAGATCACATGGCCCTGGTGCGCCACCAGCACCTCACAGCCGGGGTAGGCCTTCATGGCGATCCCCTCGCGGGCGATGGCGTCGATGCCGGCGAGGTCCGCGCTGCGCACCCCCGCCCCTTCCGGCAGCATGTAGCTGAAGCGGTCGGCCACCGGGGTGCGGATGCCATCACCGGCCTGGAAGTAACTGCTGGCGGTGACGGGCAGACGGCCCTTCGCCCCGATGCCTCCGAAGAGCACCTGCGCCACGAGGTCCTCGGTGTCCTCGTTCTCCTCGTAGGCCACCACCACGCCCTTCAGCCGCTGCGCCCCATAGGCCGTGCTCAGCCGGTAGGGGTTGGCGAAGAGCACGAGCGCGGTGGGCTGCTGGTCGCCGAGGCGCCGGATGAGGTCGAGCGCCACCTGGGGCACGCCGAACTCCTTCTCCACTTTGAAGGTGGTGCCGTGCACCGACACGATGGTGAGGTCGTAGCCCTTGATGCGCTCGAGCAGCACGTTCACGCTGTCGCGCCGCGCGATCTTGTCGATGCGGAACTCATCCACCGGCGCGTACCGCCCCAGGTAACGCTGGAAGCTGTTGTGCAGCGAGTCGCCGATCACCAGCGAGGCGATGCGCATGGAATCGAGCCCCTGCAGCGGGAAGAGGCCGCGCTCGTTGCGGAGCACGGTGATGGCCCCGGCGTACAGATCACGACGCAGCTGGCGCGCATCGGCGGTGTTGAGCGCGTCGGCCAGCTGGCGCGAGGCCACGGGGGCCACCCGGCGGAGGCCCGCCCACTCCTTCGCGCGCAGCACCTTCAGGCACTTGTGGTCGATGAGCTCCCGGGGCACCAGTCCGCTGTCCACCGCCTGGCGGATGCGGGCGATGGCCTTCACGGGGTCCTGCGGGAAGAGCAGCACGTCGTTGCCGGCCAGCAGGGCGCGCAGCTCGATCTCGCCGGGCTTGTCGGCGTTCGCCACGCCCTTCATGTTCAACGCATCGGTGAACACCAGGCCCTTGAAGCCGAGCTCGTTCTCCAGGAGATCGGTGACCACGTGGCGGCTCAGGGTGCTGGGCTGTCCGGGTGTGGTGTCGAGCGCAGGCACCTCCAGGTGGCCCACCATCATGGCGCTGAGCCCCTCGGCCACCATGCGCTCGAAGGGGTAGAGCTCCAGGCTGTCGAGGCGCGCGCGGGTCTGCGCGATGAGCGGCAGGCCCAGGTGGCTGTCGGTGTCGGTGTCGCCATGGCCGGGAAAGTGCTTCGCCGTGGCGATCACACCGCCCTGCTGCAGGCCCTTCATGTAGGCGATGGCCTTGCGGGCCACCAGCTCGCGGTCCTCACCGAAGCTCCGGTCGTTGATCACGGGGTTCGCCGGGTTGTTGTTCACGTCGGCCACCGGGCTGAAGCTCACGTGCACCCCCAGGGCCTTCATCTGCCGGGCGATCTCCAGGCCCATGGCGGTGATGAGGCTGTCGTCCTCCAGCGCGCCCAGGGTCATCTGCTTGGGGAAGCGCATGGTGCTGTCCAGGCGCATGGCCAGCCCCCATTCGAGGTCCATGCCGATGAGCAGCGGGGTGCGGGCGATGCGCTGGTAGTGATCGGTGAGGTCGGCCTGGCGCACGGGCCCGCCCTGGAAGAAGATGAGGCCGCCGATGTTGCGCTGGCGGATGAGGTCCTCGATGGCACGCTCGTGGTCGCGGCCCTTGTTGCTGTACGCCGCCACCATCATCAGCTGGGCGATGCGCTCGTCGGTGGAGAGCGTGGAGAGCACCGAGTCAGCCCAAGGCGCGGGGGCTTCGAGGAAGGCGGGTGTGCGCTCGGTGCGCGGGCGGCCCCCGAGCAGGAGCACGGCCATCGCGGCCGGAAGGGTGATGGAAAGGAGCCGTTTCATCGGGTCGGTACCATGAAGGGCGCATCCCGCGCGGGACGCGCACCTTCGGCGGTGGGAAGCGAAGCTATCCCCCTGTGTAACGGCGTTCGGCCACGATCCGTGCCAGTTTTGAACACGCGCGCCGGGATGACGGAGGCAGGATGACGGGATCCACGTCAAGCTGGCGGGGTCCGCTCGCGGGACGCATCTTTGCAGGGCCTCCCCGACCATGTCCGACATCATCCGCCTGCTGCCCGACCACGTGGCCAACCAGATCGCGGCCGGCGAGGTGGTGCAACGCCCCGCCAGCGTGGTGAAGGAGCTGCTGGAGAACAGCGTGGACGCCGGTGCCTCGAACGTGACGCTGGTGGTGAAGGACGCCGGGCGGACCCTGGTGCAGGTGATCGACGACGGCAAGGGCATGAGCCCCACCGACGCGCGCCTGTGCTGGGAGCGCCATGCCACGAGCAAGATCAGCCAGGCGGACGACCTGCTCGCGGTGCGCACCAAAGGCTTCCGGGGCGAGGCCCTGGCCAGCATCGCCGCCATCGCCCAGGTGGAGCTGCGCACCCGCCAGGCCGAGGACGAACTGGGTACACGCGTGATCATCGAAGGCAGCCGGGTGAAGCTGCAGGAGGCCCTCGCCTGCGCCGCGGGCACCAGCATCGCCGTGAAGAACCTGTTCTACAACGTGCCGGCCCGCCGCCAGTTCCTGAAGAGCGACGCGGTGGAGCTGAAGCACGTGATCGATGAGTTCCAGCGCGTGGCCCTCGCCCACCCCGAGGTGGCCTTCGACCTGCTGCACAACGACCAGGAGGTTCACCGCATGCCCGCCGGGCACGAACGCCAGCGCATCGTGCACGCCTTCGGCCGCAAGTACGACGAGCGGTTGGTGCCGGTGGACGAGCACACCGACTTCGTGAGCGTGCGCGGCTACGTGGGGAAGCCCGAGTTCGCCAAGCGCACCCGCGGCGAGCAGTTCCTTTTCGTGAACCGCCGCTTCATCCGCAGCGGCTACCTGGAGCACGCCGTGCGCACCGCGTACGACGAGCTGCTGCCGCGCGACAGCCACCCCGGCTGGTTCCTGTACCTGGAGATCGACCCGGCGCAGATCGACATCAACATCCACCCCACCAAGACCGAGATCAAGTTCCGCGACGACCGCACGGTGTACGCCATCGTGCACGCGGCGGTGCGGCGCGCGCTGGGCCGGCACAACATCACCCCCAGCCTCGACTTCGAGCCCGAGCCCGCCATCATGGCCGCCTTCGCCGGCATGCCCAGCGTGCCCGCCGTGGCCCCGGTGTCGCCCGCGCCGTTGGACCGCGAAGCGCCCGCCTGGCGTCCGCACGACCTGGGCCGCAGCGGCTCGCCCGCCGGCTGGCAGCAGCTCTTCGACCTGCCCGACGCGCCGACCGCCCGGCCCGGAGAGGCTTCGACCGGCCCTGCTGCCGGCACCGAGCGCATCCTGCCCATGGGCGAACGCGAGGACCGCGGTGGCCGGGCCGTGTTCCAGCTCCACGGGCGCTACATCCTGGCCCAGCTGCGCAGTGGCTTCGTGGTGGTGGACCAGCAGCGGGCGCATGAGCGCATCGTGTACGAGCAGGCCCTGCGCACCCTCGAGAAGGGCAGCGGTCCCAGCCAGGCGCTCCTCTTCCCCGTCTCCATCGAGCCGAACGCCGCGGACCACGCCCTGCTGGTGGCCGTGATGCCCGAGCTGCGCGCCCTGGGCTTCGACCTGGAGCCGTTGAGCGGCCGCAGCGTGGTGGTGAACGGCATGCCCGCCGAATGCGGCGAGGCCGACCCCGCACGGCTGGTGGAGGAGATGATCGAACAGGTGAAGCTGGAGAAGGGCGACCTGCGCACCGAGCGGCACGCCGCGCTGGCCCGCAGCCTCGCGCGGAGCATGGCCCGCGGCGAGGGACAGGTGCTCAACGAGGCCGGCATGCACGACCTCATCGACCGGCTCTTCGCCTGTACGATGCCCTACTCCACCCCCACCGGCAAGCCCGTGCTCATCACCTTCGGGCTGAAGGAACTGGACGAACGATTCGAACGCTGATGTACCGCACCGGACCGCTGGAGAACACGCCCACCGTGGTGAAGAACCTGGTGATCATCAACGCCCTGGTGCTGTTGGTGGAGACCCTTGGCAACGGCGCGCTGATGGGCGCGGACATGGCCTCGACCTTCGGCCTGCACTACATCAGCTCGCCGGAGTTCAGGCCGTGGCAGCTCGTTACGCACATGTTCATGCACGGCGGCATCGGACACCTGTTCATGAACATGTTCGGCCTGTTCATGCTGGGCTCGCCCTTGGAGTACCGCTGGGGATCGAAGCGCTTCCTCACCTACTACTTCATCTGCGGCATCGGCGCCGCGGTGCTCTACCTCGGGGTGCAGGGCGTGGAATACACGCGGCTCGCCGCGCTGCTCGACCCCGCGCAGCTGCAGCAGGTGCGCACCGATGGCAAGGAGGCCCTGATGGACCTGTACATGGGCGGTCAGGGCTTCGGGGTGTCGGAGATGAACGAACTGGCCAGCCTGCTCTTCACCGACATGGTGGGGGCCAGCGGGGCCATCTTCGGCGTGCTCGTCGCCTTCGGGATGCTCTACCCGAACGTGGAGCTCATGGTCTTCCCCTTCCCGTTCATGATCCGGGCGAAGTACTTCGTGATCATTTACGGCGCCTACGAACTGTACGCGGGCCTGAGCATGCATCGGGGCGACAACGTGGCGCACTTCGCCCACATCGGCGGCCTGGTGGTGGGCTTCATCACGGTGATGGTGTGGCGCAAGCGGCTGCCGTACACCTAGCACAGGCTTTGCAGCGTTGGGCAGCGGCACAAGGCACCACCGAAAGATCCGGAGATTTGCAGCATGGGGCTGATGGATGATCTGCGCGCGCAATGGCGGTCGGGGGGCGCCCTCATCCGCCTGGTGCTGGTGAACGTGCTGGTCTTCGTGGCCCTGCTCCTCACCCACCTCATCGCCATCCTCGCCACGGGCGACCGCCTGGTGGCCGACCTGTGGTTCGCGGAGAACGTGCTGCATTGGCTCCAGAGCACCTACGTGTGGAGCGACCTGCTCCACCGGCCGTGGACCGTGGTCACCTACATGTTCACCCACGTGGACCTGTTCCACGTGTTCTTCAACCTGCTGATGCTGTGGTTCAGCGGCCAGCTCTTCGCCGACCTGCTCGGCGGAAGGCGGCTGGTGGGCAACTACCTGCTGGGCGGTCTGGCGGGCTGGCTCCTGTACGCGCTCTCCTACAACTACGCACCGGGCCTGCGCATGTACTCCGACGGCCGCGACATCCTGGGGGCCTCGGCCGCGGTGATGGGCGTGTTCATCGGCATCGCCACCTACCGCCCGGACATGGAAGTGAGGCTGGTGCTCTTCGGTACCGTGCGCTTGAAGTGGATCGCCCTGGTGTATGTGCTCATCGACCTGGTGAGCATCAGGCAGGGCAGCAACAGCGGCGGCCACCTCGCCCACCTTGGCGGCGCGCTCTACGGCTTCCTGGCCAGCACACAGCTGCGCCGCGGCCGCGACTGGTCGCTCGCCTTCGTGGACCTCTTCGACCGCATCGGGGCGGTGTTCGGCAGGCGGAAGGGTGCGCGGCTGCGGGTGGAGAAGCTGGACCGGCGGCGCATGCGGGTGATGCAGGACGCCGACTTCAATGCCGGCAAGCGGGCCAAGGAGGAGCGCGTGAACGCCATCCTCGACAAGATCAGCCGCTCGGGCTACGACAGCCTCAGCAAGGAGGAGAAGGACTTCCTGTTCAAGGCCAGCAATGACCAATAGGCTCCGCCAACAGCCCGCTGCGCCTGCGCCCGCCGCTGCGCCGCGCAGGCGTCCCTCCCGCTGGCACCGGCCGATGTGGTGGGCCAACCTCGCCGTGGTGCTCGCGCTCCTGGCCAGCTACCTCAGCCTGCACGTCAGTCCGGTCACCTTCTGGCCGCTGGCCTTCTTCGGCATGGCCTACCCGTACATCCTGGTGGCCAACGTGCTCTTCATCGGTTGGTGGCTCGTGTTCCGCCGCAAGCGCGCGCTGCCCTCGGCCATCGCCATCCTGCTCGGGTGGGGGCACGTGGGCGAGTACGTGCAGCTGTTCGGCGGCGGCGGCGCGCCCGAAGGCGCAGGCGATGGCGTGAAGGTGATGTCGTACAACGTGCGCCTCTTCGACCTCTACAACTGGAGCCACAACAAGGAGACGCGCGACCGCATCTTCACCTTCCTGCACCGCGAGGACCCGTCGATCCTGTGCCTGCAGGAATTCTACGCCCACGAGCCGGGCAAGCCCGAAGGCTTCATCACCAAGGACAGCCTGATGGCGAACTGGCGCTTCAAGGCATGCCACGACGTGTACACCGCGCACTCCAAGTACGGTCACCACATGGGCATCGCCACCTTCAGCGCGTACCCCATCGTGGACCGCGGTGTGATCCACTTCCCCGACGACCTGAACAACCTGTGCATCTGGAGCGACCTGGTGATCGGCCCCGATACCGTCCGCGTGTACAACGCGCACCTCGCGAGCATCCGGTTCGATGGCGACGATTACCGCTTCATGAAGGAACTGGCCCCCGCCACCGACAGCGACAGCCTCACCCGGGGGGGGCGGCGGATCGTGGGCCGGCTGAAGGACGCCTTCATCCGGCGGGCGGACGAGGTGCGGCTCATCGCCGGGCACATGGCCTCCTGCCCCCACCCCATCCTGTACTGCGGCGACCTCAACGACACCCCGATGAGCTGGGGCTATCACCACCTGCGGGACCTGGGCCTGGAGGATGCGTTCATCGAGAGCGGACGGGGCATCGGACACACCTACATCGGCGATTTCCCCAGCTTCCGCATCGACCACATCC
Source organism: Flavobacteriales bacterium (assembly GCA_044226515.1). Classification (GTDB taxonomy): domain Bacteria; phylum Bacteroidota; class Bacteroidia; order Flavobacteriales_F; family PHOS-HE28; genus PHOS-HE28. Next base: position 6,648 of record JBGAGX010000012.1, on the reverse strand, counting down.
TGCACAGCGAGCCGCTCCGGAGCTGGGACTTCCACACCCTGCCCGAGGAGCTGAGCGACCACCGCGCCATCACCTGCCGCGTGGCGGTGGTGAGGGAGTGACGGATCACGGCCTTTCCCCGAGCACGGGCATCACCGCATAGCCGAGCCGGCGCAGCCGTTCGATGAGGCCGTACTCGCCGGGAAGGTGCGCAGCCCCCACGGCCACGAACACCCCGTGCGACCGCATCTGCTTCTCCAGGCGTTCGATGATGCGCAGGTTGCGCTCCTGCAACAGCGCCTTGTCCGCCTGGTCGGGCATGCCGTCCTTGGCCACCGAGGCCATCAGCGCGTCGAGGTCGTGCGCCAGGTAGGCGGTCAGCGCGTCGTTCGTGCCGCTGGCATCGTCATCGCGCACCACCTCCAGCAGCATGCGCGCCTGCACCTTCAGGGGGATCCGCTGCACGGCCTCGATCTGCTCGGTCACGGTCTCCAGGCCCACGATGCGCTTGCCGGCCTCCTGCGCCTTCAGCTGGAACCACGCATCGAGCACCACGGCGCTGTCGTTGCCGAGCTCGGCCTCGTTGAGCAGGGCGATGGTGTAGAAGGGCTGGATCTTGGTGCAGAGCGGGGCCACCGGACCGAGCCGCTCCTTCACCGCGCCGATCACCTCCTTGTAGTCGCGCTTGCTGTAGAGCCGGTCGAGCGTGGTGCCCTTGGGCAGGAACATGGCGTTCATCACGGCCGCGTTCAAGCGCCTGGTCTCCTCCATGTCGAGCTCGCCGGCCACCACCTCGCAGGAAACGAAGGCCCGCGAGACCTCGGGGCCGAACTGGAAGGCCCGCGCGTCGCGCGTGTGCATGGTGCCGTACAGGTACGAGGTGTCGGCCATGCCAGGCCTCGTCACCTGCCAGAGCAGGGTCTTGTAACCGTCCTGCGCCTGGAGCACCAGGGGCAGCAGGAACGGCAGGAGGCCGATGGACCGCACGACCCGAAAGTAGGCCGTGGGCCGGAAAGATCAAAGCACGAGATAGGCCAGGCAGAAGAGCACGATCGCCAGCACAGCGCTGACGATGCCGCTCGTGATGATCAGCTGGGAGCGATCGGCGGAAGGGGTGCGTTGCATGGTGGTACCGAAGAGTACAACCAAGACGGAGGCTCCGCGGAAGGGTTGCCGACCGGCTGATGGAAGATGCGTGCAGCCCTTGTGCGACGCGGGGATCAGGACTAGCGCCGCACCTTGTCCGCCGGCACCGCCACCGGGGTGAAGCGCGGCCTGCCCCCACCGGCCGGACCGCGTGGCACGCGTTGCAGGTCGTTGCGATGGTCCTGAACGGCCACCCCGCGTGTGCCCATCGTCCGTCGCGATCCACCAGAGGACCCATCCCTGGACCGTACACGGGTGGTGGTGAGGTTCCCGTTCTGCTCCGTCAGAGGCGTGTTGCCGCACGGCGATGGGAGCGTGCGCGAGCGGCTGCCCACATGCGCACTGCGCGTCACCGAGCTCCCTTCGGCATCGGTCACCGTTACCCGCACCATCCCCGGCAAAACGCTGCACACGCTGGCGTCGGCCATCAGACCATGCCAGTCATAGCGGTAAGGCGGAACTCCGCCGTTCACGGAGACCATCACCGTACCGGGGTATTGCTTCTCGGAAATTGGCGCGTACGAGTAGGTATTCGTGCCCGTGAGCGCAGCGCTGGGGTTCGCACCCGATCGATCGGGACATTGCGCCTGTCTCACCATCACTCCAGGGGTCACCATCAACTGCACGTGCAACTTGCCCGCATCCGCGGCCGAGCAAAGCAGCACGAAGGAGAAGGTCAGTAGGCGGTGCATGATCAGGGGTTCCTGTTCCTCGAAGGTAGTGTACGGACCGGCTTGCGACGCATCCGGTCCCCGTTGCGCTTGTGAGGACGGCCACATGGCCAAGCCGCGGGACCGGTACCTTTGCCGCCCTTCGCCATGGGCCAGTCCCGTACCGCCGCCTACCACACCCTCGGCTGCAAGCTCAACTTCGCCGAGACCAGCACGCTCGCGCGTTCGCTGGAGGAGGCGGGCTACGCGCGGGTGCGGCTGGAGGAACGCCCCGACGTGTTCGTGCTGAACACCTGTAGCGTGACGGAGAACGCCGACAAGGAGTGCCGCCAGTGGGTGCGCCGCTTCCAGCGCATCAACCCCGAGGCCTTTGTGGCCGTGGTGGGCTGCTACGCGCAACTGAAGCCGCAGGAGATCGCCGCCATCCCCGGGGTGGACCTCGTGCTCGGCGCTAACGAGAAGTTCGACCTGGCGGCCCACATCGACCAGCTCGGCGGCAAGCAGGCCGAAGGACAGGCGGTCTTCGGGGCCATCAAGGAGGTGAAGCGCTTCGTGCCGGGCTACAACGCCAACGACCGCACGCGCACCTTTCTCAAGGTGCAGGACGGCTGCGACTACTTCTGCTCGTTCTGCACCATCCCCCTGGCCCGCGGCCGCAGCCGCAGCGGCACCATCGCCGAGACCGTGTCCATTGCGGAGCGCATCGCCGCCTCGGGCGTGCAGGAGATCGTGCTCACCGGCGTGAACACCGGCGATTTCGGCCGCTCCGGGACGGAGAAGGAGGACTTCCTGGGGCTCATCGAAGCGCTGGACAAGGTCGAGGGCATCGAACGCTTCCGCATCAGCAGCATCGAGCCGAACCTGTGCTCCGATGCCATCATCCGCTTCGTGGCCGGCAGCCGCCGCTTCGCCCCGCACTTCCACATGCCCCTGCAGAGCGGCAGCGATGCCATCCTGCAGCGCATGCGCCGGCGCTACGACACCGCGCTCTACGCCGAACGCGTGCACGCCATCAAGGACCGGATGCCGCACGCCTGTTTCGGCGCGGACGTGATCACCGGTACACCGGGTGAAACGGAGGAGGAATTCCTCAGGACCCACGCCTTCCTGCGCAGCATCCCGGTGGACTACCTGCACGTGTTCACTTACAGCGAGCGCGCCAACACCACCGCCGTGCGCATGGACGACAGCGTGCCCATGGAGGTCCGCCGCGAGCGCACGAAGCAGCTGCGCATCCTCGGCAACAAGCTGCACTGCGCCTTCCTGGAGAAGCACCTCGCCACCACACGCCCCGTGCTCTTCGAGGCCGAGGAGGTCGACGGCCGCATGCTCGGCTTCACCGATAATTACGTCCGCGTGTCGATGCCCTACGACCCCAGCCGGGTGAACACCGTGGTGTCTGTGTCGCTCGACCGCATCGACGGCGAAGGGCACGTCACCGGCACACACCTGACCAGCTCCATTGCCTTGGCTGCCGAAGCCGTAGGCGAAGGCACGGCCCCTGCCTCGCACGCCGTAGCTCCCAGCGAAGGCGTTGCCCCTGCCTCGCACGCCGTAGCTCCCAGCGAAGGCGTTACCCCTGCCTCGCACGCCGTAGCTCCCAGCGAAGGCGTTGCTCCTGCTCCTGCCGCTGCCCCTGCCGCTGCCGCTGCCCCTGCCGCCTGACCCATGTACCCCACCCTCTACCACGCGGTCCAAGACCTTTTCGGCATCGGCATCGGTGGGCTCAAGCTGCTCAACAGCTTCGGCTTCTTCGTGGCCCTGGCCTTCCTCGCGGCGGCGTGGACGCTGAAGCTCGAGCTGCAGCGCAAGACCGGACAGGGCCTGCTGAGGAACGGCACCGCCACCATCACTGAAGGCGCGCCCGCCCGCCCGCTGGACATGGTGCTGAACGGGCTCGTCGGCTTCATCCTGGGCTGGAAGTTCAGCTACCTGCTGTTGAACAGCGACGAGGCCCTCGCGGACCCGCCTGCCTTCCTGCTCAGCGGCACGGGCTATTTCCTGCCCGGGCTGCTCGTGGGCGCCGGTTTCGCGTGGTGGGTGTGGCGCGATGCGCAGAAGAAGCGGCTGCCCGAACCGAAGCAACGCACGATCACCGTGTCGCCCGCTGCGCACGTGGGCAACATCACCATCACCGCAGCGCTCTGGGGCTTCATCGGCGCCAAGCTCTTCCACTGGATCGAAACACCGCGCGACCTCGCCGCCTTCCTCCAGCACCCCAGCGGCGACGGCATCATCAGCGGGCTCACCATGTACGGCGGCCTCATCGTGGCCGGCTTCATGGTGGTGCGCTACTTCCGCATGCACGGCCTGGCGGTGCTACCCAGCATGGACGCCGCCGCACCGGGCCTCATGCTCGCCTACGCCATCGGCCGCATCGGCTGCCAGGTGAGCGGCGACGGCGACTGGGGCATCGTGAACAGCGCCTACCTCACGAACCCCGACGGCACCGTGAGCGTGACCACCCTGCCCGAGGTGCAGGACCGCATCGCGGAACACGCCATGTTCTACGGCCATCACTTCGGCGCCCTGGATGCCGTGCCCATGAAGGCCGTACCCGCACCGTCCTTCCTGCCCACCTGGACCGTGGCCTATGCCTACCCGCACAACGTGAACAGCGTGGGCATGGACCTCGACGGTTGTGTCGGCACGTTCTGGGGCGACCATTGCGCGACCCTGCCACTGCCCGTCTTCCCCACCCCGCTGTACGAAGTGCTCGTGTGCGGCCTGTTCGGCCTGCTGCTCTGGGGCTTCCGCAAGCGCTTCACCGTGCCCGGAACGATGTTCGCCGCATACCTGATGCTGAACGGCTTCGAGCGGTTCTGGATCGAGAAGATCCGCGTGAACGAACCCTTCCTCGGATCCATCACCCAGGCCGAGGTGATCAGCACCCTCCTGTTCCTGCTCGGCCTCGCCGGGTACATCATCCTGAAGCGCCGCGCCCATGGACCTGAAGCAGCTCACTGACGACGTGGCCGCCCTGTGCGGCGAGGTGGCGGAGTTCATCCGCACGGAGAGCGCGCGCTTCACCGAGGCGAGCGTGGAGAGCAAGAGCCTCAACAACCTGGTGAGCTACGTGGACAAGACCGCCGAAACGCGCCTGGTGGCGGGCCTCGGCAGGTTGCTGCCAGACGCGGGCTTCATCGCCGAGGAGGGCACGGGCGAACGGAAGGAAGGCCTCAACTGGATCATCGACCCGCTCGACGGCACTACCAACTTCGTGCACGGCATCCCGTGCTACTGCATCAGCATCGGCCTGGCCGGTGATGACGGCATGAAGCTGGGCGTGGTGCTCGAGGTCACGCGCAACGAGTGCTTCACCGCGTGGAAAGGCGGTGGCGCCCACCTCAACGGAAGGCCCATCCGCGTATCGCAGCGCGCCCGCCTACAGGACAGCCTGCTGGCCACCGGCTTCCCGTACGACGACTTCGGCCGCGAGGCGCAATACATGGAGCTGCTGCGCGCGCTCATGCACAACAGCCGCGGCATCCGCCGGCTGGGCAGCGCCGCCGCCGACCTGGCCTACGTGGCCTGCGGGCGCTTCGAGGCCTTCTACGAGTACGGACTGAACCCGTGGGACGTGGCCGCGGGCGCATTGCTCGTGCAGGAGGCGGGTGGCACCGTATCCGACTTCACCGACGGGGGCGATTGGCTCTTCGGCGAGGAGATCGTGGCGAGCAACGGGCACATCCACACCGAGCTCATCGGGCCCATCGGCAAGTTCTTCGGGAAGTGAGCTATGCACGAAGGCCGCCCTTGCGAGCGGCCTCCGTGACCCAAACCCAAGGGTCCGGCCCTCCCGGGCCTATAGGTTCTGCAGGTCCTGATGGTATTGCGCCTGCGTGGTGGGCTGCAGGGTGATCAGCTGCTGGATCCCATCGGTGATGGTGATCGGCGTGAAGGAGGAGTAGTACTGGCCGTTCTCGATGCGAAGGGCCACCACCGTGCCCTGCAGGCCGATGCGTACGGGCATGCCCGCCCTGACGCCATCGCTGGTGTACTGCTCCATGTACACCATGCAGTTGATGGTGGGCAGCACCACCCACACGCTGGTGCTCCAATCGTTGGTGCCTTGGGGCAGCAGGATGGTCACATCGGTGCTGTCGCCGCCCGGCGGGAGCGGGTGATCGCAGTTCATGAAGGCGTAGTCGGGCCAGGTATCGTCGAACCCGTTGGAGGCCGGCCAGGGCTCGGTGTAGAAGTTGCCCGGGATCCAGCCACCACCGCCACCGATGGAGTCGAGGGCCACCAGACCCGTGTCCTGATCGAGCTCACCCACATCATCCCACAGCAGGTCCCCCTCCTCGTCCTCCTGACCCAGGAAGGCACGCATCAACGGATCGAACTGCTGCGCCGGGAAGTGCACCAACGCGGCACCGGGCGCCACGGTCACCTGCTGGCCGTTGGCCTCCGCGCGCAGCGCCACCTCGCCGCCGCTCTGCAGCGCGATCTTCTGGGTGCCGTTCACCGCCACCGTGCGCATGTTCAACCATACCATGTCGCTCACGTCGTAGGCCTCCACGAGCTTCACCGTCACCGTTCCGCTCACAATGACACCGTTGTCGGTGCGGAAAGCGTTGGGCTGAAGGGTGATGACCGTGCCTTTCGCCCCGAAGAGCTGCCCGCCCGTGGCCGCGTTGACGGTGAACACCTGCGCGGCGGCCGCGCGGTTCTGGTCGATGAGCTGGCGGACCGGGCTGATGCCCTCCGGGCCGTCGGCGCTCTTGTGACAGGCGGCCAGGGCCAGCAGGGCGGCGCCACCGAGGACAAGGATGTGCTTCTTCATGGTGCGTGACAAGGGGTTTCACGCAGATGACGAAGCCCAGGGCCCGGACGCTGCCCGGACCCTCAG
>JBGAGX010000011.1:0-100387 GCA_044226515.1 Flavobacteriales bacterium | reverse complement strand
GGTGCCCGGCATGTTGGGTCCGTTGAGGATGCCCGTGCAATCGTACACGTTGAGCGTGGTGGTGTCACAGGTGCAGTTCGCGTCCCAGGTGCCGAAGAGGATGGTTCCGGGGATCTGGCAGGGCGTGCCGGGCAGGTTCGTGCCGTTGGGGTAGCCCATGCAGTCGTAATAGGATGGCGTGGTGGTCACATTGCCGACGGAGTCCACGAACACGGTATCGCAGGTGGTGCTGGTGCACATGTTCGCTGCGACGATGGTGAGGCACACGCCGTAGGTGCCCGGGGCGGTGAAGAAGAAGAACGGGCTGTTCTGGGAGGTCGAGGAGCCGTCGGGCAGGTACCAGTCATAGAGCATGGGGCCCATGCCCGTGCTCGTGTTGGTCAGGTCCATCACCCACGGTGACGAGTTGGAGATGGTGAACGCGGCCAGGCAGTTCTGCGGTACGGTACCCACGCAGGTGCAGTTCGGATCCCAAGTGTCGTTGATGGTGTTCGGGTCGTTGTCGTTGCAGGCGGTTCCGGGAAGCGCGGAGCCCCCTGGGTTGCCCAGGCAGTCCACAGCGATGGTAGTCCCGATGCACCAGCAGTTCGAGGTCCAGATGTCGTTGAAGGTGTTCGGGTTCGCGTCGTCACAGATGCTGCCCGGTACGTTCGGTCCATTGGGGATGCCCATGCAATCCACCGCGCCGCAGGTGAAGTCGAGCTGGAGGTTCACCGTGTCCACCACGAAGCTGAACACGGCCGAGTCGTATGAGGTGAGGATGCTGCCACCGCAGAACGTGGAGACCATCACGCCGGCGCCAGTGGAATAGACCCCCATGCTGTAGCTGTAGGTGCAGGTGGCGGTATCCACCGGCACGTACTGGCTGTAAAAGGGGTTCGTTGCGCCGGTGGTCTGAACGAGCACCTGCTGGCCGGCGTAGCAGTTGCTGATGGAGCCGAAGACGTTCACGGTGTACGGGAACTGGGCCGAGGCGGAAGGGCCTAGGCTGGCCGCGATCCCGATGATCAAGGCGCGGAGAAGGGTCTTCATGGTCGTTCGGGGGTGGATGGTACGCCGTTCACATGCATACACGCAGGCCGGGGCGGTGGGGTTGGGTGGCCTCGAGCGATTTTCCGCCCATCGAAGTTCCGGTTTTCCGGCGGGCCGGCGGCCCGGGAAAGCGAAAGGGCGCCCATCCTGCGATGGGCGCCCTTTCCAGGGAGGATTCCGGGATCAGAAGGTCTTCACGAAGCGCTGGCTCAGGGTGCCCTGGGCGTTGCCGATGCGCAGGGTGTAGAGGCCGGGGCTGAGGCCGGTGGTGGGCAGGCTGAACTGGTTGCGGCCGGAGGAGAGGCGGTGGCGCTCGGCGAGCACCACGCGGCCACTGGCGTCGAGCACCGTTACATCGGTGGCGCCGGCGATCGCGTCGGCCACGGCCACGTTCAGGTCATTGCTCACAGGGTTCGGCCAGATGGCGAGCGTACCATTGGTGCTCAGTTCGATCACGCCGGTGGTCATGGGCTGCTGCACGTTCAGCGTGAAGCCGTTCTGGCGGTCGCCGCCGGCCAGCGGGGCCAGGTTGTACAGGCCGTTGGCATCGATGGACACGCTGTCGCAGTAGGTGCTGGTGCAGCCCGCGCCGTCGTCGATGGTGAGACACAACTGATAGGGGCCGTTGCCGCTGTAGGTGTGCGAGGGGAACTGGGCGGTGCTGCTGGTGCCGTCGCCGAAGCTCCACAGGTAGGTGTACGTGCCGCTGCCGCCGCTGCTCAGGTTCCACACCCACACCTCATAGGGGATCGGGGTGGGGTTGTTCAGGCTGTCCACGGTGAAGGCTTGCAGCGTCCAGAAGTTGGCCTGGCAGGGGAGTCCGCCACCGCCGATGCAGGCGCAGTTCGCGGTCCACATGTCGTTGATGGTGGCGGGGTTGCCGTCGTCGCAGGGCGTACCGGGAAGGGCAGGGCCGTTCACCATGCCCATGCAGTCGATCAGGCCATTGGTGACGCAGGCGCAGTTCGCATCGAACACGCCGGTGAAGAAGATGCCGCCGAGGCTGTCCACACAGCTGGTGCCGGGCAGGTTGGGGCCGTTGGCGATGCCGAGGCAGTCATAGATGATGGCGCCCGTGGTGTCGCAGGTGCAGTTCACGCTCCAGGTGCCCCACAGGGTGGAGCCCCAGATCTGGCAGGGCGTGCCGGGCATGTTCGGACCGTTCGGGATCTGCAGGCAGTCGAAGTAGTTGGGGGAGGTCGTAATGTCCCCGATGCTGTCCACGAAGACCGTGTCGCACATGATGCTGGTGCAGGAGTTCCCCGCCGTGATCGTGAGGCACACGCCGTAAACGCCCGGTGCATTGAACGTGAAGCCCGGGTTCGCGGCCGTGCTGGTGCTGCCGTCGGGCAGCCACCACTGGTAGGCGATGGGCGCCACACCGGTGCTGGTGTTGGAGAAGCTCGCGGTCCACTGGGCGTTCTGCACCACCGTGAAGACGGCCTGGCAGTTCTGGGGTGGCGTGCCCTGGCACACGCAGACCGCGCTCCACACGTCGTTCACGGTCATCGGGTCGAGGTCGTCGCAGGGTGCGCCGGGCACGTCAGGCCCATTCAGCACGCCCTGGCAATCGTAGTAGTTCGCGGATACGCCCACGCACACGCAGGTGGGGGACCAGGTGTCCTGCACGGTGCTGGAATCGCCGTCGTCGCAGGCGGTGCCGGGCATGTTGGGACCGTTCACCAGGCCGAGGCAGTCCACCAGGCCGTTGGTCACGCAGGTGCAGTTCGCATCCCACACGCCTGCGTTGCCGAAGAAGTCCACGCAGCTGGCGCCCGGCACGTTGGGGCCGTTGAGGATGCCGAGGCAGTCGTAGGTGTTCGTGCCGCAGTTGAAGTTCACGTTCAGCATCACCGAGTCCTGCGGGCTGCTGAAGGTGATGGTGTTCGTCACGGTCTGGATCGCGCCCTGGCACGGCGTGGAGGCCGTGAGGATGTCCGTCGTCTGGCCGGTGTACACACTGGCCCAGTAGCCGCAGTTGGGGTCCACCGTGGCGGTCACCGTCTGGTAGGAGGTGCTCACGGTGATCACCTGGCCCGGGGTGCAGCCCGATACCTGGCCGTATACGTAGGCCCAGTACTGGATCTGGGCGAAGGTCCCGCCTCCCAGCGCCAGGGCTGTGAGCAGGAACAGGGAGCGAAGAAGTGATCTCATGGTCGATCTGGTTTTCGTTGTCGGTTCAGCTCCATACACGCCGCTGGGGCGCGCGAGGTTGGGTGGCGGTCGAAAAAGTTCAGCCCAGCGCCCCGTCGATCAGCGCGTCATCCGCCTCGTTCGGCAGGGTCACCTTCAGCAGCGGCTCACGCTTCATCTCCTGCTCGATGCTCCACACCGCGTTCGGGTTGCGGGCCCAGGCGCGCCGGGCGATGCCGTTGTTCACGTCCCAGTGCAGCATGCTCTTCAACCGCCGGTCGCTGTCGGCGCTGCCGTCGAGCACCAGGCCGAAGCCGCCGTTGATCACTTCGCCCCAGCCCACGCCGCCACCGTTGTGCAAGCTGATCCAGGTGGCGCCGCGGAAGGCATCGCCCACGAAGTTCTGCACGGCCATGTCGGCGGTGAAGCGCGATCCATCGCGGATGTTGCTGGTCTCGCGGTACGGACTGTCGGTACCGCTCACGTCGTGGTGGTCGCGGCCCAGCACGATGGGCGCACTGATCTCGCCCTTCTTGATGGCCTCGTTGAAGGCCTGCGCGATGCGGATGCGGCCCTCGCTGTCGGCGTAGAGGATGCGCGCCTGGCTGCCCACCACCAGCTTGTTCTGCTGCGCGCTGCGGATCCAGTGCAGGTTGTCGGCGATCTGCTGGCGGATGGCCTCGGGCGCCTCGTGCAGCATGGCCTCCAGCACGTCACCCGCGATGCGGTCGCTGGTGGCGAGGTCCTTGGCATCACCGCTCGTGCACACCCACCGGAACGGACCGAAGCCGTGGTCGAAGCACATCGGCCCCATGATGTCCTCCACGTAGCTCGGGTAACGGAATTCGCTGGCGCGGATCTGCGATCCGTGCCCTTTCGCAAAAATGTCGGCCCCAGCTCGTCCCGCCTCCAGCAGGAAGGCGTTGCCGTAGTCGAAGAAGTACATGCCGTTCGCCGCGAGCGTGTTCACGGCCGTCACATGGCGGCGCAGCGTCTCCTGCACGCGTTGCTTAAAGGCGGCCGGGTCCTGCACCATGAGGGCATTGCTCCCTTCGTAGCTGAGGCCCACGGGGTAGTAGCCGCCGGCCCAGGGGTTGTGCAGGCTCGTTTGGTCGCTGCCGAGGTCCACGTGCACCTTGCGTGCGGCGAGGCGCTCCCACAGGTCCACCACGTTGCCGAGGTAGGCGATGCTGTGCGCTTCGCCCTTCTGCTGCCAGGCCAGTGCCGCGTCGATGCACGCGTCCACGTCGCTGATCACCTCGTCCACCCAGCCCTGGCTGTGGCGCTTGTAGGCCGCCGTGGCGTTCACTTCGGCGCAGATGGTGATCACACCCGCGATGTTGCCGGCCTTGGGCTGCGCGCCGCTCATACCGCCGAGGCCCGCGGTGACGAAGAGCTTGCCGGTGGTGCCTGGCGACGACTTGATCATGCGGCACGCGTTGAGCACCGTGATGGTGGTGCCGTGCACGATCCCCTGTGGACCGATGTACATGTAGCTGCCGGCGGTCATCTGGCCGTACTGCGTCACGCCGAGCGCGTTGAAGCGCTCCCAGTCGTCGGGCTTGCTGTAGTTGGGGATCATCATCCCGTTGGTCACCACCACGCGGGGGGCGTCGGCATGGCTGGGGAAGAGGCCGAGCGGGTGGCCGCTGTACATCACCAGCGTCTGCGCGTCGGTCATCTCGCTCAGGTACTTCATCACCAGGCGGTACTGCGCCCAGTTCTGGAACACCGCGCCGTTGCCGCCATAAGTGATCAGCTCATGCGGGTGCTGCGCCACGGCCGGGTCCAGGTTGTTCTGGATCATCAGCATGATGGCCGCCGCCTGCCGGCTCTTCGCGGGGTACTGGTCGATGGGCCGCGCGTGCATCGGATGTTCCGGACGCAGGCGGTGCATGTAGATGCGGCCGTAAGTGTTCAGCTCGGCGGCGAACTCGGGCGCCAGCGTGGCGTGGTGCTTCGGGTGGAAGTAGCGCAGCGCGTTGCGCAGGGCCAGCTTCTTCTCCTCGGCGCTCAGGATGTCCTTGCGCTTGGGGGCGTGGCTCACCTTGGGGTCGAGCGGCTGCGCGGGCGGAAGGACATCGGGGATGCCTTCGCGGATGGTCTGCTGGAAGAGGGCCAGGTCGCTGGCGGTGGCGGTCGTCATCACGGGTCGGTACAGGGTTCAGCAAAGCTAACCGGAGCTGCTCAGCGCTTGCGGAGCCCACGGGCCCGAAAACAGGAAGCGGAGGCCTTTCGACCTCCGCCCCCACGGAAGATGAGCACCTTGCAGGTAGTCATCCGTCCGACGCCGGTGCCTTACCTCACCGGCGGTCGGTGCCGCTCCGTGCCGACCGGTCATGCGGGGTCTTCAGGGAGCGCACCGCAGGAACAACGCACGGGCGCCTGCGATCCGTATGCGGGTCACCCCTTGCGGGGCTTGGGCGCGTTGCCGAACGGGCAGTGCCGGCACCCGCTCTGGCAGCAATAGCCCCGCTTCAGGTGGTATTGCTCGGTGAACACCAGGAAGCCCTCCTTGGAGAAGTAGTAGTCTCCCGGGGCCAACCCCAGCCGGGCGTAGCGCTCCTGGCGGTCGCCATCGGAAGGCTGAAGGCTGTGGTCGTCCGTGCGGTCCATCGTACTGTGGCCATAACACCGCCCCGCGGTCCTCTGTTCGTTCCGGCCGCAAAGATGGCCCGTCGCACCATCCCCGGTCCAGGGGGCGTTCTATTCACAACGGGCCGTGCGTACTGCGCCGGGGGGCGGGCCCAGAGGCCCCTGGCACGCCGGTAGCTTGGTCCCTTGCCGAACTACGGCCCGAAAGACCATGAGGATCGCTGTGATGGGAAGGACCGCCTTGACGGCGTTGGTGCTGCTGGTGCAAGGGGGGGTGCGTGCGGGCGAACAGGCCCCGGGCGACCCCCTCACCCCCGAGCAGTACATCGAGCAGTGGAAGGCGGTGGCCATCCTGAAGATGAAGGAGCACGGCATCCCCGCCAGCATCACCCTGGCCCAGGGGCTGCTGGAAAGCCGCAACGGCAACAGCGAGCTGGCGCGCGAGGCCAACAACCACTTCGGCATCAAGTGCACCCCCGACTGGACCGGTGGCAAGGTGTACCACGATGACGACAAGAAGGACGACTGCTTCCGCAAGTACAAGCGTGCCGAGGACAGCTTCGAGGACCACAGCAAGTTCCTGCAGCGGCCGCGGTACGCCGCCTTGTTCGAGCTGAAGCCCACGGACTACAAGGGCTGGGCGCACGGACTGAAGAAGGCCGGCTACGCCACCGACCCGCGCTACCCCGAGAAGCTCATCGGCCTCATCGAGCGTTACGAGCTGGACAGGCTGGACCGCGGGGTGGACGTGAGCTACGCGAAGAAGCCGGCGGCCGCGGGCGGCACCAAGCCCGCGAAACACGGCAAGCCGAAGGACGATGGCAACGTGGTGACCATCGGCGCCGGGCGCGAGGTGCTGCGTTCGGAGCAGCGGCTGAAGATCACCCACGCGCGGGCCGGCGACACCTACCGCAGCATCGCCGATGAGCTGGAGCTGCCGCGCGGCATCGTGGCCAAGTGGAACGAGAGCGCGCCCGACCAGCAGCTGGTGGAGGGCCAGGTGGTGTACCTGCAGGCGAAGAGGAACAAGCTGAAGCACCCCGATACGCACACCGTGGTGCAGGGCGAAACGCTCTGGGGCATCAGCCAGCACTACGGCGTGAAGGCGAGCAAGCTGGCGCAGTACAACAACATCGACGTAGCCGACAAGCTGAAGCCGGGGCAGGTGATCCGGCTCACCAAGCCGAAGCGCTAGGTGTCGACCTCAGGGTCCCCTGCGGGAGACCGCTGAGGGTGAGGAGTGGGAAACCTCAGCTGTTCCGCACCTTCCACGCCATCACCGGCGCGATGCTCGCGGCGCGGGCCTTCGCCTCATCGGCCTTGGGCCCCGTGAAGAGCGCGTCGAGCGTGGCGTTCCAGTGGGCGAGCCAGCGATCGAAATGGTGCTGCTCCATCGGGTGGCGCTTGTTCAGCGCGATGTGCGCGGTCATCGGATCGCCGGTGTAGCTGCGGTCGCCGAAGAGCACGCCGCGCCAGAAGGCTTCGATCTTCGGCAGGTGGTGCGGCAGGTCGAGGTCGGCGAAGAAGTGCCGCATCTCCGGGTCCGCGAGCAGGCGGTCGTAGAAGGCCTTCACCAGGTCGCGCACATCATCGCTGCCGGCGAGTTCCCTCATGGCTGCGCGCGTTGCACCACCACGCGGCCGTCGCCGTTGGCGGTGATGGTCTCGGGCGCCCCGTCGAGGTTCAGGTCGGCGGTCACCGGCCCCTTTCCGGCGGCGAAGAGGTAGAGCCCCTTGGAGCCTTCGGCCAGGGCCGAGGTGAGCGGCTCGGTGCGCTTGCCGTCGAAGCTGGTGCCGAAGAGCTGGCCCGCGCCATCCGTCCACAGCACGCTGCACTGCCCGATGTCGAGCGCTGCGCGCAGACCCGTGGGCTTGCCGCCCGAGGGCACCTGCCCCTTCGCCGCGTAGCGCGGAGCGCCCTTGCGGTCGAGCACGGTGAGGCCGCCGTTCTTGTCCACCAGCACCAGGTGGTCCTTCGCGCGGATGCGCAGGTGCTGCACAGGCACCTCGCAGGGCGCGGGCGTGGAGGGCGGCATCCAGCCCTGCACCGCGCGCCCGCTGAGGTCGTAGTTGAGCAGCTTGGCGCCCACCGTGGGCAGCAGCACGCGGTACTCCTTGGTGCCCTCGTAGTCGAACACGTTGAGCGGGGCGCTCGCGTCCTCGGGCAGCTTCACCGGGAAGCCCGCGAGGTCCTTGCCGTTGCGGTCGATCAGGTGCAGGCGATCGGCGGTGTTGAAGAGCAGCTGCAGCTTGCCGTTCCTGAACTTGTCCACCTGGCGCACCTCCCCGAGGATCGGCCCGTCGAGCGGGTGCTTCCAGAGCACGCTGCCGGTGCTGCCGAGCAGGTAGAGCGTGTGCTCGTCGTCCTGCACCACCACCTCTCGGGTGTTGTTCACGTGGTTGCGCACCACGAAGGGACCGCGTTCGATGGGGCGGCCCACGTTGGTGGTCCACAAGGTGCCCACGGCCTGGGGAACGGCGGAACCGTGCTGCAGGCACAGGGCCACGGGGTAGGCGCCGTTCACCGGGGTGCCCAGCTGCAGCAGGCATCGGCCCAGGCCGCCGAGCAGCCCGTCGTTGAGGGTGCCGGCGGCCTCGCTGCGCAGCCGGGTGCGGAGCGTGGCGCGGGCCTGCCCCGCATCGGCCCACACGGTGTAGGCGGCGTCGGTGGCGAACTGCAGCATGAAGTCGGCGTTGCGCTCGTCGGTGGCGAGCGTGCGGCCGTCGAGGTTGGCGTCGATGGCCTCCTTCACCGCATCGAGCCGGTCGCTGCACACGGCCTTGTCGCCGAGCAGGGCGTACCACGGCTGTTCCAGCGCGTCGAACGCATCGCCGAGCACTGCGCTCAGGGCGCCGGGCACGGGCATGCGCACCAGGCGCACGCCGCGGTACGAGACCGTGTCGCAGCCGCCCGGCGGACAGAGCCGCGCGAGCGCCTCGTAGGCCGCATCGGGATCGTCCGTCTGGAACACGGCCCAGGTGCGCTGGCCGCTCGCCGTGGTGTCGGGCGCGGTGGCGAGCGCGAACACCCCGCGGCACCACAGGAAGGTGGCGGCGGCGAGGCTGTCGTTCACCGCACCGCGCGCGGCGAGGTAACGCTGCGGGTCGGCCACCTGCTGCACGCGGCAGGTGGTGACGCTGGTGGGCAGCACACGCATCACACCGGTGCGCCCCGTTCCTTCTCCGGTGATGGCCCGCAGCAGCGTGTCCGGTCCCTCGGGGAACAGCAGGCCACCGAGCAGCAGCGCCTCGGGACGCACGCGCACATCGAGCGCGAGCCAGCCCTGCGGCCAGCGGAGGTCCTCGATGGTGGCGTTGGTGAGCCAGCGGCCGAGCATCCTGCGCGTGCGGTCCACGTGCACCAGCACATGGGCGTCGGTGCCTTCGCCCAGGGTGCGCCGGGCGCGCAGGAAGGTGCTGTCCACGGGGGAGGCATCGTTGCCCAGGGCCAGCAGCGCATCATCGATCACGGCGGCATCGCTGCTCAAGAGGGCGAGCCCGTCCTTCCACGCGAACCGGAGGCCGCTCCAGGGCGCATCGGTGCTCAGGGGTACGGCGTTGGCGTTGCCGCTTGCCAGGCGGGCGCGCGCGGGTCCACCGAGGGCCTGCCCAGGTCCAGGGCCTTCAGGCCGCACTTCATCCAGGCCCTTCAGGTCGCGGCGCAGCGGCACGATGGCGAGGCAGGCGGTGCGTTCCGCATTGCCCTGCACGGCGAGGAGCGCGCTGCCCAGGTCCAGGGCCTTCACCAGTTCGGGCTGCTCCTCGGCCAGGGCGGCCACCCGCTTCATGAAGGCGTCCAGTTCGCGCGCGTTCTCCGCCAGCCCGATCGCGTCCCACAGCTGCGCGGTGTGCGTCCAGCGGTCCCAGGTGGCCACGGGCGCGGGCACCTCCACCACCACGGCCGTCTGCGCAGGCAGGGCGCGCCACGGATCGGCGCTGCGCGTAATGGGGCCGTTCCACCGGTACAGGGTCCAGCCCGCGTACCCGAGGATCGCGAGCAGCAACAGGATGACGGGGATGCGGCGGGCCATGCGTTCTGCGCGGCCGAAACTAGCCTCGTGCAAGGGGGCGCATGCGGGCCTCGCGCGTGGGCGTGTGCACACGGGGGTGTGAACAGGAGGCGGAGAGGAGCAGGCCGCAGACCTTGCTTCGCCGAAGGCTTCGCGAAGGCGCTGGACGCGGAGGCGCGGAGCAAGGGTGCCGAGATCTCAAGGACAGGCCGTTCAACCTCGGGCCATCGGCCTTCATTGTTCGATATTGGGCATAGCAGATGACGCCTTGACTATTCGCTTGAAGCTTGGATATAGAAGAACCTGCTGGCGGCGTGGCTAAATCAACGGAATCACTGATGTGGGTACTTGCGAAGGTTTCGCTGTCTTTCCTCCTTGGCGGTCTTGTGCCCCAGTTCCAAGTAGTAAAGCAGTTCTTCGCAGGATCCTCGAGGCGGTAACGGTAGGTTATAGATGATCTCAACGCTGCCGAAATAGGCTTGTTCAACAAGGTTCATAACCAACGCCATTGCTTCAAATGACGCTTCGACTTGGTCCATATGAAGAGTGAGTTCACGATCTGTGACATTCAACATCAACTCATGATCCCAGTGTGCTAGCCACTTATTCCTCAGTTCACGGATAGGCTTGCATGTGGCTTTGAATTGTTCCAGTGCGTCTCCCATCTCCTGGGTTACCCGACCCTCCTCTTTGAGCACATCAAGCAAGCCGTGCAAGCTCGCGTTCCGTTGCTTTCTTGTAAACGCTGGATCTGAGAAAGCGCCGATAGTCACTACCACATCTTTCCATAAGGCGCTGGATGCAATGTGGAAGAACCAAGGTGCGGTAGCGTTAACCAAGTTCGTGATCTCCGGTCCTTGCCCCATGAACGCTCTTAGTTCCTTCCATTTGTAGTGGATGAGGTTGAGTTCGCGCCATAGATGATGATAGTAATGGCCCGCGACTTCACCCATGGCATTCAAGCGCTCTTTTCGAATGTCATCTTCGCTTCTCATCGATCAAGTGCTACTCAGTGTGTCAGACTCATTCATTCGGCTTGTGCAAATTATCCATGTCGGTGCCCATTTTTCCATGCCTCAGGGGCTGCTTCCGGAGTTCTTATGGGATTAAGGCTTGAATGATATTTACCCATGTGCGCATGGGCGGAGGTTGCGTGGTGTTCAGAAGAGTACAGGGTCTTCAGGCAACAACCGGAAGCTTCGTCGGTGGTGCGCGCAGGGGCCGTGCGCTGCGATGGCCTTGCGGTGGTCGGGCGTGGGGTAGCCCTTGTTCACGGCCCAGCCGTAGTGCGGGTGCTCAGCGTGCAGCGCTTCCATCAGCGCATCGCGGTGGGTCTTGGCCAGGATGCTGGCTGCGGCGATGCTGCGGAAGCGGCCGTCGCCCTTGATCATGCAGGTGTGCGGCAGGCCGGGGTAGGGCGTGAAGCGGTTGCCGTCGATCAGCAAGGCCTCGGGCCGCGTGGCCAGCTGGTCGATCGCGCGGTGCATGGCGAGGAAGGAGGCCTTGAGGATGTTGATGCGGTCGATCTCCGCGGGTGACACGGCGGCCACGGCCCAGGCCACGGCCTTCTCCATGATCAGCGGGCGCAGCGCTTCGCGGTCGGCGGCGCTGAGCTTCTTGCTGTCGTCGAGCCCGGGCAGGCGCACGCCGGGCGGCAGGATCACCGCCGCGGCCACCACCGGACCGGCCAGGCAGCCCCGGCCGGCCTCGTCGCAACCGGCCTCCAGCACGCCCTTGCGGTGGTACGCGGCCAGGCTCATGGCTTCGGCAAGATGCGTTCGATCGCGGCCCACAGCCCTTCGGCGGTGCGGTCCCAGGTGTAGCGCTTCGCACGTTCGAGGCCCGCGGCGATGAGGCGCTCGCGCAGGCCGGCATCGTCCACCAGCGTACGCATGGCGCGGGTGATGTCGGCCACGTCGAAGGGGTCGCAGTACACCGCCGCCTCGCCGGCCACCTCGGGCAGGCTGCTGGCGTTGGCGGCCACCACGGGCACGCCGCATTTCATGGCCTCGGCCACGGGGATCCCGAAGCCCTCGAAGTAGCTCGGGTACACCAGGCCCAGCGCGGCGCCCAGCGCGTTCCGCAGGTCCTGCTGGTCGAGGCGGCCGGTGAACACCACGCGGTCCTTGTGCCGCACCTGCGCCCAAGCCTCGTCCATCCGGGGGTCGCGGAACATGCGCTCGCCCACGAACACCAGCCGCAGGTCGGGGCGCTCTTCCGCCAGCCGGTCGAAGGCCAGCAGCAGGCGCGCCACGTTCTTGCGGGCGTGCATGGAGCCCACGCAGATTAGGTAGGGCGCACCACCGGTGAGACGCGCGCGCACGTCCTCACGCTCCGCCGCAGGTACCGGCACGTACACCTCGCTCACGCCGTTGTGCACCACGTCGATGCGCTCCGCAGGAACGGCGTATCGGTCCACGATGTCCTGCTTGGAGAAGGCCGACACGGTGACGATGCGCGCCGCCTTGCGGGCGAAGCGCGGAAAGAAGTGGCGGTAGTAGCGGCTGTAGGCCGGTGGCAGGTCCGACGGGTAGTGCTCGAAGTTGAGGTCGTGGACCACGGGCAGTTGCGGCACAGTGGTGCCCAGGCTCAGGAAGCCGTCGGGCGAGACGAAGGCATCGGCCTTGTGCGTGCGAAGAACGCGCGGCACCTGCACGCCGAACCACAGGCGGTAGAGCAGGGGATGGCGGGTGGGCGGCGGCACCACCAGGGGGGTCACGTTCGCACCGTACACGAACCGCTGGTCGTAGGGCCGGTCGAAGAGGAAGAGGAAGGTGTGCTCCGGATGCGCCCGGGTGATGCGCTTCAGCGTCTCGTGCGCGAACCAGCCGATGCCCTCGAGCTTGCCGGGGAGCAGCAGGCGGGTGTTGATGGCGATGCGCATCGGGGCAGCTTAGCGCAGGACGAACTTGACGGGCAGCATGTACCGGAATGGCACGACCTCGCCGCGGTAGTGCGCAGGGGTCCATGGTTCCATGGCGCTCACCACCCGCAACGCTTCGGCATCGAGCGAGGGATGCACCGAGCGCTTCACGCGTGCATCGCTGATGTGGCCGTCGGCGGCGACGGTGAACTCTACATACACCTTGCCTTGGATGTTCGAGTCCACGCAATCGAGCGGGTAGTGCATGGTCTTGGCCATGTGCTTGTACAGCTCGGACATGCCGCCGGGGAAGGTGGGCAGCTCCTCGGTCATGGTGTAGAGCGTATCGATCCCGCTCACCACCAACCCCACGCGCACGGTGTCACCGGCATCCACGAGCCCCAGGTACAGGTCGGTCTCGTCCACGTGCCTGATGCGGCGCACGCGCTTCATGTCCGGGAACCGCGTGGCCGAAAGCCCGCTGGCGGTGAAGTCCATGCTGTCCTTGCGCACGCATTCGCCCTGGTAGCGCGTGCTCCACGGCTCGCCCAGCCGTCCGCATTCGCGCAGGTCGGCACAGGCGCCCACGCTGTCGCCGAGGTTGCGCCGCACGCGCATGCGGTCCAACAGGACCTCGGTGTTGCCCGATCGCGAATACGCCTTCGTGAGCTGGTCATTCGCGCCGGCGTTGTCCCCCAGCCGTTCCAGTTCGGCCGCGCGCTGCATCCAGAAGGCGGTACTGTCGCCCAGCTCCTTCGTGGCTGTTCGCGCCTTCTTTCCGTCCCGTTGGCCCATCACCGTGATCGGGAGCAGCGCGGTGATGCACAGAAGCAGGACGACAGGGCGCAGTTGGACGGGTCTCATGGGCAAGGCCATCGCCCAAAGTTCGTTCATGTGGGGCGGTCGTACCCCAGGAGTGCCGCATTGCCGCCCGCACTCCCGATCTTCACACCGTCCGATGCAACGCGCCTTCCTCACCAACCTGGCCCTGCTGCTGGTGCTCAACCTGCTGGTGAAGCCCTTCTTCATCCTGGGCATCGACGCGGAGGTGCAGGTGCGGGCCGGCACCGCGGCCTACGGTGATTACGCGGCGCTGTTGAGCCTGAGCTTCCTGCTGAACATCCTGCTCGACCTGGGCATCACCAACTACAACGTGCGCAACATCGCGCAGCACACCCACCTGCTGAGGAAGCACCTCAGCGGCATCATCGGCGTGCGGCTGGTGCTGGTGGTGCTGTACGCGCTGGCCACCTTCGGAACGGCCTGGGTGCTGGGCTACCGCGAGGGGCAGTTCACGCTGCTGGCCATCCTCGTGCTCAACCAGGTGCTGGTGGCCACCGTGCTCTACCTGCGCAGCAACATCGCGGGGGCGCAGCTCTACACCACCGACAGCCTGCTGAGCGTGCTGGATCGCGTGCTGCTGATCGGCCTGGTGGGCTGGCTGCTGTGGGTGCGTTACGCCGACGAGCCCTTCCCCATCCAGGCCTTCGTGTGGGCGCAGACCTTCGCCTACGGCACCACCGCGCTGGTGGCCCTCTACATCGTGGTGAAGCGCGCGGGCGGTCTGCGCATCCGGTGGAACGGCGCCTTTATGTGGGTGGTGCTGCGGCAGAGCTTCCCCTACGCGCTGCTCATCCTGCTCATGACCTTCTACTACCGCACGGACACGGTGATGCTGGAGCGTCTGCTGCCCGATGGGGCGTTGCAGGCCGGGATCTACGCGCAGGGCTTCCGCTTCTTCGAGGCCTTCAACATGCTCGGTTACCTCTTCGCGGGTCTGCTGCTGCCCATGTTCAGCCGGTTGATCAAGCGGAAGGAGGACCTCGCGCCGCTCACCGGACTGGCCTTCCGGCTGGTGCTGGCGGGCGCCTTGGTGGTGGCCGTGGCCGGCAGCTTCCATGCGCAGGCGCTGATGGACCTGCGGTACGACGAGTTCACCGACCGCAGCGCACCGGCCTTCGCGGTGCTCATCTGGTGCTTCACCGCCGTGTGCACCACCTACATCTTCGGCACCCTGCTCACCGCCAGCGGCGACCTGAAGGCGCTGAACTGGATGGCGGCCTGCGGCATGCTGCTCAACATCGGCCTCAATCTGGTGCTCATCCCGCGCTACCAGGCGCTCGGCGCGGCCTGGGCCAGCCTCATCACCCAGGGGCTCACGGCGCTGGTGCAGGTGCTCATCGCCCGGCGCAAGTTCCGCTTCGCCATGCCGTGGGGCGGCCTGCTGAGCGCGGTGGCCTACGCGGCGGGCCTGCTGGCGCTGGCCTGGTGGAGCGGCGGGCTCCCCCTGGGAAAAGCCCTGCTGGTGCTGGGTTGCGGGGCGTTGGTGCTGGCCTTCGCCACCCGCCTGCTCGACCTTCGCCTCCTGCGGCAGGCAATAGCCCTGCCCCAAGGCCGTTAGAGCGCGGCAAGGGCGTATTTTAGCGGCCCTTTCACCAGACCTTCATGTCATCCGAGAACCCCGGCAGCCGGGTCGAGTCGTTCGACCTCGTCCTCTTCCTCTGGGCCCGGCGCAAGCTCATCATCGGCCTCACCCTGCTGGGCATGGTGGGCGGCGTGATCGCGGCCTTCGTCATCCGCCCCCTCTACAAGAGCGAGGTGATCCTCTTCCCCGCCATCACCAACTCGGCCTCCAAGGCCCTGCTGAACGAGCAGAGCACCGGTCGCGACGACATCCTCGCGCTCGGTGATGCCGAGGACGCCGAGCAGCTGCTGCAGGTGCTGAACAGCGACCTGGTGCGCGAACGCACCGCCGCCCACTTCGACCTGATGAAGGCCTACCGGATCAAGCCCGACAGCAAGACCCGCAACACCGACCTGCGCGAGGCCTACAAGGACCACATCACCTACGAGTACACCAAGTTCGGCAGCGTGCGCGTGGAGGTCCTGCACCACCAGCCCGATACCGCCGCCCTCATGGCCAACTTCATCGCCGCGCAGGTGGACAGCGTGTGGAAGGACATGAACCGCGAGCGTGCCGAGAAGGGCCTGAAGCTCGTGGCCGACAAGGTGAAGGAGCTGGAGACCGAGATCGAGCAGATCGAGGACAGCATGCGCATCCTGCGGCAGCTGGGCGTGCACGACTACCACACGCAGACCGAGCGTTACAACGAGTACATGGGCGCCGCCATCGTCAAGGGCGACCAGCGCGCCATCAAGGAGTTCGAGGAGCGGTTCAAGGTGCTGGCCCAGTACGGCGGCGCCTACGTCACCCTGCAGGACCGCCAGTTCAACGAGGTGAAGCGCCTGAGCGTGCTGCGCATGAAGCTGGAGCAGGCGCAGGCCGACTTCGAGAGCGACCTGCCCCACAAGTTCATCGTGAACCAGGCCCAGGTGCCCGACAAGAAGGCCTACCCGGTGCGCTGGCTCGTGGTGGCCATCAGCACCGTGAGCGCCTTCCTGCTCGCCCTGCTGCTGATCGTGGTGCAGGAG
The DNA here is from genome assembly GCA_044226515.1 of Flavobacteriales bacterium. GTDB lineage: Bacteria > Bacteroidota > Bacteroidia > Flavobacteriales_F > PHOS-HE28 > PHOS-HE28. Next base: position 84,323 of record JBGAGX010000011.1, on the reverse strand, counting down.
CAGGTGAAGAAGATCCGTTCGAGCCATGCGTGAACCCCTGAGCTTCGGCACCTTCTTCAAGCTGCTGGTGGACCGGTGGCGCACCTTCGCCGCGGTGGGCCTGGTGGCCGCCGCATTGGCCGCCGTCTTCAGCGGCCCCACCTTCATCAAGCCCCGGTACCGCTCCAGCGCCATCGTGTACCCGGTGAACCTCACCAGCTACTCGCAGGAGACGCGCAGCGACCAGCTGCTGCAGCTGCTGGAGAGCAACAGCATCCGCGACAGCCTCATCCGCCTCCATCACCTGGCGGAGCACTACGAGATCGACACCGCGCAGCCGCCCGGCCTCTTCTACCTGTACAACGAGTACAACGACCACGTCTCCATCACCAAGACGCGCTACGAGAGCGTGCAGATCGAGATCGAGGACGAGGACCCCAAGCTGGCCCAGCGCCTGGTGATCGACCTGCTCGACCAGGGGGACAAGCTGGCGCGCCGCCTGCAGCGCGAGAAGAGCCAGGAGGTGCTGCGCATCGCCGAACGCGAGATGAACGTGGTGAAGGTGAAGCTGGACAGCGTGGAGACGCGGCTGGACACCCTGCGCAGGCGGACCGGCCTGCTGAACTACGACGCCCAGACCAACGAGGTGACCCGCGGCTACATGCGCATGCTGGCCAGCGGCACCGGCGGGGCGGGGCGCGAGGAGGCCAGGGCCCTGCTGCGGGCCCTCGGTGACCGCGGCGGCGAGTTCCACGCCCTCACCGACCTCGCCAACGCCTACCGCGGCATCTACGTGGACCGCCAGAACGCCTACGAGAAGGCCCTGACCGACGTGAACAAGGAGCTCACCTACACCAACACCGTGGTGTACCCCGAGCTGCCGGACAAGAAGGTGTACCCCATCCGCTGGCTGATCGTGCTCATCGCCACGGCCTCCGCGGTCTTCCTTGCCTTCGTGCTCCTGCTGATCCGCCAACAACGCCGCTGAGGCCATGGTGCGGGCGCTGAGGAACAACTGGATCGCGGCCACCTGCCTGCTCTTCATCGTGGTGAACACCGTGGCCATCGCCAAGGAGTTCTACTGGTTGAACCTGCTGCCCGCGGCGCTGGTGGTGCTGTGGGCCATGGTCTCATCGCTCGAGCGCCTGGTGCTCTTCATCGTCTTCGCCACGCCCTTGTCCATCAACCTGGAGCAGCTCGATCTGGGCGGCATCGGCATCGCACTGCCCACCGAGCCCCTCATGGTGGGCATCATGCTCCTCTTCCTGCTGAAGCTGGCCCTGGAGCGCAACGTGCTCGATCCGGCCGTGCTGCGCCACCCCGTCACCGCCGTGATGGCCGCGCAGCTGCTGTGGATGGCCGTGTGCATCATCCCCAGCTCCATGCCCGTGGTGAGCGTGAAGTTCCTCACCGCCCGCCTGTGGTTCATCTGCAGCATGTACTTCGTGGCCTCCCGCCTGTTCGAGGACCAGCGCAACATGCACCGCTTCTTCTGGGCCTTCAGCATCAGCCTGGCCGCGGTGGCCACCTACACCGTGATCCGCCATGCGGGCTTCCACTTCGAGCAGGACCCCGCGCACTGGGTGATGGAGCCCTTCTTCAAGGACCACACGAGCTACGGCGCGGTGCTCGCCTTCATGGTGCCCATCCTCACCGGGGCGGTGAGCATGCCGGGCTATTCGCGCACGCGCCGCGGTCTGGCCCTCGTGCTGCTGCTGGTCATCACCGCGGGCCTGGTGTTCAGCTACACCCGCGCGGCCTGGGTGAGCCTGGTGGCCGCCATCGGCATGTTCGCCGTGATGAAGCTGCGCATACCGGCCTGGGCGCTGGCCCTGGTGCTGGTGACCGGCGGCGGCATCTACCTCGCCAACAAGGACCAGATCACCATCGCGCTGGAGCGCAACCGCGACGAGAGCAGCGACGACATGGCGGAGCACGTGAGCTCCATCGGCAACATCAGCAGCGACGCCAGCAACCTGGAGCGCATCAACCGCTGGAACTCGGCCCTGCGCATGTTCGAGGAGCGTCCGGTGTTCGGCTGGGGCCCCGGCACCTACATGTTCCAGTACGCGCCCTTCCAGGCCGCGGCGGACCGCACCATCATCAGCACCAACTTCGGCCTCAACGGCAACGCGCACAGCGAGTACCTGGGGCCGCTGGCCGAGCAGGGCGTGCTGGGCATGGTGCTGATGATCCTGTTGGTGCTGGTGACGAGCTACCGCGCCATGGCCGCCTACCCGCGCATCACCTCCCCGGAGGACCGGCGCCTTTTCCTCGGCGCCTTCCTGGGCCTGGTGACCTACTACGTGCACGGCTCGTTGAACAACTACCTCGACCTGGACAAGGCGAGCGTGCCCTTCTGGGGCTTCACCATCATGGTGGTGCTGTTCGACATCCGATACGCCCCGCGGAAGGAGGCCACGGCCCTTACTTGAAGCGGCAGGTGAGCAGCGCGATGTCGTCCAGGTAGGGCAGGCCCGCGCGGTGCGCCTCGAAGGTGGCGATGAGCGTGTCGTTGATGGCCTGCGGGCCTGCCGCGTGGAACTGCTTCAGCACGCGGTGCAGCGGCGCGGTGTCGAAGGCGTTCCCATGGGCGTCCTCCTGCTCCACCAGCCCGTCCGTGTAGCACAGCAGCACCGATCCCGGCCTCACCTGGGCCTCGCCCATGCGCAGGAAGGGGAGCTTCGGCAGCATGCCCAGCGCGATGCTCCCGGCGGCGAGCTCGGTGATGCGCCCGTCGGTGAGCAGCAGCGGCGCGTTGTGCCCGGCGTTCACGTAGCGCATGCGGCCCGTGCGCAGGTCGATGCGGCCGATGAAGCAGGTGACGAAGCGCTCGTTGCGCGCGGCCGTCACCACCTTGTCGTTGAGGTCGTGGAACAGCTCGTCCAGCGGCTCCTCGGTGTACTGCAACAGCGCGCGCAGGGTGGCCTGGAAGTTCGACATGAGCAGGGCGGCGGCCATGCCCTTGCCGCTCACGTCGGCCACGCACACGATGGCCTCGTGCTCCCCGAAGCGGATGAGGTCGTAGTAGTCGCCGCCCACCTGGCGGTGCGGCAGGTACCAGGCCGCGGCCTCGAGCCGCCCGTCGTTGGGCAGCGTGCCGGGGATGAGCATGCTCTGCATCTCGGCGGCGAGCTCCAGCTCGCGCTTGTCGCGCTCCTGCTGCAGGGCCTGCCGCGCCAGCCGCTTGTTCTCCAGCGCCACCACGATGAGGTTGGTGAGCGTCTGGATGAAGTTGAGGTGCTTCACCGAAGGGCTCATGCGCTGCTCCGCGTCGTCCAGGTCGCCGATCAGGAGCAGGGCCAGCGGCCGGTCGTCGTGGAACACGGGCACCGCGATGTCGAAGCCGTGCACGATGCCCTCGAGCTCCGCGCCGATGAACTGGATGTCGTTCAGCCGCCCGATGAGCGCGCCGGCGTCGATGGTGGCGACCTCGTCCGCCGTACCCACGGAGCGCACCGCCCGCCACTGCTCGCCGTGCTCGAAGAGCACCAGCCGGGTGATGCCGAGCTCGTTGGCGAGGATGTCGCCGAAGAGCCGCAGCAGATCGCCCCGGCCCACGTTGTTGTTGATGGCCTTGGTGACCTCCAGCAGCGCGCGCAGCTGGAACTCCTTCAGGTCGAGCCGCTCGGTGAGGCGGTCCAGGCGGGTCATGGTCGGAATACCGGAGAACGGTTCACCGCAACGGCGCGACGGCGCACCGGATGCGCACCGCCCAGGTGGGCAGCGACCGATGGCGTGGCGGTCGTAGCGCCGTAGCGGTCGTTCATCACACGCCGAGCTTTTTCACGATGTCAGGCAGGCGGCCCATGAGCGCCACCTCGCGCATCTTCTGCTTCCATTCCCCGGCAGGCGAGCCGAAGTAGGTCTTGCCGCCCTCCAGGTCGCTGATCAGGCCGCTCTGGCCCAGCACCACGGCCCCGGCGCCGATGGTGAGCTTGCTGGGGATGCCCACCTGGCCCCACAGCGTCACGTTGTCCTCGATCACGCAGCAGCCCGCGATGCCCACGTGGGCGGCGATGAGGCAGTGGCGGCCGATGAGCGTGTCGTGGCCCACCTGCACATGGTTGTCGATCTTGGTGCCGGCCCCGATGCGGGTGTCGGCGCTCACGCCGCGGTCGATGGTGCACAGCGCGCCGATCTCCACGTCGTCCTCCAGCACCACGCTGCCGCCCACCGCCATTTTCTCGTAGCCGCCCGCGCGCTTCTTGTAGTAGAAGCTGTCGGCGCCGATCACGGTGTTGGCGTGGATGATCACGCGGTCGCCGATGGTGGTGTGCTCGTAGATCACCACGCCGGGCATGATCACGCAATCCTTGCCGATGGTGACATCGGCGCCGATCACCACGCTGGGGTGCACGTCGCTGCCTTCCCCGATCACGGGCTTCGCCTCGCTCCAGTTCCGGCGCGGCATGAAGCGGCGCACCAGGGCGTTGTAGTCGCGGCAGGGGTCGTCGCTGATGATGATGGCCTTGCCCTCGGGCACGGTGACCTCCTTGTCGATGAGGATGGTGGTGGCGCCGCTGTTGAGGGCCTTGTCGTAGTACTTCGGGTGGTCCACGAAGACCAGGTCGCCCGGGCCCACGCGGTTGATCTCGTTGAGGCCGGTCACCGGAAGGTCCACCTCGCCCACGGCACGCCCGCCGATCAGCGCGGCGACCTCCGTGGCGGTCATTGGCTTGGGAAGAAGCATCGTGGGATCAAAGGTAACCGGGGAGCCAGATGCATCGGGATGGGACAGTGGGACAGTGGGCAGTGGGACAGTGGGCAGTGGGCAGTGCCCGGCGCACGTTCCTTCCCACACAGTAGACAGTGAACCCAGCCGGAAAAACGGGACCCCGCCAGCCTGCGGGTGCAGGGGCGGGGTCCGGTGGGGTAGGGCGTGGCCCTTATTTCTTCACGCGGTCCAGGTACTCGCCGCTCTCGGTGTCGATGCGCACCACGGTGCCGGCCTCCACGAAGATGGGGACCATGATGCTGGCGCCGGTCTCGAGCTTGGCGGCCTTCATCACCTTGTTGCTGGTGTCGCCCTTCACGGCGTGCTCGGCCTCGGTCACGGTGAGTTCCACGGTCTTGGGGGGGCGGGCGAAGATCGGGGTGTCGCTCTCGAAGCCGATCTGCACCACCATCTCCTCCTTCATGTACTGGAGGGCGTCGCCGAAGAGGCCCACGGGGATGTACTTCTGGTCGAAGGTCTGCTGGTCCATGCACACGAGGTTGTCGCCCTCGCGGTACAGGTACTGGAGCTCGTGCACCTCCACGCGCAGCACCTCCATGCTCTCGCCGCTGCGCCAGCGGTGCTCGTTCAGCTTGCCGTTGCGCAGGTTGCGCATCTTGCCCTGGTAGAAGGCGCGCAGATTGCCCGGCGTGCGGTGCTGCCATTCCATGATCTGGCAGATGTCGCCGTTGAAGCGGATGTAGGAGCCGATGTTGACGTCAGCGGTGGAGGCCATGGGATACGGAGGTCGTTAAAGCGGCCGCGAAGGTAGGGAATGGGCGCGAAGCCGGGAACCTGAGCCCGGACGGGCTATTTCCACCGCTCCACCTCCACCATCGCCTCGCACAGCGCGTACTCCGCCTGCTGGCGGTTGCTGGCCACGATGAGGCTGCGGCTGGCGGTGTGCGCCTTCAGCAGGTCGCCGTACCAGGCGATGGCCTGCGCGTCGAGGTTGCTGGTGGGCTCGTCGAGCAGCAGGAGCGGGGTGTCGCTGAGGATGGCCAGGGCCAGCTTCAGGCGCTGCTTCATGCCGCTGCTGAAGTTGCGTACGGGCTTCTCCAGCGCATGCTCCAGGTAGGCGATGCGCGCCACGTCGGCGGCCTTCAGCCCGGCCTTGAGGGGCTTGAAGCGGGCGTGCAGGTCCACGGCCTCGGCGAGCGAAAGGTCCTCGTACAGGCCCAGGTAGGGCGCGGCCACGGCCACGTGCCGGTACACCTCCTCCGCCGGCACGACCGTCCCGTTCAGGCTGTGCGCCACCGTGCCCTTGGTGGCCATGAGGGCGCCGCCGGCGAGCATGAGCAGGGTGCTCTTCCCGCTGCCGTTGGGACCCAGCAGGGCCGTGCGGCTGCCCGGGGCGAACACGTGGTCCACCGCGCGGAACACGCGCTCACGCCCGAAGGACTTGGTGACGGTGCGGAAGGCGATCTGCATCGGGCTTTTCGCGATGCCGGGATAAGCCCGGCATGACAGACTGCTACTCGGCCAGGCCGCGCATGATGCCCTTGGGGCTGTTGTTGATGAAGTCGAGGATGTGGCCGCGCTCGGGGCTGCGGGGCAGCTGCTGCATCACGTTCTGCACGGCGCGGTCCACGTTGGTGTTGCGCACGAAGATCTCGCGGTAGATGTCCTCGATGCGGGCGATGGCATCGTCGGCGAAGCCGCGGCGGCGCAGGCCCACCACGTTCACGCCGATGTAGCTGAGGGGCTCGCGGGCGGCCTTCACGAAGGGTGGCACGTTCTTGCGCACCAGGCTGGCGCCGGCGATGAAGCTGTGCGCGCCGATGTGGATGAACTGCTGCACGGCCACGTTCCCTTCGAGGATGGCCCAGTCGTCGATGGTGACGTGCCCGGCCACGTTCACGCTGTTGGCGATCACGCAGTTGTTGCCCACGATGGTGTCGTGCGCCAGGTGCACGTAGGCCATCAGCAGGCAGTTGCTGCCCACGGCGGTCTTCTCGCGGTCGGCGGTGCCACGGTTGATGGTGACGCACTCGCGGATGGTGGTGCCGTCGCCCACCTCGGCGGTGGTGCGCTCCCCGGCGAACTTCAGGTCCTGCGGGATGGCGCTGATCACCGCGCCGGGGAAGATGCGGCAATTGCGGCCGATGCGCGCGCCGTCCATGAGCACGCTGTTGGGGCCGATCCAGCTGCCGTCACCGATCACCACGTCGCCGTAGATCATGGCGAAGGGCTCGATGGTCACGTCCTTCCCGATGCGGGCATCGGGGTGCACGAAGGCGAGGGGGGAGATGCTCATCGGTTCAGGCGGTGGCTTTGGCGGCGGGCTTGGGCGTGTCGGCAGGCACCTTGTCCCGCGCGATCTGCGCCATCATCTCGGCCTCCACGGCGGGCTGGCCGTTCACGTAGCCCACGCCCTTCATGTGCACGATGCCGCGGCGGATGGGGGTGAGGAGCCGCAGGTGGAAGACGAGGGTGTCGCCGGGGATCACCTTGCGGCGGTAGCGCACGCCGTCGGTCTTCAGGAAGTAGGTGGTGTAGTTCTCGGGGTCGGGCACCTGGCTCAGGGCGAAGATGCCGCCCACCTGCGCCATGGCCTCCACCTGCAGCACGCCGGGCATCACCGGGTTGCCGGGGAAGTGGCCGGTGAAGTGCGGCTCGTTCATGGTCACGTTCTTGTAGCCGGTGATGGTCTCCTTGTCCATGGCCACGATGCGGTCCACCAGCAGGAAGGGGTAGCGGTGGGGCAGGATCTTCTCGATGTCGTTGATGTCGTAGACGGTCTTCGAGAGGTCGAAGTGCATCACGCCGCTCTTCTCCTCCTCGCGGATCTTCTCCTTGATGCGCTTGGCGAAGGTGGTGTTGCCGAAGTGGCCGGGGCGGGCGGCGAGGATGTGGCCCTTGATGGGGCGGCCCACCAGCGCGAGGTCGCCCACGATGTCGAGGAGCTTGTGGCGCGCGGGCTCGTTGAAGAACTTGAGGTCGGTGGTGTTGAGCACGCCGTTGCGGCGGATCTCCACGTCCTGGTATTCGCGCCCGAGCGCCCGGGCCAGGTCCTTCAGCTGTTCCTTGGTGGTGCCCTCGCGGTCCTCGAGCACGATGGCGTTGTTGAGGTCGCCGCCCTTGATGAGGCCGGCCTTGGCCAGCTGCTCCAGCTCGCGCAGGAACACGAAGGTGCGGCAGGGGGCGATCTCGTCCTTGAACTCGCCGGTGTGGTACATGCTGGCGTGCTGGGTGCCGAGCACGGGGCTGTTGTAGTCCACCATCACCGTGAGGCGGAACTCGCCGCCCGGGGTGGGCACGCCGAGCATCTCGGTGCCGCGCTCCTGGGTCTCGAACCAGATGGGCTCCTTGAGCACGAACCAGTTGCGGTCCGCGTTCTGCTCCTGCAGGCCCACGGCCTCGATGGCGTCCACGAAGGGGCGCGCGCTGCCGTCCATGATGGGCATCTCGGGACCGCTCACCTGGATGAGGCAGTTGTCCACGCCGAGCGCATAGAGCGCGGCGAGCACGTGCTCGGTGGTGTTCACGCGCACATCGCCCCTGCCCAGGGTGGTGCCGCGCTCGGTGCTCACCACCAGGTCGGCATCGGCGTCGATGATGGGCTCGCCCTCCAGGTCGGTGCGCTGGAACTTGTAGCCGTGCCCTTCGGGGGCCGGGCGCAGGGTGAGGGTGACGGGTACGCCCGTGTGGAGGCCTACGCCCTTGAGCGTGGCGCTGTCCTTGAGGGTATGCTGCTTGTCCGGGTTCATGACTTCTGGCGGAGCGCTGCGAGCTCTTTCTCCAGCGCGTCGATGCGTTGTTTGAGGTCGGGCAGCTGGCGGTACACCACGTAGCTGCGCTTGTAATCGCCGATGGCGAAGGCGGGGCTGCCCTGCACGATGGCGTCGGCGGGAATGTTGGAGCCGATGCCGCTCTGCGCGGCGATCTTCACACGGTCGCCCACGGTGAGGTGACCGGCGATGCCGACCTGCCCGCCGATCATGGCGTGGGCGCCGATGCGGCTGCTGCCCGCGATGCCGGTCTGCGACACCACCACGGTGTGCGGCCCGATCTCGGCGTTGTGCCCCACCTGGATGAGGTTGTCGAGCTTGGCGCCGCGGCGGATGATGGTGCTGCCCAGGGTGGCGCGGTCGATGGTGCAGTTGGCGCCGATCTCCACATCGTCCTCGAGCACCACGTTGCCGATCTGGGGGATCTTCTCCTGCTCGCCCTTCTCGTTGATGGTGTAGCCGAAGCCGTCGGCGCCGATCACGGTGCCGCTGTGGATGATGCAGTTGGCACCGATCACGCTGCGCCCGTAGATGGCCACGTTGGCGTGGATGCGCGTGCCCGCACCGATGGTGACGTTGTCGCCGATGGTGCAGTTGGGCAGGATCTTCACGCGGTCGCCGATCACCACCCCGTCACCGATGTGGGTGAAGGTGCCGATGTACACGTCCTTGCCGATGGTGGCCTTCGGGCTGATGTAGCTGGGCTGCTCGTACCCGCGCTTCTCGTACTGGTGCGCGTCGTGCATCTCCAGCAGCTTGGAGAAGGCCGCCCGGGGATCGGCCACGCGGATGAGCGTGACGTGCTTGGGGATGGGCCGTGTGGGCTGGAAGGCCTTGTCCACCAGCACCACACTGGCGGCGGTGGTGTACAGGTGCTCGGTGTACTTGGGGTTGGAGAGGAAGCCGAGCATGCCCAGCTTGCCCTCCTCGATCTTGCACACGTCGAAGACGAGCACCTGGGCATTGCCATCGACCTCCCCGTGGAGGAACTCGGCGATCTGACCTGCGGAGAACTGCATGCTGGCTGGTACCCGCCGCGGGCGGGCCCGCGAAGATACTCAGCCCCGGGCGAAGCCCCGGCCGCCTCAGTGGTGCTCGTGGAGGGCCGCCGCGTGCACGCTGTCCGCCGGCATGGCGGTGCTGTCCCCGTGCATCATGCCCTTGCAACAGGCCTTCATGCCCTCGCCATGCGCCATGCCCTGGCCCATGTGGCCGCCGTGGCTCTTGCAGCAGGCGCCGCCCATGGTGTGGTGGCATTCGGCCTTGTCGCATTTTCCGCCCTCGGTGCAGCAGGCACCGCCGTGGTCGCAGGCGCCTTCGCCGTGCCAGGCGGCGCTCTTCTCGCAGTGGCCGCGGTCACGGCCGCAGCCCCCGCCATGGCAGCAGGTGCGGCCGAGCAGGAAGCCGATGGCGCCGAACAGGAGACTGAACACGAGGACCTTCACCCAGGGATTGTTCATGGCAGGGATGGAATGTGGCACGAAACTACTCCGATGACGCTTACTTGAAAGGCCGCTGGATGGCACGTATCTTGGGCGGTCAATACCCTAGTGCGGCTGCGAACTTTACTTTCGATAACTGGTAGGTTGGAGTAACTCTTGAGGACTATTGAAAAGTTCCATGTTCGCGCGTAACTGCTGGCGCAGAACCGTCATCTTCACTTCGGCTGGATTCTCCTGCCTTGGATCCAGTCTCTTGGCTCAGGACGGGGCGCATTGGCTTGCCATCAACGCCGTACTGGAGTATCGGATAGCTCCGGTATACACTCAAGGAGTTACAACCTATACATCAAGCGTTCCCTATCGGGTCTATTCTCAAGACCTGCAGCTAACAGGTCCTGCCGTGGGTTTCGACCTGCGGAAGAACATTTTTCAGGATCGGATCGAAGTCGCCTATGGCTCTCGCTTCAAGTATGGGCACTTGTACTATGATTTCGACCTCACATCCGGTATCAAACGTTCTGTGAACGCGATCACCACCGATCATCTTCTATCCATCAATGGCCGGTTCCCGGTCGGGGATGAGCGCGAGATAAGGGTGGGGATCGGATTGGGTTACATGAGGCGCGGGAGCGCCTATCTGATCACCACGGTCGACACGCTGTCGAATGGGCAGCAAATCGCAGTATCCACTGAGGGCGACTTCAAGTATCGGAGCAATTTCGTCTCCGCTTCATACATTGTGAACAGACTGGAAGGTGGTGTCATTTCCTACTACACCACTGAATCGCATTACGATCAGCCAAGTCCGTTTCTGAGCTTTGCGTTCTTTCTGAAGTACGAGATTTGGGAATAACCCTTGCTGCTCTAATGCGTGTCCTGAAGTCGTGCACAAATGCACTTACTGCGCCATCGGCACGGTGATGCGCACGTCATCCCAATCCAGCGTCATGCCCAGGGGGGCGGACTGGAAGGCGATGGTGAACAGCTCCACCGGGGCCGTGCCGTGCTCCACGGGCACCACCACGCGCAGGGCGTCGTGCTCGGGCAGGCGGCTGGGCTGGCTGTTCCAGTCCACACCCCAGGAGTACATCTTCTTGTTGAAGATCACCGTCCATTCGGCCTCGCCGGGGATGGTCCACAGCGTGTACTTGCCGGCCGGCAACGCGGTGCCACCGATCACCAGGTCCTTGTTGGTCTCGAAGGTGGTGGCCTCGTTGGCCCCCGTGCGCCACACCTTGCCGTAGGGCACCAGGCCGCCGAAGATCACGCGGCCTTTCTTGCCGGGCCGGTTGTAGAAGACCTCCATGCGCAGCCCGCCCTGGTCGTACACCACCGTGTCCTCCGGGCTCGCCTTCTTGGTGTTGTACTGCAGGAACTTGAACGCGATGAAGGCCAGGATCAGCAGGCTGCCCACGGCGATGAGCGACCATTTCAGGAACTTCTTCATGGAGCGGAGGTGTGTTGGTGCCGACGAAGGTAGGCTCGGCCTCGGCACGGCGGGGTCGGACGTACCCGGTCACACGCGCGCGCTCCGGTCACGGGCGGGCGATCACCACGCGCACCGCGCGCACGCTCTCCGTGTCCTGCACGTGCAGGAGGTAGGTGCCGTCCGCGATGTCCTGGGCGTCCAGGCGCATGGTCATGGCGCCGTTGCCCCGCCAGCTCCGCAGCACGCGGCCCGATGCGTCCAACAGCTCGATGTGGGCGGTGCGGTCCAGCACGGGTGCGCCGAGGAGGAGCAGATCCCCGCGGCTCGGGTTCGGCACGACCATCAAGACCGGCTCCGTGTTCCCGTCGATAGCGGTGGTGAGGTAGGTGTATGGGTCTGAAATGTCCACGCAGCCGAACTCCGAGGTCACCGCTACGGTGTAGTCGCCGTTCGCCTGTGGTTCCAGTTGTTGCAGCGTGTCGGCCGTAAGCGTGTCGCCGTTCAGGAACCACTGGAAGGACTGGCCCAAGGACGCTTCCAAGGTGCCGCCCAGGTCGTTGATGGTGGCCACGTGCAGGTCGCAATCCACCAGCGTGTTGAGCACGGTGTTGGTGAGCACGGGTTCGTTCCAGTCGAACAGGATGGCAGCGCCGTTGGTGATGGTGGTGCCGTGCGGTGCGCCGGCCACGGGACGCATCCGGTAGCGGACGAAGCCGTGGCTCGCCGGTTCATTGGCGTTGCTGTCCGGCAGCATGATCCCGGCGAAGCGGAACATCGCCACGCGGTCCGCATCCACCTGGATATGCGTGAGCGGATGCGAAGCATCGAGCACCTCCATCGAGGTCTCGTCCAGGTCCAGGTCCAAGGTGTCGAGGATCGTCACGGTGATCGCCGTGTCCGTACCGGTGTTCTGGAACCGCACGGTGTAGTCCAGCCAGTCGGTGTCCACCGGGATCGCGCCCGCCATGCCATGGCCTGCGGGCTGCACCTGCTTGTCGTTGGGGTCGAACGCGCAGAGGATGGTGAAGCCGAGGTGCGGCATCAGGATCGGATCGGGCAGGCCGTCGGCCGTGATCTCGTAGCCGTAGTCCGCGATCTCGCCGGCGTTGCCCGTGGTCACATCCACCCAGGCGTACCAGGCCTGGAACCAGCCCAGGCTGTCGATGCTCCAATAGAGGTCGTTGCCCTGCTGCAGCGTGGGCGTCGGGAACACCCCGTTGATCGTAAGGCCGCTCACGATGGTGAGGTGCACCACGATGTTCTCGGGAATGAAGGTGCCCGTGTTGCGGAGCACCATCTGCAGGGCGCTCGCCGTGTTGCAGCGCGGGTTGATGGGGGTGATGGTGAGGAAGGCGGCGGTGTCATCAAGCGCGGGTGCCAGCCCGATATCGAGGTGCTCGGCGATCGGGTCCATGCTGGTGAGCGTGGCCTCGAGCGTGTCCGGCGTGTTGGTCACATCGTAGATGGCGGCAGGCGTATGCCACAGGTGCCAGGTGCCCGTGTCGGCGGGCAGGTCGTGGTCGCCCAGGCCGTTGGTCCACACAAGCACGTTGTTCGCATCCGTGCGAACCAGCCGATAGGGCACCTTCAGGTCGGTGGCGTCGAGCACTCCGTTCTGGTCGAAGTCGAGGAAGACGGAGCCGCGCAGGCGGAAGGCGTTGTGGAAGTGGTTCTGCTGGAGGGTGATGGTGCCGTCCGCGTTCGCACAGAACAGGTCCTCCACCAGGTCGCCATCGAGGTCGGCGAGGCCCGGGGCGGTATACCCGCGGTTCGCATCGGCCGCCAGCGTGTTCGGCCCCATGGTGCCGTTGCCGTTGTTCAGCACGTAGTACATCCGGTGCGTGTAGCCATTGGAGTACGACCACACGATGTCGGGTGCGCCATCGCCGGTAAGGTCGCGCACCACCATGGCGATGGGGCTGCCCGGCAGGCCCGTGGCCCAGAGCTGCGCTGCGCCCAACTGGCCGTTGCCGTCGTTCGCGAACCAATGCTGGCTGGTGCTGGGGTTCATGCCCACCACGTCGAGATCGCCATCCACGTCGAGGTCGGCCAGCTCCACCCGCCACGGATCGCCGCTGGTGGTGGATTGGGTGTGGTTCACGCCGTTGATCGCGGTGATCACCACCACCTGGCCGGCCGCGAGCACGATATCGTCCAGGCCGTCACCGTCCATGTCGCCACAGGCCACTCCGTTCGTGATGCTCAGCCCCAGGTCCACTTGGAAGAGGAAGCCCCCGTTGCCGTCGTTCAGGTACCAGGCATCGCCGCACACCAGGTCGGGGTAGGGGTCGGCATTGAGGTGACCGTGCGCGATGGGACCGGCCTGTACGGCAAGGGTGTCCGCCACGAACAGGCCCATGCCCACGTTGCGCAAGCGCACCACGGTCCCTGCGTTCTTGTTGTAGAGCACCACGTCGCTGTCGCCGTCCTGGTCGATGTCGAAGATGTCCACATCCGCCGGGTTGTCCATGTTGTCGGCCATGGGCTGCTGCGGCCCGAGGGTGCCGGTGCCATCGTTGGGGTACCAGGCGATGCGGTCGTCACGCGATCCGAGCGCCACGAGGTCCAGGTCACCGTCCAGGTCCATGTCAGCGGCCAAGGCTTCGCTCGGCCATGTGAGCACCTGCCCCACGGTGTGGCGCAAGCTCCAACCGTTGGCCCCGTCGCCGGCGTACCAGCCCAGCACGCTCGAGCCGTTGCACATCGCCAGGTCCAGCCGGCCATCGCCATTGATGTCGCCGAGCGCGCAGGTCACGCCCTGCAGGGAATAGGCCTGCACGGTCTCGATCACCAACGCGGTGACCGTGGTGCCCTCATTGCGGAGCTCGCGCACGTTGAGGTCGGTGGTGTTGCCGTAGAACAGGTCCGGGTCGCCATCCTGGTCGGGATCACCGGCCACGCCGGTCACACCGCCGGTGGAGAGCGTGTCGCCGTTGGTGAAGGTCCCGCTCCCGTCGTTCATCAACCAGCGCGGCCCGGCCATGAAGAGGTCGAGGTCGCCATCGCCCTCCTTGTCCCACACGGTGCTCAGGTAGGTGGCGCCGGCGCCGGTGATGGGCGTGGCGGCTGCGAAGGAGCCACCGCCCAGGTTCACATACAGGCCGGCCTGCACCACATTGCCGAGCACGGCCAGGTCGTTGTCACCGTCGCCATCGGCATCGAAGGCCACCACCTGTGCCGTGCCACTGCTGCTGTTGGTGCTCAGGGTGGAGCCCGGCGTGTACACGCCTGTGCCGTCGTTCCAGAACACGCGGAGATTGTTGGGCGCACGGCTCGCCAGGTCCAGGTCGCCGTCGCTGTCCAGATCGGCCACGGCCAACCCATAGGTCTTCGTGAAAGAAATACTGACGGCGGTGCCTGCGATGAAGTTGCCATTGCCGTCGTTGAGGTAGGGTCCGAAGCCGTACACCCCACCGAAGCCGCTTCCGCCGGAGAGGATATCGGGGTGACCGTCCCCGTTCACGTCGGCCACGCGGAGGATGCTCGCCATGCCCACGCCCACCACCGGCCCTTCGCTGAAGGTCCCGCCACCGTTGTTCCACATCACCAGCGTGCGCTCGGAATCGCCCACCACCATGTCCAGGTCGCCGTCGTTGTCCAGGTCGGCCAGGGCCAGGCAGGTGGGGTAGTCCAGATCGGAGTCGTACGCGATGAGCTCCGGCCCGAACTGCGCGGTGGCTGTTCCGCTGAACAACACCAGCAGGGTGGCATGGAAGTGATGCATGGTGTGGGCTTTCAATTCGTGACGAAGCGTCGTTGGGAAGGTTGCTCCTCAGCTTGCGCGGTGCACCGTGGTGCTGTTCGCCTGTGCTGTTGGCGTCACCACCAGGTCGTTCACGCACACGTGCGGCGGCAGGGTGGTCACATAGAACACCAGCTCGGCGATGTCCTCGGGGCGCAGGGGCTGAAGCCCTTGGTACACCTGCTTCGCACGCGCCTCGTCGCCGTGGAAGCGCACCACGCTGAACTCCGTTTCGGCCATGCCGGGCGCGATCTGCGAAACCTTGATGCCGTAGGGGAGCAGGTCCTGGCGGAAGGCCTTGGTGAGGGCGTCCACCGCGTGCTTGCTGGCGCAGTACACGTTGCCCTTGGGGTACACCTCCTTGCCGGCCGTGCTGCCGATGTTGATGATGTGGCCGGCCTTGCGGGCGATCATGCCCGGCATCACGGCGCGCGTCACGTACAGCAGCCCTTTCACGTTGGTGTCGAGCATGCGCTCCCAATCGTCGAGGTCGCCCTCCTGGATGGGGTCGAGGCCCGCGGCCAGGCCGGCGTTGTTCACCAGCACGTCGATGGTGCTCCACGCTTGGGGCAGGGACGCGATGGCGCGCACCACGGCATCGTGGTCGCGCACGTCGAAGTGCAGGGCGTGCACGCGGTCATGGGCATCGAGGCTGCCGTACAGGCCTTCGAGCTCCTGGCGCAGGGCCTCGAGGCGTTCCTTGCGGCGGCCGGTGATGATCACGCGGTGGCCTTCAGCCGCGAAGCGGCGGGCCGTGGCCTCACCGAAGCCGCTGGTGGCGCCGGTGATGAGGATGGTCTTGGGCATGGTTCACGCAAAGGAAACGAACAGGGCGTAGCTTCGATTTCCAATATCTGAACACGCATGGTTCCATCATCCTGTCGCAGGATCCTTTTGCTCGCCCTGTTCTTGGTGGGCGTGTGGCATAGCGGCCTCGCCCAGTTGGTTTTCATTCCGGACACCAACCTGCGGAACTGGCTCACATCCTACTCAGCCACCTGTGTGGATGCGAACGGATGGTTCGATCCGAGTGATCCGGACATTCTGGCTGATACTTCTTTCAGCATAATGACCTGGAGCGGCTATGACCTGACCGGATTCGAGGCGCTGCCCAATTGCAGGCACTTGAGCATGGGGTCCAGTGATGATGCATTCAGCTTGGCGACCATCCTGGCTTTTCCAGACTCGCTTCGAACGTTGTGGATGGAGGACTATGAGGAACTCACTTCGTTGCCGAACCTGCCGCCCAAGCTCCAGGTAATGGGCCTTTACCGATGCGGGGTCGATACCATCGGCACGCTACCTCCCGAGCTGGAGTCCCTGGGTCTCGATCAAATGTCCAACCTGGTCCAACTTCCTGCCCTGCCCGGCTCATTGCGTGGTCTGCGGGTGGCCAATGCTCCGCAGTTCAGCGGACCACCGGCACTGCCGGTCGGAATCGAGTCGCTCGCGATAGAGAACTGTCCGCTGGTCACCGCGTTGCCGTGGATCCCTCAGACGCTCCGGCAATTGAGGCTTTGGTATTTGCCCCTGTTCAACACCTGGCCCACATGGTCCGATTCGTTGCGGGAGATTGATCTACGGATCTTGCCTGGTCTGACCGGCACGTTGCCACCTCTGCCGGACTCCTGTTCTTTTTTGTACTTGGATCAATTGGCAGGCCTTGATTCAATAGGCGGTTTGAATGCGACCCTTGGTTTTCTGGGTGTTCATTCCTCGCCACTGATCCAGGAGATCCCGGACCCTTTACCGCCTCGATTGGGTGTGCTTGAGGTTGCAAGTTGCCCGCTGGTGACCTGCTTGCCTTGGCTTCATGATAGCATGATCGTCTATGTGGAGTTCAATGGATTTGATTGCATACCCAACTACCCAACGAACGCTTTCACACTTTACCCCGTCTGGATGCGTAGCCGTCCTTGCAGCATTTATGGTCCGGCTTGTGTCACACCAAGGATCACTGGGACCACTTACCAGGACCTGAATGCGAATGGCGTTCGTGACTTAGGGGAGCCTTCGCAACCATACAGCCAGGTGGACCTTCAGCCGGATCTCGGTTCGGTCTGGAGCGATGCTGCTGGTTTCTACCAGGCCGCCGCGGGTCCTGGGGCATACACCATCACTGCATCTCCCAGCTCCTACTCATCTTCGGTGGCTCCATTGGCGCATACTGCCAACCTGCTCGCGCCAGCCGATCAGGACAGCCTGAACGATTTCGGATATGTGAACATTCCCGGTATGCAGGACATCCGCGTGGAGGTGGTGCAAGACCATGCGTGGTCCGGGTTCGATAATAACCTGTGGCTGGTGGTCCGAAACACAGGAACGGTGGCTGTGACCGCGACCGCGACGCTCACCTTGGATACGGTCTGTTCGTTCATCAGCAGTGATCTTACGCCTTCCTTCCAAAGCGGCCAGATCTGCGAGTGGTCTTTCAGCACACTTCAGCCTGGGGCATGGGTCACGATCAAGGTCCTTGTGCATACCGAAGTCGTCCAGTTCGGTACACCTTTCAGTCAACAAGTGGTGGTGTTGCCGATCGCTGGCGATCTGGTACCTGCCGACAACAGCATGGTTTTTCAAGGCTCCGTGGTCGGGGCCTTTGATCCGAATGACAAGCAGGTGTCGCCCTCGGTCCTATCCCCGGACGAGGTGGCCTTGGGCACGCCTGTTACCTACACCATTCGCTTCCAGAATACCGGCAACTTCCTGGCCGCCCGAGTGGTGATCACGGATACCCTCAGCACGGATCTCGAGGTCGGTACGCTCGAGGTGCTGGGCTTCAGTCACCCCATGACCTGGAGCATCCATGGCCGGGTCGCCAGCTTCGTCTTCGACGACATCATGCTGCCCGGCAGCACAGCTGATGAGCCTGGCAGCCATGGTTTCGTGCGTTTCCGGGTCCGACCGGATCAATCGCTTCAGGTCGGTGATTCCGTGAGCAACTCCGCGAACATCTACTTCGACTTCAACGAGCCGGTCATCACCGCCCCGGCCGTGTTCGTGGTCGATCAAACAGCGAGCATGGAGTCGGTGCCCAATGACCAGTTCCGGCTTTCACCCAACCCGGTATCGGATGAGCTTTTCCTCTCCGGCCAAGGGTTATCCCTTGGAACACCATGGACGATCACGGATGCAGCCGGAACATTCGTCCTAAGCGGCAGAACGAGCGGTAGCTCGGCACGCATTCTTGTCCGATCGCTCGCCCCGGGTGCCTATGTGTTGCGCACGGTGAACGAGCAAGGAACCCAAGCCGCACGCTTCATCAAGTACTGAGCGCTCCGCGCGGGTCAGTCAATCACCTCCGCCCCCAACCACCGCGGCCACGCCAGGTAGTACTTCGTCACCGGCCGCGCCATGGCCTGGATGCCGAGGTTGTCGCTGGCCTCGGCGATGTCGCGCACGGAGCCGTCCTTGTAGAGCAGTTCGATGCGGTCGTAGCCGGCATCGTAGGCATTGTTGACGATGCTGCCGGTGAGCACGAAGCGGTCGGCGTCGGCAAGGGGTATCTTCAGGTGCCTGGCCACGGCCTGCTTCAGCGCGTCGATGCGCGTGGGCTCCCAGGGGATGTCGCGCAGGCGGATGCGCAGGTTGCGGCGCTCCACCAGGTCGCTGCTCAGGCGCGCCAGCACCGGGTCCGGGTGGTGCATCCACACCTTCACCGCGCCCATGATGTCGTGGTCGTCCAGCCGCAGGAAGTCGTTGAGCACGGCGGGGTCGTCGAAGCTGGCGCGGGTGAGGCGGGCGCTGAGGAAGCGCTGCAGCGCGGGGCTGGCGAACACGGGCGTGCCGGCCATCGCCAGTTGCTTGGCGCGGCGCAGGGTCTCCACCAGCATCAGCTCGCAGGCCACCACGGTCTTGTGCAGGTACACCTGCCAGTACATGAGCCGCCGCGCCACGATGAACTTCTCGATGCTGTAGATGGCCTTCTCCTCCACCACCAGGCGGTCGTCCACGATCTCCAGCATCTTGATGATGCGGTCGCCGCCGATCACGCCCTCGCTCACCCCGGTGTAGAAGCTGTCGCGGTTCAGGTAGTCCATGCGGTCCACATCGAGCTGGCTGCTCACCAGCTGGTGCAGGGCGTGGCGGGGATGTTCATCGCGGAAGATCCGCAGGCCCAACGACAGCGCGCCGCCCAGCTCCGCGTTGAGGCGGTTCATCACCAGGGCGCTCACGTCCTCGTGCCCGATGCCCTCCACCAGGCTGTGCTCCAAGGCGTGGCTGAAGGGGCCGTGCCCCACGTCGTGCAGCAGGATGGCGATGGCGGCGCCCAGGGCCTCCTCGTCGCTGATGGCGTGCCCCTTGTCGCGCAGGGTGCCGATGGCCAGGCCCATGAGGTGCATGGCGCCAAGGGCGTGGTGGAAACGGGTATGGAGCGCGCCGGGGTACACCAGGTGGCCCAGGCCCAGCTGCTTGATGTAGCGCAGCCGCTGGAACCACGGGTGGTCGATCAGGGCCAGCACCGTGGGGTGCGGCACGGTGATGAAGCCGTAGATGGGGTCGTTGAGGATCTTCTTCCGGGTGCTCAAGGGCGGGCGGTCAGGGGTGGCGGAAAGGCCGTAAATTCACGGGCCGAAAATAGCGGAAGCCCGGCGCCTTCGGCGCTGATGGTCAGGCGAAAAACCGCTGTGGGACGGACTTGATGAGCGCGAACATCCTCTGGGCTGACGACGAGATCGACCTGCTGCGGCCGCATGTGCTGTTCCTGCAGGACAAGGGCTATGCGGTGGACACCGTGAACAACGGCCTCGATGCGGTGGAGAAGGTGGGGAAGCAGGAGTACGACATCATCTTCCTCGACGAGAACATGCCCGGCCTCAGCGGGCTGGAGACCCTGAGCCGGGTGAAGGCCATCGCCCCGCACACCCCGGTGATCATGATCACCAAGAGCGAGGAGGAGCACATCATGGAGGAGGCCATCGGCAGCAAGATCAGCGACTACCTGATCAAGCCGGTGAACCCCAACCAGATCCTGCTGAGCCTGAAGAAGCACCTGGAGGGCCGGCGCCTGGTGAGCGAACGCACCAGCACCAACTACCAGCAGCAGTTCGGGCGGCTGAGCATGCGCCTGGGCGACAAGCACGACACCAAGGGCTGGGCCGCGCTGTACGACGAGATCGTGCGGTGGGAGCTGGACCTCAGCGGCAGCGCCGATCCCGGCATGCACGAGATCCTGCGCTCGCAGAAGGCCGAGGCCAACGAGCTCTTCAGCCGTTTCGTGGCCGACCACTACGTCGATTGGGTGAACGGCAAGGGCGGCGACGTTCCCCTGCAGAGCCACAACCTGTTCAAGACCAAGGTGGCCCCGCACATCCAGGAGGGGGGCTCCCCGCTCTTCCTGGTGCTCATCGACAACCTTCGGCTCGACCAGTGGCGGGTGCTGGAGCCGATCATCGGCGAGTTCTTCAAGGTGGAGGAGCAGGGCACCTTCTACAGCATCCTGCCCACGGCCACGCAGTACGCGCGGAACGCCCTGTTCGCGGGCCTCATGCCCGGCGAGATCGAGAAGCGCTTCCCCGGCAGGTGGATCACTGAGGACGAGGAGGGCAGCAAGAACGCCCACGAGGAGGAGTTCCTGGCCGACCAGCTGAAGCGGCTGGGGAAGGGTGTGAAGCACAGCTACCACAAGATCACCACGCAGGCCCAGGGCCGCAAGCTGGCGGAGAACCTGGGCAACCTGATGGGCAACCCCTTCAACGCCATCGTGTACAACTTCGTGGACATGCTGAGCCATGCGCGCACGGAGATGGAGGTGATCCGCGAGCTGGCCGAGGACGATGCCGCCTACCGCAGCATCACCAAGAGCTGGTTCGAGCACAGCCCGCTGTTCGACATCGTGAAGGGCATCGCCGAGCGCGGCGGCCGCATGGTGATCACCACGGACCACGGCACCATCCGTGTCACCGAGCCGAGCAAGGTGGTGGGCGACCGCAACACCAACACCAACCTGCGCTACAAGCACGGTCGCAACCTCACCTACGAGGACCGCGATGTGCTCGCCATAAAGGACCCGGCGAAGGCCTTCCTGCCGAAGGCCAACGTGAGCACGGTGTACGTGTTCGCGAAGAAGGACCTCTTCTTCGTGTACCCGAACAACTACAACCACTTCGTCAACTTCTACCGCAACACCTTCCAGCACGGCGGCATCTCCCTGGAGGAGATGATCGTGCCGGTGGCCTACCTCAAACCCCGCTGACGCATGAGCGCCGTGCTCCGCCTTTCGCACGCCAACGAAGCCCCTGAACTGGCCGCGGCCCTGCTGCACGGCTGCGACGACCGCCGCGTGTTCGCCTTCCGGGGCGAGCTGGGCGCGGGCAAGACCACCCTGATCAAGGCGCTGTGCGCTGAGCTCGGCGTGGTTGGCGGCACGGCGAGCCCCAGCTTCAGCATCGTGAACGAGTACGCCGGCGCGGACGGACCGGTGTACCACTTCGACCTGTACCGCCTGAAGGACGTGAGCGAACTGGAGCAGGTGGGCTTCACCGAGTACATCGACAGCGGGCGCTACTGCTTCGTGGAATGGCCCGAGCTGGCGCGGGACCTGCTGCCGGCCGATACCGTGTGGGTGCGCCTGCAGGCCCTGGGCAACGGGGAGCGCACCGTGCAGCTCGACCTCAATCCCGCGCCGCGCGCCGCGGCGCCCGTCGCATGAGCACCAGCCAGGAACTCCTCAAGCAGCTCGCCCGCGAGGTGGCGCTGCTCCCCCAGGAACAGGCCATGGAGGCAGGCCGCAAGGGCCGCAACCTGTTCATCGGCATCCCGAAGGAGACCAGCTTCCAGGAGCACCGCGTGCCCCTGACGCCCACCGCCGTGGCCACCCTCGTGAGCCGCGGGCACGATGTGCTGGTGGAACGCGGCGTGGGCCAGGCCGTGCAGTTCCAGGACAACGACTACACCGAGGCGGGGGCGCAGGTGGTGGAGAGCGCCGAGGAGGTCTTCAAGGCCGACCTCATCATCAAGGTGGCGCCGCCCAGCCTCAAGGAGATCGAGATGCTGCGGCCGAGGCAGATCCTCATCTCGGCCCTTCAGCTCACCGTGCAGCCCAAGGATGCGCTGCGCAAGATGATGGAGAAGAAGGTGACCGCCGTGGCCTGGGATTTCATCAAGGACCGCGAGGGCATCTACACCATCATCCGCGCCATGGGCGAGATCGCGGGCAACACCTGCATCCAGATCGCCGCCGAGTACCTCAGCAGCGACAAGGGCGGACAGGGCCTCATGCTCGGTGGCATCAGCGGCGTGGCCCCGGCCGAGGTGGTGATCATCGGCGCGGGCACCGTGGGCGAGTTCGCCACACGCGCCGCCATGGGCCTCGGCGCCAGCGTGAAGGTCTTCGACAAGAGCATCTACCGCCTGCGCCGGCTGCAGAGCGACCTGGGCCAGCGGATCTTCACCAGCGTCATCCAGCCCGAGGAGCTGAAGCAGGCGCTCATGCAGGCCGATGTGGCCATCGGCGCGCTGCGCCCCGAGCACGGCCGCACCCCCATGGTCGTCACCGAGGACATGGTGAGCGAGATGAAGGCCGGCAGCGTGATCGTGGACGTGAGCATCGACCGCGGCGGGTGCTTCGAGACCAGCCATGTGACCACGCACACCGATCCGGTGTTCAAGGAGTACGGCGTGATCCACTATTGCGTGCCCAACATCGCCAGCCGCGTGCCGCGCACCGCCAGCTATGCGCTCAGCAACATCTTCGGACCCCTGCTGCTCACCATGGGCGACCGCGGCGGCTTCGAGGAGCTGATCAAGAAGGACCTCGGCATCCGCCACGGCGTGTACCTGTACAACGGGGCGCTCACCAGCGAGATCCTGAGCGAGGCGTTCCGGCTGCCGTACAAGGACCTGGACATCCTGCTGGCCGCGTTCTGAGGAGGGTGCCATGGACCTGAAACGCCGCCTCCAGCTCTACCTCGTGGGCCTGCTGATCGGTGGCCTGCTGTCGTGGCTCTTCTTCAAGCAGCGGCTCACCAACACCGCCTGGATGCCCGAGGACCGCATCAAGCTCCGGCTCGAGAGCACGCTCACCAAGGCCCGCCCCCAGGCCGCGGAACAGATGGCCCAATGGCCCACGGTGATCGATTCCGTGCGCGCCGCGGTGAAGGGTGGCGAAGTGCGCTTCAAGGAAACGCGCCGCAGCGGCGACAGCCTGTACTACAGCATCACAGCCACGATCGCCCACAGGCCGGCGCTGCTCACGGTGGCCGTGCTCCGCGACTACCGCAGCGATTCCACCGCCACGCTCTGGGACCTGCGGTCGCGTTGACCGTGGACCGGAAAGCGGAACGGCCCGGCGATCACGGGGAGCACCGGGCCGTTCGTGCGCTCGGCGTTCAGCGGGCCAGCACGAACCGGGCCACCACCAGGGCACCGTCGGCCCGCTGGGCGCGCACCGTGTAAAGTCCGGCGGGTCGCGCACCAAGGTCCATCGTGCCACCGCTCACGTTCGTGGCGGCCACCACGCGGCCCTGGGCATCGAGCACCTGTGCCGTGCGGATGCCGGCGTCGAGGATGCGCACCTGGCCCATCGCGGCGGAGTACCACACCTGGTCGGCCGTGTTCTCCTCCACGCCCGTGCTGCCCGCCACCGTCTGGCAGCTCAGTTGGATGAGGCAGTTGAGGCCTTCGTTGCACAGCAGGAGGTTGCTCATCCACAGGTTGTTCGGCGCGCAGGGATGCGTCTCACCGGCCACGGTGGGCGTGCCTTCGGCGCGTACCTCCAGCTCCAGGCCTCCGGCGCCCGCCTGGTTGTACACCTCGGTGATCTGCGTGGTGGGCACGTGCACGGTGTCACCTGCGGCCAGCACGTTCGCCGGTCCGGGAACCATGGTGTAGGTGCCGCCGTTGGTGTTCACCACGCGGTAGTAGTAGGTCACGCCGGTCACCGGCAGCAGGGGGATGAAGAGCGTGGCCTGGGGGTCGGGCGCGCAGCCACCGCCGTACACGGTGACGGTGCTGATCTGCACGTCCACCGGAACGCCCACGGTCCAGTTCTGGGCGGTGAGCGTGCAGGTCAGGGCGAGTGCGGAGGCGAGGGTAAGGGTCCGGATCATGCGTGGCGGGTGTTTGCAACGAAGGTCGCGCTTTTCACCTGCTCCGAGCGTAGCTCTTTCGCTACATCACGTGCGCTCAGTAATCCCCCCGGATCAAGGTGACGTGCCCCACGAACTCGCGCTCATCGCCGTAGCGGTCGAGCACCAGCTTCCACACGTACACGTCGGTCTTGCATTTCCGCCCGTTGTAGTCGCCGTTCCACGGCACGACGGGACTGGCGTTGTAGATCACCTCGCCCCAGCGGTCGAAGATGTAGAGGCGTGCACGCCACTCCCCGAAGCCGTCGAGCACGGGCACGAAGGTCTCGTTGAGCCCGTCGCCATCGGGTGTGAAGGCGTTGGGGGCGAAGACCTGTGGCGAGGCGGGCACATCGATCGTGGTGCATACCGTGTCGGGGCAGCCGAGCGTGTTCACCGCCACCAGGCAGATGGTGTGCGGGCCGCCGCCCGCGTCGAAGAGGTGCAGGGGAGCGAACTGCGTGGAGGTGCTGCCATCGCCGAAGTCCCACAGGTAGCCGCTCGCGCCGGTGGTGGTGTTGGCGAACTGGAACCCGTTCAGCAGCGTGTTGAGCGTGTCGAACGTGAAGCCGGCCACCGGTGTGGGTTGGATGAGCACCGCCGCCGGAACGTCCAGTGTGTCCACACAGCCGCCCACACCTTCCACCGCCAGCACCACGTTGTACAGGCCCGGTGCCGGATAGGTGTGCACGGGCCCGAAGGCCGTGGTGGTGGTGCCGTCGCCCAGGCTCCACCATTGTCCGGTGATGTTGATCGAGCTGTTGGTGAACAGGACCGGATAGGTGTCGCAGCCCGGCTGTGGCTCGGCGCTGAAGGCGGCCACGGGCGTGGGGTGCACGGTGAAGCTGCCCTGCGTGGTGTCGGTGCAGCCGAAGGCATTGGCGGCCACCAGCTGGATGGTGTAGGAGGCGGGGCCGCCGTAGCTCATCACGGGGTCGTTCAACGTGGACGACTGTCCGTTGCCGAAGCTCCACGTGTACCCGACGGCCCCCTGCGACTGGTTGATGAACTGCACCGTGGCGGGGCTCGTGCAGCTGCTGTCGGGCGTATGCGTGAAGGCCGCGATGGGCACGGGATGCACCTGCACCTGGGCATAGGCCGTATCCGTGCAGCCGCTGAGGTTCTGCGCCACCAGCTGCACCACGTAGGTGCCCGGCTGCGTGTAGGTGTGCGTGGGGTTGGGCAGACCGCTCGTGTTCCCGTCGCCCAGGTCCCATGTGTTGTAGTCGTTCGAGGTGCTGTTGTTCTGGAACTGCACCGGCAGGGGCGCGCAACCGCTCACCGGGCTCGGCACCAGGGCGGCCACCGGTGTGGCCTTCACCGTGACCGGTCGCGCGAGCGCGGCCACGCAGCCGTTGATGTTCGAGGTGACCGTGGCCGTCACCGTGTACGTGCCCGCGGAAGCGTAAGTGTGCGCGGGGTCGCTCAGCAGGCTGGTGCCTCCGTCGCCGAAGGTCCACACGATGTCGCCGGTGTTGGGCGTGAGGTTCGTGAACTGGAACGCATCACCGGCGCACACGCTGTCGGGCGCCCAGGTGAAGTCCACCGCAGGACTGGGGAACACGGTGATCACCTGCGTGGTGGTGTCGTAGCTGCACCCGTTGTCCACGAAGAGCTGCACGGTGAACTGCCCGGCGTTCGCGAAGGTGTGGGTGGGGTTCTGCTGCATGCTCACGTTGCCGTCGCCGAAGTCCCAGCCCCAGTTGGTGGCACCGATGCTGTACTGCGTGAAGTCGACGGTGAGCGGCGCGCAGCCCTGCAGCGTGTCGGTGTTGAAGAAGGCCGTGACCGTGTTGGGCTGCACCACCACATCGTAGGTGGCGGTGTCACTTCCGCAGGCGTTGGTGGCCACCAGCGTCACGGTGAAGGTGGTGTCGTTCGCGCCGGTGGTGAAGGTGTGCTGCACCAGGCTGTCCATCGTGGCGAGGGTGGTGCCGTCGCCGAAGTCCCACGTGAAGCTGCTGGCCTGCCCGATGGTGACGTTGCTGAAGGTGGGCGTCCACGGGCTGCAGCCGGTGTTCAGGTCAGGCCCGAAGAGCGCGGTGGGTGTGGGGAACACCGTTACCTGGTCCTGCGCCTGCACGCTGCCGCAGAGGTTGGTGGCCGTGAGCGTGGGCGTGTAGACCGTATCGGCATAGAGGCTGGCCACGTACGTCACGGGCGGCGGGGCCTGGAGCACGCTGGCCATGCCGTTGCCGAAGTCCCACGCGTAGCTCACGCCGGTGCCGGTGGTGGCGTTGGTGAAGGCCACTTGAAGCGGACCGCAGCCGCTGTTGGGCGCGAGGCTGAAGGCCACGGTGGGCGGCTCCCACACGATGAGCGTGGTGCTGGTGGTGTCGTCGCAGCCGAACGCATTGGTCACGATCTGCGTCACCACGTAGGTGCCGGTGTCGGCGTACACGTGCGTGGGGTTCCCACCGCTGCCGCCCTGTCCGTCGCCGAAGTCCCAGGTCCAACCCGTGGCGGCCACGCTCTGGTCGCTGAAGGGGAAGGGCGTGTTCGCACAGGCGATGGGCGCGTTGCCGAATCCCGCCACGGGCAGTGGGGCCACGGTCATGGTGGTGGCATCGCTGTTGGTGCACCCCGTGTTCGGGTCGGTGTAGGTGTAGGTGAGGTTGAAGGGGCCTGGTCCGGTGAGCCACGGATCGAAGAGGCCCAGCACTGCATCGGTGATGCCCGCGCCGCTCCATGTTCCACCAGCCGGTGATCCGGTCACGGTCTGCACACCGGCGTCGAAACAGGTGGTGATCGGTGCACCTGCGTCCACCACGGGCAGCGGATGCACGGTGATCGTCACCTGGTCCTGGGTGACGCAGGTGCCGCTGCCCTCGCTGTAGGTGAGCACGTACACGCCCGCGGTGCCCGGCGTGAAGAGGCCTCCAGCCGTGACCAGCGGAGCGCCGCTCCATGTACCACCTGCCGGAACGCCGTTCAACTGGAACGCGCCGCTGCCGATGCACACGGCCACATCCGGTCCCGCGTTCGCCGGGTTCGTTACGGGAACCACGGTGACGGTGGCCTGGTCGGTGCTGCTGCAGAAGTTGGCGTCCGTGTAGGTGTAGTTCACCGTGAACACGCCGGTGCCGTTCGGGGTGTACAGGCCGCCGCTGGTGATGTTGGGGCCGGTCCAGCTGCCGCCGGCCGGTGTGCCGGTAAGTTGCTGCGGGAAGGGCTGGTCGCAGTACAGCTGGTCAGGACCCGCGTTCACGATGGGCAGCGGGTTCACCGTCACGCTGGTGGTGCTGCTGTTGGTGCAGCCGTTCGCATCCGAATAGGTGTACGTTTCAGTGAAGGTACCCACGCCGGCCGTGGCGGGGTTGAAGGCTCCGCCCGCGTTCACGCCTGTTCCGCTCCATGATCCGCCGGGCGGCGCCCCCACGAGGTTCAGCACGTTCGCGTCCACGCACAGTTCCTGCGGCCCACCGGCGTTCACCACGGGCAGCGGGTTCACCGTGAGCAGCATCTGGTCCTGCGTTACGCAGGTGCCCGTGCCCACGCTGTAGGTGAGGGTGTAGCTGCCGGCGTTGTTCGGGTTGAAGAGGCCGCCTGCCGTGACGCCGTTGCCGCTCCACGCGCCACCGGCGGGTGCGCCGTTCAGTTGCACCGCCGCGCTTCCGATGCATACGGCCTGGTCAGGACCCGCGTCCGCCGGGTTGGTCACGGGCACCACGGTGATGTCGGTGGCATCGGTGTTCGTGCAGCCGTTCGCGTCGGTGTAGCTGTACGTGAGCGTGAAGGTGCCGGTGCCCGATGAGGTGAAGAGGCCGCCAGTGCTAACGTTCGGGCCGCTCCAGGTGCCGCCGGCGGGAGCCCCGGTGAGCTGCTGCGGGATCGGTTGGTCGCACAGGGTCTGGTCGGGGCCCGCGCCCACCACGGGCAGTGCGTTCACCGTGAGCGTGACCGCGTCGCTGCTGGTGCAGCCGTTCGCGTTGGCGTAGGTGTAGGTGAGGGTGTACGCACCCGGACCCGCCGCCGCGGGGTCGAAGCTGCCACCGGGCGTCACCACGGGTCCGCTCCACGTGCCGCCCGCCGGCGTGCCGTTGAGCTGCAGTGGGGACGTGTTCACGCAGAGGCTCTGGTCGGGCGGTGCCTGCACCACGGGGTTGGCCACCACCGTCACCGTGAGCGGGTCGCTCGTCTGGCAGGTGCCGGTGCCCGCGGTGTAGGTGAACACGAACACGCCCGCGGTGACGGGATTGAACTGCCCTCCGGGTGTGACGCCCGGACCGCTCCACGTGCCCCCCGCCGGCGTGGCGAAGAGATTGAGCTGTGGCGTGCCCGCGCACACCGTGACGTTCGGTCCGGTGGTCGCAGGGTTCTGCACCGTGATCACCGTCACCTGCGCCTGGTCGCTTCCGGTGCAGCCGTTGGCATCGGTGTAGCTGTAGGTGAGCGTGGTGGTGCCGGTGGCGAGGGGCGGGGTGTACACGCCGGCGGCCGTCACGTTCGGGCTGCCGCTCCAGGTGCCGCCAGCGGGCGCACCGTTCAACTGCACCGGGATCGGCTGGTTGCAGAAGGTCTGGTCCGGTCCCGCGCTCACCACCGGTGGTGTGGTCACGGTGACGGTGGCGCTGGCCGTGCCCGGGCAACCGAGGCCGTTGCCTGTCACCGTGTAGGTGGTGGTCACCACCGGGCTCACGGTGATGCTGTTGCCGTTGCCCGCGGGCTGTCCGTTGGCGGTCCAGGTGTACCCGCTGCCGCCGTTGGCCGTGAGCGTGGTGCTCGCGCCGGCGCACAGGTTCGCACTGCCCGGGGTGATCGTGAGCAGCGGGGCGGGGTTCACCGTGATGATGACGCTGCTGGGCGGACCGGCGCACACCACACCGAGGAAGGCGGTGACCGTGTAGGTGCCGCTCATCGCCACCGTGGCGTTGGGGATGCTCGGGTTCTGCTGCGTGCTGCTCCAGCCGTTCGGTCCGGTCCAGCTGTAGGTGGCGTTGGCGATCGTCGTGGCCTGCAGCTGGATGGTCTGCCCTGCGCAGAGCGTGGTGGTGGTGGCGGTGGCGTTGGCGCTCGGCGGGGTGGGGTTCACCACCAGCGGCGTGCTGGCCTGCGCCGGACCGCATTGGTTGGTCACGCTCGCGGTCACGGTGAAGTTGCCCGGGTTCGCATAGCTCACGCCGCCCGGACTGTTGCCCGTGGCGGTGGCCGGACTGCCGCCGGTGAGCGTCCATTGCGGCGTGGTGAGCGTGCCGCCGCATTGCTGGAAGGTCGCCGATGGGAAGATGCTCTGTCCCGCGCAGATCGGGCCTACCGTGAAGAGGCTCACCTGCGGCGGTCCCACTACGGTGACGGGCTGTGTGGCGGTGACCACGGGGCACGAGTTGATCGCCTGCAGCACCACGTTGTAGGTGCCCGCGCTGTTGAACTGGATCACCGGCTCGAAGCTGGTGGCGCTGGTGCCGCTCACGAAGGCCGTGCTGTTGCCGCTGTTGCAATAGCTCGCCGTCTGGTTCAGCTGCCACTGGTAACGGATGCTGCAGCTGTTGGGCGCGGTGCTGGTGTTGTCGGTGTTCACCTGCTGGCCCTGGCAGATGGGGTTGGGGTTGAGCGTGAAGGCGGCGGTGGGCGGGGCTTCCACGCACACCGAGCGCTGCAGCGTGTCGAAGCCGCACACGTTGCCCACCACATCGGTGATGGTGTAGGTGCCTGGCGTGGTGAACTGCACGCCGAGGCTGGCGCTGCCGCCGGTCCACAAGCCGGGGTTGCCGGGCTGCCCGTTGGCGTTGCCCAAGCTGCCGCTCGAGAGGGTCCAGCCCGTGGCGGGGCTCACGCTCCACAGGTGCTTGGGCTGCGTGCATTGCGGTGCCTGCAGGCCCAGGCTGGCGTCCGTCGCGGTCACCGTGCTGTTCACGCAGACGGTGTCGGTGCTCAGGGTGAAGCTGGCCTGCGGCGTCTGGCTCACGCGGATCGGGCTGATCTGCCCGTTCGTCTGGTCGCAGGGGTTCTGCGCCACGAAGGTGACCGTGAAGCTCCCGCCCGGACAGCTGCTCACGTTGTAGGTGTGGTTGATCACCGCTGGCGGCGGCTGCTGCAGCAGGGTGTCCGTGCCATCACCGAAGTCGATCAGGTAGGTGGTGCCCGGGGTGTTGGTGAGCACGTTGTTCAGGAAGAAGGGGAGCGAGCCGCCGGTGCAGATGTTGGTGTTCGGGTTCGTGCTGATGCCCCCGCCGGGGTTCGTGCCCAGGAACACCTGCACCTGCTGGGTGTCCGTGCATCCGTTCTGGGTGATGGTGTAGGTGAGCACATGCAGCCCCTGCGCGTACGTGTGGTTGGTGCTCCATCCCGCGGCACCGGGCGAATACACCGGACTTCCATCCCCCCAGTTCACCGTGAGGGTGCTGCCACTGGCCACGCCGCTGCTGGCGTCGTCGATCAGGAAGTTCCAACTGAGGCTGGGGTCGCACAGGCTGTAGGTGGTGTAGCCGCCGAACTGGCTCTGCACCGCCGGTGCCTGGATGATGAGGTCGGCCGTGGCTGCGGCGCTCACGTTCACGGTGATGAGATCCGTTGCTGTGTTGTTGTTCGCGTCCGTTACCGTGACGGTGTACGGCGTTGTGGTGTTCACCGTGCAGATCGGATTGGCCACGGTGGGGTCGTTCAATCCGGCAGCAGGTGTCCATTGATACGTGTACGGTCCCTGTCCACCGTTCGCCGTGGGGTTGCCACCAAGTGTGACCTGCCCGTTGCTGCAAAGGCTCACCTGCATTGGACCTGCATTGGCGGTCAAGGGCGGCTGCGCCCACGCCGATGCCGGGCTTAACAAGGCGCACAACAACCCCCACCCCCCAAGCGAAAGGACACTTCTCATCACCAACAAAGGTCCCCCCGCGCCCGTCCCATGGGTATCCGTTGATCACCGTGATCTGCAACGTTCGATGTGGATAACCACGGCCGGTCCGCATGACATTCGTCCTGTCCGGTATCGGCGACCGCACCATCTTTGGTCCAATACCCGACCGATGCGCCGCAAGGTCCTCTTCATCGTCCTTGGTCTTCTGCTGGTCATGCAGGTCTTCCGACCCGATCGCACCGCGCCCGCGCCCGACCCCGCCGATGACATGCTGAACGTGCTGAACGCCCCGGCCGACATCCGGCAGCTGGTGACCGGCGCCTGCTACGATTGCCACAGCTACAGCACCGCGTACCCCTGGTACATGGCCATCACGCCGGTCAACTTCATCATGCAGGACCACATCGAGGAAGGGCGCGAGCACCTGAACTTCTCGCTGTGGAGCAAGTACGCCACGGGGCGCCACACGCACGAAGCGGGTGAGGAAGTATCGGAAGGGGAGATGCCGCCCGGCTACTACCGCCTGATGCACGCCCATGGTCGCTTGAGCGATGCGGACAAGCGGAAGCTCGTGGCCTGGTTCAACGCGAACCTGGGCAGTGAAGGGGGCGGGCGTGAAGGCCACGACCGTCACTGAGCCCTACCATGTGTCGTAGGTGATCGTATCGCCGTTGGCCGTGCGCTCCATGCGTTGACGGGCGCGGGCGCGCTGACGGGTGAGCAGGTTGTGGTACCACCAGGTGTGGGCGTGCACTTCGCCGGGCGGAAGGTCCTGCTGCGAGGCGGTGATGAAGGCGCGCTGCGCCGCGGTGAAGGGCTTCAGCATGCCGCTGTTCAGCGCCGCGTACCAATGCCCCCAGCGCTGAAGCAGTTGCAACTGCTCGGGGCGCAGGTCCTTGGGGTCGCAGGTCACGGTGAAGCGACCGTGGGCCTTGATGAAGGCGAGGTGTTCGGCCTTGACGGGATCCATGGCGATCGGGACCGCCAGAAGATAGTGGTGGTCCGATCCCTTGGAACGGCCGTGAAAAAGGAACGGGGACCCGCTACGGGCCCCCGTTCGAAGTGAAGGCGTACCGCCTACTCGAAGCCCACGGCACCGGTGAGGTTGTCCATGAGCTGGGCGTTCACCGCCGCATAGCCCATGCCCGAGGGCACGGCCAGCATGTCCACGCCGGTGATCAGGTCGTTCACGTGGATCTCCATGTGCGGGATCATGGTGCCGCCGGCCGCAACGCTCGCGGTCATTGGAAGGGCCACCGTGCGGAAGGCATCGTCGGTGGCGCAGTGGTAGGTGAACGCGGGGTCGCTCGCGTCCACCACACCGTCACCGTCGTCGTCCACGCGCCCTTCGATCATCAGGAACACGTAGCCTGCAGCGGGGTTCCAGTTCCAGTGCATGGTGGCGTCGTTCAGGGGCGCGGCGGCCGTGGTGGGGTCGGCATGGTTGAGCGCACTGTCCACGCCCAACACCAGGTTCAACGTATCGAAGCTGCCTGCGGGCACGCTGCCCACCGGCCAGTTGCCCTCACCGGTGGCGGCATCCGCCAGGAAATAGGACGTGTGGAAGTGGGCGACCTCGTTGCCGCCGCTCATGAGCTCGGGCTCGCCGAGGTAGAACTTGATGAGGGTGAACTGCACGGCGTGGCCGTTGCCGTCCGTGTAGGTGTTCGCCAGGTCGAAGTCGTCCGTGCCCCAGTGGAATCCGTAGCCCAGCTTGAAGGTGCCGGTGGTGGGGGTGGTGGGCGTGGCGGTGTCCTCGTCCTTCTTGCAGCCGCTGAGCGCCACGGCCAGGGCGGCCAGGATGGCCAGGTGGTTCGATCGCATGTTCGTTGTTCGGAAAAAGTGGATGATGTTGGTCGTGTGTCGGCTGCACCCCGGCGTTCGTTCGCCGGAACGGTGCATGCCTCCATGACGCGCCAAAGCTGTTGCCCGGCGCTTTCCCGCGGTGAGGCCGCAGGACGATCCGTCATCCCACGCGAGGCACCCCTTCCTGCCGGGGCACGTGACCGGGGAGCGGTGCGCATGCCGGTTCCGGCGGAAGCGCACGGGAGGATGCGGGCGGTGCCAGCACGTCAACGCGGAGGGTGGACCGTTCCAGGCATTGCTCCTCGTAGCGGAAACTGGGGGCCAAAGGACCCTTGTCGTTCGTTGGATCACCGGCCTCCTTGAGCTGCTTCCTCAGGTGGCATTGCCCGTGGCAGGTGCGTTGCGCTTCGGGTACGGACCGCTGCACGCACAATTCCCGGGCGATGCGGTCGCCCTGCGCCACGAAGTTGAGCACGGCCGCGAACGGCCCCACCACGGAGACGAGGTAAAGGGCGAGCACGAAGGTCAGCAGGCGCATCACGCTTCAAAGATACTGTCGCCGACCGCGCGGAACCGAGGGCCCGGTGCGATGATCCCACCGTGCCGTGTGCGGCGCCCTCACCCTCCTTCACCGTGGCTGAACGATGGCCGGTAGGGCTCCATGTACCCCTCGTGCGCCATCTTCCCACCGATCTCCATGAACTTCTCCTTTTCGGGCCAGGCCCAGGTATCGAGCCCGTCCACGTAGCGGTTGAACATGCAGAAGGCGGCGGCGATGAGCACCGTGTCATGGATCTCCAGGTCGGTGGCGCCGGCCTTGCGCGCCGCGCCGATGTCGTCCGCGGTGACGTGCTTCCCACCACGCTGCACCTGGTGGGCCACCTGCAGCAGGGCGCGCATCTTGGGGCTCAGCGGCTCATCGGGCAGCCCGGCCTTGATGGCGTCAATGAACTCCGCGTCGCGGCCCAGGTGCGCGCATGCCGCCGCCGCATGGCTCGTGTGGCAGAAGTGGCAGCCGTTCCACCAGCTCACGCTCGCGGCGATGATCTCGCGTTCACCGGGCGAGAGGCTGTTCGGACCGCGCAGCAGCACCTCCACCAGTTCGCGCAACGGGTGTGCGGTCTCGGGCCGGTAGATGAGGAGGCCACTGATGCCCGGCGAGTGGCCCGGCGGCAGGTCGATGTGCGGCATCAGGCGGGGATGCTGTTGATGTAGCCCTTGAACGCGAGCATCTCGCCCACCTCCTTGTAGGCCTCCTTGGGCTGCGGGCTCCAGGTGCCCAGACCGTCCACGTAGCGGTTGAACATGCAGAAGGCGGCGGCGATGAGCACCGTGTCGTGGATCTCCACGTCCGTTGCGCCGGCCGCACGCGCCGCGGCGATGTCGGCCTCGGTGACGTGCTTGCCGCCCTGCTGCACGTGCTTCGCGATCGCCAGCAGCGCGCGCATCTTCGGGCTCAGTTCGCGTTCGGGCAGACCGGCCTTGATCTCGTCGATGAGGTTGAGGTCGCCGCCGTGGTGCGCCGCGGCCGCCGCGCCGTGCGTGGTGTGGCAGAAGTGGCAGTCGTTCCACCAGCTCACGCTGCTGGCGATCAGCTCGCGCTCGCCCGGTGTGAGCGAATTGGGGCCGCGCAGCAGGGTCTCGACCAGGGCGTTCAGGGGCACCGCCGTCTCCGGACGGAAATGCATGAGCCCGATGATGCCGGGCAACTGTTCGTTCTTGAGGGTGATGTGGGCCATGATGTGATCGGTGTACCCCGAAGATGCCGCGCGCCTGTCCCCACCGCCGGGTGCGTTGTGCGGATCGCCTCCGCGGCGGTGCGAACGCTGCCGCTGGGCCGATGCGCTCAGATCACCTTCGGCCCGAAGCGCTCCACGATGGCACGGTCCAGCGCCTCCCGGTGGTCGGGGTGGGCGATGTCGCGCAGGGCTTCTGCGCGCTGCCGCATGTTGCGGCCGAAGAGGTTGGCCACGCCGTGCTCGGTGACCGCGTAGTGCACATGGGCCCGGGTGGTGACCACGCCGGCGCCCTGCCGCAGGAAGGGCACGATCTTGCTTTCCCCCTTGCCCGTGGTGCTGCACAGCGCGATGATGGGCTTGCCGCCCTCGCTCAGCGCCGCCCCGCGCATGAAGTCCATCTGCCCGCCCACCCCGCTGTAGTGGTAGGTGCCGATGCTGTCGCTGCACACCTGCCCGGTGAGGTCCACCTCGATGGCGCTGTTCACGGCCACCACCCGCGGGTTCTGCCGGATCACGTGGCCCGCGTTCACGTACTGCGCGTCGAGGAAGGCGAAGGCGGGGTTGTCGTCGATGCGGTCGTACAGCGCCCGCGTGCCGATGGCGAAGGTGGTGACCACCCGGTCCTTGTACTTCTTCTTGTAGCGGTTGGTGATCGCTCCGCGCTCCAGCAGGTCGATGATGCCGTTGCTGCACATCTCGGTGTGCACGCCCAGGTCCTTGTGCCCGCCCAGGCAGCGCAGGATGGCGTCGGGGATGGCACCGATGCCCATCTGCAGGGTGCTGCGGTCCTCCACAAGCTCGGCGCACAGGCGACCGATGTGCTCCTCCTTGGGGCCGATGCGGCTGCCGTAGTCCACCTCGGGCAGGGCGTCATCCACCTGCACCAACGCGGCGAAGCTGCTCACGTGCACCTGGCCTTCGCCGTGGGTGCGCGGCATGCGGGGGTTCACCTGCGCGATCACCAGCTTGGCGTTGCGCACGGCGCTGCGGGCCACGTCCACGCTCACGCCCAGGGTGCAGAAGCCGTGGCGGTCGGGCGGGCTCACGTGCACCAGCGCCACATCGAGCGGCAGGATCCCACGTTCGAACAGCAGGGGGATCTCGCTCAGGAACACGGGCACGTATTCACCGTAAGGCCCGTTCACCACGGCGCGCACGTTCTCGCTCACGAAGAGGCTGTTCACGAAGAAGCTGCGTTGCACGGCCGGGCGGTCGAAGTCGATGTGCCCGAGCGTGCTGATGCTCACCAGCTCCACCTTTTCCAGCTCCGGCGCGCGGGCCAGCAGGGCGTTCAGCAGGGTGTGCGGCGTGGCGGCGCTGCCGTGCACGAACACACGGTCGCCGCTCTTCACCAGGCGTGCGGCCTCGGCCGCGGTCATCCAGCGTTCCATGGGGCGAAGGTCGGGGGAGGGACGGTGCGTCCACCTGTTGTTCGTCAGAAGTACCGACCTTCAGGGTGGCATCCTTCCTCCCGCATCCGCGTCTTCGCACCAAGCCACCCCCGCATGCCCATCCGCTTCCGCCTGCTTTTCGCCACGACGCTGATGCTCCAGCGCCTTGTTGCCGCGCCGGTCACGCTGGACGCGTACATCGTCCAATCCATGGACGAGACGTGCGGTACGTCCAACGGGTACATCGATGCGGGTGTGTCAGGTGGGTCGCCGCCGTACAGCTATTCCTGGTCGAACGGCGCCATCACCGAGGACCTCTACAACATTCCGGCCGGCACCTACACCCTGGTGGTGACCGACGCCATGAGCGCGCAGGACCAGGTGACGGTGACGATCAACAACAACAATGCGCTGGTGATCCCCTATTTCGCGCAGGATGGACACGCCAACTGCCCCGGCCAATGCTGGGGGGAGGTGCAGCTCATTGAACCCTACATCGGCGGTACGCCGCCCTTCCAGTACTACCCGGCTCCTGCGGGGTACGATGCGCAGAGCGACCCGTACTTCATCTTCCCCGGCACGTGCGGCGGCACGGATGTGTTCATTCAGGTGACCGATGCGAACGGCTGCACCGGCACCGCGGTGGAGACCGTGATGGAGCCGCAGGTGGGCGCCGGTCCCATGGTGATCCAGAGCGTGGTGCCCAGCTGCAACGGCGGCGCGAACGGCGCGGTCACGGTGGGCAACATCTACAATGGCTACAGCTGGTTCCAGCCGCCCGTGCTGCTTCTCTTCGATGCGCAGGGCAACATCATCAACAGCTACGGCAACGGCGGCTTCACCGGTCTGCTGCCCGGCCATTACGCGGTGGGCCGCGATTGGAACAACGGGTACCAGTATACCGCCTACCCCTGCAACTACCTCGATACCGTGGGCTTCGACGTGCCCGACCTGGGCCCCACGTGCGGCACGGTGAGCGGCGAGGTGTACATCGATGCCGACCAGGACTGCGTGCACGATGGCTTCGAAGCGGGCGTGCCGTACGAGGTGCTGCTGATCCAGCCCGGTGCCGTGTACGCCATCACCGATGCGGGCGGCTCCTTCACCACCAACGTTGCCAACGGCAGCTACACCCTGGCGCAGACCGATCCCGCGCTCATCCAGCATTGCCCGGCCCAGGTGCCCACGCCGTTCACCGTGAACAACAACACCGTGAGCCTGAGCCTCGCCGACAGCAGCACGGCGCCGTTGGACATGCGGGTGTCGCTCACCGGCGGACCCTTCCGCCCGGGTTTCGATGCCAACGTGTGGCTCAACGCCCGCAACGCCTCGCCCCAGCTCAGCGGTCCGGTCACGGTGACGTGCACCCTGGACCTGCTGCTCGTCTACGTCGGCGCGGTTCCTCCGCCGAACACCATCGCCGGCAACGTGCTCACGTGGAACTTCCCGGCCTTCGCGCCCTACCAGTCCAACAACATCCACGTGGTGGTGAACGTTCCGGTGACCGCTCCGCTCGGAGCGCCCGTGGTGAACATCGCCGCCGTGGACAACACGCTGCCTGACGGGGTGCCCGCCAACAACACCAGCACCCACGCAACGGCCGTGCAGGGCAGCTACGACCCCAACGACAAGAACGTCCGCACCAGCTCGGGCTGGAGCGACGACACCTACATCATCGGCACGGATGAATGGCTGGACTACACGATCCGGTTCCAGAACACCGGTACCGACACGGCCTTCACGGTGGTGGTGACCGATACCCTCGATGCCGACCTCGATATGGCCTTCTTCGAGCAGGGCGTGGCCAGCCATGCGTTCACCGTGCAGTTCCTGCCGGAGCGCGTGGTGCGGTGGACCTTCGCCAACATCCTGTTGCCCGACAGCGGCACGAACGAAGTGGCAAGCCATGGTGCGGTGAGCTTCCGCATCCGCCCCATGCAGCCTGTGCTGCCCGGGACCGAGTACCGCAACAACGCGGACATCTTCTTCGACTTCAATGCACCGGTGCGCACGAACGATGCGGTGGTGACGGCCGAGGTGAGCACCGCGGTGCAGGAGCACGGGCAGGAGCGTTTGCGCGTGTGGCCGAACCCTGCGCAGGACGCGATCAATGTATCCGTTGGTGATGCCGAACTTCAGAGCGTGGAACTGCTTTCGATGGACGGTCGGGTCGCCCGGCGCGTGGTCGCATCGGGGCGGTCGGTCCACATGGACCTGAACGGTCTTGCCTCGGGTGGCTACGTGGTGAAGGCCAGGATCAGCGATGGAACCATCCACTTCGTCCGGCTGATCAACCTGTGATCATCATGCGTTCAATTCTCCTCTTAGCGTTCCTGGGTGCAATGCCGGATGTTGTGTTCGCCGTGCAGATCGGTGCTTACGCCCACGACCCGACCTGCTTCAACAGCGACGGGAGCATCACTGTATGGGTGACGGGAGGGGCGCCGCCGTACACCTATCAATGGTCCGATGGGGCCACCACTGCTTCGCGCACGGGTCTGTCAGCAGGTTTCTATTCCCTTACGGTGACCGACAGCGGTGGTGATACGGACAACTACGGCGTCACCCTCGTGGCCGGCACGATGCCATTGCCCGGCGTGACGTATGCGGGCATGTTCCCCTGTCCCATGCAGTCCGATGGTGCGTTCGCGGTGTTGAACAGCCTGACGCCGGGCACGCCGCCATACACCGTGAGCCTCGAGGTGAACGGCACGCCGATGGGTCAGACCGGAACGTTCAACGGCGATCCCCTTTACGTGGGCGTGGCCCAGGGCGACCAGGTGTACTACACGGTGACGGATGCGTCGGGGTGCGTGGGGTCGGATCTCTTCACTGTCGATGGACCCTTGGGCATAGCGGTCAACCATTTGGGCAACACCCCTGTTTGCGGGTCGTCCCTCGGTTCGATCGTGATCGAGCCGAACAGCGCCGACTGGCCCATGGACATCACCGTGTACGACTGGAACAACCAGGTGGTGGGCCAGAGCTACCAGTCGATCGACCCGCTGACCTTGACCGGATTGGCCGCCGGCTACTACGCGGTCGTGCAGAACTACACGTGGTCCATGGTGAACCAATGCATGGGCATCTCCACGGCATTCACCATCGGTGACCTCGGTCCCAACTGCGGCACTGTGAGCGGCACCAGTTGGTACGACCTCGATGCGGATTGTGTGCAGGATGCTGCGGAGGTGCCCATTCCGTTCAGTCCCTTGGTGATCCAGCCAGGCAACTTGAACGTGCTCACGGACTCCAGCGGTCATTACGGTTTCCCCATAGTGAACGGCAGCTATACGCTCGACCAGGCCGACCCCACCCTGGTGAGCATCTGCCCCGGCACCATCCCCACGCCGTTCACCATGAACACGAACGCGCAGGTGATCCCGCTCGCGAACGTGAGCACGGAACCACTGGACCTGGCGGTGTACGCGTCGCACGAAGTGGCCAGACCGGGCTTCATCACCTCGGTGTGGGGGACGGTACGGAACCTCTCTCCGCAGGCCAGCGGGCCGGTCACCTTGTCCGTGACCTTCGATCCGGGGCTCTCCTTCGTCAACGCATCACCTGCTCCATCGAACGTGGCCGGGAACCTGGTCACCTGGACCTTTCCGCAGTTCGTGAGCTTCCAGGACGAGGACTTCTCCATCGCGCTGCAGGTACCCGCCGGCATGGCGCTCGGGACGTTGCTGACCGAGATCGTGTCGGTATCCAACTCGCTGCCCGATGCGGACCCGATGAACGACCAGGTGCAGGCGATCACTACCGTGGTGGGCAGCTTCGATCCCAATGACAAGCGTGTGCGCACGAGCACCGCCTGGAGCGAGGATACCTACATCATCGGCACTGACGACTGGCTGGAGTACACCATCCGCTTCCAGAACACCGGCACCGACACGGCATTCACGGTGGTGGTGACGGATGTGATCGATGCGGACCTCGACATGGGCACCTTCGAACAGGGCACCGCGTCGCACCCCTTCAACGTGAGCTTCAAGCCCGGTCGCATGGTGGAGTGGCGCTTCGCGAACATCCTGCTGCCCGACAGCAACACCAACGAGGCCGCAAGCCACGGGGCGCTCAGCTTCCGCATCAGGCCTGTACAACCGGTGCTTCCGGGCACCGTCCTCACCAACGCGGCCGATATCTTCTTCGACCTCAACGCCCCCATCCACACGAACGATGCAGTGGTGGTGGCGGGTGTGAGCACGCTGGTCCAGGAGCACTCATCGACCGGCTCAGAGGGGCAGCTGCGGGTGTGGCCGAACCCGGCGGATCAGGTCCTTTCGTTCAGCTTGTCCGACACCACCGGTCCGTACGCCATTGACGTGATCGGCGCGGATGGTCGGCTGTGGGAACGGTTGCGAACGAACCTCGCACAGGTGGATGTGGGCGCACTGCCGGCCGGTGCATATGCCTTGCGCGTGAACGGGCAGGTATCGCGCTTCGTGAAGCGCTGAGCCTTCTACTTCGCTGCGGCCCTCCGCTTGCGCTCCTGCATGATCAGCGAGAGCTCCCGGCCGCTCTGGCCGCGCGCGCTGGTGTTCTCGTTGGCGCGCCGGATGAGGTAAGGCATCACCTCGCGCACGGGACCGTAGGGCACGTACTTCGCGACGCGGTAGCCGGCCTTGGCGAGGTTGTAGCTGATGTTGTCGCTCATGCCCAGCAGCTGGCTGAAGCACACGCGCGTGTCGTGGTGCGCGATGCCGCGTTCGTCCATGAGCCGGGCCAGCAGCAGGCTGCTCCGCTCGTTGTGCGTCCCGGCCACGATGCTCACCCGGTCGATGTGGTCCACGCACCAACGCAGGGCCTCGTCGTAGTCGCGGTCGCTGGCGGCCTTGTCCGGCTGGATGGGGTCGGGGTAGCCTTTTTCAGCCGCACGCTCGCGCTCCTTCTCCATGTAGGCGCCACGCACCAGCTTCACCCCGAGGAAATAGCCCTTCGCCGCGGCCTCCTGCGTGCTCCGCTTCAGGAAGGCCAGGCGGTCGTGGCGGTAGAGCTGCACCGTGTTGTAGATGAGCGCGTGGTGCGTGTTGTAGCGCGCCATCATCTCGGCCACCAGCGCGTCGATGGCGTCCTGGATCCAGCTCTCCTCGGCGTCGACCAGGGTGGGCACGCTCGCCTTGGAAGCGGCCTCGCAGATGCGCTCCATGCGCTCGCGCACGCGCTGCCATTCGGCCTGTTCCTCGCTGTTCAACGCGGCCTTCGCGCTCACCTTTTCCAGGATCGCCACCCGGGCGATGCCGGTGGGCTTGAACACGCAGAAGGGGATCTCGGGACGGCCTTTCGCCACGGCGATGGTGCGGAGCACCTCGGCGACGGTATGGTCCAGCGAGCCTTCATCGTCCGCTCCCTCCACGCTGTGGTCGAGGATGGTGCCGATGCCGCTCTTGCCAAGGACCTTGGCGGTCTCCAGGCTCTCCTCGATGGTCTCGCCCCCGCAGAACTGCTCGAAGATGGTGGCCTTCACCGCGCCGCGGATGGGCAGGTGCAGGGCGAGCGCTGCCTTGGTGAGCCCGGCGCCCATCGCGGTGACGGTGGGGTTGCCGATGATCCGGAAGAGCCAGTAGGCCTTCCAAAGGGCGCGGTCGCTCTTGTGGGCGAACGCGATGCGCGTGTCGCTGAGGTCGGGCAGGGTGGTGGCGACGGGTGGTGCCGAAGGCTGCATTGCGGCGTGCGGGGCTTGTTCGTTCCTTTGGGCTGCAGGCGTTGCGCGGCCCAGGCCGGAGCGCGCCCAAAAGTAGCAATGAGCGCATCGGGCCGTGATGTCGAGGAGCTGTGGGCGGCGGGCCACCCGGTGTACATCGGGGCGCATGTGCTACCCCTGCTGGAGCGCTGGCTCCAGTTCGAGGCGCCCCCGGGCCAGTGCTACGTGCTGGGCGATGCGCACACCCTGAAGCACTGCCTGCCCGAGCTGCTGGCCTTCGTGCCCCACCTGCAGCACGCCGAACCCATCGAGGTGCCGCCCGGGGAGACGAGCAAGCGCATCGAGGTATGCAGCGCGATCTGGGCGCACCTGAGCGAGCGCGAGGCCGAACGCGGTGCCCTGCTGGTGAACCTCGGCGGCGGGGTGGTCACCGACCTGGGCGGCTTCATCGCCGGCACCTACAAGCGCGGCATCCGCTGGGTGAACCTGCCCACCAGCCTCATGGGCATGGTCGACGCCGCCATCGGTGGCAAGTGCGGCATCGATGCCGCGGGCATCAAGAACCTGGTGGGCCTCTTCAACGACCCGCAGGGCGTGTACGTGCATGTGCCCTTCCTGCGCACCCTGGGCAAGCGGGAGCTGTTGAACGGCGTGGCCGAGATGATCAAGCACGGTCTGGTGCGCGATGCCGACCACTACCGCGCCATCCGGCAGGCCCCGCTGCACGACCTGGCCGCCCTGGCCCCCCTGGTGCACCGCTCCGTGGCGATCAAGTGCGCCGTGGTGAGCGAGGATCCGCACGAGGGCGGCGTGCGCCGCGTGCTCAACTTCGGGCACACCATCGGGCACGCGCTGGAGGCGCACTCCTGGGAGGGCGAGGGGCGCGGGCTGCTGCACGGTGAGGCGGTGGCCATCGGCATGGTCTGCGAGGCCTGGCTCAGCTGGCGCCAGGGCCTGCTGAGCCGCGAGGCCTACGACCTCATCCAGGCCCACCTGCAGGAGCTGTACCGGCCGTACGCCTTCAACGCCGACGACAACCACCGCCTCATCGCCCTGATGCGCAACGACAAGAAGAACGCCGACGGCGGCTTCCGCTTCACCCTGCTGCGCGAGATCGGCCAGGCCGTGGTGGACGTGCCCGTCAACGCGGCGCAGGTGGGCGAGGCGCTTGACCACTACCGCCTGCTCGCGCGCGATGCCCAGCGTCACCATCCGTAGACCTTCGGCGCCCATCCGCGCCCGCATCGAGCTGCCGCGCAGCAAGAGCGTGAGCAACCGCGCGCTGGTCGCGGCGGCCCTGGCCGGCGACCTCTCCGGCATCGACCACCTGTCCGAGGCGGACGACACGCGGATCCTTCACCAGCTGCTGCGCGATCGGCCCCGCGTGATGCACTGCGGCCTCGGCGGCACCACCTTCCGGTTCTTGCTGGCCTGGGCCGCGGTGCAGGAAGGGAGCACCCACGTGGTCGCCGGCGATGCGAAGCTGCTGGAGCGCCCGCACGATGACCTCATCGAAGCCTTGCGGAAGCTCGGCGCCTCGGTCGAACGTGCGGATGAAGGCTACCGTGTGAAGGGCGCTCGTCTTCAAGGAGGGACGATCACCTTCGATTCGCCCATCAGCAGCCAGTACCTCAGCGCGCTCATGCTCGTAGCGCCGCGGATGGAGGAGGGCCTGCGGATCGAATGGCGCGGCACGCAGCTCTCACGGCCGTACGTGGAGATGACCGCGCAGGTGATGCGGCACTTCGGGGCGGAAGTGGAGGTGGGGGAGACGCTGATCGCGGTGAAGCCCGGACGTTATACCGCGCGGCCCTTCGATGTGCCCTGCGATTGGAGCGCGGCGGCCTTTTGGTACGAGATCGTGGCGCTGGCGGAGGATGCGGAGGTGGAGCTGGTGGGGCTGCGGGGCGATGGCTTCCAAGGAGATGAGCGCGTCTGGATCCACATGGAGGAATGGGTGCGGACCCGTGACGCACATGCTGGCATATGGATCACGTCCGTGTCACCTTCCCAACGCGCGGAGGATCCCATCTTGTCCGCCTCTGCGGATGTCACGGCCACGCCGGACCTGTTCCAACCTCTCGCCTTTGCACGCGCCGGGCTGGGGGTGCGCGCATCATTCAAGGGCTTGGGGACCCTTCGACACAAGGAGACCGATCGCCTGACCGCTGTCCAGGATGCCCTCGAGCGCATGGGATGCGGGATCGGTCGGAACGGACCCTGGTTGATGATCGAGCCTCCTGCGCGGGGTCGGTTGCTCATCAATGGGGACTTCAGTGTTCATGGCGACCACCGCATGGCCATGGCCCTCGCCCCCCTGGCCCTCATCACCGGCAGCATCACCATCCTTGATCCCGACGTGGTGACCAAGAGCTATCCGAGGTACTGGGACGACCTGCGGGCGGCGGGCTTCGGCGTGGAGCGCGCGTGAGCGGCGCCGCTGTTACCTTCGGCGTGAACACCCTCCCATGCGCACGCACCACGCCCTTTCCCTCGCCACGCTTCCGCTCCTGCTCCTCGCTTGTGCACGTCCCGATGCACCGGCCGACGCCGTGGAGCCCGATACCGAGGTCGCGGAGGAGGCGGGCGAGGCCCTGCAGTGGCGCTTCGAGCGCATGCGCGATCCGGCCACCGGCACCATCCCCGAGGACATCCGCGCGCTGGAGCTGCGGTTCGCGAAGACCCTTCCGAAGCGCGACCCGGTGAAGAGCCTCACCTGGACGCATCGCGGTCCGAACAACCGCGGTGGCCGCACCCGCGGCTTCGGCGTCGACCGGCGCAACGGCGACATCCTGCTCGCCGGCAGCGTGAGCGGCGGCATCTGGCGCAGCACCAACGGCGGGCAGAGCTGGACCAAGACCCTTGCGCCCCCCGTGCTGCAGGCCATCAGCTGCATCGCGCAGGACCCGCGCTCCGGGCACGAGGACACGTGGTACGCCGGCACCGGTGAGAACTACGGCATCATGAGCGGCGCCAGCTTCAGCGCCCTGCTCAGCGGAAGCGGCATCT
Source organism: Flavobacteriales bacterium (assembly GCA_044226515.1). GTDB lineage: Bacteria > Bacteroidota > Bacteroidia > Flavobacteriales_F > PHOS-HE28 > PHOS-HE28. Next base: position 39,833 of record JBGAGX010000011.1, on the reverse strand, counting down.
ACACCAGCACCGACAACGGCCAGAGCTGGACGCTGCTGCCCAGCACCGAGGCCTTCGATCCGCAGGTGTTCAACCGCAACTTCAGCTTCAAGCAGGTGAACCACATCGACGTGGACCCCACCCGCAACGACAGCGACATCGTGCTCGCGGCCGTGTACAACGGCATCTTCCGCAGCAACGATGGCGGGGCCACGTGGAAGCCCGTGCTCGGCCTCGACACCACGCTGAGCAACGTGCAGGAGTACACCGACCTGCGTGTCACCACCACGGGCGTGTGGTACGCGGCCGGCAGCAGTCCCGGTCCGCAGAAAGGCATCTGGCGCAGCACCGACGGGCTCGCCTGGACGAACATCGGCATCGGCTTCTTCCCCTCGGGTGCCACACGCATCGTGCCCGCCATTGATCCGAGCAACGAGAACGTCGTCTACTTCTTCGGCGTCACCCCCGGCCAGGGCACGCAGGGCCACAGCCTGTGGCGCTACACCTACCTCAGTGGCGATGGCACGGGCGCCGGCGGGCAATGGACCAACCTGAGCGGCAACCTGCCGAACGGCTCCTGCACCGGTTACTTCACCTTCAACTTCGGTTACATCAACTCGCAGGACGGATACGACATGTGCCTGGCCGTGCATCCCACGCAGCCGAACGTGGTGTACGTGGGCGGCACCTCGCTCTACCGCAGCACCACCGGCTTCACCACCAGCGACAGCACCACCTGGATCGGCGGCTACCGCTGCAACACCGCCGACCCCAAGAGCTACGTGTATCCGCAACACCACCCCGACCAGCATTGGGTGCAGTTCCATCCGAGCGACCCCAACATCCTCTTCAGCACCAACGACGGGGGCGTGCAACGCACCGTGGACGCCCTCGCCGACAGCGTGCAGTGGGAGGACCTCAACCACGGGTACGTCACCACGCAGTTCTACACCATCGCCATCGAGGAGGGCAACACCACCAGTCCCAACATCATCGGCGGCTGCCAGGACAACGGCTGCTGGTACGCCATGAACGACCAGCCCCTGAGCGATTGGAAGTACGTGCACCAGGATGACGGGGCCTATGTGGCGCTGCCGCAGGGCCAGCCCTTCCAGCTCAGCTGCAGCCAGAGCGGGCGCCTGTACAAGAAGACGATCGACGCGGGCGGGAACGTCACGGGCTATGAGCGCATCGATCCCACGCTGGGCACGAACAGCTACCTCTTCATCAATCCTTTCATCCTCGACCCGGGCAACAACAACCGGCTGTACTGGGTGAGCGCGGCCAAGATCTGGCGGAACAACGACCTCGCCGGCATCCCCATCACCAACAACTTCTACAACAAGATCGATACGAACTGGGAGCTCATCGATGGTGCCACCCTGCCCAGCGCGAGCCGCATCAGCGCCCTCGACATCAGTGCGGCCGACCCCTCGTTCATGCTGTACGGCACCATCAACGGCAGGCTGTACCGCTGCGACAGCCTGGACACCAACCCGCAGAAGGTGCAGCTCCTGGGCAGCGCCGTGCTGGGCGCGGGCTACGTGAGCTCCGTGGCCGCCAACGACTACGACCCCAACGAGTGGCTCATCACGGTGAGCAACTACGGCGTGCGCAGCGTGTTCCACACCACCGACCGCGGCGACACCTGGACCGATGTGAGCGCCAACCTCGAGGAGAACATCGATGGTTCGGGCAGCGGCCCCGCGGTGTTCTGGGCCCTCATCTACCCCACCTGGGGCGGGCAGAGCAACCGCTACTTCGTGGGCACCAGCACCGGCCTGTACAGCACCAGCGTGATGGACAGCGTGGCCACCGTGTGGGAGCAGGAGGGGGCGAACAGCATCGGCAACATCCCGGTGGACATGATGGCCGCCCGTGGCAGTGACGGCACCATCGTGGTGGGCACGCACGGCAACGGGGTGTACAGCGCCAGCCTGCCCGCGGCACCGGTGGGCATCGCCGAACCTGCAGGACCGCTCGCGCTCGCGCATCCCTGGCCCAACCCCGCCACCGACCAGGTGGACCTGCTCGTCTACCTGCAGCAGGCGGAGCGGCTGGAGGTGGCCGTGTGCGACATCAACGGTCGGCAGGTGCTGGCGCGTGACCTTGGTGGTCGCACGGCCGGCAACCAGCGCTGGACCTGGGACCTGCGGGGGAACGGCGGGGGACGTGTCGCCGCCGGGACCTACCTCGTGCGATTCCGGACCGGCTCCGGGGCGACCAAGGCCCAGCGCGTGGTGGTGCGCTAACGGTTCAATGAGGCCGATTACATTGCGGCGGCCCGCTTACGGGCACGGCCGATCGACCGTGCGAACGCGTGCCACAACATCCTGCATCGCCCATGGCATTCCCCTCCGACCTCGAGATCGCGCAGAAAGCGCAGCTGAAGCCCATCGCCGCCATCGCCCAGAAGCTGGGCATCGATCCGGAGGTGATCGAACCCTACGGCCGCACCAAGGCCAAGCTGCCGCTCTCGCTCATCGACGAGAAGAAGCTCGTCCAGAGCAAGCTGATCCTGGTGACCGCGCTCTCGCCCACGCCCGCCGGTGAAGGCAAGACCACCACCAGCATCGGGCTGAACGAAGGCTTGAACAAGCTCGGCAAGAAGAGCATCGTGGTGCTGCGTGAACCGAGCCTGGGTCCGGTGTTCGGCATGAAGGGCGGTGCGGCCGGCGGCGGCTACGCGCAGGTGGTGCCCATGGAGGACATCAACCTGCACTTCACCGGGGATTTCGCGGCCATCGAGAAGGCCAACAACCTGCTCGCCGCGCTCATCGACAACAACCTGCAGAACCGCAAGCGCTCGCTCAACATCGATCCGCGCACCATCGCCTGGAAGCGCGTGATGGACATGAACGACCGCGCGCTGCGCGACATCACCATCGGCCTGGGCGGCACCGGCAACGGCGTGCCCCGGCAGGACGGTTTCAACATCACCCCCGCCAGCGAAGTGATGGCCATCCTGTGCCTCGCCACCAGCTTCGAGGACCTGAAGAAGCGCCTCGGCGACATCTACGTGGGCCAGCGCTGGGACCGCACGCCCGTGTATGCCCGCGACCTGAAGGCCGAGGCCGCCATGGCCATCCTGCTGAAGGACGCCATCAAGCCGAACCTGGTGCAGACGCTGGAAGGCAATCCTGCCATCCTGCACGGTGGTCCCTTCGCCAACATCGCACAGGGCGTGAACAGCGTGCTCGCCACCAAGATGGGCCTCAGCCTCGGCGACTACGTGGTGACCGAGGCGGGCTTCGGTGCCGACCTGGGCGCCGAGAAGTTCTTCGACATCAAGTGCCGCGCGGCGGGCCTGAAGCCCAGCGCTGCCGTGATCGTGGCCACGGTGCGCGCGCTGCGCTACCACGGCGGCGTGGACGTGAAGGAGGTGAACACCGCCGCACCCGAGAAGCTCAAGGCCGGTCTCGCCAACCTGGGCCGCCACATCGAGAACGTGTCCAAGTTCGGCGTGAAGGCCGTGGTGGCCATCAACCACTTCCCCACGGACACGCCCGAGGAGATCGACATGATCAAGGCGTACTGCAAGGAACGCGGGGCCGAAGCGGTGCTTGCGCAGGGCTTCGCCAAGGGTGGCGACGGCATGACCGATCTGGCCAGCGCCGTGCTCCGCGTGATCGAGGAAGGGAAGAGCGACTTCAAGCCGCTCTACGACCTCAACCTCTCCATCAAGCAGAAGATCGAGACCATCGCCCGCGAGATCTACCGCGCCGACGGTGTGGACTACAGCGGCGATGCCGAGACCGCGCTGCGCCGCATCGACAAGCTCGGGCTCAACAACGTGCCCATCTGCATGGCCAAGACGCAGTACAGCTTCAGCGACAACAAGGAGCTGCGGGCCGCGCCCACCGGCTTCCGCATCACCGTGCGCGACATCGAGATCAGCGCCGGGGCCGGATTCGTGGTGCCCATCTGCGGCGAGATCATGCGCATGCCCGGCCTGCCCGAAGTGCCCGCCGCCGAGCACATGGACATCGACGCCAACGGCGTGATCAGCGGGTTGAGCTGAAGGGTCGCGCACACATCCTGCCGGGGCAGGCGGATCGCCCTCCGCGTGGGCCTGGCTTCCACACGGTGCCATGGGCATGCGAACGGCGGGCACCTGCGCCAAGCAACTTCATGCCGCATCGCCGTCTTTAGTGGAGCGATACATTGGGTCATGGTTCTTCGGATCCTCATCACCGCGCTTGTCCTCATCAGCCTGCACGCAGCTCACGGGCAGGACTTCGTGCAGCACCATGTGCCCAACGATACCGTTACCGGTGAGTCGCCAGTGGTGGGTGTCCTCCCCAACGGGGAGGTGTGGGCGGCCTGGACCAGCCAGGACATCCGCACATCGCCCTGGACCTCGCGCCTCCACATCCGCAAGCTCGATGCCACCGGGCAGTTGCTCCTGGCCAATGACCTTCGCTTCCCGAACCCCGGTGGTTGGTTGCAGCTGTCCGGTGCAACGGTGCTGCCGAACGATGGTGTTGCGCTGTTCGGTCATTTCGATTCACAGGGTGTGCTCATCCGCGTGGACGCGAACGCCGGCCTGGTGGCCGTCACGCACATGTCCGTGTCGAACTTCGGGGAGCGGTTCTCGGATGTGCTCGTGCGGCCGGATGGCTCGTTGATGGTGCTCGGTTGGTGCAGGACAGGCGGCGAGCAGCTGCCCTATGTCGTACGCACGGACGCGAACGGTGTGCTTGTGGATGCATGGAGCGACCGGATCCCGGGCATGGAGGGCGCCATGCGGTTCGCGAAGCCCACCGCCGATGGCGGGATCCTGTTGTTCGGCAGCCATTTCGCCGGCGTGGATTCCTCGGGCATGCAGGTGGTGAAGCTGGACAGCACCGGTGCCATGGAATGGGGGCGTTCCCTCGCTGCGCGCCAGCTCGTGCCGGTGCAGGCGCTCCAACGGACCGATGGCGGATGGCTCGTGCTCGCTGAGCAGTTGATGCAGCAAGGCGTGCTCTCCGGTGCGCCTGTGCTGCTCCGCATGGATGCGGACGGCACCTTCGGGCCCAACAGCCGCATCTGGGCCGATCAGCAGAGCAGCAGCCCGTACGGGATAAGCTCTTTGGACCGGCTTCCGGACGGCACCATGGTCGCGTGCGCGCTTGTTGGCGCATTGGACGGGACCGTCCTGTTCACGCTGGACAGCACAGGCACACCGGAGCCTTCCGCGCGCTTGGTCCCGGACAGCGGGCTGGTGACCGGGGTCAGGGCCCTGGCCTTGGCCAATGGTGACCTGTTGCTGCGTGGTGCACGGGTCGCTCCGGCCATCGGCCGTGCCGCTCCGTTGATCGCCCGCTGGGACCCCGCGAACGCCTTTCCCTGCGGCAGCACCACGGTGCCGGTCCTCACCGACAGCATCGTTCCCGTGCTCGACTCCACGTTCGTGCGCATCCCGCTCAGTCCTACGGTGGTCGACATCACCGCGCAGATCGTGCCCGATACCATCACCTGGTCCGTGTCGGACCCCTGTGCGATCAGCACTGGAGTGCAGGCGATACCGCCTGTTGGCGGCACGCTCCGGGTGTTCCCCGATCCGGCGGTCGATCGTGTGCAGGTGGAAGGCCTCGCGGGTATGCAGGAGCTGCTCCTGTTGGATGCACAGGGCGCCATGGTCGCACGCTGGGCAAGCCCCTTCCCACAGGTGATGGAACTACCTGCCGTGGCGGACGGACTTTACTTCATGCGGGCCACCAACGGTGAAGGTGTGCGGTCGGCGCGGCTGATGGTGCTGCGTTGAGATCTTCAACGCACCATGTCGCCCGGGGGCGGACCTGCCATGATGATCGTCGCTGCCGAACAGGCGATGGATGCCAACGGCGTGATCAGCGGGTTGAGCTGATCACGCGGCGGAGCATCGGAGCCTATTCGATCACCACGCGCGTGCACAGCGGGGCGCGATCGGCCGTGGTGATACGGAGCATGTACACGCCGGCCTCCAAGGTTCCCAATTGAAGCGTGCGTACACCGGCTGGTGTGCGGCCCCATTGCCGCACGATCCCGCCACGCGCATCCACAAGGTTGATCGCCATGGCGTCCGGTCCTTCGGGAAGTGTGATCAGTATCCGGTCCCGGGCCGGATTGGGGAACACGTTCAGCATGAGCCCTTGCTGTTCGTTCACGTCCGTGGTGAAGCAGATCGGTGTGATCAGTGGCGAATAAGGACCCGAAGTGGCCGCCACCCCGGAAGGGTTGAGCACAGGGATGCTGATGGTGACGGGCATCGGATTGGGGAAAAGGGCTACCACAGGCAAGGTGCCCAGAACGATGTTGATGGAGCCCATGCAACCACCCGGATTGCCGTCCGCACCGATGTGGTGGGCGCTGCGCATGCCGCTGAAGAAGTTCCCTTCCGTGGCCATCCACGCCATGCCAAGCTGCGCTGTGCCGACGGCGCCCCCCAGCCACGAAGGCACCACCGGCGCTTCGTACGCCATGACATTTCCCAATTGTGCATCGCAGGTGAAGAGGTTGAGGTGCCCTGAGGCGTCTACAGTGACCAACATGTGCCCTATGGTCGTGGGCGCGATGGTCATCTCTTCCTGTGTCGTGCTGTCCTGTCCACCGAAGGTGATCGCATCGAGCACGTTACCGAGCAGGTCCAAGTGTGCGACACCTGGGATCGCTCTGCCCGGTGAAAGGATGTGGAGGATGCCTGCGACCAAGTGCGTGCCGTCCCAATAGGCGCTCTGAACGCCCCAGTCACCCGTGGCGGGCAGCATGAAGTTGGCCCACACCAATTGCCCGGCGGTGCTCAGTCTGAAGTGCAGGGAACCGTTGAAGCAATGCAGGCCATCACCGGGGACCCAGGTGGCGTGCACGGCGAACCCCGCATTCGGGAAGTCGAACGTCCACACCATCGCGTCGTTGGCATTGAAGAAGGCGATGCGGTGGGTATTGTGTCCAGTGTACAGAACATAGTAGTCGCCGTTGTCCGCGTTCACCACCTGGGGCCAGTCGGCTATCCATGTGCTATCCTCCAAGTACCGCACGCCGCTGAGCAACTGGCCTGTCGCGGAAAGGCGCACGATCGACGGGAAAGCGACGTTGCTTCCGTTCGGATCATCGAGGTATGTCACCGCGATCAGGTCCTCATTGGGTTGTTCGGCCACCGCGGCAGGAGCGCCCAGGCCTGTGAGTTCAGCGCCCCACACGACATTACCGGAGTTATCCACCCGCAAGAGGTGTTCCTCCCGAATGCTGTAGAGCAGGACGTCGCCGTTCGCCAAGGGCAGAGCTGAAGGACCGGGGCCGTGGGAATTGGGCAGGTCGAGGCTCCAGGGTTGCGCCGTTCCTGACACTTGCGACAGCAACGCGGCTGTTGCGATCAGTGATCTTAGCAGGTCGGTCATGGGCGGGATCTCTACCGGATGCTCATCCGTTCCTTCAGCACCCTGCCATCATCGGTGTTCACCACCACCACATAGGTGCCGGGGGAAAGCCCTTCCAGGCTGATCTCGGTCCGTGTTCCGCTCAAGGAGCGTGAGCGAACGACACGGCCGTCGCTGGCGAACAATCGGAGCTGATCCAGCCCGCGACCGGAACTGCTCACGGTGATCCGGTCCTGGGCAGGGTTCGGGAACACAAGGAGCTGATCACTATGCTGATCCTGAACCACCGTGCTGAGCGTCGCCACCAGTTCACTGGTGTTGGTGCGTACCGGTGCATTGAAGTCGAAGTAGATGTCCGCCGCATTGGACAAGGTGGTTCCGGCGGTGATCGTCTGTGCCGGCCGGATGCGGAAACCGACGGCCCCGTGGCTCATCGGTTCGTTCGTGGTGCTGTCGGGCAGGAGGATATCATCGAAGCGCCACTCCACCACTCGACCGGGCTTGAAGCTCACGGTGAAGGGATGGCTGGCCGCGCCTTGCGCATAAGTGGCCATGTCCAGGTCGGCATCCAGCGTGTCCACCACCACCACGGTGAAGGCCGTGTCGGTCCCGGTGTTCTGGAACCGGATCACGTAGTCGATCCATTCATCCTGCCCGAGCACATAATCGGCGGCGCTCTGGCGGGTGCTGGTGAAGGCCGTCTTGTCGTTGGGGTCGTAACTGCCCGTGATGATGCGGCTGGCGGTGAAGCTGTTGTTGGTGGTGTTGGCCTCCGCCCCGTTGTTCACCACAGTGAGCGCGACCTCCACGTTGTCCCCGAGCTGCGCAGCAACGTTCACCTGGGTGACCACGTGCACATCGAGCCCGGCGTACGGACCCAGGGCGGGAAGGCTCCACGTCACCGTGTTACCGTTCACGTTGCTGGGGGCAGGCAGCGCGCTCAGGTACGTGAGCGCCGGGTCGAGGGTGCAGGTCAGGTCGATCGTGCCGGACGTCTGCGAACCCGTGTTGATCAGCTGTGCCCATATGGAGTGCACGCGTCCTGGGCGGGCGGCGTTGTTCACCGCAGTGAGGTTGAGGTCAAGCGGGCTCGTACTGCCCGCACCGATGTCCAGGGTGCTCACATTGCCGCTTACGGTGAACGGGATGGGCTGAGCCTGGGGACATGCGGGCGTCACGTCCGGGTCGAGCAGCGTGAGGGTGTACGCGCCGTCCTGCAGACCACCCGCGAAGCTGCCATCGGTGTTCGTGATCAGCAGCTGCCCGCCAGGATCCACTTGCATGGTGCGGTAGGGCATCCCGGGCTCACCGGCATCCAACGAGCAATCCGCATCGCTGTCGAGGAACAGGGTGCCGGCCACGCTGCCGCAACCGGGCCCCACCTCCGTTACGGTGAAGGTGAGCGTGCTGCTGCACGCGCTCGCGAGGTAGTTGAAGTGGATGGTGTACGAGCCCGCCGCAAGTCCGGTGAAGGTGTACGTCGGCGTGCCAAGGGTGACGGTCGAGATCACGGTGCCCCATGCGTCCACCAGGACGGCTTCCGTGTTCCAGAGCGGTGCCTGGGCGATCTGCACCGAACCGTCGGCATTGCCGCATGTGGCGGGCGCGATACCGTCGATGCTCCACTGGCTGGCATCGAGCACCACCGGGGGTGTGAAGGGGTTGCTCACGCTGGAACAGCCGAGCGGATCGGTGACGGTGTAGGAGTAGATCTGCCCGGCGCAGAACCCGAAATAGATCGGGTCGCCTTGCGCGGAGTTGCCCATGTACGTGATGCCCGGGTCGCTCCAGGTGAAGGAGTAAGGGGGTGTGCCACCATAGAGGAGACCGGGCATCACCATGGCGCCATTGCACGCGCCTTCGCATGGCACGCCATAACCGGTGTTGAGGTAGGCCCCGGCGTAGGTGCCATCCCCCACGGTTCCGAGCGAGGGTTCGTTCGGCACCACCACGTTGAAGGTCTGCTGGGCCCCCAGGTCGTCGGTCAACAGCAGGTCGTAGCTGCCGGCTGAGAGCCCGCTCAGGTCCGGCGTGCCCTGCCCATTGGGCGGGTTCGGGGTCCATAGGTAGGTGTAGGGCGGGGTACCACCGAACACGCTGGCGATGATGGTGCCGTTCGCCTCGGAGCAGTTCTCCGGGGTGGTGGTGAAGGTGCAGTTGAGCTGCGCGTGGGCCTGAAGGGCGATCAGGAGCAGCGCGGTGAGCAGGGTGCGTGGCATGCGTGTGCGGTGTTGTGCAAAGGACGGGCGGACGACGTTCGGGTTGCGTGGTCCGGGCTCACCGCGAGGGGATGAGGATCGTCAAGGTACAGGTGATCGTCCGCACGTACACTTGCTGATGGACCACTGGCCATTGATGGGGTGCTCGGTCGTGCCGCGATCCCCACCACCAACATGCGATCGATCCTGCGGAACGTGCGGCTAGTTGCAGGTGTGCTGCTGCTCATCGCCCGGTCCATCCAGCCGGACCGTTCCGTGCCTGTCGAGGACACGGTCGAATTTTCCAGTTACCCCCTAGCGAACCCATGCGCACCTCGAACCCTTTCCTGAACGGGACCCTTGCGGTCACACTGACGCTGTTGTTCGCGCACTGTGGCGACGGAGGGCGGGCCCCGGAACCGATGAGCACCACCATGCTCACGGCCGAGCAGCTTCAGGCCGTCACCGAACTCCGCGAGCGGGCACTTGCCGTGTTCCAGCCGCTGCCCGCCACAGTGGAGCACACCGCCGGGCCCGATGGACCGGAGCGGGTTGCGCTGGGTCACAAGCTCTTCATGGACCCGCGCCTCAGCCTCGACAGCAGCATCAGCTGCAATTCATGCCACCGGCTCGACCTCGGCGGTGCGGACATGGAGCCCACCTCCACAGGCGTGCATGGGCAGAAGGGTGGACGCAATTCACCCACGGTGTACAACGCAGCGCTGCACAACATGCAGTTCTGGGACGGGCGGGCGGCCGATGTGGAGCAGCAGGCCGGCATGCCGGTGCTCAACCCGGTGGAGATGGCGATCCCCGATGAGGGATACCTGGTCGACCGCCTGAAACGCACAGCGGATTACCCGGCGCTGTTCCAGGCGGCGTTCCCCGGCACGGCCGAGCCCATCACCTACGCCAACATCCGCGAGGCCATCGGAGCCTTCGAACGCACCCTGCTCACGCCTTCGCGCTTCGATGCGTTCCTCAACGGGGAGAACACCGCGCTCGACAGTGCGGAGATGGCCGGGCTCCGGATCTTCATGGACGTGGGATGTGCCGCCTGCCACAACGGTGCTGCGGTGGGCGGTGCGAGCCTGCAGAAGTTCGGCGTGCATGCCGACTACCGATCGCTCACCGGGAGCCCGGCGGGCGACGTTGGCCGCGAGCAGGTCACCGGCAAGCCCGGCGACAGGGATGTGTTCAAGGTTCCGGGTCTGCGCAACATCACCGCGACGGCCCCGTATTTCCACGATGGCAAGGTCGCGGAACTGGACCAGGCCATCCGCGTCATGGCACAGGCCCAACTGGGCAAGGAGCTGAGCGATGCCGAGGTGAACGCCATCCTCGCCTTCCTCGAGCTGCTCAGCGGCGAGAAGCCGGCGTTCGTGACGGCGGGTTCCGGGCAGGCCGCACCGTAACGATCCGGGGGCGCGGTCAGGCATCGGCGCGCAGCCGCTCGCGCACCGCCATCAGCTCCGCGTTGGGCACGTGCCCGGCCTCATCGGCGCTGTACCGGGGCTTCAGGCGCAGCGCGAAGTACATCTGCACTTCGCCCTTGCCCTTCACCTTGATGGGCCCGCGCGGCTGCACCTCGATGAGGTCCATGAGCTGGGCGTAGAGGGGACCGCTGATGTTCACGCGGCCGGCCTCGCCATTGCTCTCCATGCGGCTGGCCAGGTTCACCGTGTCGCCCCAGATGTCGTAGGCGAACTTGCGCGTGCCCACCACGCCGGCGATCAACGGCCCGGTGTGCAGGCCGATGCGGATGGGCCATTCCTGCAGGCCCTTGGCGCGACGCTCGGCGTTGCTGCGCTCCACGGCGTCGATCATGCCGAAGGCCATGAGCACCGCGTCCAGCGCGTGGGCCGGGTTGGGCTGCGGGATGCCGGCGGCGCACATGTACGCATCGCCGATGGTCTTGATCTTCTCCAGGCCGAGCTTGTCGCACAGCGCGTCGAAGAGCCCGAAGTAGTGGTGCAGCTCGCCCACGAGCGTGTCGCTGTCCATGGCCGCGCTGAAGGTGGTGAAGCCCTTGAAGTCGCTGAAGAGCACGGTGCAGTGCTCGTGCCGGTGCGCGGCGGCGCGGCCGTTCTCCTTGAGCTCATCGGCGACCTCCTCGGGCAGGATGTTCAGCAGCAGTTCCTCACTGCGGTGCTTCTCCTCCTCCAGCTCCTGCGTGCGCTCCTGCACCATGCGCTCCAGCCGTTCGCCCTCACGGCGCAGCCGCCGGGTGCGCAGGCGCACGTAGCCCCAGAACCCGAAGAGCACCACGAGCGCACTGCCGATGAGGAAGGGCCAGGTGCGGTAGATCGGCGGCTCGATCGTGAACCGGAACTCCGTGGGCTGCTGGTTCCAGATGCCGCTGGCGTTGCGCGCGATCACCTTGAAGACATAATCGCCGGGCGGCAGGTTGCTATAGGTGATGCGGTCGGTGCCGCTGATGGGGCTCATCTCGGGGTCGTAGCCCTCGAGCATGAACTGGTAGCGCACCTTCTCCGGATAGGCCAGGCTGATGCCCACGAAGTCGAAGGTGAGGTGGTTGCGGTCGTGCGGCAGCACCAGGTCGCGCGGCAGGCCCGTGAGGCTGTCGATGCCATGGCACCAGGGGCTCCAGTCCACGTGCTGGTAGTAGAGTTCAAGGTCGGTGATGCGGGTGATCGGCTCGTTCTCGTCGCGCTCGGAGCTGGACGGGTCGATGCGGGTGGCGCCGCGCACCGTGCCGAACCACATCGCACTGTCGGCATCGAGGTAGCACGCGTTGCGGAAGGTCTCGATGCCGAGCAGCCCTTCGTCACGGCCATAGTGGTCCACATCGAGGAGCTCCTCCTGCATCGGGTCGAACTCGAGCAGGTCCACCCCCTGCCGCGTGCCGATCCACACGTTCTCGAACGCGTCGAGCAGCACTTGCTCCACGTACATGGAGCTGAGCTTGTCCGCCGTGGTGTAGCGCTTCACGGAACGCCCCTGCAGGCGGAGCAGGCCGTTGCCGTGGGTGCCGATCCACAGGTTGCCCAGCCCGTCGCGCGCCATGGCGGTGATGGGCTCGTGCGGCACGCTGCCCACCGGAGCAAGGTCCCACGGGATGCGGCGGGTGTCGATGACGAAGAGCCCGCTGTCGGTGCCCACCCACACGCTGTCGCCGGCGGGGGCGATGGCCTGCACGGGGATCGACGGACCTACCGCCAGACCGACATGGTCGCCCGGGTCGCAGGCCACGCCGCGCTCGCCGCCCACCCAGATGCGACCTTCCGCATCGCCCACGATGGTGTTCACGCGGCCCTGCACTATCGGGGCGAAGGGACGCCAGCGGTGCTGGTCGAGCAGGAACAGGCCCGATCCTTCGGTGCCGGCCACCACCTGGCCCCGGGGCGAGATCCAGAGCGCGCGCACGAACGGGTCGGTGAGCCCCTCCGCAGCGCCGTACGAGCGCATGGCGTAGCCGTCGTAGCTGGAGACGCCGCCACCATAGGTGCCGAACCACAGGGTGCTGTCGGGACCGCGGGCGATGGCGCTGACGATGCGCGAACGGAGCCCATCGCGTTCGGTGACGTGCACGAGCACCGTGCTCACGAACTTGCTCACGCCGCCGAAGGTGGTTCCGGCCCAGATGGCGCCTGAACGGTCCTGGTAGAGGCTGCGCACATCGTTGTGCCCAAGGCCGTTGGCCTCGGTGATGGCGACGAGGCGGCGCGGGCGCACCCCGGTGCCGTGCGGGGAGATGCGCAGGATGCCTGCGGAGGTGCCCGCCCAGATGGACCCGTCGGCGGCCTTCAGCACCGCGTTCACACGGGATGACGGCAGGCCCTGTGCGCTGTCGATCACGGTGAAGGTGCGGCCCTTGCGCACCGCCAGGCCGGCGGTGGTGCCCACGATCAGGTCCGTGCTGTCCACCGCCACATCAAGGATGCCGCCGCGGGGCAGTCCGTCGGCCTCGCTGAGCTCCGTCCACGTGCCGTGGTCGTAGTGCAGCAGGCCATCCTCGGTGCCCACCCACAGGCTGCCGTCGGGTGCGCGCACGATGCGGTTCACCCACAGCGCACCGGTGGCGTAGCCCAGGTCCTTCACCACGGTGCCGGCCGGGCTGAGCACGATGAGATGTCCCTGCACGTCGCACGCCCACACACGGCCGTCGGCCCCCACGCAGAGCGACCGCACCCGCGCGCGCAGGGTTCCGGCGAAGGCCACGAAGTGATGCCCGTCCCACCGGGCGATGGCGCCATCGGCCATGCCGGCCCACAGGGTTCCATCGGCCGCACGGTGCAGCGCGGTCACCGAACTGCCGGGCAGCCCCTGGCGCTCGTCGAAGGTCTGGAACGCGTGACCCTCGCTGCGGCAGGCCCCGCCATCGGTGGCCAGCCACAGGTAGCCCTGGCTGTCCTCGGTGATGGCCCGCACCGTGGCGCTGGGCAGTCCGTCCTCCACACCGAAGACGCGGAGGTCGTATTGTTGCGCGCCCACCCGCTGTGCCAAAGTGCACAGGATCAACAGGGCCGCGGAGAGGATGCGGGGCATGATCGCAAGGCCGCCGGGTTGGCGGGTGGTGCCGGGGACAAAAAAAATGCCGTTGACGGTACCGATCGCGAAGGTCGGGACTAACTTTTCAGGGTGTTCCACTCCTAAACCCTCTCGCCCCATGAACATCACCTTCAATGAGCTCCGCCGCATCAAGGACAGCCTGCCCGACGGGAGCATCCACCGGATCGCGCAGGAGCTCGACCTGAACGTGGAGACGGTATGGAACTACTTCGGGGGCTACAGCCACCCGCAGGGCCGCCCGATGGGCGTGCACCTGGAGCCCGGCGCCGATGGCGGCGTGGTGGCCTTGGACGATACGCGTATCCTGGACATCGCCCGGCGCATCCTGGGCGAGCCGGCGCACGCGTGATCGGGCATCACCCTATTGCCCCCGGTCCCTGCTGCCTCAGGGCCGGACCCGCACTAGGGAAGGGGAGGGGACCGATCGGTCCCTTTCTCTTTTCAAGGCTCTAGCGCTCCACCACCCTGAACTCGACCCGTCGGTTCCGGGCGCGGCCTTCCTCGGTGGTGTTCGGCACCAGCGGCTTCGTTTCGCCGTAGCCCTTCCAGGCCAGGCGCTCCACGTCGATCTTCTCCTTCACCAACGCGTCCACCACGGCCTTGGCGCGGTCCTCGCTCAGCTTCAGGTTGTAGGCGTCGCTGCCCTGGTCGTCGGTGTGGGCCTCGATCTCGATGCGCAGGAAGGGGTAGTCCGTGAGCAGGTCCACCACCTTGTCCAGCTCGGCCTGGCTCTCGGGCTTCAACGTGGCCTTGTCGAAGTCGAAGAAGATGTTGTCCAGGCGGATGCGCGTGCCCACGGCGGGCTCCACGTTCAGGATATCCACCTTGGCGCTGCTGGCGTGGTCCTCCACCTTCACCTTGGGCGGCGGCGGCACGCTGGCCTTGGGCCTGGGCGTGAGCGCGGTGCCCGGCGGCGCGATGCGCACGTTCACGTCGTCGATGAAGTAGTAGGCGCCGCGTTCACCCTCGGGCTGGCGCTCGTGCACGGTGCCATCGTCGCCGTAGAAATTACCGATGAGCAGGTAGCGCTCGGTGCCGGCGGACTCGATCACACCGCTCACCTTGTGCCAGCCGCCCTTCACCAGCTTCTCCTCGTTCACCACGGGGGTGATGTAGAGCGGCAGGCAGTCGCGCGTCTTCACCGGCACGTCGTTCAGGACGATGCCGATGTTGTTGCTGGCCTCGTTGCTGAAGCTGGCGCGCAGCACCCAGCACTCCACGATGTAGCGGGTGCCGGCCTGCAGCGGCTCGGGCAGCGCCACCTGCAGGTACTCGTGCCAGAAGCTGGGCGTATTGCCCTTGCCGTACACCTTGATGCCGCACATGTTGCTGCCGCCGTGGGGCAGGGCCCTGCCGTTGGTGCGCTTGGCCGGGTTGCCCCAGCAGTCCTTGTCGGCGCTGGTGCTGAACAGGTCGGGCGTGGTCTCGGTGGGCGACATCCAGTCCACCATCACCTCCTCGTTGAACTTGCGCGCCTGCTGGGTCCATGCGCACTGCACCCGCTTGGTGACCTCGAAGCCCGGGTTGGGGACGAGGTTGGGCATGGTGTCGTTGTTCAGCGTGCGCTGCAGGATGTTCTGGGCGGCAAGCGGTGTGGCGAGCAGCAGCGACGTGGGAAGGAGCAGACGGAAGAGCATGGGACCAAAGCTACCGGCGCCCGCTGGGCAAGGACCGGGCCACGGGTGCGCGGATCATCAACAGGAACGCGGTTGATAAGGGGGGCGTGCATCGTTGTTCGTGCCTCGTAGGTGCACGTTCCCGACGAACAACGAACAACGAACAACCGACAACGGACAACGAACAAGGAAACCCTCACCCCCGCACCCAGTTCTCCAGCATCTGCGCTCCATCCGGCGTCATCACGCTTTCCGGGTGGAACTGCACGCCGCACACCGGGAAGCGCACGTGGCGCAGCGCCATGATCACGCCCTGCTCGCTCCGCGCGGTGATCCGGAGGTCGGAAGGCAGGGTGGCGGGGTCGGCGGCCCAGCTGTGGTAGAGGCCCACGGTGAAGTGGGAAGGCAGATCCGCGAACAGCGGGTCGCGTGGCTCAGTGGGGATGCAGGGCACCTCCACGCCGTGCATCACCCGGGCCTGGTTGAATAGCGTTCCCCCGCAGGCCTCCACGATCCCTTGCATGCCCAGGCAGATCCCGAGGATCGGATGCGTGGGCATCAGCTTCAACAGCAGCTCCGGCATGATCCCCGCTTCGCTCGGCAGCCCCGGTCCCGGCGAGAGCACGATGCGGTCGTACCGTGCGGCCTCGTCCACCGTGATGGCGTCGTTGCGCACCACGTCGATCGCCTCCACCAGTGGTGCCAGCATGTGGTGCAGGTTCCAGGTGAAGCTGTCGAAGTTGTCCAGCAACAGGAGGCGCATGGTAAGGAGAAGGGCAACGTCTTCGCCGGGAGCTCCGGCGTGGGAGGCAAGGGCGAAGATCGTCACCGGCCGCACTATCCATCACTCGCTGGCGATGAGATCGCGGATCCCCGATAGCTTATCGACGCACGAACGACGGAAAACCCATCACCCCATCATCACCATGGACAACACCACCAACGCCCTCAACTGGTTCGAGATCGCCACCACCGACCTGGACCGCGCACAGAAGTTCTACGAGCAGGTCTTCAAGATCAAGATGGAGCCCATGGACATGCCGGACCTGCAGATGCGCATGTTCCCCGGCGAAGGCAACAACGGCAAGGTGGGCGGCGCCATCGTGAAGAGCGGCATGCACAAGCCCAGCAGGGAGGGCGCGCTCATCTACCTGAACGCCAACCCGGACCTCGCCGATGCCTTGGGCCGCGTGGAGGCCGCCGGTGGCAAGGTGCTCATGCCCAAGACCCACATCAGCGACGACATCGGCTACATGGCCTTCTTCATGGACACCGAGGGTAATGCGGTGGCGATGCACTCAGGCCGGTAGGCAGGAGCAGGGGCAGGGGCAGTTGGCGGGGGCAGGGGCGGAGCAATTCCTGCCTACTGCGCCTGCTCCTGGCCCTTGCCTTTTCCGATCCACCCCAGGTGCGTGTGCTGGAAGTGGTCGCCGAACTTGAGGCCGTAGCCGAGGGCGCGGTCCATGCTGCTGTGGCCGAAGAGGATGATGGCGGCGAGGAGAAGCACCTGGCCGATCTCGGGCGTGGCCATGGCGAGGTTGAGGAGGTCGCTGATGAGCGCCGCGGCCGCCACCAGCAGCGCCACGCCCTTGTGGTGGAAGAGGTTGTAAGTGACCGCACCCACCCGCGTGTTCACGAGGTAGCCCAGCATGCCGATGTCCGGACCGAGCAGCAGCAGCAGGTAGGCCCACCACGGCACCGCGTTCATCACCAGCAGCAGCAGGCAGGCCAGGAACTGCGCGAGCTCTTCGAGGCGGAGGAGGGTCTTCATGGCTGCGTCGTCAAGGGTTGGATGTTGTATGCGGAGTGGCGAGTTGCGAGTGGTGAGTGAGGAGTAGAAGTGGGTCGCACCCACGCACTACTCGCCACTCGCTTACTCGCCACTCCCATCCCGTTCCGCCAGCGCGCGCCCAATGCGCTCCACGATGCCGGTGACCAGCGCGTTGCCCATCAGGAAGGCGCGGCGTTCGTCGGTGGCGCCCTGGGTGTGGTCGTCGGGGAACATGTTGAGGCGTTCGAGCTCCACCGGGGTGAGGCGGCGCAGGCGACCCTTCGCGTCCTTCACCACGTGCTTGAAGCGGCTGGGCGTGCTGCCGCCCTCAGCGGTGATGATGGTGCGCGAGGCCTTGTCCAGCGGGTCGGGGAAGGCCATGGCACCTTCGGAGTACTTGTAGGCGGCACCGCTGCCCTTGTTCACGCGCTGTTCGTTCTTGGCGCCCTTCAGGTAGGTCCATTTGGCCACCTGCGTCTTCGGGATCAGGAACTTCTTCGGGATGGCGCCGTGCTGCAGGATTTCGCCGAGCGTGGTGAAGGGCCCGTCGTACGCGGCCTTGGTGTCCGCGGTCCATACCTCGCGGTCCACCATGAGGCCGGTGTTGAGGAAGGGACTGGTGCCGCGGCGCTCCTTCGCGTTGAAGTGGGCGCTG
This sequence comes from Flavobacteriales bacterium, assembly GCA_044226515.1. Taxonomy (GTDB): domain Bacteria; phylum Bacteroidota; class Bacteroidia; order Flavobacteriales_F; family PHOS-HE28; genus PHOS-HE28. The sequence goes on along the minus strand of JBGAGX010000011.1, from coordinate 21,741 downwards.
ATGCGGGCCAGGTCGCCGGTGAGCTTGAAGTGCTCCGCGCCACGCGGGTGTTTCAGCACGGCGGGCAGGGCCTGCACCATCACACCGTCCTCGAGCATCCAGCCCAGCGGGTCCTTGGCCTTGCGCACGGCCTTCGCCAATGCGGTGTCCTTGTGGTAACCCAGGAAGAACACCCTGCGCCGGCGCTGCGGCATGCCATAGTCCGCGGCGTTCACCACGCGCCATTCCACCACGTAGCCCAGGTCGGCCAGCGAGGCGAGCATGATGGCGAAGTCGCGGCCCCGTTGCTGCGCGGGCGACTTCAGCAGCCGGTCCACGTTCTCCAGCAGCAGGTATGCGGGCTTGCGCTTCTTCTCCTTCAGGATGCGGTGGATCTGCCACCACAGCACGCCCTTTCTCCCCTCAAGCCCGGCGGCCTGGTTGAGCGTGCGGGCCACGGAGTAGTCCTGGCAGTTGTGCACCACGCAGCCATCGGCCACGTACGACTCATCCTCCTTCACCGAAATGTTGTACACCTGGGCGGCCCCCGCCTTGCGCATACCGCGCACGAGCTTCCATCCGTAGCCGCCGGATACGAAGCCCGACCGGTTGCGGGGCGGCACCACCACCTGGTACTGCTTGCGCTGGTTCATGGTGCGGCCTTCGATCACCTTGGTGGGCGCCACTTCCGCTTCGTGGATGCTGGCCACCACCCCATGCGCACGTTGGGCCAGCAGCGCGATGGAGAGCGCGAGCGCACGGCTCACCGTGGTGGCGCGCCAGCCACCCTGCCACGGCTGTCCATCGCCGGTGCTGTAGCCGTCGAGCAGGGCCTGTGCATGCGGCACGGAGAGGTTGAACACCCAGCCGGGCAGGCGTTTCCCCTCGGCCCCGTGACCGAACTGTACCAGGAAGTCGTGGAAGCCCTGGCGTGTGATGTGGAACTTGATCACGGTGCGTTCGGTGATCGGGGTGCAGGGGAACATGCGACGGATGCGCTCCTCCACGGCAGCGGCCTCCTTCTTCGCGGCGCAGATGACCACGCGGCCCTTGGGCTTCGACACCAGCCAGCCATCGGCGAGGTAGCGGCCCACGAGCCACCAGAGGTCCTCGTTCCATTCGCCGGTCTCCACCCCGGTGGGCGGTTCATGCGGCAGCACCTGGCTCAGGTAGGTGCGCGAGGCGGTGATGTCCTTCGCCTCCATCCATGCCGGCTCGCCGAACGCACGGTGGGGGCGACCGCTGGACCATTCGCGGCCCAGCAGGGTGCGCGCCCAGAACGGATGTTCCGAAGTCGTGCGGATGTCGGGGAAGCCCTGCCCGCGCAGCACCACCGTGGACGGGGCCCGTCGCGACATGGTGGCGGTGACCTTGCGCCACCGGCCCCTGTGGGTGAGCACCAGGTCGCCTTTGCGCAGCTCCTCGATGGGGCGGTAGCCCTGGTCGGTGAGGATCAGGGTGCCTGCCACGAAGCAGGGGAATCCGCCCACCAGCAGGTCGTGCTCCGGGATGTCCTTCGCGGCGACCTCGGCGATGTTGGTGTTGCTGTGGCCCTCGGCGCCGAAGCGCGCCACATAGATGTCGCTCGCGTCCTGCCGCTTGGTGCTGGGCTCCCACTGGTTGCTGAACACCACGTGGAAGGCCTTGCCGGCGCGCTCCAGGCCCACGCGGAAGCCGCCCACGCCCGCGAACAGTTCCGCCACCCGGATGTGCTTCGCACCCCGCTTCGCCATGGGGGCCGAAACTAGGATCGGGCCGGTCGGTGATCAAGAGGCGCCCGCACGGGCTATGAACAAGGGGATGTGATCTTGGAGGACACCTACCACGTGATCCCCACCGGGCAATGGTCGCTGCCCATCACCTCGTTGAGGATGAAGGCGTCCTTCACCTTCGCCTCGAAGCCCTGGCTCACGAGCACGTAGTCGATGCGCCAGCCCACGTTCTTGGCCCGCGCGCCGAAGCGCTGGCTCCACCAGCTGTATTTCACGGTCTCGGGGTGCAGGTGGCGGTAGGTGTCCACGAAGCCGGCCTTCAGCAGCGCGTCGAGCCCGTCGATCTCCTGCTGGGTGTAGCCGCTGGTCTTGTTGTAGTTCTCCTTGGGCCGCGCGATGTCGATGGGGCGGTGCGCCACGTTGAGGTCGCCGGTGATGATCACGGGCAGCTTGCCCTTGGCCAGCTTGGTCACGTACTTCCGGAAGGCCGCGTCCCACTCGCCCCGGTAGTCCAACCGCTTCATGCCCTCGCCGCTGTTGGGGGTGTACACGCACACCACCACCACCTCCTTGAAGGTGCAGGTGACCACGCGGCCCTCGTCGTCGTGCCCGGGCATGCCGATGCCGAAGTCGACCTTGGCGGGCTTCTCCTTGCTGGCGATGGCCGTGCCGCTGTAGCCGAGCTTCTCGGCGCCGTAGGCGTTCACGTGGTAGCCATTGACCCCCGAAAGGGCCGCGGCCACCTGCTCGGGCGTGGCCTTCGTCTCCTGGAAGCAGAGGATGTCGGCGTTGAGGTGCATGAGCGTGTCGTGCAGGCCCTTGCCCACGCTGGCGCGGATGCCGTTCACGTTGAAGGAGATGAGCTTCATGGTCCATCGCCCTGGATTGGATGCGGAGGCGGAGTGCGAAGATGCGATGGTTGATGATCGGTGTCGCACGGACCGGCACCCCGTAGGGCTTCATCCTAACTTGGCATGAAGTTCACGGTGCGATCGAACCTTCGGGCGTTCCGGAGGTCCATCCCACGAACCGGAAGCGCGTTCCCATGCCCCTCACCCCCTACACCGGCCCCTTCGGCCCGCCCGAGCTGCGGCACCTGCTGCGGCGCAGCCTCTTCGGTTGTTCGCTTGGCGACATGGCCCACTTCAACGGCATGACGCTCGCCCAGGTGGTGACCGAGCTGCTCACCTTCACGAACAACACCACGGCCTCCCCGCCGCTCAAGACCTACTGGCTGCCGAACGGAGGAACGCCCGACCCCGCGCTGCTCGATCCCGACGTGCCCTTCGGCAGCACCTGGGTGAACACCCCGCGCGCCCAGGGCCTGAACCCCGACCCCAGCTTCGCCCGCCGCCAGAGCCTGGCTGCCTGGCACGTGGGCCTCATGGTGGACCAGGAGCGCAACCTGCGCGAGAAGCTCGTGCTCTTCTGGCACAACCTGCTGGTGACCCAGGCCAGCGTGGTGCAGATGGGCGAGACCTATTACCGCTACTTCCAGCTCCTGCGCGACAACGCCACCGGGAATTTCCGCCAGCTGATGTACGCCATCAGCACCGACCCGGCGATGCTCATCTACCTCAACGGCTACCTCAATGTGGCCGGTGCGCCCGATGAGAACTACGCGCGCGAGCTGATGGAGCTCTTCACGCTGGGCGAGGGCACCGGCTACACCGAATCGGACGTGCAGGCCGCGGCGCGCGTCCTCACCGGCTGGACCATCCAGCTCACCAGCGGCGGCAACCCCATCATCCCGGCGACCATCTTCGTGCCCTTCCTGCACGACAGCACCGACAAGCAATTCAGCCCCTTCTTCAACAGCACGGTGATCCAGGGCGCCACGGGGCCGAACGCCGGGCAGGTCGAGCTGAACGCCCTGCTCGACATGATCTTCAGCAAGGACGAGGTGAGCCTGCACGTGTGCCGCGAGCTCTACCGCTTCTTCGTGCACGGCGACATCGACCCGCAGACCGAGACGGACGTGATCGGGCCGCTGGCGCTGATCTTCCGCAACAATGTGGGAGCGCCCGACCAGATGCGCATCGTGCTCGAGGCGCTGCTCACCAGCGAGCACTTCTTCAGCGCCGACATCCGGGCGTGCATGGTGAAGAGCCCGGCCGACTTCGTGGTGGGCGCGCTGCGCGAACTGCAGATGCCCATGCCCGATGCCTCCGTGCCCGAGGCGCAATACCGCGTGTGGACGGAGGTGTACGCGCTGATGGGCTATTGCGGCCAGGCCATCGGCGATCCGCCCAACGTGGCCGGCTGGCCCGCCTACTACACGGCCCCGCAATACGACGAGATGTGGATGGACAGCGCCACCTACGCCATCCGCAAGCAGATCTACGAGTACTTCACCGCGGTGGGCTTCACCACGCCGGGCAACCTGTACGACCCAGCCAGCGAGAACCTCACGTTCAAGGTGGACCTGGTGGCGCTGGTGCAGCAGTTCAGCAACGCCGACGACCCCAACGTGCTGGTGGCCGAGGCGGCCGACCTGCTCTTCACCGTGGACGTGTCGCAGGGCGTGAAGGACCAGCTGAAGACCGGTTACCTGCTCCTCGGCCAGACCAACGACATCTACTGGACCAACGCGTTCCAGACCTACGCGGGCGACCCCAACACCACGGACCCTGTGGCGCAGCTGGTGCCCACCCTGCTCGTGGCCCTCTTCCTCGACATGCAAGGCGCCGCCGAACACCAACTCATCTGAACCGCACCATGGACCGCCGAAAATTCCTCCGAGGGACCTCGCTCGCCACCGTGGGCGGCCTCACCGTGCGCGGCTTCGCCAGTCCGCTGCTCGCCCCGCTCCTGAACAGGGCCGTGGCCGAGGACCGGGTGCTGGTGATCATCCAGCTGTACGGCGGCAACGACGGCCTCAACACCGTGATCCCGCTCGACCAGTACGGCCTGCTCTCCCAGTTCCGCAGCAACATCCTCATCCCGGGCAACCAGGTGCTTCCCTTGAGCGGGCTGCCCGCCACCGGATTGCACCCCGCGATGACCGGTCTTCAGGCCCTGTGGAACGACGGCAAGCTGGGGATCGTGCAGGGCGTGAGCTACCCGACGCCGAACTACTCGCACTTCCGTGCCACGGACATCTACGAGACCGCCAGCGATGCCAACGTGGTGCTCGACAGCGGATGGGTGGGGCGCTACCTCGGCTACGAGTACCCCAACTATCCCGTGGGTTTCCCCAATGTCGACATGCCCGACCCGCTCGCCATCCGCATCGGCGGGCCGGTGAACCTGGGCCTGCAGAACCTGGGGGTGAACATGGCCGTGGCCATCAACAACACCGCCGACCCGCTCAACCTCACCGGCAGCGTGTACATCGACCCCGTCACCGCCGATTGCAAGGGCGACAAGCTCGACTTCGTGCGCACGGTGCAGCGGCAGACCGACCTGTACGGCGACGTGATCCAGGCGGCGGCGCAGCCCGGATGCAACCTGAGCACGCTGTACCCCACCGGCAATCAGCCCGGCGCCGCGCTGGCCCAGGCGCTCAAGATCGTGGCACAGCTCATCTGCGGCGGGCTGAAGACCCGCATCTACTGGGTGAGCGAGACCGGCTTCGACACCCACGCGCAGCAGACCGACTCCGCGGACCACACCATCGGCACGCACGCCGACCTGCTCAAGGGGGTGAGCGATTCCGTCCGCGCCTTCCAGGACGACCTGCAGCTGCTGGGCATCAGCGAGCGCGTGCTCGGCATGACCTTCTCCGAATTCGGCCGCCGCATCTGCAGCAACGGCTCCGGCGGCACCGACCATGGCAGTGCGCAGCCCATGTTCCTCTTCGGCGACAAGGTGCTTCCCGGCATGCTCGGCACCAACCCGGTGATCGACCCCAACAGCACGCCCGCCACCAACCTGGCCATGCAGTACGACTTCCGCAGCGTGTACGCCAGCGTGCTGAAGGACTGGTTCTGCCTCGACCAGAGCGAGGTGGACCAGGTGCTGCTGAACAACTTCCAGCCGCTGGCGCTGGTGGACCCGCAAGGTTGCATCGATGCCAGTGTGCACGCGCTGAACCAGGGCGCCGGAGAAAGCGTGCTCGATGTGTATCCCAACCCGTTCGTGGAGCGCACCAGCGTGCGGTTCAATGCCACGGGCGGTCGCGTGTCGCTGCTGGTGTTCAACGAGCAGGGCCAGCAGGTGCGGTCCATGGTGGACCAGGTGATGCCCGCCGGCACGCACACCCTCGACCTTGACCTGGGCGACATGCCCACGGGCCTCTACTACTGCCGCCTGCAGAACATGGGCCGGCAGCAGGTGCGCAACATGCTGAAGGTGCGCTGAGCCTAGCGCACGAGGAGCCGCAACGCCCGGCCATCCGCAGGCACAACGGTGTACAGGCCGGGCGCCAGGTCCGCCACCAGCGCACGCGACGCCGGGACCAGGACCACCACGCGTCCGGAGGCGTCGAACACCCGGAGCGGTCCGCGCGTGCCCAGTTGCGTGCGGTCGAGCACGGTGCCCTGTTCCACGAGGACCGCGCCGGATGAGGATGATGTCGGCCGTGCTTCGATGCCCGTGCTGATGTTGGACGTGCCATAGCCGAGCGGAAAAGCGTAGGAATTGTAGTCGCCCATGCCATAGGCCCAGGCCTGGAAACCTGAAGCACCCTCGATGATGTGCTGGCCGTCGACCACATCGAACTGGCCCCAGAACACGCCGGCCACACCGGCCATGGGCTGCATCTGCGGCGACACGTTCGCGCCGTCGAGGAACACCTGCGGCGCACCGGCCTCCGCAGTGGTCACGATGTTCACGTAGTGGAAGGGCGTGCCCGCGCCGGTACGTGCCGACCAGATGGCGAGCTGGTCCTTGCGGTCGGCGGGATGCACCCACAGGTAGCACGGGTCGCCTACCGCCGGGTTACAGTTCTGGCTGTCGTTGAACTGCCCCACGGCGATCGGTGCGCTGCTCTGGATCTGCAGTGGCACCCCGGCGAAGAGGTCGGCCACCTCGCCGCTGTCGAGCACCACGGGTGATTGGCCGGAGATGGTGATGGTGTTGTTGTCGCTCGCCGACAGCACGCGCACCTCATCGCCGCCGCGCGCCTTGAAGGGCACGATGTGGTAGGTGCGTCCCCAGTTCACCACGGGCTCCACCTGCTGATAGAGATGGTCGTCGGCGGAGAGCTGGCAGTTCGTGCGTGCCTGACGTGCGCCGGCGAACACGGCCACCGGCTTGGCGGGGTCCAGGCTGCGCACCCGGCTTCCGCTCAGGTCGCCGAAGGCCTGCTGCTGGAACACCTGCCCCTCGTGGAGCAGCACGGTGTACGGCACGCCCGGCGGGCGGAAGCCCACGGTGAGCACCGAAGGCACGATCTCCACCTCCGTTGAATCGTGCGTGGCGAGCACCACGAACTCGGAAGGCGAGGTGTTCACCGCGTCCTCGTGCGCGAGCACCAGGTATTCCGTGCCGAGCCGGTCGAACGGCAGTGCCATGCCGGCCTCGGAGAAGTAAAGCCGGTGGTGGTAGGCGTACACGCTCACCGGGTCATCGGCCACCACCTTGAGGCCGAAGTTGAAGATGGCCTCGTCCCCCTGCGGGTAGTAGATGTTGGTGGGCAGCGTGATCACCGTGTCGCTCATGGCCCCCACGGTGAAGGGGATGGTGAAGCTGGTGGCCGGTACCTGCACCTCGCCCTGCGTGGCCACTTCGCTGGAGATCACCAGCTCGAAGTACGGTGGGGTGTTGAACTGCAGGTCGAGGTTCTCCATGTAGGTGACCCAGAGCTCGGTGCTGGAGGAGCTGGGCTGCGCGAGGGCGACGGTGGTGCCCAGCAGTGCGGCGAGGAGGATGGGGCGGCGCATGGGACGAAGTTCGTACAGCGAAGGACGCGTTCCGGTGGGCGGATGTTGCTTCCAGCGGGTCACTGCCCAGGAAGGCAGTCGGCCTGGCCCGGCTCGCACGCCGGTGCTTCCGTTGTCGACGATGGTGCGGGGCGCTCCTTCCAGGCGTGTTCCAGGGCGCTGAGGAAATGGTCGGCGCTCTGTGCACCGCTCACCGCGTACTTGCGGTCGATGGCGAAGAAGGGTACGCCGCGGATGCCGAACTGCTGGGCTTCGTATTCGTCCATCCGCACGGCATCGGAAAGCTCGGTGCCGGCCAGCAGGGCGTCCACGTCCTTCGGGTCCAGGCCGATGTCGTTGGCCAGCTGCTTCAGCGTGGCGTGGTCGGCCAACGATGCGCCCTCCTCGAAGTAGGCTTTGAAGAGCCGCTCCTCGGCCTGGTCACCCTTGCCGTGCTGCTTGGCGAGCTGGATCAGGCGGTGCGCATCGAAGGTGTTGCCGTTCACCACGGCGTCGAAGTTGAAGGGGATGCCCACGCTGCGGCCGCGTTCCGCCACGCCTGCGGTGCGCTGCCGGGCCTCCTCGCGGCTCATGCCGTACTTGGTGGCGAGCATCGTGTAGGTGTCCTCCGCGCTGCGCGCCGGTGCATCGGGCGCGAGCTCGAAGCTCTTCCACACCACCTGCACGCGGTCGCGGTGCGGGAAGCGTTCCAGCGCGCGTTCGAACTCGCGCTTGCCGATGTAGCAGAAGGGACAGGCCACGTCGCTCCAGATCTCCACGGTGAGCGGGGCGTTGCGGGCGGGGGTGGGGGCGGTCATGGGCGGTTGGGCGCGCGCCGAAAGCGCCAGCATCAACGCCGGGACGATCAGGACGGTGCGCATCGAAGGGTGGAACACGGGAGCGGCCGCGAAGTTCGGTCACCACGAGCCCGGCTCCACACTTGATACCATCTACGATCCGGCTGCGCTTTGCTTTACATCCAATACAGGTTCATATTGGGAGAGGAGAGGGCCAGCTATCTTGCCTGAAGACAAGATCTTCTCGTTCATCCATCGAGCTTCGTCCTCCGGAGTGCTGCTGTTGATGCTTAGGAACCGACTGAAAGCGTGACCTGTGTCGATTACGCCGTTCACTTCTTCGATCGGTCCCACCGTGCCTAACAACCACCCTTCTCTTGACGCCCAATGCGGCGGATGTGTGCGGTATTTGAAGACCTCGTAAAGCGCTGTGCCGTTTTCGTTGTTCGAGTATAGTCGGACACGCCCCAAATGAACGACCTCGTCGGGTGGGGCATTCAGCTCTGTGGGGAATTCGAGCCAGACCGAAAGATGGCTCTCGGCCAATGATGTGGCATTATTGAATTCTGGCGGAACTTCATTCAGCCGACCGGATGCAGATAGAAAGGAATAGGCATCATGCCGCATCTGTCGATCTCTGAAGAAGGGGAGTATGTCTTCCTTGCTGAGCATATGGCCCCTGTCAACACCTTCCAGGAGTGACTTGACCCTATCGGAGCGCAACCGGTTCATTCTTCTTGACGCGGTTCGAAAAGCGTAGGCGCGATACCCAAAGAAGCCTAGTATTATCACGGCAAGGCCTATGAGAATGTGCTGGACCATGGTTTGGAGAATGAATGATCACTCCTTCTTCACCCACGCCTGCACCATGCGCAGCTGCCCGAAACTGAAGCGGTCGCCGAAGTTGGCGCGCGCGTCGTTCAGGCCCTTGTCCGGGTGCTCCTGCATCCAGCCGGCGATGGTGTCGCGCTCCTCCGCGGGCATCAGCGCGTCGATGTCGAGCACGTCCTCGGCGATGCCGCGCGCCGCATGGCCCTCGATGGTGCTCACCGACATGCCACGCTCCTTCGCCACATCGGCCAGGCTGCGGCCCTCCTTGATCAGTACGTAGGTCTTGAGGTAGGTCTCGCCCTTGATCTTGGGGGGCTTCTTGTCCGCCGAAGCCTTGGCGGAACGGCGTTTCACTGGTGCGTCGGGCACCTCCCACGCATCGTTCGCTTTGCGCTTGGTGCGGCCGGTCTTGCGGCTGGTGGCCGGCGCGTGCTCCTGGGCCCAGTCCTTCACCTCCTCCACGAGCGCGGTGCGTTGCGCGGTGATGCGCTTCTCCAGCTCGGGCACCTTCTCCACTTCGCGCCCTTCGAGGATGCAGGTGGCGATGTGCACGGCCTTGCCCAGTTGCGCCAGCTTCTTCACCAGCATGCCATCGAGCTCGCGCAGGTCCTCGCTGTACTGCTTGGTGCGGCTCAGCGCCTCCACCTGGGCCAGGTGCTGCAGCAGGTCCTTCATGGCGGCGGTGAGCAGGTCGCCGTAGTAGCCGCTACCCTTCGCCACGCGCTCCAGCAACGCCCCACGGTCATCGCCCTGCAGCAGGCGCACGAGCTGTCCCTGGAACTTGCGGGTGTTCTCCTCCTCGCGGCCGAGCAGCTCGCGGAAGCGCACCAGTGCGGTCTTCATGCTGTCGTCCTCGAACTCGGCGGTCTCGGGGTGGTCCTTGCGGATCCAGTCCACCTTGCGCTGCAGGTCGCCCAGGTCGAAGGTGCTGGTGAGCACCGCGCGCAGGTAGTGCTGCTGCTGCTCCTTCAGCTGGTCGGGCAGGGGCTGCTGCGCGTGGCGCGCCTCGCTGAAGGCCACCACGTCGCGGTCGGTGGTCACCACGGAAGGGTCGATCCGCGTGCGCAGGATGAGACCGTCGAGGGAGCGCAGCCGGCTCAACGCGACGTACACCTGGCCCGGCGCGAAGGCCTTGCCCACGTCGATGATGGCCTTGTCGAAGGTGAGGCCCTGGCTCTTGTGCACGGTGATGGCCCAGGCGAGCTTCACCGGGTATTGCGTGAAGGTGCCGAGCACCTGCTCCTGCTGCTCCTTGCTCACGGGGTCCACCACGTAGCGCTTGTTCTCCCAGGTCTCCTTCTTCAGCGTGTAGGGCATGCCGGTGTCGAGCATGCGCACCTCCACCGCGTCCTTGGTGATGCGCTGCACGCGCGCCAGCTTGCCGTTGAAGTAGGCCTTCTCGGGGTCGTTGCGGGTGAACATGAGCTGCGCACCGGGCTTCAGCTCCAAGGTGCTGAGCACGGGGTACATGCTCTCGGGGAAGTCGCCTTCCACCTCGGCCTCGAAGCGCCACGCCCCTCCCGCCAGCTTGTTCAGCTCCTGCTGATTGAGCTCGTCGGCCGTGCGGTTGTGCGTGGTGAGGGTGATCACCCCGTCGGTGTCGGCTGCTGTGAGCGATGGACGGAAGTGGGTGTTCAACTCGGCCACGTCCTCCGCGGTCACCTTGTTGTCGCGCAGGTTGTTGAGGATGCGGATGAAGCGTTCGTCCTGCTGGCGGAAGATCTTGTCGAGCTCGATGTGCGCGTAGCCGCTCTCGCGCAGCACGCGGGCGTTGAAGAAGTGCAGGCTGGGGTACCAGCGGCGCAGCACCGCCCACTCGTCGTCCTTCACCACGGGGGGCAGCTGGAAGAGGTCGCCGATCATGAGCACCTGGGCGCCGCCGAAGCTGCGGTCCCAGCGCTGGCGCACGCTGCGCATGCGGTGGTCGATGGCGTCGAGCAGGTCGGCCCGCAGCATGCTCACCTCGTCGATGATGAGCAGGTCAACGTCGCGGAGCACGTTGCGGCGCACGGCGTTCAGCGGGTGGCGGCGGTTGAGCGTGTCGCGGTCGTGGAAGGCGGCGTACTCGGGCACGTCGCCGGGCAGCTGGCGCTCGGGCACGAAGGCGCCGAAGGGCAGCAGGAACTGCGAATGGATGGTGACGCCGCCGGCGTTGAGCGCCGCGATGCCGGTGGGGGCGAGGATCACATACCGCTTGTGGGTGCGCTCGGCCAGCCGCCGCAGGAAGGTGGTCTTGCCGGTGCCCGCCTTGCCGGTGAGGAAGACGTGCCGGTCCGTGCTGTTCACGAACCGCGCGGCCAATGTGGCCATCTCGGTCTCCTGGTGCACCTCGGCGCTCACAGGGCGCAAGTTCGGTGCTGGCGGGCCTTGCTCCGCCGGAGGCTCGGCGGAGGTGAAGGAAGGTTGGTGGGGGAGGAACGTGATCAGCGCATGCGGAAGGGTGGACGACATGGGTTAAGGATGAACGGAACGGCTCCGGGGCTTGACGACTTCATCGTCACCGGCTCGGCCAGAAGATAGCGGTGATGGCGGTCACACGGACCAGTGTTCCGTACAGCGCATCTTCGCGCCCGTCGCCTTCGCCCTGCGCTTCGGCGAGCCATGCATGAACTGGACCCCGCTCACCGATCTCGCGCACCTGGACGCCATCGATGCGGCCTCCCATGAAGCACCGGTGCTCATCTTCAAGCACAGCACCCGCTGCAGCATCAGCAGCACCGCCCTTCATCGCCTCGAGCGCGGCTGGAGACCGGAGGATGAGGGCCATGCCGTGTGGTACCTCGACCTGCTTCGCTACCGACCCGTTTCCAACGCCATCGCCGAGCGCTACGGCGTGCAGCACGAGTCGCCGCAGGTGCTGGTGATCCGCGATGGCCGTTGCGTGTACGACGCGTCGCACACCGCGATCACCCACGCTTCGGTGGCGGAACGGTTGAACGCGTAAGCCGAACGCGGCGTTGAGCTCGCGAGTCGGGCGCCCGCCAACCACCTCACCGCACCGCGTCGAACGGGAAGGTCCGCACGTGCTCGTCCATTGAGGTGTCGTCAAGCTCGCGCTTCAGCAGCACCACGTCCTTCACGCCGAGGTCGCCGGTGAAGGGGTGGGGATGGAGCAGGGACCAGGCCGCCTCGAACTGTGGTGCTTTCAATCCGGTGGCCACCACCAGCATGGGGCGCTCGCTCACGTCCACGCCCAGCTTCTTGATGCGGCGGTTGGCCCGCACGTGGTCCGCGATGCGCTGCCGTACCGGTGCCACGGTGTCCTTCTCCTGCACATCGATGTAGATGGTGCGCCGGTCCTCGGTGTGGTGGAAGCCGGAAAGGTGCAGGCGGAAAGGCCTGTGGCCGGCGCCGCCACGCTCGATGGCCTCGCACAACGCGCCTTCGTAATCGGGCGGGAGCTCGGCCTCGAGCAGGGTGATCCCGGGGATGCGGTAGTAGCCACCGAACACGCCGATCCTGTCGCGCACCAGCTGCCGCCACTCCATCACGCGGGCCAGCACGCCGCTCGCCGGATCGATCACCAGCCGGTAGTGGCAGGTGTACACCAGCGAGTCGAACAGGGTCAGGGCATCGGGGTCGTGGCGGCGGGCCATGGTGCAAAGGAACCATCGAAGCGCCCCGACCTCGGCCTGCTCCATGCGCAATGCAGCAACAGGCGGATGTGGGAAGCGCGGCCAGGGCGCCAGGGGCATCAGCGGGCCAGGGGCGGTAGCTACCTTCCGGCCGAAGAGGTCCATGCGCCCGTTCATCCCCGACTGGATCGCCCATTACCCGAAGGACGGGCTGCGCCCCGACCTGCTGGCGGGCCTGGCCGCTTCGGCGGTGGTCATCCCGAAGGCCATGGCCTACGCCACGATAGCCGGACTGCCGGTGCAGGTGGGGCTTTACACGGTGCTGGTGCCGATGGTGATCTACGCCCTGCTCGGCACCTCAGCCCCTTGAGCGTGAGCACGAGCACCACGCTGGCCATCCTCGCCGCGCATCAGTTGGGGACGGTGGTGCCGCAAGGCGATGAAGGCGAGCTGCTCCGCGCGTCGGCCATGCTCACGCTGCTGGTGGGGGGCGTCCTTGTGGCGGCCTCGGCCCTGCGGCTGGGCTTCCTGGCCAACTTCATCAGCGAACCGGTGCTCATCGGCTTCAAGGCCGGCGTGGCCGTGGTCGTTGTGCTCGATCAGGTGCCCAAATTGCTCGGGGTGCACATCGTGAAGGCGGGCTTCTTCCGCGACATCGGCGCCATCGCCCAGCAGCTCGTGGGCACTTCCTGGCCCACCGTGCTGATCGCCCTCGGCTCGCTGCTGCTCCTGGTGCTGTTGGAGCGGCGCGCGCCCAAGGCGCCCACACCGCTCATCGTGGTGGCGGCCGGTGTGCTCGCGGTGGTCCTGTTCGGTCTGGGTGACCATGGCGTGGCCGTGGTGGGCGACCTGCCTCCCGGCCTTCCCCGGCCCGTTCGCCCCGACTGGTCGCTGGCACGCGAACTGTGGCCCGGCGCCTTGGGCATCGCGCTCATGAGCTTCACCGAGAGCATCGCCGCCTCCCGCGCCTTCCGCGACAGCGATGATCCTGCGGTCCGGCCCGACCGTGAGCTCCTGGCCACCGGGCTGGCCAACGCCGGCGGTGCGCTGCTGGGCGGCATGGTGGCCGGCGGTGGCACCACGCAGACCGCCGTGAACCGGGAGGCCGGCGCCCGCACGCAACTCGCCGCCCTGGTCACCGCTGCGATGGCCCTGCTGGTGATGCTCCTGCTCGCCCCCGCGCTCGGCTTCATGCCGCAGGCCACGCTCGCCGCCGTGGTGATCGTGTACTCCGTGGGCCTCATCCGGCCCAGCGACTTCCGCAAGCTGCTTTCCATCCGCCGCACCGAGTTCATCTGGGCCCTCGTGGCCCTGGCAGGCGTGGTGCTCATGGGCACGCTCCGCGGCATCGTCCTGGCCATCGTGGTGAGCATGCTGACGTTGGTGCAACAGACCGCCGATCCGCCGGTGTACGTCCTGGGCCGCAAGCGCGGAACCGATGCCTTCAGGCCGTTGAGCGATGAGCATCCGGATGATGAGACCTTCCCCGGCCTGCTGCTCCTGCGGCCCGAAGGCAGGTTGTACTTCGGCAACACCGCACGCCTCAGCGAGAAGGTGGGCCAGCTGGTCGATCATTACGCTCCGCGCGTGGTGGTGCTTCATCTGCGCGCTGTGCCCGACCTTGAATACACCGCGTTGAAGGCGCTGGAGGAAGGGGTGGAGCGCATGCGCGCCCAGGGCATCGATGTGTGGTTGGTGGGGCTCAATCCGAACGTGCTCGATGTGGTGATGCGATCTCCGCTGGGAACGATGCTCGGACGCGAGCGGATGTTCTTCAGCCTGCAGCTCGCCGTGGAGCGGTACCAGCACGAGCAACGCGGTCCGTCCGTCACAGGCTGATGGGCGCGGCCTTACTGGCCCGTGGCCTTCACCACACGTTGGGTGAACACCGCGCCATGGGATGTCACCTGCACCACGTACACGCCCGCATCGAGCCGGCCGAGGTCCACTTCCTCGATGTGCAGCCCCCGCCACAGGACCCGGCCCGAGAGGTCGAGCAGCGTGAAGTGCTCCGAGCCATCGGCAGCGAAGAGGCGCAGGTGATCGCTGAAGGGTGAGTTGAAGCGTTGTGGTGCGTTCGTCGCAGGAGGGGCGATCCCGGTGGAGGTGTTCCAGGAGATGATGCACACCCCGCTGCCGCCGATGCCGACCGCGGAGCCGATGCCGTTGCCGCCGCCTCCGCCCGCGCCGTAGGTGCCGCCGTTGGCCGCGGGGTCGCTCACCGTGCAGTTGGTATCGGTGAAGCCTGCGCCCTTGCCGCCGTCGCCGGCGGGAGCGCCACCCCCCGAACCGCCAGCCCCCCCCGGGGTGAGGCAGTTGCTGCCGGTGTACGCGACGGTGTTGCCGCCGATGGAGCCGTTGCCCGTCGGGCCCGCCGCGCCACCGCCCCCGCCTCCGAAGTAGGTGTAGTATCCGCCTCCGCCCGTGCCACCGGTGTGGTTCACCTGGCCGCCCTGGCCCTGTCCGCCCAGGCCGCCCCCGCCGATGTTGGGGTTGCCCACCGTGGTGCCGTTGTTGCCCGCGCCGGCGAAGATGCCGAGCCCGCCGATGATGGTGGCCAGCTGGCTTCCCCCGGTGCCCACCACGATGCTGTACGAGGTGCCGGGCGACACGGCGTAGGTCCCCCTGGCGTAACCGCCCCCGCCGCCCCCTCCGCCGCCGTTGCCCGCTCCGTTGCCGCCGGCCCCGATGAGCTCCACCTGGATCGAGGTGACGCCGGGCGGCACCACGAAGGTGCCCGAGCTGGTGAAGACCTGCTGCTGGGCGAGCAACCCCGTTGCGGTGAGCACGAGGGCCGAGGTAAGGATCCAATGGCGCATGGGTGTGGTGTGGCTGTGTCCAAGATAGCGGTGTTCCCTGCCCCCATGCACAGCGCAGGTGTGATCGTAACCCGGCGAGCCCTGGGTGCGTTCAACCCCTTGTCTTCTTATCTGTTCAAGGGTTTTGGGTTCACGCTCGGGGGCTTCGGCCCCCGAGCGTGTTCCTGTCCGAACCCATCGCCTCGCTCCCGCGTACACGGGCGCATGCCCGTGAGCCCGACCATCCCGCTGCACCCTGCGTTGCGCCTGCTGCAGGCGCGCCTGGCTCAACGCCCTCGACCGGTCGCCGATGCGCCGCCCTGGCGCACGGAGCTCGACCGCATCGCGTGGCGCTACCACGTGACGGGGGCCGCCGTGGCCGCGCTGCTCAACCCCCTGTTCGCGCTCAACGACCTGCTGGTGCTGCCCGAGCGCTGGGCGGGCTTCCTGGTCGTACGGGTGGCGGTGAGCCTGCTGATCGGATGCTCGCTGGTGCTCCGCCGCCGGTGGCGGATGAGCCCCGAGGCCTTCCTCCTGATCCCCTACCTGCTCATCAGCCTGGAGAACGCCTACATGTGGAGCCATATGGGGCCCGAGCTCTTCCGCATGCATGCGCTGGCCTACGCCGTGCTTTTCGTGGGCGCGAGCATGATCGCGCTGTGGCCCCTGGCGTGGAGCCTGGCGGTGATGGTCGTCTCCGCCATCGCCAACGTCCTCTTCCTCCAGGCCAACAGCGCGCTCACCCCGTCGGCGGTGATGGCCAACGGAGGCACCCTGCTCGTTGCGGTGATGGTGCTCGCCACCTTGCTGTCCCACAACCGCTACCGCCTGGCGAAGCGCGAGGTGGTGCTGCGCCTTCAACTGCAGGCCCGCACGGCCGAGGCCCAGGAGCAGCGCGCGTTGATCGAGGCGGCCCACCGCGACCTCACCGACAGCATCCGCTACAGCCAGCGCATCCAGCAGGCCGTGCTGCCGGGTGTCGCCGACCTCGGTCCGCACGTGCAGGCGCATTTCCTGCTGCATCGCCCCAAGGACATCGTGAGCGGCGACTTCCCCTGGTGCGCGCACGTGGACGGTCACACCGTGTGGGCCGCCGCCGACTGCACGGGGCATGGGGTTCCGGGCGCGCTCATGAGCATCCTGGGCAGCACCCTGCTCAAGGGCATCGTGGTGGACCAGCGCGAGCGGCGGCCGGCGGCCGTGTTGAACAAGCTCCGTGCGGCCCTGGTGCAGGCCCTGGCCCAGCACCAGCGGCAGGGTCCCATGGACGGCATGGACATCGCACTGTGCGTGCTCGAGCACCGCACCGGCACCCTGCGCTTCGCCGGGGCCTTCAACCCGCTGTACCATGTGCGCGACGGCGTGCTCAACGAACTTCCCGGCGACCGCATGCCCGTGGGGCTCCACCACGGGCCCGAGGCCCCGTTCACCGAGCACTGCATCGACGTGCGCCCGGGAGACATGGTCTACCTCTGTTCCGATGGGATGCAGGACCAGTTCGGCGGGCCGGACGGTCGCAAGTTCGGCCGCAAGCGCCTGAAGGAACTGCTGGTGGGGATCGCCGGCCTGCCCGCGGCCGAACAGCATCGCCGGGTGCTGGGCGCGCTGGCGCTCTGGCAGCAGGACCGCAGCAGCCTGGACGACGTGCTCCTGCTGGGAGTTCGGATCTGATCACGAACGGCACGCCCCTTGGTATTTTCGCGCCATGCGTTCCGTCATCGTATGCATGGCCGCCCTGCTCCTGGGCACGGCCAACGCCCAGCTCAAGGCCCGGATCGAGGTGAAGGTGAGCGGGCTCGCCAACACCAAGGTCTTCCTCGCCAACTACTATGGCAACCGCCTGTTCTATGCCGACAGCACCGTGGCCGACGCGCAGGGCAACTGCGTCTTCGCCAAGGCCGACGGCTACGCGCCAGGCCTCTACGCGGTCATGCTCAACACCGGGCGCTTGGAGGTGGTGCTGAACGAGCCGCTGGTGCGGATGGCCACGGTGCTTGCCGATCCGAACGGGAAGCTGCAGGTGATCGAGAGCCGCGAGAACACCCTCTACCATGTGGACCGCAAGGCCGCCAACTGGGAACCCACCAAGCTGAAGGCCATCGTGCGCGACAACCCGGGCACGCTCACCGCCCTCATCTGCCAGCTCGACCTCGATATTGAGGCGCCGCCCGCCCGCCGGGCCGATGGCACACCGGACAGCGCTGCAACGGCCGCCGCCATGCGCGCGCACGCCTGGGACGGCGTGGAGCTGAGCGACGAACGGCTCCCGTACATCCCCGGCTTCCAGAACCGGCTCGATGATGTGGTGGCCCGCTTCGTGGCCAAGGACCCGAAGGCGGTGCTCGAGTTCCTCAACGGCATGATGGAGCGCACCAAGGGCTCGGTGGGCATGCGCAAGTTCCTGGTGGGCTGGGCCACCACCAAGTATGCCGAAGAGGAGACCCAGGGGCTCGGTACCGTGTACGTGCGCATGGCCGAGCAGTACGTGTGCACCCGGCCGGGGCTCGGCCGCGATCCCGCCTGGCTGCCCGCCGACCGCTGGGAGAAGGTGTGCTCCAAGACCCGCTCCAAGGCCTCCCTGATCGTGGGCGCCACGTCGAAGGACATCGTGCTCCCCGATACCAGCGCCAGGAAGTGGGTGAGCATGCACGCCATGCCCGAGGAGCTCATCGCGGTGGTGTTCTGGGGCCCCCACTGCAGTCACTGCAAGCAGTCCATCCCGGTGCTCAAGGAGCAGTACGACAAGGAGCTGAAGGGCCTGGGCGTGGGTGTGTACGCCGTGGCCGAGGCCTCCGACAGCGCGCTCTTCACCGATTGGAAGGCCTTCATCCGCGAGCACAAGCTCGACTGGGTGAACGTGGGCCTTGCCTACCCGCTCTACCAGGACATGAAGCGCAACCCCTCCAAGTACACGCCTTCGCTCACCAATCCGGAAAGCCTGAACTACCCGTACGCGTGGGAGGTGACGGGGACGCCGCGCTTCTACGTGGTCGACAAGGAGCGCCGCATCGTGGCGCGCCCGCAGAGCCTGAAGGAGCTCTTCGAGGTGCTGCGTGCCTCGGCGCGCAAGCGTTGACGGGCGAAGGTCCTACTCGATCACCAGACGCTGCGCGGCGCGCTCGCCCGCATCGCTCGTCAGCGTGAGCACGTACACGCCGGCCGGTGCATCGCCCCGCTGCAGCCTGAACGCGCTGCCCGAGCCGCGTCCCTGGAGCACCGGACGGCCCAGGCCGTCGAGCAGCTGCCAGGTATGACCACTGGCCATGCGTGCCGGAACCACCACCTGGCTCTCGCTGCGCAGGGGCACGGGGAACACCACCAGGGGCTGCCGGCCCTTGAGCTCATCGAAGCCCACGGGTCCGGTGTACCGCCATACCTCGCCCGACCAGCCGGTGAGGTAACCGATGCCGCTGGAGAGCATCGTGGAGCCGGTCATCCAGGCGCTTGAAACGGAGGACACCGACCAGCTCGCGCCGCCATCGGCGGTCACCAGCACATTGTTCGCGCCGTTGCCCCCGGCGAAGCCCACGCCGTTCGGGGCGATGGCGAGGGTGTACAGGTCGGCCGTGGTGCCGGTGAACACGTTCGTCCACGTGGTGCCGCCATCGCTCGTGGCCAGGGCCAGCCCGTCCCAGCCGATCGCGCAGCCGCTGCTGCTGTTGCGGAACCGGATGTCGCGCAGCGAGCCCGCGCTGAGGCCCGTGGGCTGCTCCGTCCAGGTGGCGCCGCCGTCGGTGGTGGCGTAGATGCGGTAGGTGTTCACGTAATGGCCCTCGGTTGCCGAGGTGAAGCGCATGCGGTTGAAGTTGGGGAGGGTGCCGCCGGGCACGGCCGTCCAGGTATCGCCGCCGTCCGTGCTGCGGTATACGCCGCCGAGCAAAGTCGACACCCAGCCTGTTCCGTTGGCCGTGAAGCACACGTGCCAGAGCGGGTGGTCGATGCCCGTGTCCGACCAGTCCCAGGTGACACCTCCATCGGTGGTGCGGTACAGCGAGCCCGAGTCGCCCACGCAATAGCCCACCAGGTCGTTCACGAAGCACAGCTCGTTGAGGCGCTCACCGGGGCGGCTCACCACGGTGCTCCACGTGTCGCCACCGTCGGCAGTGCGCAGGATGCGCCCATCGAGGTTGTTGGCGGACACGATGTGCGCCCCGCAGGCCACGCCGGTGTTGTCGTTGAAGAACCAGTTGTCGATGCCCGTGCCGAGGTCGTTGGCCGCGGGCAGGTCCACCCATTGCGAGCGGGCGGCCAGGGCGCCGGTCAACAGAACAACAAGGACGGAGAGTCGGTACGCGTGCTTCATGGTGCTTGGTGTGGGGCGATGCAAAGTACCGCCATCGGGGTGAGCCCCGCCACCCCTGCACGGGATCAAGTGGACAAGGACATGTTCGTTGCAGCGGGTGCCGCCTTCAGGGCTGTTGGGGCGACCCCATCAACAGCACGCGCTCCCGTGGGGCAGGGGGCGTCCACTCGATCCCGAAGCGGCGCGCATAGTCCTCCAACGGTTCCATACGCATGGCGGAGCGAAGCTCGTTCACATGCTCCGGGTCCTCCAGGGGCTGCACGAAGGGCTTGCCGTCCTTCCAGCCGATCTGCGACCCATAGCGCTGCGGCCGCCCGTGGTTCACCGCCACACGGTCCTCGAGCATGGCGAGCTCCCAGGTGTTCGCACGGCCCTCGGCCACGGCCTCGCGCATCAGCTCCAGGTGCTCGGCCTGCACCTCCGGATGGGCATCGGCATGCTGGATCACCAGGAAGAGCGCCTGGTTCGCCTTGCGGCCGATCTCATCGGGGCCCAACCATCCGGCGCTGTCAAGGATCGTGGTGACGCGCACGAGGTTGAGCGAGTCCTGCAGGCGCATGTGGGCCAGTACGCTGTCGCGCTGCGGGCCACGGGCGTAGTTGCCCACCACATCCCGGTCCGCCTGGTCGAGCGTGTGGATGCGCTCCAGCTCCGCGCGCAGCCGTGCGGTGGCATCCTGCGCTTGCCCGGCGAACGCCGCGAGCACGAGCAACAGGAAGGATGGTGCGCGCATCGCCACCAAGTTACCGTCCCGGCACGTGCGGCCGCAGGTCGTGCGCGTGCGCGTGCCGGGCTCCCCGCTCATCGCCTTCCGCGCGCACGGTGTACACCACCACCCCGCTGCTGAAGCGCCACGCGCGTTTCACCACGGTGACCAGCCCGAGCTCCCGGTGGCGCACCACCTCGCCCACGGCGCAGCGCGCCTGCTGTTCGATGTTGGCCAGCAGGTCCCAGTGGTCCACCAGCACCCGCTCGTCGTACCGGTCGCCCACGTAGCGGCCGATGCGGTACAGCCGGCCCTGGCTGAAGACCTCCTGGTGCGTGATGGCATAGAGCGCACCGCGGTACGGCACGAGCCCGTGGATGGGGAAGGGAGGGATGCGCGTTGACGCCATCGCCGTCGATCGGATCTCCCAGAATGTAGGACACCTGCTGGTCAGAACAAGCTGGCCTGCACCGGGCGGCTCCCCAACGGCTCGGCCACCAGCTCCTCCTCGGGGTAGGGCTCGCACAGCTTCCTCACCTCGGCCGGCGACAGGTCGGGCGATAGCCACGCGTCCCATTGCGCCTCGGGGATGATCACCGGCATGCGCTGCTTGCTGTTGTGCACGAAGGCCATGAGCGGGTTGGCCCGGGTGGTGAGCACCGTATAGGTGTCGATGCCGTCGTGCTCCTCCCAGAGGCCGCCGAGGCAGAACAGGTCACCGCCTTTCACCCCGATGCGGTAGGGCACCTTCACCTTGCCCTCGTGCCGCCACTCGAAGAAGCTGGTCACCGGCACCAGGCAGCGCTGGCCGTGCTCGAAGGCGTGCTTGTAGGTGCGTTTGGCGCCCACCTCCTCGCTGATGGCGTTGTACGTGGGGGTGCGCTTCAGGAACTCCCTGGCCTCCTCCTCGCTGCGGATGTACTTCGGCAGCAGGCCCCAGCGCTGCACGCTGAGGCGCCCGGGTGCCTTGCTGCTCACCACGGGCCACAGCGGGCGCGCGAAGGCGGTGGTCTGCTCCAGGGGCAGCTCCAGCATGTCAGGAAGGTCCACGCGCTGGCCGTCCTCAAGCATCTTCCGGTGCATGCGCTTCTCCAGCGCCTTCGCGTCGCGGTCGAGGGAGGTGGAGTAGCACATGGTCGTGGAGCGTTCCAGTGCTGTGGAGGGTCAGCTCCGTTGCCGGTCGTTCCGGTCCACAAAGTACATCGCCATCTCCCCCTTGCCCTTCGCCTGCACTTT